>NZ_MKSM01000025.1 GCF_001897285.1 Nitrobacter sp. 62-23
TCAGCCCCAATCAATCACCGCAAGAACAATTGAGTATCGAGCCTAGAGCACCATAGGCGGTGATGCCGGAGCACATCAGCGTCGCCGCCATGTTGACCGGCAGAGGATCGTAGTCGAGCAGGTATTTTGCGTCCGGCACCAGCACGTGAGTGGCGAATCCACCGTCGATCGAAACGCCGAGAAAGCGGTTTCTGGCGCAGAGATTTTCGTCCCCGGCCACACAGTCCCGGCACTGACCACAGCCGATCCAGGGAAATACCGCTTTCTTTCGCCCGACGATGTCTTTCGGCGCGTCCGGGCCGACTTCGTCGACAACCCCGGCAATCTCGTGCCCGAGGGTAAAGGGCAGCGCCATGCCACGAGTCGTATCCAGCCGTTTGCCGTTGCCGAGATCCATGTAGCCGTCCTGCAAATGCAGGTCGGAATGGCAGAGTCCGCAGCGCTCCACCCGCACCAGAACCTCGCGGCCCTGCGGCTTCGGTGCATCGATAGTGGTCTCGCGCAACGGCGCATCGAATGTCACGAGCGATTGGCGTCTCATGAGGGCCATCACGTTTTCTCCTCAGGCCCTGTTTGTTCTGCTTCGTAAGTCCGCCAATTCGCGTGCCATGGCAACATAGCCGGATATCGGAACGGTCTCGGCTCGCCGGGTCGGGTCGATATTGGCGGCCGCGGTCAGTAACGCCGGATCGACGGGCAGTGATTTCAAGCTCTGCCGCAGCATCTTGCGACGCTGTCCGAAGGCGGCGGCGGCGACCTGTTCGAGCAGCCGGCGCTCGCAACTCTCAGGCTTGTCGCGAGGCACGAGCCGAACGACGGAGGAGGTGACCTGGGGCTGCGGCACGAACGCCGCGGGCGATATGTCGAACAGGATTTTGGTCTCGGCGCGCCAGTTCGACAGCACGCCAAGGCGGCCATATGCTTCCTCGTTTTCGCGGGCGACGATCCGCTCGGCCACCTCGCGCTGGAACATCAGCACCATCGCGTCATACCAGGGCGGCCACGGCTCGATGCTCAGCCAGCCGATCAAAAGCGCAGTTGCGATGTTATACGGAAGGTTGGCGACGATCTTTGCGCGCGTCGGGCCGAGCAGCGGACGAGGATCGAATTGCATCGCATCCGCGTTGATGATGGTGAGGCGTCCGGGATAGCGGTCCGAGATTTCTTCCAGCGGTCCGAGCGCACGCTCGTCACGCTCGATGGCGATTACACGCCCAGCCCCCATGGCCAACAGCGCTCGGGTCAATCCGCCGGGACCAGGGCCGACCTCGATGACGGTGGCATCTTGAAGCGGGCCGGCGGCGCGCGCGATCCGTGCGGTGAGGTTCAGATCGAGCAGAAAGTTTTGCCCCAGGGATTTGCGCGCCGACAGCGCGTGGCGTTTGATGACGTCACGCAGCGGAGGGAGGTCGTCAATTGTGCTCATGCCGAATGCGTTGCGTCCGCCATTTGCGCGGCCAGGCGCAGCGCCGCGATCAGACTCGATGGATCGGCGCGCCCGGTGCCCGCGATGTCGAAGGCCGTGCCGTGATCGGGCGATGTCCGGATGAACGGCAGTCCCAGCGTGACGTTGACCGCGCGGTCGAAAGCCAGCGTCTTGACCGGGATCAGCGCCTGATCGTGGTACATGCAGATCGCGCAGTCATAGGTCCGTCGCGCCGCTTCATGGAACATGGTGTCGGCGGGGAGCGGGCCTCTGGCATCGATCCCCTCGGCGCGCAAGGTTGCGACGGCGGGAGCGACGATCATCTGATCTTCGGTTCCGAGCGAGCCGTCTTCTCCGGCATGGGGGTTCAGTCCGGACACCGCTATGCGGGGCCGGGCGATCTTGAAGCGTGATTGCAGATCGGAAACGACGATGCGGACGGTGTCCACGATCATCGGGCTCGACAGCGTCGCGATCGCCTCGCGCAAGGAAAGATGAATCGTAACAGGCACGACCGCCAGATCGGATGACCACAGCAACATCGCTGGTTGCCGCGGCTTGCCGTCGCTCGCCGCCAGTTCGGCGAGAAACTCGGTGTGACCGGGATGAGCAAACCCGGCACGATAGAGCACGCTCTTGGCGATCGGGTTGGTGACGATCGCGGCTGCGTGTCCGGCAACGACGTCGTTGACCGCCTGGCGGATCGACCCGATGGCCGCGGCCGCGCTGTTGTCGTCGGGGTGACCGGGCCGCGCGGTTGTCGGATGGCCGGTTGCAGCGATTGGAAACGCTTCGGTGAATATCCGAGAGATGTCGCCGCCAGCGGCGTCCGCGAGGGGAAGATCCACTCCAAGCAGCTTGGCGCGTGCGGCGATGAATGCCCGGTCGCCAAGGAGATAGAACGGCGGAACGGCATCGCTGTTGCGGCGGAGCCACGCTGCGATCGCGATATCAGGTCCGATGCCGGCCGGCTCGCCAAGGGTCAGTGCAAGAGGCTTCACAACGCGGTCGCTCCAGCGCGGCCTTCCGTCAAGCACATGCCGCCGCTCACAATATTGTTTGTCCCCGGTCGAAGGAAGACGCGAGCGCCATTGTCACTCGGTCACTCGCCCGTTTTTCCGGCGTCGCCCTAACGATATTCGATCATCGCTGATTTCCGAATATCGTCCAGATAATCCTTGGATTTCTTCTCGTATTTGGCGGCGAACATCTTCTCGCGGATTTCCTTTTTCTTCGGGGTATCCACGCTGGTCACCTTTTTTTCGCAGACAGCGACCATTTCCACGCCCTGCCGCGTGATCTCCGGCGGGGTCAGATGACCCACGGGCGTCTTGTCGAGCAGATCGCGAAGCGGCGGCGGCAGATCGGCCGACGTCTTGACGACGGTATCGCGTATCGTGGCGTTCCGCATCGCCTTGAAAAGGTGAGCCGCATCCGCGCATGACTGAACGCGTTCGCGCAAGGACTCCGCTTCCTTGCGCCGGGCCTCCATTGCGGAAGCGGCCGCTCCGCGCGGGACAATCAACACCACGGGGCGCATCTGGTATTCGAACCCTTCGGTTTTCGATTGGTCGCCGCCGCTGGCCTTCAGCGCCTCGTTCACGTCGCGGTCGCTGACAAGAAGGCTGTCCTTGAAGCGCCCGCGCACGAGGCTTCCCCAGACGAGATCGGCCTTCAGGCGCGCCTTGATCGTGTCCGGGCGGACGCCTTGCGAAGCGAGCGATTTCGTCAACTGATCGGGCGACATTCGCATTCGGGCGCCCATGCTGGCGTAGGCCTGGTCGATATCCGACGATGTCGGGTTGACGCCGTATTTCCTGGCTTCCTTGACCTTCACCTTTTCGTCGATCAGTTCGTCGATCACCTGCTGCCGGGTCGGGGTCTTGTGCGTCGATATCTGAATCAGCCGGCTGCGCTGTTCGATGTCGAACGTGGTGATCGGCTCGCCGTTGACCATGACCGCCACGGCCTGCGCATGCAGCGGCGAGTTCAAACACGCCAACAAAAGAACTGCGAATATGGCAAGGCGGCGAAACGCCCGAAGGAGTAAAATCATGTTCATGTCAGTCGCGCTTAGCAAGTCTCTGGTGAACCGGGACATCGGCGGAGCACTCCGCCATCCAGTTGTCGCCGCTCTGAAACTACTGGATGCCAGAGCCGGCTGCCCCGCGGGTCTGACCCAGTGTCCGCAAGCCAAGTTGGAGCATGAAAGCATGGTTAAGCTGGGGCGGCGTTGATCCTGCGGAATATGTATACGAGGTGACGTAGTTGAGACCGAGAACAAAACAGTCGTCCACGTATCCTGCGCCGATAGTATACTGGTTGATCTGGTCGGCTTCCAGATCCCAGCGTGCCGCACCCTGCACGACCCAGTTCGATGCGATCTTGACGGAGCCCGAGCCCAGAATGCCCCGGCGACGTGTAAGATATCCAAGATCAGGCTGCGCGGCATAATCACCGTACAACACGCTCGCAGACCAGCGGTTGAATGCGGCGCGGCCTTCGGCCTCGAATCGCTGCACGTTCAAAGTTCTGTCATCGAAACGCGCGCGCGTGCTGAATGTGAAGATGCTGTTGGGTGAATAATTGATGCTCGTCACATAGTCGGATTGCGCGCGCTGCAGGCCGGAATCGACGCTGGTGTTGCTGATATCCGAAACGGCGAACGAGTTCAGGCCGAACAGGTGATAGGACTGGCCGAACAGGAAATTGATCGCGCCGCCCTGATCGAACTGGGTCGTCGCCTGCACGCCGACATTGGCGCGGCCGCCACCTTCCACACGGTCGTATCCGGAAAACTTATCGACGCTGAAGAGATTGCTTGCGTCGAACACCAGGCTTTGTGCGTCCTCGTTCGGCAGCTTGCCCGCATAGGACTCGTTCGGACGGATGATGACTTGCGCGATCGGTTCGATCGTGGTGGTGCCCCAGGGCTGAACGTTGATGAAGGGGTAGCGATATTCGAGGCCAACCGCCGGCATCAGGCGAACCGTGCTCGTGTTGCCAGGCTGGATGAAGTCGGACACGCCGGGCTGGTTCGAGATGTCGGCATTGATGGCGTCGGCGCGAAGCGAAACGAATGGTGTCCAGATCTGGCCGATGGGATCGGTGAACGACTTCCGCCACTGCGCTTCGGCGGTCAGGCGCGTATAGGTGCCGGGAACGCCGCGCAGCAGGCAGTTGTTCGGCGTCCGCGCCATGGGGTCGGCGGATGTCGGAAGACACAGGTATGAGGTATTCGCGAGCGTCGAGATCGGATCGAACTGGGCCTGATCACGCGTGAGATTGACGAAGTTGAACTTGTAGCTGAACTCTCCGCCCAGAACCGCGTGGTTGATAACATTCGAATAGTCGATGACCGGTGCAACGACCGGAACCTGGCTCTGGTTGCCGGAAAAGCTGAGATAGTAGATCGTGCGGGCATCGAAATAGCTGCGGTTGCCGACGCCGGTCAGATAAAGTTGCGAGATCGCCTCGGTCGGCAGACTCAGGAACGATTGCAGCGGGTCGCTGTACTGCCTGAGCCGGTAGTCCGAGAAGAAAAAGTAGTCGCTCAGCAGGACGCCGTCCCAGCCCCAGACCCATTTGTCGTTCAGTGCGAACTGGCCCTTGGTATCGACGCCGCCACGGAAGTCGCGGTTGCCGGGAGCTGAACCGAAGGCGTCCGGGTCGAGCTGGTTGATGCCATAAGCACGGATTTGATAGGCGCCGTCGAGAAGGCGCTGCCTGAACTCGCCCTGCATCAGCACGCCCTGTCGCGTGGTGAAGCGAGGCGAGAGGGTCAGGTCGTAATTCGGCGCGAGCGCGAAATAATAGGGGACCTCGACCCCGACCCCGAATTTGTCATAGGAAGACACAAAGGGCATCAGAAAGCCGCTCTTGCGCTTCACGGTCGGATCAGGCGTCGAGAAGAACGGCATGTAGGCCAGCGGCACGCCGTAAAATTCCAGCCGGGCGTCCTCGAAGTACAGCATCTTCTCGGTTTGATTGTGGATGATGCGGGCACCCTTGACCTGCCACAGCGGCGGCTTTTTCGGATCATCCTTGCAAGGTGCGCAGGCGGTGTAGACGCCGTTCTCGAAGACGGTGTAGTTGCCCTTGGTCCGATCGGCCCGGCTTGCGGCCATGCGCGTCGCGTCCGCGGTGTCGACCCTCAGCGAGTCGACAAAGCCATCGCGATAGTCGTCGCTCAGATCGAGGATGTTGGCGTAGGTGACCTTGCCGTCCGCATCGGTCATGCGGATGTTGCCCTCGGCGTGGAGCCGCTTGGTTTTCTGGTCGTAGATAACCTTGTCCGCTTCGACGCTCGTGCCGTTGTAGAACATCTGGACGTTGCCGACCGCCGATACGCGGGAGTTGTTGTAGTCGTAATCGAGTTCGGTTGCCTGCACGAGCATCTGCCCGTTGTTCTGAGCCGGCGGCGGCTTGGGCTTTGTCGGGTGAGGATTGAAGGTGAAACTCTGGGCGGCGGCTGGCGCGACCGTGACGATGCCCAGAAAGACGACGGCGAGCAGGCTGAGGGCTGCGGGGATCAGGGAGAATAGAATCGCGGACACGCCGATCCGGCGGCGCGGGGAGGCGCGCCGCTCGCAAGCACGCAAGCGTCTTCGGGGGGCAGCGATTGCAGCCACTACCCGTCCTCCTGGTACAGCAAGACCAAAAAGCCGGCGAGGCCGCCCACACAGACGGGCAGCCACGCCGCAGCGATCGGATTCATCAGTTCGGCCTTGCTCAAATCCTCAGTTACCTTGGACAGGACATAGAGCAGAAAGCCCGATCCCACGCCACTTAAAACCATCTTTTGCACGCCGCCGAAGCGGAAGAACCTGAGGCTCACCGAAGCTGCCAGCATCACCATCGCTGCCAGCAAAAACGGCTGTGCAAGGAGTTTGTGATATTGCAGCCGGTAGCCTGCGGTGGCGAAGCCCGAACTCTCGGACGACCTGATATAGCCCGGCAGTTGCCAAAATGACACAGTCTCGGGGGTCGAGAAACTGTTCCGCACCTGGGCCGGAGTGAGACTCGTCGGCAGGACGAATCGCTCCTGTTCGACCGGAGGGCTGTCGAGGGTAAAGCGGTGGACGTCCTTGAACAGCCAGTGGCCGTCCTCAAGGGTCGCCTCGCGGGCCTCGATGCGCTCCTTGAACCGGGAGTCGGGATCGAACCTGAACACGGTGAGGCCGGTCAGGCGAACGCCCTGCTGCTCGCTGCGCACGGCGTTGATGATCGCCTGACCCTCGTCGGTCGCCTGATTGATCCAGAAGCCGGATGCGTCCTGCAGGCCACCTCCGGGGGCGCTGCCGAACAGTTCGGCCTCCATCCGCTTGGACAGTTCGCGCAGGTTGGCGGACATCGGATTGTAGACCGTGGTCGCGAGCACGCCGAGGACGAGCGCGCAAGCGAGCGCTGGCGAGATGAATTGCCATGCAGAGACGCCCGCGGCGCGCGCCACCACCAGTTCGAGCCGCCGCGACAAGGCCAGGTAGCAGGTCATGGCGCCGATCAGGACACAAAACGGCGTCAGTTTTTCCAGCAGTTGCGGCACCCTGAACAGCGATGTTTCCGCGACCATGAGTGCGGACGCAGACGCAAGTCCGGACGTTCTCCGGACCATTTCGATGTAGTCGACGAGAACGAGAAGCAGGAAGATGCTGGCGAACACGCCGAGCGCAGCCACCGCGAAACGGCCGGCGAAATAGCGGCCCAGTGTGTTCGTCAACATGCTCATGCGGCCGCCGGCCTCCCGAACAGTCGAAGGAGCCGTGCGTTCGATCTGTTGATTGCCTCCATCAGCGCGGCCGGCGGTTCGAGCACGGTGCCGGCAACGATCACGCGGATGCTGAGGCCGATTGCGCCGAACAGAAGCAGGTATTGCAGCAGCGCGGCTGTCGGCGTCTTCACGGTCATGACCGAAAGTGCAAAGCCCGCCATGCGCAGCCCGAACACGGCGGCGATCGCCGCTCCCATGGAAAAATTGCGGCTCTGGCGCGTCGTGCGCGGCGTGCCGAGGAACGCGAAGGTCAGCGCGGCGAACGCAAACGGATAGATCGGCGCCGTGAGGCGATCGTGAAGCTCGGCGCGGAACTGACCCGGCATCTGCTGAACCAGCGGGTCCGCCGGACCGGGTACGATCAGTTCCCAGAGGTAGCGTTCGCGGATGCCGTAAACGACGTCGCGCCCACGGTTTGAGAATTTCGACATATCGAACGCGTCGCGGCGGAACGCCACCATGGTCGGCTCGCGTTTGCCGGCCTCGAGTCGTTCCAGGTGCCCTTTCTCCAGAACGAGGAACGATCCGTTGTCGTTGTTCATCACGGTTCCGCGGTCGGCGATGATGCTGAGCCGCTCATCTGGATTGCGGCGGTCGTCGATGAATATCCCCACAAGCTGGCCGCCGGGCTGGCGTTCCCGAACCCGGATTGTCAGGTTCTGATCGAGTTGCGCAAATCGGCCGGGCTGCAGAACGTTCGCCAGAACGTCGGCGGTGATCTCGGCGTCCCATCGTTTCAGCCGGCGCATCCCGTCGGGTGCGAGATAGGCTGCGATGAACGCCACCAGCAATGCCACCACCACGGTGGCGTAGATGAAAGGCCGGAACAGCCGGAACGGCGACAGGCCGGCGGCGTTCATCACAATGATTTCGGAATCCGTCGCAAGCTTGTGGAGGGTGTGCGAAATCGCGATCATCAGCGCGATCGGTGAGATGATCAGCACCAGCACCGGGATCGCGAGGCTGGTGATCCCCAGAAACGTCAGAATGGTCTGACCCTGGCTCGTCATCAGGTCGATGCCGCGCAACGCCTGCGTAATCCAGATCACGCCCGTCAGGCTGACCAGGACCACGACGAACGACGCCAGCGTCGTCCGGAAAATATACTTATCGATCGACCCCATTGGTCTGAACGATCCCCCGTCCTCCGGATCAGAACAACCGGCCGCACGCCGATTCCGGTGGAGGCTTCCCCCAAACCCCCGGCAATTGTTTACCTGACTCGCCTCTCAGTACCATCCCTTTGATCTGTCAACAAAATGGCCGAGCCTCGATGCGCATCGATTATGGTTAAATTCCAGCCTATATTGCCTTGCCGTCAAGGCGGCGGAACTTCAAATCTGTGCGCCGGGGTGTTTTGGAGCCATTACGGCCGCGGATGGCTGATCCGGGTTCGCAGACCCTTGGCAGCATTGCCTTTGACAGGTCATAGTCGCGCCTTCACAAGCCAGCCGGTTTCGGCGCTGCGCCGTCCCTGATTTTGGAGGATTTTTGATGCCCGACGCCGTCAAGGTCGGCTTTGTTCCGTTTTCGGCCGCGCCGCGCGGTATCCTCGTGGTGTTCTGCGATGAGACTTTGAAGTTCGGCCGGGCCGCGAGCAAGGCTCTCGGAGCGTCAGCCGCAATCGTTAAACGAGCCTCGGCGGCCAATCGGTTCAAGGGCAAGAGCGCGGCGACGCTCGATATCCTTGCGCCGGAGGGACTCAAGGTTGATCGGCTGATCGTCGTCGGCGCAGGCAAGGCGTCGGCTCTCAAGGATAGCGATTTCCTCAAGTTCGGCGGCGTCCTGGCCGGAAAGATTCGCGGTGTCGGCGGCGCGGTGACAATCGTTGCGGAGCTGCCGTCCGCGGCGATGAGCCCTGATCAGGCGGCGTCGTTCGCGTCCGGCATCCGGTTGCGCGCCTACAAATTCGATCGCTACAAGACCAGGAAGAAAGACGGCGACGATACAGCGGCGCTGCATGCCGAGGTGTCGATCGCGGTTGCCGACGTTTCTGCCGCGAAGAAGGCGTTCGCGCCGGCCAATCACGTTGTCGATGGCATCATCATCGCGCGCGATCTCGTGAACGAGCCGCCGAATGTGCTCTATCCCGAGGAATTTGCGCGGCGCGCCAGCCGGCTGCGCACGGCCGGGGTCAGGATCGACGTTCTCGACGTCAAGGCGATGACCAGGCTCGGCATGGGCGCGCTGTTGGGCGTCGGGCAGGGGTCGGCGCGGCCCAGCCGGACGGTGGTGATGCGCTGGAACGGCGGCAGGAAGGGCGAACCGCCGATCGCCTTCGTCGGCAAGGGCGTCTGCTTCGATACCGGAGGCATCTCGATCAAGCCCGCCGGCAATATGGAAGAGATGAAGGGCGACATGGGCGGCGCGGCCTGCGTGGTCGGATTGATGCATGCGCTCGCGTCGCGCAAGGCGAAGGTCAACGCCGTCGGCGCGATCGGTCTCGTCGAGAACATGCCGGACGGCAACGCGCAGAGGCCTGGCGATATCGTGACCTCGATGTCGGGCCAGACCATCGAGATCATCAATACCGACGCGGAAGGCCGGCTGGTCCTCGCCGACGTGCTCTGGTACGTCGCGAAAAAAATCAAGCCGAAGATCATGATCGATCTCGCGACGCTGACCGGCGCGATCATGGTGGCGCTCGGCACCGAACACGCCGGCCTGTTTTCCAACAATGATGAATTGTCGGAGCGGCTGACCAAAGTCGGCCTAGAGACCGGCGAGCGGGTCTGGCGCATGCCGCTCGCCCCCGAATACGACAAGCTGATCGATTCGCAGTTCGCCGACATGAAGAATACCGGCGGCCGCTTCGGCGGCTCAATCACGGCGGCGCAACTTTTGCAACGGTTCGTCGACAACACGCCGTGGGCGCACCTCGACATCGCGGGAACGGCGATGGGCGCTCCGAAATCCGACATCAATCAGAGTTGGGGATCAGGATTCGGCGTTCGCCTGCTGGACCGGCTGGTTGCGGAGTACTACGAAGCGCGGCGATGACCGAGGTCCTGTTCTATCATTTGCAGAACATGCCGCTTGAAAACGTGCTGCCGCCGCTGCTCGAAAAGACATTCGAGCGCGGCTGGCGGGCCGTCGTGCACACGACATCGGAGGAGCGCGCCGAGGCGCTCGACGCGCATCTGTGGACCTATCGCGACGATTCGTTCCTGCCGCATGCGACCTGGCGGATCGAGGACGCAAGTGAGCAGCCGATCGTGCTGACAATCGACGGACACAATCCCAATCGGGCAACCGTCAGATTTCTGATCGACAGTGCCCCGCTTCCGGAGAGTGCGGACACCTATGAGCGGCTGGTGCTGATCTTCGACGGCGACGACAGCCTCGCGTTGGACGCCGCGCGCGCCGTCTGGGCCGACTGCAAGTCGCGAGGGTTCGAGGTGACCTACTGGCAGGCGGACGACCGGGGGCGCTGGCAGCGTCGTTAACTGCGGTATATAACGGCGTATTGTAATTTAGGGATATTTGAGGCTTTTTGGTTCAGGCCGACGACCAGCCATGGTCATGCCTCAAATTGGTGTTCGGACGAGTCTTCAGGATCGATCAGGAACAGAGTCCATCGTGAAACAGCCCAGATCTCACCGAAGGGCCTTGATGTCGTTGCTTTTCGTGGCGCCGCTCGTCGCGGGCTGCGGCAGCGCGTCGGATATGTTGTCGTCTGCCAAGGATGCGGAGTGGTTTTCGAGGTCGGGCAGGCTGTTCACCAAGAACGTTTCGATTGAAACGCCGCCGCTGACACCGGACAAGCCGGTGACTCCGGACGACCTCATCAGCGCGGACGGCCTTTGTCCGGGCATGGCGCCGCCGATCGGCGCGGGCGAATCCAGCGCGCTTTCCGACAGTGCAGCAGGGAGGCCGACAACGACAGCGTCCACGGCGCCTTTAACGGGCACGGTGGCGCTCGGCCACACCGAATGCGATGTGGCGCGCGGCATCGGCGCGCCCGACAACGTCAGCCTTTCCAACAATCCGCACGGCGATCGCGTTGCGGTGTTGACGTTCCTGCACGGGCCTCGCGCCGGAATCTATACATTTACCGCGGGGCGCCTGTCCTCGATCGAAAAGGCGCCAGAACCGGTGGCATCGCCCAGGCCGGAGCGGCGCGCGAAAAAGAAAAAGGGCGCGGCGACCTGAAATTTACAGCGGCGGGTTGCCGTCAGGGCTTTATCGTCATCTTTTGCTGCCAAAATCGAAAAAGTTCTCTAACCCGCTGTTTCTTCGTGTGATGCGCTGGCCTCAAGCCACTCCTCTTCGGCGCGCTGCAACGCGCTGGTCGCGCTGACGCGTGCCTTGCTCAGTTGCGCCGCTTGTTTGGGGTCGCGCTTGAACAGATCCGGCAACGCCAGGGCGGCATCGATTTTGGCAATGATGCCGGTGATCCGCTCGATCTCGGCTTCAGCGTCCGCGATCTTCTGTTTGAGCGGCGTCCGCTTTTCAGTCTTGTTGCGCCTCGGCTTCTCACGGCCATCGTCGCGCTCGGCCGATGACGCGCGGTCGCGCCCGCTCATGCGCAGGCCGCGCGCCGACAGAACCGCGCGGCGGTAATCGTCGAGGTCGCCATCGTAAGGGGTGACGGTGTGGTCCGCGACCACCCACAGCCGGTCGGCGCAGGCTTCGATCAGGTAGCGATCGTGCGAGACCATGATGACAGCGCCCGGAAATTCGTTGATGGCTTCAGCGAGCGCGGCGCGGCTGTCGATGTCGAGGTGATTGGTCGGCTCGTCGAGAATGATCATGTTCGGCGCGAAGAACGTCGCAAGCCCGAGCAGCAGGCGCGCTTTCTCGCCGCCCGACAGGCTTTTCACAAGCGTGTCGCCCGCCTTGCCGGAAAAGCCGATAGCGCCGACGCGCGCGCGTATCTTCGTTTCCGGCGCGCCTTGCATCAGCCGGCGCACATGATCGTAAGGCGAGCCCTCGAGGTCCAGTTCGTCGGTCTGATGCTGGGCGAAGTAGCCGATCGACAGCTTGTCGGCGCGCACCACCCCGCCCGCAAACGGTTGCAGCTTTCCCGCGAGCAGCTTGACGAGAGTGGATTTGCCGTTGCCGTTGGCGCCGAGCAGGGCGATGCGGTCGTCTTCATCGATGCGCAGGGTCACGCGTTTGAGCACCGGCGAATCCGGGTCGTAGCCCACGACCGCATCGTCGACGGCGATGATCGGCGGCGACAGCAGCTTGTCGGGCGCGGGGAACGAAATCTCACGCACGTCCTGCGTGATCAGCGCGGTCACCGGCTTCATGCGTTCGAGCATCTTCACGCGCGATTGCGCCTGACGCGCCTTCGAGGCCTTGGCCTTGAAGCGGTCGACGAAGGCCTGCAGCCGCTTGCGCTCGTCGGCCTGCCGCCTGGCGTGCTTGGCGTCGAGCATCTCGCGGGTGGCGCGCTGGTCCTCGAAAGAGGAATAGGTGCCCTTGTAGAGGGTAAGCTTGCCGCGATCGAGATGCAGGATCTGATCGACGGACGTATCGAGCAGGTCGCGGTCATGACTGATGATGATGACCGTGCGCGGGTAGTGCGCGAGGTGATCTTCCAGCCACAGCGTCCCTTCGAGGTCGAGGTAGTTGGTCGGCTCGTCCAGCAACAGTAGATCGGGCGCGGCAAAAAGAGTTGCGGCGAGCGCGACCCGCATGCGCCAGCCGCCCGAGAATTCCGCGCAGGGCCTGGCCTGATCCGCTGTCGAAAATCCAAGGCCGCTCAGGATCGACGCCGCACGCGCCGGCGCGGAATGGGCATCGATATCGACGAGACGCGTCTGGATGTCCGCGATCCGGCCCGGGTCGCGCGCGGTTTCCGCTTCGTGCAACAGAGCGTGCCGCTCGACGTCGGCCTTGAGCACCACTTCGATCAGGCTTTCGGGGCCGTCGGGCGCCTCCTGAGCAAGGCTGCCGATGCGCCAGCGCGGGGGAAAGGCGATGGAGCCGGTCTCCGTCGGAAGTTCACCGCGGATTGCATGGAACAGGGTGGACTTGCCGACGCCGTTGCGGCCGACAAAGCCGACGCGAGCGCCGGGCACGATCTGTACGGTACTATGGTCGATCAGAA
This sequence comes from Nitrobacter sp. 62-23, assembly GCF_001897285.1. Lineage (GTDB taxonomy): Bacteria > Pseudomonadota > Alphaproteobacteria > Rhizobiales > Xanthobacteraceae > Nitrobacter. Next base: position 13,255 of record NZ_MKSM01000025.1, read on the forward strand.
GCCGTCCGGCGATGCGGATCGAGATGTCGGTGAGGGAAAGCATGGCGGCTTTTCACCGCTGCGCCGACCAAACGCAACCCATTTGTGGTCGTCCGCGAGAGGTCAGCGACCGACGCCTGATTAACGGGAACCGGACATACGGCAATCTGGGACGATGCGTGAAGTGCCCTCACGCCCAATATCCTGCGGCGCAATGTCCAGCATCCGTAGTCGGTCCAGCAGAAGTTGGAGCTGAAAGGGCAGCTTGGACTGTTCCGGCCGGGCATCGATTCGCAGCCGCTCACCGATCGCCTCGGCAACCGTCCTGCTGGTTTTCGCATCGATCAGGTCAGGACCTTGGGCGGGTTGGTTGGTCATTTCCTCGTTCCGCTTCCGTATCATAGAAGACATCGTGTTAAGTCACGGACCGGCAGATTGTTTCCGCCGAATTGCCCAAAGCAGGTTGAATCCGCGAGCATAAACGCGGGAATGTAGGGCTGGCGAACATGCGCGGAAAATCGCGAAGGTTCCTCGCCGAATCGACCGGAGGCTCAGGTCGGGGTGAGCCAATCGCGGTTGCTGGCCTAACCCTCGTTCAGGCGTATGCCGGCACGGAGAAATTTCTGGGGATCCACGGCCTCTCCGTCGATCCTCGTTTCGTAGTGTAGGTGAGGACCCGTCGAGCGCCCGGTCGATCCCACTTCTCCGACGACCTGTCCGATCTTGATGGACTGGCCGACCTTCACGTCGATCGCGGAAAGATGCCCGTAGCGGGTCGACAGGCCATTGCCGTGATCGATCTCGACCATCCGTCCGTAGCCGCCCGCCCAGCCGGCGGAAACAACTTTTCCATTCGCCGTCGCGCGCACGGGATCTCCCATCGCCGCGCGGAAATCAAGACCGGTGTGCATCGCCGGCCGCCCGACGAACGGATCGACGCGCACGCCGAAGCCGGAGGTGAATTCGATCCCGCCGACCACCGGTTTCCGATAAGGGACGAGGGCGAGGGCGCCGTTAAGCCGGTCGATCTGCGCCCGGGTCAGATTGACACGGGTGAGCTGGCGCTCGAATGGGCCGGCGTCGGGCCGCAGCTTGACGGGCACGTAGGGGCCTCCGGTGCCGGAATGCGGTGTTCCGGCCTCCATTTTCGCCATGCTGAGCCCGAGGTCGGAGAATACGCCGCGCAACCGGCGCGCACGCGTTTCCATCCGATTTTCAACCGCATTCAGTTCGGCGACCTGACGGCTCTCGATCCGGTCGAGCGACGATTCAAGCCGCATCAGCTTGTTGATTTGACCTGTGGTTTTCTCAAACCGGATCGGCTGTTTACGAAGGTCGGACGCCGTGTCGGCAGTGGCGGTGTCGTTGATCGGGGTGGGTTTTGCAAATCCCGGCGAGCCTGCATCCGCACCCTTTTCCGTCTTCCGGGACGCCCCCTTGATCGAGCCTGTTGTTGAAACGTCCGGCAGGGCGTTCAGGGCGGCTGCGCGAGATTCGAGCACTGCCTGACGGCGTGCGATCTCTTCGAGCTTTCTGTCGAACTGCTCCTGATCGAGCAATTGGCGGCTGGTGGTACGATCGACACGCGCGCGCAATTCGGCAATGCGGTCTTCATACGCGTACTGCATGTCGGCCTGGCGCGCGATGAGCCGCGTCAGCACATCATCGCGGAATGCAAAGTAGGTCGCGGTCGCAGCCGACCAGATACCAAGCAGCGTGACGGTCCCCACGACAATCCAGAACACCACGGGGCCGAATCGGACCTGCCTGCCGGCATGGGCAAGCGTGTAGCCACGTTGGTGGGCTTGCTTCTCCCTCGGCCGCGAGGCGGCGGACGCCGCCTGGCGGGAGGGATGTCGATGATCGTGCGCGCGATGCTGCGAATACTCGGCATACTGACTGGAACGGTACGACATCGGCACTCCCGCGCCGGCCTGAAAACGAGTTCCAGTCGGCTCAACTTCGGTGCTGATTTGAACCGTTCATGGTTAATTTTTGGAAAATGGCGGTGCGTCGTTACAGCCCGCGGGCCGTCGCAAGGACCTGTTCGGCGTGCCCGTCGACCTTGACCCTGCGCCAGATGCGGGCGATCCGGCCATCAGCCGCCACCAGAACGGTCGTGCGAATGATGCCGAGGAAGACCTTGCCATACATGGATTTCTCGCCCCAGGCCCCGTAGCCTTCCAGCATCTCGTGCTTTTCATCCGAGATGAGAGGAGTGGTCAGCTTGTGCTTGGTGCGGAATGATTCCTGCGTCTTCACCGAATCGGCTGAGACGCCCAGCACCGTCGTTCCGCAAGCCGCGAATTCTTTCGCGAGACGGGTGAAATCCATCGCCTCCCGGGTACAGCCCGGCGTGTTGGCGCGCGGATAGAAAAAGATCACCAGCTTCTTTCCGGCGAAATCGGCGAGCGATACACGGCCGCCGCCATCCCGGGGAAGAGTGAATGAAGGGGCCCGCGAGCCTTCCACAAGGCTTGGCGTCCGAGACATGGGCGGCGGGGCCGCCGATCGCGATTTGGGCTTTTCGCCCGTTGTCGGCAGAGACGACGAAGCGTCCTTTCGGGCCGTTCTTGCGCGACTTGCGGCCGTCGGGCGGGCGGGGTCGGAAACGACTGTATTAGAGGATTTCTTGCGTGTCTTCTTGGACATACGCCTTCCTTTCGTCGCTTTCCGGCGCTCAGTATCCGCACCGACTCCCGGAGATGCCAAGGCGACTCGAGCCGTGGCCGTTGTGCATTTCCGCCGATCACGGGGTATGTCTACAAGGGATTCACGAACTTCCGTCCCGTTTTCTGCTCGGCAAGCACACTTAGGGGTCGGATGATGCGTGACATGTTACATTGCGGATTGGCTGAAGTACCGTCACGAGAGCGTTCGTCCGGGAGCGGCGCACGGATCGATGGCGGTGGCGGCTCTGGTCCCGGCCGGCACGTAGAGGCAATGACAAGCAAGACGCCGATCCCAATGCCGAAGCGTGGCGGCGACCAGGTCTCGCAAGAGCAAATCTCGCACGGGGAAGATGCCGGTTGGGACGTGGAGCACGACGAGGCTCAAAGCCGCCACGTGCGCCGGCTGCTGTCGCGCTCTGATTCCGGAATCCACAGGTTGGGCGATCGGCTCGGGCGGCTCAAAAGCTGGCTGGTGGGCGAACGCCGGGTCAGGCGGCTCGCGATCACTTTCTGCGTGCTGGCGGTCGTATTCGCGGGAGGCTTCGGCGCGCTCTGGTGGCGCCTTGGCGCCGGCCCCGTCAATCTCGATATGATGACGCCCTGGCTTGTCGCCGCGATGGAGGAAAACATCGGTCACGGCAACACCGTGGAGATCGGCGGCACGCAGATCGAGCGCGCCGGCAGAATTCGTATCGCGGTTCGTGTTCGTGACGTCGTGGTCCGTGACCGCGATCATGTGATCGTTGCCAGCGCGCCGAAAGCCGAGGTGAAACTGTCCGGCATGGCGCTGCTGACCGGGCGACTGCGTGCCGAAAGTCTCAATCTGGTCGATGCCGAACTCGCGGTGCGGATCACGCCGGACGGTCGGGTTACCGTTTCGGCGGGCGATAACGCCAGGCCCCTCGCCACGGGTATCGCGCCGGCGCGGCCATCCGATCCGCCGTTCGCACCCGGCATTGTCCCCTCCGCCGTCGCACCGTCACAGCCGACGTCCCAATCGGACGGCGAATCCCAGACCACCGCCGCGCCGGTAGGTGCCGAGGGCGGCGACAACAGCGCGGGCGCGCTTCTGGCGGGATTGAACTGGCTTGACAGTCTCAGCCGGTCGGGGCTCGACGGGCAGAATCTCAATGAGATCGGTCTGAAAAACGGTCGGCTGGTGGTCGACGACCAGCAGCGCGGCAATCGTTGGAACTTGAGCAATATCAGCCTGAGCCTTCGCCGCCCAAGCGGAGGCGGCGTCGCCTTCAGCGTCGGCGAAGGAGGCGGCCAGCCATGGTCGCTTCAGGTCACTGTCGGTCCGTCCGCCGATGGCGTGCGTCCCATTGATCTGCGCGCCACCGGCGTTCCGGCGAAAAACATTCTGCTGGCGCTGCGCATCAAGGATCTCACCTATAGCGCGGACATGCCGCTCAGTGGCGAATTGAAGGGCGAAATCGGCCGCGACGGTCTGCCGACTTACCTGCGCGGCAGCTTCTTCGCGGGCAAAGGCACGATCATCGACACCGATACGCCGGATTATCCCATGGCGATCGATCAGATCGAAATGAACATGGAGTGGGATTCGGCACGGCGTGTCCTCGTTGCGCCGTTCAAAATCGTGTCCGGCCAGAATCGAATCACGCTGCTTGCCCGTCTTGAGCCGCCGAATGGCAATATTCCGGACTGGCAGATGGGTCTGAGCGGTGGCACCATCGTCCTCGCCGGCTCCGATGGCGAAGAACCTTTGATCTTCAATCACATCGCGGTCGGATTGCAGTTCGATACAGAACACAGGCAGATAAGGCTGACTCAGGCCGATATCAGCAACGGCGAGGTTGGCGTCGCCGGCACCGGCAGCATCGACTATTCAGAAGAGCCACGGCTGAAACTTGGCTTCGCCGGGACGCCGATGTCCGTGGCTGCGCTGAAAAGCATGTGGCCGGTCCTGATCGTGCCGGAGGTGCGCGAATGGGTTATCGAGCGAATCGGACGAGGCTCCCTCCAGCGCATTGAAATCGGCGTCAATTCTCCGCTCCATAACCTGTCGCGACGCGGGCCGCCGATCCCGGATGATGGCCTTTCCGTCGATATCGCCGCAAGCAATGTGACGCTGCATCCCGTCGATGAGATGCCTTCAATCCGCGACGCCGACATGACAGCGCGCGTGACCGGCAGAACCGCGACGGTGACGATCGGGCAGGCTGCCGCCGATACCCCGGCCGGCCGCAAGCTCAACATTTCCGACATCGTTTTCGAGGTGCCGGACATGGCGCCCAAGCCCGCACCGGCCAAAGTGAGGTTCAGGATCGATGGTCCGGTGCCCGCAGCCGCCGAAATTCTCGCCTCGGACCGTCTCAGCGAATTCACCGGTAACCTGGTCGATCCGAACTCCAGCAAGGGAACGGTGGCAGCGCAGATCGCGCTTGGCCTGCCGATCAGGCGTCAGATCACCAAGGAAGATACGACCTATTCCCTCACCGCCGATCTCGCGGGTTTTGCCGCCGATGGCCTGGTCATGAATCAGAAGCTCGAAGCGAACACGCTGAAGGTGGTCGCCAACAATCAGGGATACCAGGTCAAGGGTGACGTCAGGATCAACGGGCAGCCGGCTTCGCTCGATTATCGCAAGCCGACGGAGGGTGACGCCGATATCAAGTTGCAGGCCACCCTCGATGACGCGAGCCGCGCAAAACTCGGGATCGACCTCGGCGCCGGCGCGACGGGTGCTGTTCCGATCAAGCTGGTTGGGAAAATCGGCGCCGACAAGGACAGCAAGATCGGCATCGATGCCGATTTGACATCGCTGAAACTCGACAACCTTCTGCCGGGCTGGGTCAAGCTGCCGGGAAAGTCGGGCCATGCGACGTTCAATGTGGTGCGCAAAGCGCAGTCGACGCGCCTGGAGGATATCGTCATCGACGGTAGCGGCGTCATGATAAAGGGGTCGCTGGAGATCGATCAGAACGGCGATCTGTTGAACGCGAATTTCCCGGTCTATGCGCCGTCAGAGGGTGACAAGGCTTCTCTGAAGGCCGAGCGCAATGGAGACGGCGTGCTGAAGGTCGTCATGCGCGGCGACGTGTTCGATGGCCGCGGCTTTATCAAATCGGCGATCTCCGGCAAGCAGGCCGACACCAAAGGCCAGGCCAGGAGCATCGATGTCGACATTGACCTGAAGGTTGGAGCCGTGGCCGGATTCTACGGCGAAGCCGTGCGCAGCGTGGACGTTAAGATGGCCCGTCGGAACGGCTCGATCCGCAGCTTCGCAATGAGCGGCAAGATCGGCCGCGATACTTCGCTGAAGGGCGATCTGCGCGGTCGCCCGCAGGGTCGGGACATCATCCTGATCGAGACCGACGATGCGGGCGCGTTCTTTCGCTTTACCGACACGTATGGAAAGATGTTTGGCGGTCAGCTCGCACTGGCCATGGATCCGCCAACCGCCGAGCCGCGCGCCAAGCAGGGGCTCATCAACGTCAGCAATTTCACGATCAAGGGTGAGGCGGCTTTGGATCGCGCCGCGGCGGGCGGCCCCCGGACCGCTCAGAACGGTATTTCATTCTCACGTCTGCGCGCGGAATTCACCCGGCAGAATGGGCAACTCACGGTGCACGAGGGCGTCGTCAAGGGGCCGATGATCGGCGCGACGATCGAGGGCAATATCGACTTTCCCGGTAATCAGGTTCGCATGAGCGGCACCTTCGTGCCGATGTACGGGCTTAACAATATCTTTGGACAGCTTCCGATCCTGGGTCCGTTTCTTGGCGGCGGCAGCAATGAGGGGCTGATCGGTGTGACCTACGAGGTGGTGGGAACGCCGGGCCAGCCGCAATTGCGCGTCAACCCGATCTCGGCCATGGCGCCCGGCGTGCTGCGCAAAATTTTTGAATTCCAGACCGGCAAGCCCGCCAGCCAGATCGAATATCCGTCTCAGAGCAGCAACTGATCGTCTGCTTGCGCGCGCCGCCGCGTCAACGCCGCCGTGCAGAGTTCCTATGCCGGCCTTAGCAAGACGTGGCGCTTCTTGCCCATCGACAACTTGATTACGCCCTCGGGCGTTAGATGGTCCGGCGTCAGCATCATCTTCTCGTCGGTGACGGCGACATCGTTGACGCGAAGGCCGCCGCCCTTGATCTGGCGGCGTGCTTCGCCGTTCGAGGCGACAAGACCCGCCTTCACGAACAGCGCGAGCACGCCGGCTCCGCTTGCAAGCTCGCTGTGCGGAATGTCCAGCGTGGGAAGGCTCTCCGCGATGGCGCCTTGCTCGAAAGTCGTGCGCGCGGTGTCGGCGGCCTTCTCGGCTTCATCCCGGCCATGAAGGAGCGCGGTCGCTTCCGTCGCCAGCACCTTCTTGGCCTCGTTGATCTCCGCGCCCTGCAAGGCAGCCAGTTTCGCGATCTCGCCCATCGGCAGGATCGTGAACAGCTTCAGAAATTTGACGACGTCGGCATCCTCGACGTTGCGCCAGTACTGCCAGAAGTCGTAAGGGCTGAAGGCGTCGGCGTTGAGCCAGACCGCGCCTCGCGCGGTCTTGCCCATCTTCGCGCCCGATGCCGTCGTCAGCAACGGCGTCGTCAGGGCGAACAGTTGAGGCGTTCCCATGCGGCGGCCGAGATCGACGCCGTTGACGATGTTGCCCCACTGATCCGAACCGCCCATCTGCAGGCGGCAATCGACGCGCCGCGACAGTTCGACGAAATCATAAGCTTGGCAGATCATGTAGTTGAACTCGATAAAACTCATCTCCTGTTCCCGCTCGAGACGGAGACGGACCGAGTCCATCGTCAGCATCCGGTTGACCGAGAAGTGCCGGCCGATGTCGCGCAGCATCTCGATCCAGTTGAGCTTGGTCAGCCATTCGGCATTGTCCAGCATCACCGCATCGGTCGCGCCGGAACCGTAACGCAGCACCTTGGCGAACACGCCGCGAATGCTGGCCTTGTTGGCCTCGATTTCCGCGACGCTGCGGATCGCGCG
>NZ_MKSM01000026.1:0-10926 GCF_001897285.1 Nitrobacter sp. 62-23
TCTCTTCCGTTTGATGAACCTACGTGAGAGATGATAAAGCCTTCTCGGCCTGGTGAAGCGGTCAGCGCGGCTACACCATAGGAGCCCTTGGCGTATGTTCAGGGCTTCTCGCCTAAAGGCCATGGGGCCGTCCAACACGGTTACTAACTCCCCGATCACCAGGAGTCAGAGAGTTTCGTTTGCGGGGGCGCACCGCAGACAAACCGTCTCGGATACGGGGAGCAGACATGCGAGTGCCTGTCGAACTCGATCCCGATGTGGACGACGAAGCGCCAACGGGAAACGACATCACGCCTTACGATGAACAGCACTATGTCACTTATCTGCGCCTTCTCGACGCCGAGGCGGAAGGCGCGGACTGGAAGGAAGTCGCGCGCATCGTGCTGCATCGTGATCCGGTTTCCGATGAAGCGCGAACCCGGCGATGCTGGGAAAGCCACCTTGCCCGCGCGCAGTGGCTCTCGCGCGAAGGCTATCGGCGGATTCTAGAACAGGCGGCGGCCAACAAGGCATGATGATCTATTCAGCGGACGAACGTGCCCGATGCCTCAATGCGCGTCGATTCTGATGGGGTAATGGAGCAGAAGCCGATAGCCGCCCCGCATCATCTTGATGCCGTGCGCGACGAGACGACGGGTCTTGTTCTTGCGCGGATCGACCTCCCAATCCTCCTTTGTCCCATGAAAGTCGAGCAAGACTTCGGCAATGGTGCGATAGCTCTCGCCGCGTAGGCGCGCATCGAGCGCCCGCAGAGACAGGATGTGAAATCGGCGGGTCTGCGCCGGCATGGCGCGGAAGTCCGGGCCGGGCGCGCGCCCGTTGAGGGATCGCCAGAAACGTCGGGCAGCAAAGGCGCGCAGTTCAAGGAACGAATCCAGCGGCAGGGAGACCGCGTAGAAGGCGGCTACGTCAGGCATTGCATCACGCAACCAGAATTGGTGTGTCACGCCACCGGCGTGCCAGATGCCGTGCCATCCATCGATCGCATGGCGCAGGTCGAGGCCGTCGAGATGCGCCAGCGTCAGGATCGGTTCGGTTTCGCCGTCCTTGTGGCCAAGAGGCGAAAGCATAACCGCTTGCGGTTGAGCGCTCGGAACCCAGAAATGCGGTTGTCGGTCAGGCGGCGCGTCGGGATCACACGGGAAATCGCAAACCCCAGCGACGCGCGAAAGTCTCCAGCTCGCGCGTGCTAGGACCGATCGACATTCAGGATTCCGCATCGGGCTGATCGCTGATTCATAGGGCTCCGTGATTCTACACGGAGCTTCGACGATGGGGATCAAGCGGTACGAGCTGAGCGACAGGCAATGGGCGAAGATTGCGCCGTTGCTGCCAGCCAAGGCTGGCGATCCGGGTCGGACGGGAGCGGATAATCGCCTGTTCGTGAACGGCTGTTTGTGGGTGTTACGTCTGGCGCGCACTGGTGCGACCTGCCAGAGCGCTATGGCCGCTGGAAGACGGTGCATCGGCGGTTCGGCCGTTGGTGTCATGCCGGCGTGTGGGAGCGCGTATTTGCCGCCCTGACAGCCGACCGCGACAACCAATATCTGATGCTCGACAGCACCATCGTTCGCGCCCATCAGCAGGCCGCAAGCGGAAAAGGGGGGCCAAGGATCACGCCCTGGGGCGTTCCCGAGGCGGATGACCACCAAGGTCCACATGCTTGCGGATGCGCTGGGCCGACCCTTGCGCTTCATCGTGACCGCCGGGCAAGCCGGAGACGTCACCCAAGCCCCGGTGCTGCTCGAAGGTCAGACCGGCGACGCTGTGCTCGCCGACAAGGCTTATGACAGCAATGCCTTGCGTGCTCTCATCGCCAGCATGGGCGCCGAAGCGGTGATCCCGTCAAACAGGACGCGCAAAATCATCATCCCGCATAACGCTGGTCTCTACAAATACCGCAACCGAATCGAGCGCTGCTTCAACCGTCTCAAGCACTTTCGCCGTTTCGCTACCCGTTACGACAGACGCACTGTTTACTTCACTGGATTCGTCCACCTCGCCGCAGCCATGGCTTGGCTGCAATGAATGTCGATCGGTCCTAGGGTGTCCCGTCAGGCCAATGGTTTGGAAGTCGTGACGATAATCGTCATTCCGGCGCAGATATTCCCAGGCGAAGCCGGCAGCGGGGATAGCTTTTGCGTGTCCGTATGCTGCGGACGAACGCCAGTCGATATTCAGCACGGCGTTACCTCCCGATTCGGGCGCGCAATGCGTGCGCCCGAAAGAGAGATTTCCAATCAATGCTGAGCACGCCTATCCATTCAGTGCGGATAATTTGATCGTGTGAGTAGATCAATCAAGTTTATTCTCGTTTTAGGAGTACCGGTGTGATCCTCACGAGCCGGCCGCAGCCCGATAGAGCGCGCAAGGCCTTGTCATGTGCTTGAGGTTGCCGCACGAGCCACTCAACCGGACTCCCCTCGCCTATTATAGGTCGGCGTTGAATTTGGCATCAAATGATGCTATTTTTGGTGTAACAAAGGAGGCCATTATGCGTTCCACCATCAACCTCGACGACAGGCTTATGGAGAAGGCCCGGTCGCTGACCGGCATCAAGGAAACGGCCGCCATTGTTCGTCAGGCTCTCGAGACGCTTGTGCGCGTCGAGACCGGCAAGCGTCTGATTGTCCTTGGTGGGACAATGCCCGAGGCCGAGGCTGCACCGCGCCGCCGGAGTGAGCCTGTGAAGTGATCCTTGCCGACACGTCGATCTGGATCGATCATTTTCGTCACTCCGATGCAGAGCTGCGTCGGATTATCGAGGAGGATATGCTGCTTTGCCACCCGTTCGTGATTGGCGAATTGGCATTAGGAGGCTTGAATGACCGGATCACGGTGCTGGCGTTTCTGGCCATGCAGCGACAAGCTGCCGCCGCAACGCATGATGAGATCATGATCATGATCGAACGTCATCGGCTGTTCAGCATGGGGATCGGTTACACCGACGCGCACCTGCTAGCGTCGGTTTTGCTGGACCGTGGGGCTGCGCTGTGGACCCGCGACAAGCGCCTGAAAACGGCGGCCGAGAAGGCTGGCGCAAAACTGCATAGACCGATCGCTACGCCCAACTAGAGCATTTTCGCTTCTGATCGAATCAGAAGCGAAGCTCTAGATTGTTTGACGCGCTATCTTCACGAGAACCGAAAACGCTATAGCTATGGGCGATCGGCAAGGCTTCGCCGCAGCCGATCAGAATGGTGCGCGTGCAGCTCACCAAATTCTATTTGGCGGTGATGGTCATGAGCATGATGATGCCCCGCTCTTTCGAGCGGGACTCATTAGAATCTGGCCTCAGTCGCTATTGCGGCGGGACCAGAGGAGATTGAAGCTCTCCCCGTCCTCGGCCTCGAACAGGCTGGCGTAGATCGGCGCCAGGAGGGTCGGATCATCCAGCTTGACGCTGAGATATTCGCGCTGCGTCTCGCGGGCGATCTTCTTCCAGGCCGCGCCGCACTCGACGGCAGCGCCAGCGAAGATGCGGTAGTCGGGACCGCGCTCACTTTCGCCCTCGGTGGGGACGAACCTGGCCTTGACGTTCAGGGTCAAAGTCTTGACCGAACCGGAGAAGCCGGAGCCATTCTCGTTCTTGGTGAAGGTGCCGATGATCGCCATTGTCGCATGCCTTTTTCTGATCGGGTCGCATCATTGCGACCTCGATGCGGGTCGGCCGACCGGGGACGATTGGCCTGCAACATTCGGCGAGGACTTTTTTGACTTTCGCGGTGCAAAGCCGGCCCTGCCGGCGGTGGAAAAAAGCCGCAGGGCGGGTGTTGCGGGTTCAAGATCGAGGCGTCGCTTGCGTCGCTGGTCTTCGGTCAGACCCACAGCAATCGAGAACGCGAATGCGACGCCCATTCAGGAAATCGCGAGGAATCTGACAACAGCGATCGTCTCCCACCTGCCGGAATTAAGGGAATGCACGGCCTTCGCCGACGATGCTCCATGGCCTGACTGTCAGGACAAACTGCACGTTGCCAGGGCGCGCGGGCGTGATCTCGTTCCCGTCTCTTCCGCGATGCTTCCACTCGGCCGATGCTGGAAGACCGCTGAAGTGATCCTGTGCAATCCTCCGCGTCATTAGACGATCAGCTGCGCGGCGCTGATCCGCCTGCCGCCGCGAAGGTCGGACGGAATGGTCCAGCTCGTGGTCGTGCCGCAGCAGCATCTCATGCCAGACCGCGCGCCTGACGGGGCTTCGTGCGATATGGCCACCGCCGTTTCTTCAGCGCTCGCGATTGACCTCGCGAGCCGGGCAGCCCGGCGAGCGGCGACCGTGCCAAAGGCGCGGCCGCGTCGCCGAGCCGGTTTCTGGATCGGCGCCGGTGTCGAATTTCGGGCGTCCGACGCGCGCTACGGCCGGATCAGTCGTCACGGCTCGGCCGATCCTGCGCGGCGACATGTGTCAGACGGCGGCAGCATGATGTTATCCTTTCCGATGTTCAACGATGAGATTGCAGCCCCCACCTTGCGAACGGGCGCGCATATGTTCGGAGCAAGGGCGGCTTACGCTGCCGCCCGGTGATGCTGCGGGGATGCTAGCCGCTTGCTGGCCGTGCGATAGTGGCCGTTATCCAGTTCGATGCCGATCCAGTCGCGCCGGAGTTGCCGCGCGGCGGCCAAGGTCGAACCGCTACCGCAAAACGGGTCCAGCACAAGGTCGCCCGGCTTTGTGAAAGCCTCGATGGGCGGAGTCAGGGCTTCGATGGGCTTCTGTGTCGGGTGAAGGCGGTTGCCTGTATAGGGGAAGTCCAGCACATCGGGGATTGGCCGTTCGGGCCGGGCAGGATTGCCCTTCGCCAATAAATAAGCCTGCTCGTGTTCGTAGCGAAGGAAGCGCGCCGCCGACGCATAACGCTTGCGGAAAACAAGGTGCCCGACAACGCGGAAGCCTGCCGCCTTCCATGCGTCCATGAACAGATCAATCTTGTTCCAGCCATAGAACGAAACGGCAAAGCCGCCGTCTTTCAAAACGCGGTGCATCTGGTTGAAGGCGGGGCGAAGCCAGCGGCCATTGTCATCATTGGCGACGGTTCGGCCCGCGCGATCACGGAAGCGGGTTACATAGGGCGGGTCGGTCAGAATGAAGTCCACCGATCCCCTCGCGAAAGAGCGCATCACGTCGATGCAATCGGCATTGAAAATCACGTCACGGGGGGCCTGGGTGCTGTTGGTCATGTCTCTATTTCCTTCAGGTTTTGGGTTCAGATAAGCGAAGCGCCGCTCCTGAACCCTTGCCCGTCGGCGAGACCGGGGTAGCAAGGTGCCAGACAAATCTTCGGCACCGTGGAATAAATGGAGGGGACCCGTTTACGGGGAGGAAGCCGTTTATGCCGCGAAAGGCCGGAGAGTTTTCTTGTGCCGCGCGAGGGCGGAGCCCATAGCCTTTTTCTTTCAAAAACAGCGCGATTTTGCCGTGCGTAGTGGATGACCAAGATTGGCTATCGGGGGAATCGGCACAGGCAATCGAGGAAGCACGAGCTATCTCAGTTGATAGGCCAAGGGCCATAAGCAGGCTGCGTTATTTGCGGACAGTGAACATCTCGCGAAAGAGCTTTTCGGAGCGGGCAATCCCCTCGTCCGTGAGCCAGACGGATTTTGCCTTGCTGACCGGATCGCCGATGAGGCCCTTCTCGTGCAGTCGGTTCATCGCGCTCCAGTCAAAGCCTTTCCACGCGCGGCCGTCGCGGTCGAGCGCAAGGTAAAGAAGCGCGAGGATTGCATCGTCTATCTTGTCCTTATCGATCTCCATTGCGCGATGCTCTTCCCGTTACAGACCGTCCTTTTTATACGCCAGGGTATCCTGTTTGCCGCACGGCTGCGATCTGCGTCTTTTCTTCTGTGACCATTCAGGTCTTCGATGGCCCTCGCCTTTCCGGCACCGGAACTTCGGAGACAATGGCGCTCAAACACCACAGAATCAGGATCGAGGTCTTCGCGCCTCCGGCCTCGCCGGAAACGGCGCGGAGCGACGCAAGCCGTGCCGACGAGGCGGTCCTGATCCTCGCGCGCCTCATCGGCCGCCAGATCGCGCGTGAACATTTCGAGCGAAGCATCGCGCGAGAACGCAAAGGTCGAAGATCGGGAAAAGACCACAGGCTTCCGTAGCCGTCGAATTCCAACCGTCATCACTCTTCCGGGGCGCCTCGCGCCGGAGGCTTTGGCATATCGCTCTTGCGACCATTATGGTCTCATGGTATAGATCACGAATGAGGATCATCGCCCGCCGCACCTTGCGGCAGTTCGTCAGCAGCCTTGCGGGAAAAAAAGATCATATTGCCGTCAAGGCGGCGCTCGATGCCTGGTTCGGCGAGGTGAGCAAGGCGGAGTGGACGAATTCCGTCGATGTGAATCGGCTCTACGCGACTGCAAGCATCGTCAGTGCCGAGTGGATCGTCTTCAACATCAAGGGCAATGATTATCGCCTTGTCATGTCTGTCGACTTTGAAAAGAGTATCGTCTGGATCAAGTGGATCGGCACGCACAAGGCTTACGACAGGATCGATGTGAAGGAAGTCAAGCATGGCAAATAACCTGAAGCCGATCCGCACGAAGGCGGATTACGAAGCGGCGCTTGCCGAGGTCGAGCGGCTGTGGGGCGCGAAGCGCGGCACGCCGAAGGGCGACCGGCTCGACGTGCTGGCCACGTTGATCGATGTTTACGAGACCAAACATTATCCGATGGATCCGCCTGACCCGGTGGAAGCGATCCGCTTCCGCATGGAGCAACAGGGGCTGACGCGGAAAGACCTTGAGCCGATGATCGGGCCGCGCAACCGGGTGGCGGACGTCCTGAATCGCAAGCGGAGCCTGTCGATCGAGATGATCCGGCAGTTGCATGATCGTCTCGGGATCTCGGCCGAGGTTCTGATCCGGCCTAGCCGACTCGACAAGATTGCCTGAACGGAGTGCGCCCATGACCCGCGTTGCCCTCTATGCCCGCTATTCCTCCGACAATCAGCGCGACGCATCGATCGAGGACCAGCTTCGCATCTGTCGCGAGCAGGCGAAGCGGGAGAAGTGGAAGGTGGTGGGCGTCTACAAGGACGCGGGCATTTCCGGCGCGAGCATGATCCTGCGGCCCGGCGTCCAGATGCTGTTGCAGGATGCGCAGGCAGGCCAGTTCGACGTAGTGATGGCAGAGGCGCTGGACCGGATCAGCCGCGACCAGGCCGATGTCGCAACGCTGTTCAAGCATCTCAAATTCGCGGGTGTGCCAATCGTCACGCTATCCGAGGGTGAGATCAGCGAGTTGCATGTCGGCCTCAAGGGCACGATGAACGCGCTGTTTCTCAAGGACCTCGCCGCCAAGACCCATCGCGGCATCCGTGGCCGGGTCGAGGAAGGCAAATCGGGCGGCGGGCTCTGCTACGGCTACAAGGTGGTGAAGCAACTCGATGCGCGTGGCGAGCCGATCCGCGGCGACCGCGAGATCGATGAAGCCGAAGCCGATGTCGTGCGCCGTATCTTTCGCGAGTTCGCCGCCGGCGTCGGGCCGCGCACCATCGCGCGTATCCTGAACGAGGAAGGCGTGCCCGGCCCGAACGGCAAGCTCTGGAAAGACACGACGATCCGGGGACACGTCAGGCGCGGGACCGGCCTCGTGAACAACGAGCTTTATATCGGAAGGCTGATCTGGAACCGGCTGCGTTATCTCAAGGACCCTTCCACCGGAAAGCGCGTGTCGCGGCTCAACCCGGAGAGCGCATGGATCACGACCAAGGTACCTGAGTTGCGCATTGTCGATGACAAACTCTGGCAGGCGGTTCGCAAGCGTCAGGGCAAGATCGCCGAAAAGTTCGTCAACGTCAGGGAAGCCGTGCGCGAGCATCACAGGACGAACCGGTTGAACAGCGCGCGTCGCCCAAGGTCGCTGCTGTCAGGTCTGATCTTCTGCGGCTGCTGTGGCGGTCCCTACTCGCTGCGCGGTGCGGATCGCTTCGCCTGCTCGAATCGTATCAGCAACGGCACCTGCTCCAACACGCGCACCATTCCGCGCGAGGAGCTGGAACGCCGCGTGCTGGCCGGCCTCAAGGACCGGATGATGGCCCCGGAGATCGCCGCCGAGGCAATGCGTGCCTGCGCCGAAGAGACCAACCGGCTAAACCGCGAACGCCGCTCCAACAGTGACTCGTGGAAAGCGGAACTGGTGAAGGTCGAGAAGCAG
The DNA here is from genome assembly GCF_001897285.1 of Nitrobacter sp. 62-23. Lineage (GTDB taxonomy): Bacteria > Pseudomonadota > Alphaproteobacteria > Rhizobiales > Xanthobacteraceae > Nitrobacter. The sequence continues at coordinate 8,168 of NZ_MKSM01000026.1, forward strand.
ATCCGGGGCATCATCGAAGCCATCAAGGAGGGCATGTACCAGCCCTCCATGAACGCTGCGATGGACGCGCTGGAAGCTCGCAAGGAGGAACTGAGCGAGCTTTTGACCGACGTGCCACAGGACGCACCGGACCTGCTGCCCTCAGCCTCGGCGATCTATGCGAGGAAGGTTGCGATCTTGACCAAAGCCCTGAACCGTCCCAACGAACGGCAGCAGGCGGCGGAGGCTTTGCGGATGCTGATCGAGAGGATCGTGCTGACGCCGGGGCCGGAACGGGGCGAAATTCTTGCCACCCTACATGGCGAACTGCGGACCATTCTCGAATGGACCGAGCGCCAAGCCGTTGGAAACGGTAGAAAAAACGACACTCCCGGAGCCGGGCTCACGGGAGTGTCGGTATCGGTGGTTGCGGGGATAGGATTTGAACCTATGACCTTCAGGTTATGAGTTTGCTAAACCGCCTTTTCGCTCCTTTGCGACCGTCCCTGTATTCTTTCGCGCAGCTACGATAACGCCCTGTAGACACTTGCTTTTTCGACGTCCCTGATCACTCATAATGTACGAAGCGCTACGTCACAACTTTCGTCGCGCCGCTTCCACGCCGCTTCCACGACAGTCCATCGTCCAAAGATTTGACGGCGAAATGGACGTGGACGTAAGGCGAACAGATGCGCTCATGTCGAAATTCAAAATCACCAAACGATCGGTCGAAGGTCTCGCGGTCAAAGACGTCGATTACATCGTGTTCGATAAAGAGCTTCCGGGCTTCGGCGTGCGAGTCATGCCCAGCGGCAAGCGATTTTTCCTCGTGCAGTACCGGCGGCACGACCGAACGCGGCGCATCACGCTGGGACAATTCGGCCCTGTCACGGCTGACAAGGCGCGGCGCGAGGCTACGCTGAAGCTGGGCAATGTGCGCGGCGCGGGCGGCGATCCGGCAGCACTGCGCGATGCCGAACGCCAATCGACCACGATGAAGGAATTGGGCCAGCGATTTCTGACACAATATGTGCCCGCTCGCTGCAAGCCATCCACGCAAGGCGAGTATCGGCGCTCGGTCGAACTCTTTCTTGAGCCGTTCTTCGGCAAGCAGCGTGTTCGCTCCGTTACCACGGCCGACGTTGCCGATCTGCACGGATCGCACTCCCACATTCCCTATCAGGCCAACCGAACCCTTGGGGTGCTTTCGAAGATGATGAATCTCGCCGAGACATGGGGCTTAAGAGACAAACATACCAACCCTTGCGAGGACATCGAGCGATATCCGGAGCAGAAGCGCGAGCGATTTCTTTCCGCAGCAGAGTTACAACGGCTCGGGTCGGTGTTGACCGAAGCCGAAAGCGATCGAACGGAGTCCCCCTACGCGGTCGCGGCCTTCCGTCTCCTTCTTCTGACGGGATGCCGCTTATCGGAGATCCAAACGCTGAAGTGGGTGCATGTGGACCTTGAGGCGAAGGAGCTTCGTCTTCCGGACAGCAAAACGGGGGCGAAAACAGTTTACCTCGGCAATGCGGCCTTTGCTGTGTTGAAGTCACTACGTCGCGTCAACGACAACCCGTATGTATCGTCGGTAAGAAAAAAAAACAACACCTGACCGACCTTCAGCATCCGTGGCGAAGAATTCGTTCGGAGGCCATGCTCGACGACGTTCGCATTCACGACCTACGGCACACCTTCGCTTCGGGAGGTCTTCAAGTCGGTGAAGGACTGTCCATGATCGGAAAACTGCTTGGACACACTCAGGTTCAGACGACTGCTCGATACGCTCATCTTGCATCTGATGCTGTCAAGCAGGCCGCCGATAAGATCTCTGAGCGCCTCGCCGCTGCGCTGTTCTCAACCTCCCGCGATTCTTCGGAATCGTCCGCCATTTCGGGGACACGGCCGTCCGCCTCGGACGGCAGAACGCGATAGTCGTCGGTTGCAGGATCAAGGCCGGCGACCATGGCAAGCTCGGCGAGCCGACGCTGTGCGCCGCGGCCGGCAAGCACCGCGACGATGTCGATCGTCTCGGCGATCAGCGCGCGCGGCACGGTGATGACCGCTTCCTGAATAAGCTGCTCAAGCCGCCGCAGCGCACCGAGCGCGGTGCCGGCGTGGATGGTGCCGATGCCGCCGGGGTGCCCCGTGCCCCACGCTTTGAGGAGATCGATGGCTTCGGCGCCGCGGACTTCGCCGATCGGAATACGATCGGGACGCAGGCGCAGCGAAGAGCGCACCAGATCGGACAGTGTCGCGACACCGTCCTTGGTGCGCAGTGCCACCAGGTTGCGCGCCTTGCATTGCAGTTCGCGGGTGTCTTCGATCAGCACCACGCGGTCGGTGGTCTCGGCGACCTCGGCAAGCAGCGCGTTGGTGAGCGTGGTCTTGCCTGTCGAGGTGCCGCCGGCAACCAGAATGTTGCGGCGCTCTGCCACTGCTTTACGCAGGAGCGCAGCCTGGGCCGACGTCATGATGCCGGCCGCCGCATAATCATCGAGCGTGAACACCGCGATCGCCGGCTTGCGGATCGAGAACGCCGCCGCGGACACGACCGGGGGAAGCAATCCCTCGAATCTCTCTCCCGTTCCGGGCAACTCGGCTGAGACACGCGGCGCGCCGGGATGGGCTTCAGCGCCGACGTGATGCGCGACAAGACGGATAATGCGCTCGCCATCCGCGGGCGCGAGAATCGCACCTGTATCGGACAAACCTTCGGACAGGCGATCGATCCAGAGCCGACCGTCGGGATTGAGCATCACCTCGACGATGCCGGGGTC
>NZ_MKSM01000026.1:10963-24752 GCF_001897285.1 Nitrobacter sp. 62-23
CCATGTTGCCCCCGGCGCTGCGTCGGCCTGTCGATTCGGGCCGGACATCGGGGATGAATAGAAAAGGCAGGAAACGCGGCCGCGCAACAAGAGTCAGAGGCTCATCGTAGCGGAGCGAAAAAATACAGGCGGGATGCGATTATGGCCTAGCTCGCTATGGCCGGATCGAAAGGAACCGCCGGATTCGTTTGCAGCATGATCCTAAACTGCTTCAGTGCGGGATTGTCGTTATTGTGCCGCCAATAGGCCACAAGCCCGACGCGGGTCGGTCCGTTGCCATCGCGCACCTCGCGAAAGACCGTCCCTTTGATTGCGTTACCGATAGCAGATTCACAAACCAGACCGATGCCGCGGCCAACGCCGACCATGCTCAAGACTTCTTCCCGGTTCTCGTTCATCGGCTTGATCCGCGGCCGATCGCCGGGCGCGGCCAGCTTGCTGAGAAGGATATCTTCGAGTTCGGGACCCGGATCACGGAGGCTCATCAGGAAACGCTCATTCTTGAGCTGGGTCCAGTAAACGAAGTCCCGGTCGGCCAGCACATGACCCTTGGGGAAAGCCACCATGACGCGGTCGGACCACGACTCATGTGATCGAAATCCCGGCGGGTGGCTTCACCGAGCATGATGGCGATGTCGATCGAACCCCGATCAAGCATCGCCAAAAGGTCAGTGCGGGAATATCCGTTGAGATTGACATCGACCATCGGGTGCATCGTGGCGAAGGCGACGATGGTCTCTTGCAGCGGCCCGTTCGAGAGCGAGGTGTAGTGACCGACATCTAGTTGGCCGGCATCGCGCTTCTTGGCGGCTTTGGCCTGATTTTCCATAAAGGAAAGATCAGAGAGGACCCGTCGTGCAGTCGCGACAAAATCCCGGCCAACGGTTGTTGGGCGTGTTCCACCGGTCGAGCCCACGCGTGCCGCGGAATGACGCTCGTTGCAGCGGCGGTCTCTGTATCGCCGCCACGAACGACATGAGCTACCAACGATAGGTCACGGTGCCCAGAATGGTGCGCGTTCGGCCGACGTTGCATTGATCGATCGCGAAGCAGGCCGCGACGTAGTATGTGTCGAACAGGTTGGTGGCGTTGACAGAGAAGCGCCAGTTGTCGATCTCGTAGCGGACCATCGCATCTACCAGCGTGTAGGCCGGTGCCTCGAAGGTGTTGAGGGAATCGCCGGCGCTGGCGCTGACATATCGTATGCCGCCGCCGAAGCCGAGCCCGCTCAGCGCGCCCTCGCGGATGGTGTAATCGGCCCATAGCGAGGCAAGATGCGGCGGTGATCGAAACGGGCGCTTGCCGAGGTCGGCGCGGTTACTCCTGGTGACTCGCGCATCGTTGTAGGTATAGGCTGCGGTCAGATTGAGATTACTGGTCAGGCTGGCGACCGCCTCGAACTCGAAACCACGCGAGCTAATTTCACCGGTCTGGATTGAAAACCCCGGATGGGTCGGATCTGCTGTGGTGACATTCTGGCGTCGCAGATTATAAACAGCAGCTGTCATCCGCAAGTTCGTGTCCTTGGGCTGGTACTTGATGCCGGCCTCATATTGTGTCCCGGTCTCCGGATTGAACGGCACCTGGTCAAACGTCGTTCCAGAAACGGGCAGGAAGGATTCTGAATAGCCGATGTAAGGCACTACGCCGCTGTCGAACTCGTAACCCAGCCCGCCCCGCTTGGTGAAGGCGCTGGCGTTCTGATTGGTACTCGGACCGTTGGCGTTAAAGATGTCGGCGGTCTTGAGGTCCGACCAATCGTAACGTCCCCCCAGGGTCAATATCCATCGATCGAGCTTGATCTGATCCTGAAGGTAGATGCCAGTGTAGTTTAGAGTTTGCTGGGTCGCATAGTCGGCAGGCGGCATAAAGACGCCAGTATTATAGATCGGTGCAAAAACATCGATCGGACCAACGACGCCGCTATCTGTACCTACGTTTGTGATCTGACCCCACCGATAGTCCACGCCGAACAGCACGGTATGGCGCAGAGGGCCAGTGTTAGCTTTCAACTCCGCCTGGTTGTCGACCGCAAACGAGTCCCAGGTTCTGTAGTTCTGGGCCCCACCCCGAGTGAGCGTGCGCAAATCGGCCTGCACACTGTCCGGCGAGACGTAACGATAGTCCCAGACCTGCCGTCCGTACTGAAGATTCTGCCTGAAGGTCAGGCCATCGGTGGCGCGATGCTCAAGATTGTACCCGACGGCCGTCGACTCCGTGTTGTCATAATCGAAGGCGGGCTCTCCGATGTAGCGCGTGATCGGGATTCTCCCGTTCGGATTCGGCAGCGCCGTCCCCTGTGCGGGGAGGCCGAAGTTCCACTTACCTTGACCTTTTTGATGCAGGCCGAAAGCCGTGATTTCCGTTGCAGTAGTCGGACGCCAGGTTACCGCACCGGAGAGGAACGCACGCTTGTCGTTCGAGAAATCAATGCCGTTGCCGCCCTCGCGCAGCAGGCCGGTGAAGCGGTAAAGCAGCGTCCTGTCTTCCCTCATCGGGCCCCCGAAATCGAATGCGCCGCCCCTCTGCTCGAAGCTGCCGCCCTGAAGCCGGACTTCGTGAAAGGGCTGTTCAGTCGGACGCTTGGTGACGAGAGCGATGACCCCGCTGGGCTGACCCTGACCATAGAGAACCGATGCCGGTCCGCGCATTACCTCGACACGCTCCAGCCCATAGGGCTCGAGATCGCCATTGCCGATCGAGCGCAGCCCGTTCAAATAGAATGCCCCGTTCAGCGGAGTTGTTTGGAAGCCTCGGATCTGGAGCTGCGGTGAGCTGTGCTGATGTCCGCCGGTCCCGGCGAAAACGCCCGGCGTGTATTGCAGCGTCTCGTTCAGAGTTTGGTTTCTCCGTATCTCGATCTGATCTCGCGTCACCACCGAGATCGACTGCGGTACCTCGATGATCGGGGTGTCGGTCTTGGTAGCGGTGGCGCTGCGACTGGCGACAAAGCCGTTCACCGGACCCCACGCGGTCTCGCCCTGCACGTCGATGGTGTCGAGCGAGATCGCACCAGCGACACTCGCGCCGCCGGCCGCAGCCGCCGAGGGATTGACGATGGCGATCGCGTTCGGACCGGTTGCGCGCGCGGCAAGACCGGTGCCGTTGAGAATGGCCGCAAGTGCCTGGTTCGCCGTCAGGTTGCCTTGCGCGCCGCGCGTGGTCTTGCCCCGCGCAATCGATGCGTCGAACAGGATCTGCATTCCGGTCTGGGCGGCAAGCTGGTTCAGCGCCGGCGTCAACGAGCCGGCCGGGATGAATATCGTGCGCGCCGCAAGCGCCGGCATATTTTGCGCATCCGTCGGCACGGCGAAACAGGTTGCAAGCAGCGTCGTCCCCAACAGGAGCAACCGGGCCTGTCCCAGAACTTGTGATTGACGCACCCGCTGCATTCGCTTGTCCCCCATCGAATTTTGCCCCGGAGGTTGCCACCGCGCCGGAGTGGCGCGCAGTCAACCATCCAATGAGGTGACGAATGAGCAGGACGCTTTGGGACTCCGGGTGGCGGGGAAATTGACTCGGAGAATCTCATATTCTTGTCCCGGGCGCGGTGCAGCGCGGAGCGGTGCTCCGCAGAACCGGGATCGTTACGGATGCCGAGGCTGGAACGGTCCCGGATCAGCAGCGCGGTATTCCATACTGCGCTGCTGATCCGGGACACGGGACTGCGATGATTTCACCCCCGCAGCAAAATCAGCGGGCCCATCCGGATCACGCTGAGGCCGAGCGAGTCGCGCAGAAGTCCGAGGGCGGCGTCCGTATCGGTAACGATGAACGTGCCGCTGACCCTGCGCGCGGCAAGCTCCGAATTCGATATGATGATGCGCCCGGCGAAATGGCGGCCGATCTCGCTGACGACCTCGGCCACCGGCGCATTGTCAACCACAAGCTGGCCCCGGCGCCACGCCAGCACGGCATGGGTGTCGGCCTGCCGCACATCCCTCACCTTGCCGTCGCGGTCGTAGACGGCCTGATGGCCTTCGCCGACCCGGACCGCGGGCTCGGCCAGCGTATCGGAGGCAACCGACACCGCATGTTCGGTGACGGTGACTTCGGTCGCATGCTCGTCGGTCCGCACGTCGAAAGCCGTGCCGAGCGCCGTCGTCCGTCCGCCCAGCGCCTCGACGACGAAGGGACGGCTTGCATCCTTCGCCACCGCGAAAAACGCCTGCCCGCGCAACAGCGTCACCGTGCGGGTTTGTCCGGTAAACCGATAGGCCACCGCCGAGGACGCGTTGAGTTGCATCGTCGAGCCGTCGGCGAGCGTGATGGTCGGCATCTCGCCGGTGCCCGAGATCGCATCGGCCTGAAGCCGCATCGGGCCGTCGGAATAAACGAAGGCGCCGCCGGCGAGCGCCATGCCGAGAATCGCGATGGTGACGATCCTGGCGGCGGGCGGGCGCGGCTTAACCTTGAAGCTCCGCAGCGCCGGGTCGTTCAGGATGGCGTTGCGGGCCTCGCCCATCAGCCGTTCGGCGGCCTCATAAGCGGTTTTGTTTTCCGGGCTCTCGGCGAGCCACGCCTCGAACGCGCGGGAGTCGGGCGCGCTGCGCTCGCCGTTGCGATTTTTCAGCACCCAAGCGGCGGCTTCTTCGTGTCGCTTGCGCACGCGCGCTGATTGTCTAGCCGCCATCGAGATCCCTGGTCGCCCCTCGCCCATTATAAAGACGAGCGAGTCCCCGGTGGAAGGACTCTCACTCGAGCCCGAGCAGGCGATCGAGGCAATGCGCAAGCGCCCGCCGCAGATGCCGGTCGACCATGTTCTGCGAGATGTTGAGCTTTCGCGCGATCTGATCGGGCTCGAGCCGATGCAGGCGATGCAGGATGAAGACGGCCCGCCGTCGTGCCGGCAGTTCGGCAATGGCCTCGCGCAACACCGCGAGGCGTGCTTCCACTTCCAGGCCGTAATCGGGCGCCGCCGCTTCCGTCGGGACCGCGAGCGCCTCGGCCTCGGTGCCCGAGAACAGATGCCGCTCGAACCGCGCGCGGCGCATGTGGTCGATGCCGAGATTGATCGCCGAGCGGCACAGGAAGGCGCACAGCGAGCGCTTGCCCTTCAGCACATCGGGCTTTTCGGCAAGCTTGATGTATAGGTCGTGGACGACATCCGAGACGAGACCGCGCGCGCAGCCGCGGCGCAGCACCGCGGCCTTGATGTCGGCGTAGTGCGCTTCGATGGCGCGATTCAAGAGGTCGTCGCTGTCGAGAAGGCCGGCCGGCGCCACGCTGTCACTTCCTGTCTGAATAGCGACATTTACAGAGGTCGGAATCCGCTGCGCAAGGCCCTCATTTTAGAGGGCGTCTAAACCGGTGGCGGCGCATCACGCTATATCCGATCGGGGCAATGGACCGGCAGCGAGCGGAAGCCGGCTTTGAAAGATCAAAATTACAGTGTCTTTCTAACGTTTTGTGGCAGGTTACACCAAGGCTCGCTGATCAAAACCGATACGCCCAATCATGCCTTCCGATGAAGATAATGCACCAAGGTTGACGATCAGTCTGTTCCAAGCGAAGCAGCAGTGGTCGACGATATCTTCGTAGGACTTGAACACGCGGTTTGGCAGCCAGTTGTCGCGCATGAACTGCCAGACGTTTTCTTGCGGATTAAGTTCCGGTCATTTCGCGGGCAGCGGCAGGATCGTGTTGTTGGCTAGAACGATCAACCAGCTCGACAGATGCCGATGCGCATCGACAACAAAATCCTCGCCGAGCAATGTCAGTCGCGCTCCGGCGGTGGAGCGTTCAAACAAGCGCACGCCAAAGTTCGTCCTCAACTCCCTTGATGCGCCTGCTGACGATCGGCTGCCGGACATTGAATTCTTGCGCAGCGGCGCTGAAGCTGCCATTGTGAGCGCTGGCAACGATAGCGTAGGTGACGCAGGTCCAATCGGGTTTCCTCCAGCGATTGCAGATCTCCTCTTGCGTCCGAACGTCGCCCGCTAATCGCCTTCCATCGAGCCTTGTGCCTATTGCTCGATCGCGTTGCGCAAATGAGACCTCCGTTCCTCGAGCCAGAGCCGGATCTGGTTAGCGGTGACGGAACCAACGCCGGGTTCGGACAACAGTTCGTCCCAAGTGTAGGCGCTGGCGATTTCGACGAGGTGGCGGCTGCGCTTGGCGACGGTCCGACCGCCAATCGAGGCGTGGCGGCCTTGGAGGAGCGCATTGAGGGCTCGCCGGCTGAGCCTGCGGCGCAAGACGTTCTCCTGCGGTTTCGGAGAAAACACCCGCACGTCATGTTCCTCGATATCGAGACGCTCGGCGATCTCGCGAACGCCGAGCCCAACGGCGCGCAGCACCGCCATCTCGTCGCGCAGCCAGCCGAGGAAGCGGCGGCGGTTATAGTCGCTTCGGTGCGGTTGCTGCTCTGATCGACGTTTAAGCCGCGTCGGGTGTCTCGTAGCGGGACCATCGCATCCACCAGCGTGTAGGCCGGTGCCTCGAAGGTGTTGAGGAAATCGCCGGCGCTGGCGCTGACATACCGTATGCCGCGGCCGAATCCGAGTCCGCTTAACGCACCTTCACTAATGGTGTAGTCGGCCCAGAGAGACGCAAGATGCGGCGATGATCGAAATGATTGAAGATGCCCGGCCATCACCATTTGTAATTCAGTGTTGCAAGGATGGCACGGCGTGTTCCGTAGGTGCACATGGTGTCGCCATCGCACTGACTTACGTATATTTTATCGAAGATGTTGGTCGCATTGACCGCAAGCGACGCGCCGGCAAGCCTGGAAGAATTTTTTTCAAGGTCAAACTTAATCCGCGCATCGAACACCGTCACCGTCGGGACCTGGAGCGTATTAGAGGAGTCGGTCGTGGAGCCGATATATCGTGTGCCTGCACCAAGGGTGAGACCGGATAATGGTCCGGTCACGAAGCCATAGTCACCCCAAAGCGACGCCTGATGGTTCGGCGTTGAAAAGAGCTTCCGTCCAACTTCGGCGGGGTTGGCGCTCTTGGTAATCGTGTGATCCAGGTAGGCGTAGGCCGCGATTACATTAAAGTTCGGGAGCACCTCTGCTTTTGCTTCAACTTCAATCCCCTTTACATTAACTTCACCGATCTGGCGTTGCCGAAACAGGATATCGTTCGTGACGCGATTGGTTTGAGTAAGATCGAAGGCGGCGACGGTGATGAGAGTTTTCGCTCCCGCCGGTTGGTACTTTACTCCAGCCTCAAATTGCTTTCCTTCGCTGGGTTTGAACGCGTCTCCTGTAATTGCGTCGAGGCCAATCTCCGGCTGAAAGGAAGTTGCGTAACTCACATAGGGCGAGATCCCGCTTTCGAAGAGATACGTCAGCCCCGCGCGTCCGGTGAATGCTCCATCATTCTGATCGCTTCGGCTGGCCGGGGCGAATGACGTTTCAGCGTTGTCGAGAGTGCTTTTCGCGCGGTCGTAGCGACCACCAATTGTCGTGACCCATCGACCGAATTTGATCCGATCCTGTGTGTAAATGCCTACCTGATCGAGCATCGACTTGTAACTCGTCAACGAAAGGTCGTCGGTCGTGACCAGCCCGGAGTTGTATTGAGGATTGAAGACATTGAGTGACGGGGCTGAACCGATCATGAAAAGATACTTTGACGCTTCACGTCGATAGTCGAGACCGATCACGGCGTCATGAATGAGAGGCCCGGTCGTGGCGTCGATCTTGATCTGGTTGTCGATTGCAAACGAGTCGGCGCGGTTCTGAACCTGTATGCCTCCCCGACCAATCTCTCCGCTGCCACTCAGGTACGAGCGACCTGTGACGGCGCCGCGGGTGAAGAAGTCGGTATCATTGAAGCGCAGATTCTGTTTAAAGGAAATCGTATCGTTGAACCGATGTTGAAACTCATAGCCAATCGACGCTTGATCGCGCTTCAACCTGTCGAAATCGGGCTCACCGAGATAGCGGCTCGTCGCGATTTTGCGTCCGTCGAAAGCGTAGATTGATCCGATCGCAGGCATATAGTTGAAGTACGGCCAAACGCCGCGGTCGCGTTGATACATTCCAAGCACCGTCAAGGAGGTATCGTTGGATGGCCGCCATGTTACAGCAGGGGCGATGAAGGCCCGGTCGTCTTCAGCGAAATCCAACTGCGTTCCCGAACTTCGCGCCAAACCTGTCACGCGGTAAAGGAACTGGCCGCTCTCGTCGATCGGGCCGCCGAAATCGAATACCCCTTGAACTCTGCCGAAACTTCCTCCTTGAACCTGAACTTCTCTCACGGGCGTTTCGGTGGGACGTTTCGTAACCATGTTGATGATGCCGCCCGGACCCGCCTGACCGTAGAGCCCAGACGCCGGCCCTTTAAGCACTTCGAGACGCTCAAGCGCCCACGGATCGACAACGCCGCTTGCGGTGCCGTCGATGTTGCCAGTAGGTAGCCTCAACCCATCAAGATAGAGATCGGCGCGGAAGCCGCGGACTTGCGTATAGACATCGAAGGGCGAAGCTGCACCATAACCTTCGGATCGAACGCCGGGCGTATACCGTAGCGCTTCACTCACGCTTTGCGCGCCTTGGGACCTGATTTGATCCGCGGTGACCACATTGATCGTCTGCGGAACTTCGATGATGGGCGCGTCTGTTTTGGAGCCGGTTGCGCTGCGTGTCGCGACATAACCTTGCACTGGACCCCATGCCGTCTCGCCCTGCACGTCGATGGTGTCGAGCGAGATCGCGCCGGCGGGTGCTGCGCCGCTACCACCTACTGCCTGTGATGCTCCGACAACGGCGGTCCGATCCGATGTGATGCGGAATGGAATTCCGGTCCCTTCCAGCATCCGGGCGAGAGCCTGTTGCGGCGTGAAGCTGCCGTTGACCGGCCGCGAATTGACGCCGCGCGTCGTCACGGCCGCAAGGGTCACCTGCAAGCCGGACTGACGACCAAATGCGTTCAGAGCACCGGCGAGCGGCTGCGCCGGAATGTTGAACGCACGGACCGCCGCGCCCTGGGTGGTGGCTTGCGCAGCGGCAGGTTGCGATTGCAGCAGACAGTTACAGAGGACGATCGCAGTTGTCGCGAGTAGGCCCGCAGCCAGAGCACTTCTGCGCGCTCTGCTTTTCGTTTCGATTCCAGCGTTGCATTCCTGCGCGTCCATTTTCCCCTGTCTCCGGTGCCAGCGCGTCCCACGCACTTCCGGACCAAAGACGATCAACTCCGAAATTTTTTCACGAACGCCGCACTTTTTTCTCATGGTGCTCCGGAGCGGCTTCGATCCGTCGCGCCGGATGGTCGCACGTCCGCTTAACATCTCCGATCAGTTCAGGGACCGTGCGTTTTCTGGAATCGTTTCAGAACCGGGAGAGAACGCGCAGATACGGGGAGAGCGTGCGGACTTGGCCACCATAGGGCTCGACCAGCGCGCGCAAGGCGCGATCGGGCTCGTGCAGATCGTAAAGGCCGGTCACGCGCTCGGCCGCGAGCCCGCCATCCGGCACCTTGATCCAGGCGGTATGGTAGCGCTGCAACTGCTCGACGACGGACCCGATGGTGGCGGCATTGACGAAAAGCTTCCCGCCGCGCCATGCGGCAATGTCGTCTTGCGCGATGGTACTCCTCACCATTTCGCCGGTGCGCCGGTCAACGACAACCATCTCGCCCGGCGCCAGGACAGCGGCATCGCGCCCGGGCGCCTGTTCCCAGTCAACGCCGACCGATCCTCTGGCAAGCTCGATCGTCGCTGCCGCCTCGGAGAGCTGTACGTTAAAGGCGGTCCCGAGCGCGGTCACATCCACCCCGCCGGCGGTGACAACGAACGGCCGCGACGTATCGCGCGCCACCTCAAAGAAAGCTTCGCCGGACAGCAGCGTGATCCGCCGGCCGGTATCGGTGATCTGCGCCGCGACCGCGCTATCGGCCCCGAGCGTGACGGTGCTGCCGTCCTCGAGCGTGACAACACGGTTCTCGGCCGTCGCCGTCACATAATCGGCCTGCATACGCAGCGTGATCGTCGGTACAGCAAGGATCAGGAAAACCGCGAGCACTGCCGCGACTGCGCCGCCGGCCCATCCCTTCCAGCCCCACCCGCGCGCTGCGGCTGCGGCTGACGACGCGCTTATGCCGCGGCCGCTCGCGGCGCTGCCGTCATTCCAGAGATGCTCGTGGACCGGCGGGACCTCGCCCATGAGCTGCCAGGTCTTGCGGGCCTTGTTCCAAGCGCGCGCATGATCAGCGGAACGGGAATGCCAGACGTCGAATTGACGAGCGATGTCAGGATCGCGCGGCGTATCCTGCAGGCGCAACAGCCAATCCATCGCTTCTTCGAGTAAGGGATCTGGTTTCTCGTCTTCCAAGACCATCCTGCCGTGAATCTTTTTCTGCCGCCCCAGGAGCGTTTTGCTTTTGATGAGATCAAAAGCAAAGCTCCTGGGTTGTTGTTTTGACGCGTTTTCTTCACGCGAAGTGGTCCCACTTCGCTTGAAAACGCTATAAGCGGACGTGCCGACTCTTACCCAGTTCAATCCAAAAGACGATCAGGGCAGGATTTTTTTCACGAGGCGGCAGCCGTGTCGGCCATCAGTGCGGTTCGATGCGAGCGGCAATCTGCAGCATTGCGGATCGAACGTACCTATGAGCGAGAGCAACGGAAATCCCCAGATGATCGGCAACCTCTTGAAGCGTAAAGCCGCCGAAGCGGTGCATCTCGACCGCCACCCGAACCTTGGTGGGGAGCGTTTCAAGCACCTCTGACACCAGACGAATCTGATCATAGTAGAGCAAGGAATCCTCGGGCGTCCCCTCGGCGCGCGACTTCGCCCAGAAAGGCGCGCTCTCACCTACCTCTCGTTTCTCGATTTTCCGGTGTCTCAGAATATCGAAGGCGAGATTGCGGACAATCCTATAGAGGTAGGCAAGAGCTTTCTCGGGTGACACGACGTGAGTCGTCGCCGGGGAAAACCGCAGATAAGCATCCTGCACGACATCCTCGGCGGCCTCACGCGAGCCCAGTATAGGTGTCGCGTATTCGATCAGCGCAGAACGGTGCGTGAAATAGAGGCCGGTGCGGACATCACCCTCTTTCATAAGAGATGCCTCCACCCGGCGCAGAGTAGCGCCGACGGCAGCCTATTCTCCATTATTTTCAGTACACTGATCATTCCGATGATCCGGCACCCCAAAGCGAAGGGCGCAACGAAATTGATGCACAACTAAACGGGTTTGAATTAATCCTGCAACGCCAACAGTTTAGATTGGTTCTAGCCTTGGTTACTCATTGTGCCCGCCGCTGCACATCCAGAATTTTGATTTCATTTAGGTTGGTATCAGCAGGCGAGCATTCCTTTTAACAAGCTGCTCACACTTTCAGGTAGTGATGGCAAAGACACCACACCTTATTCCAGGTGCATGCGAGTTGAATTACGGGCCCAAATTCTCCGGCCCAGCGCGAAAGTTCTCCGATATCTCTTGCTGCAGCTTCGGCCCCTTGGCCAGCCGACGGCCCAACGCTTAGAAAAACTTGTCGGAACGCTCGCCGCTTTTGCGCGCGCGGCGCTTCGATATGTGAAAGTCTCCGCGCCGCCCGCCGCTGCGATAGCTCTCAGCCATCGCGCTGGCTGCCCGGCTGATGGCTCGGCCGGCCGGTCTCACTGCGGCTTTGGCACCGGCCCGCCGATGCCGCCGGGGTGCCCCGTGCCCCACGCTTTGAGGAGATCGAGGGCTTCGGCGCCGCGGACTTCGCCGATCGGAATACGATCGGGACGCAGGCGCAGCGAAGAGCGCACCAGATCGGACAGTGTCGCGACGCCATCTTTGGTGCGCAGCACCACCAGGTTGCGCGCCTTGCAGTGCAGCTCGCGGGTGTCCTCGATCAGCACCACCCGATCGGTGGTCTCGGCGACTTCGGCAAGCAGCGCGTTGGTGAGCGTGGTCTTGCCGGTCGAGGTGCGCCGGCGACCAGGATATTGCGACGCTCGGCAACGGCCTTGCGCAGGAGGGTCGCCTGGGACGACGTCATGATGCCGGCTGCCGCATAATCATCGAGCGTGAACACCGCGATTGCAGGCTTGCGGATCGAGAACGCCGCTGCCGACACGACCGGGGGAAGCAATCCCTCGAATCTCTCTCCCGTTCCGGGCAACTCAGCGGAGACGCGCGGTGCGCCGGGATGGCCTTCAGCGCCGACGTGATGCGCGACAAGACGGATAATGCGCTCGCCATCTGCGGGCGCGAGAATCGCACCTGTATCGGACAGGTCTTCGGACAGGCGATCGATCCAGAGCCGACCGTCGGGATTGAGCATCACCTCGACGATGCCGGGGTCTTCGAGGAATTTGGCGATGTCCGGCCCGAGCGCCGTGCGCAGCATGCGGGCACCGCGCGTGACCGCTTCTGCCTTGGGAGTTGTAATCCCCATGTTGCCCCCGGCGCTGCGTCGGCCTGTCGATTCGGGCCGGACATCGGGGATGAATAGAAAAGGCAGGAAACGCGGCCGCGCAACCAGAGTCAAAGGCTCATCGTAGCGGAACGAAAAAATACAGGCGCTTCGTAGTGGAACTTCGGCGAGGCATCTGGCTTAGCCTCTCCGGGACAAAGGCATAGCTGCTACGCTATTCAGTCGTATAGGCAATATCTGATCCCAATATTCGAAACTGCTAATGCATTCAGACCGATCGTAGAGATAAGAGGCTTTCTATGCGAACCATTCTCACAACCCTCGCGATGGTTATTCTGACATCAACCTCTGCAGGCCGGACGCGCAGTCACAGACGAGGAGAGATCTAAACTCGTGGAGGCACTGCAGGCGCAAGGCTGTACAGGCGGGAAAATGGACTTCGATGACGGAAAATTCGAAATCGATGATGCCGTGTGCCCGATAGCAAGCGGTATCACTTCGATTTCGATACGTCGTTTCGCCTGATCAGCAAGAAGATCGAGGATTAACTCTCAGTCGAGCGTGATCAATTGCTGCCGGCGATGGTATAGTCGCGTGGGTT
This sequence comes from Nitrobacter sp. 62-23, assembly GCF_001897285.1. Taxonomy (GTDB): domain Bacteria; phylum Pseudomonadota; class Alphaproteobacteria; order Rhizobiales; family Xanthobacteraceae; genus Nitrobacter. Next base: position 23,889 of record NZ_MKSM01000026.1, read on the forward strand.
GGCAGTATGGCTAGAAACTGCTTGATGGTTGGGTTGTCGTTATTGTGACGCCAGTAAGCGACGAGCCCGACCCGGGTCGGTCCGTTGCCATCGCGTACCTCGCGATAAACCGCGCCGTTCACAACGTTGCCTGTCGCGGATTCACAGATCAAACTGATGCCGCGACCGGCGCCCACCATGCTCAGCACGTCCTCTCGTTTCCCATTAATCGTCTTAATTCGAGGACGATCGCCAGGAGCGGCAAGTTTGCTGAGGAGAATATCTTCGAGTTCTGGTCCCGGATCTCGGATGCTTATCAAGAAACGCTCATTTTTGAGGTCGGTCCAATAGACAAAATCGCGATCGCTGAGCGGATGAACCTTAGGAAACGCCACCATGATACGGTCAGACCACAGGCTCATATGAGCATAGTCTTGTCCTTTCGACTCGCCGAGCATGATCGCAACATCGATCGAACCACGATCGAGTAGCGACAGGAGATCGGTACGGGAATGTGCGTTGAGATTGACATCGACCAGAGGATGCAAAGTCGTGAATATCACGATGGCGTCGCGCAAAGGACCCATCGAAAGCGACGTGTAGTGACCGATATCCAGTTGGCCGGCATCGCCCTTCTTGGCGGCTTTGGCCTGATTCTCCATGAAGGAAAGATCAGAGAGGACCCGTCGCGCAGTCGCGACAAAATCCCGGCCGATGACAGTCAGACGCGCGCCGCCCGTTGAGCGCTCAAATAGCAAGACGCCAAGCCGGCTTTCAAGTTCACGGATGCGCTTGCTCAAGGTCGGCTGGGTGATATTAAGCGCCGCTGCGGCCCGCCTGAAGCTGCGATGTTCGGCGGCGGCGACCACATAGCGCAGGTGGGAG
>NZ_MKSM01000027.1 GCF_001897285.1 Nitrobacter sp. 62-23
CCTGCTTCGCCATCCAAGCCCCCAGATCATGGAAAGCTTGAATCACATAGCCCCGCTCGTGGGAATCCTTATTGAGTACGGACCCTAGAGCCTTTTCGTTTCCAATCGGAATCAGGAGCTGGCCATAAGATTTTGATGTGACGCGTTTTCTTCACGCAGACGTGGATACCCGTCATAAAGCCGGGCATGAAAGGCTGATTCCACTTTTCGGGATCATGCTCCGGCTATATAAGCGGTTGATTCCCGGCATTTTTCTGGAGTCAGCGCGGACCGAATCGTCCGCGATACAAAGACCGGTCCAGCGGCGGCTGTCGTAGCCCCGCTGCCCGTCGAAAATAATCATACGGCGTCAACCTGGAGGTTGACGCGACGCCGTCTCCAGGCGTTGCAAACTGTGAGGGCGGCACCATCGTCCGACGGCGGCCCATTTCAACGCGCCGCTGAAAACGCAGCGCAACCCTTATCTCTACTGATCGTATCGCCACCGGAATTATGAGTGATCTCATTGAACTGATCTACGAGGCGGCGTTCGTGCCGGAGCGCTGGACACACGTGCTGCAGAAAGCCAGCAAGCTGTCAGCCTCCGCCAGCGCGCAGGTGTTTTTCTTCAGCGAAACGGCCCCGCCGCGCGGCATGACGCTGGATAATTTGCGGCCGCTGTTCGACAAGTTCATCAACGGCGATATGTGGAAATTCTCCGAGGGCACGCAGAAGATGTGCGCCATGCAGCCCGCGAGCTTCGTGACCGTGGACGATTTCCTGAGCGCGGAGGAACTCGAGCACGATCCCGCCCGCGTCATGCTGCGGGAGGTCGGCATCGGCGCGATGGCGTGTTCGGCCGTCGCCATGCCGACGGGCGAGCTTGCCACCTTCGTCTTTCAGAAATGGCTGAAGGACGGCGCCTTCATGCCGGACGAGATCGAGCGGCTCAATGTACTGCGGCCACATCTCGCCCGCGCCAGCCTGGTCTCGGGGCGGCTGCGCGTCGAGCGGGCCGAGGCCACCACGTCCGCGCTCGAACTGATGGGACTGCCCGCCGCCGTGCTCTCCGCGTCAGGGCGGATGATGGCGGCGAACTCGCATCTCCAACGAATGGACGCGGCGCTGCTGCCGGTCGCCCATGGTGGGCTGGCGATTGCCGACCGCGATGCCAACAGGTTGTTTCAAAGCGCGATAACGCAGATGCGGCATGAGACGACAGCCGGCTCAATCCCGGTGCCGGGGATCGGCGACAACAGCGCCTTCGTCGTTCACCTTTTGCCGCTGCGCCGCGCCGCGCACGATATCTTCGGCGGCGCAGATACGCTGGTCCTGGCCACGCCGATCACACCAAGCGCACTGGTGCCATCCGCGACCCTTCTCAATGCCTTGTTCGACCTGACGCCGACGGAGGCGCGGCTGGCAACCGACCTCGCCAGCGGGCTGACGCTGGTGGATTCCGCCGCGCGGCGAGGCGTCACCGTGAAATCGGCGCGCACATACCTTGAACGCATCTTCCGCAAGACCGGCACCCGCCAGCAAAGCCAGCTCGTGGCGATGCTGAAGACGGTACAGCCGCTGGTACCGCCGACGCCGGATTGATTTTACGGATTTCAGCGCCAGCCGCCTGCTACAGAATGGCGACTGGAAAACGCGCCAAATCCAATAGAGCCCCACTTCTGATTCCATCAGAATCGGAAAGGCTCTAGGCAGCCGCCAGCAGATCGCTGAGCAGCGGTTCGCGATACGCTCGCGATGAAACCGAGGGCTCGCCAAACCTCGGCTTACAGGGCGCGGACTCGCAAGGCGTCGGCCCGTCAAACCGCGGTTCGAGGCGCGCAGGTTCACAAGACGCAACCGCGTAAGTCTCCGCTTCGTAAGTCTCCGCTTCGTAAGGCTCCTCGTAAGGCTCCGCTTCGTAAAGCTCGGCGTCGTAAGGTTCCGCGTCGTAAGCTTCAGCCTCGCAGGGCTCCACTTCGCAGGATTCCATTTCGCGCGATTCCATTTCGTAAGGCACCGCCTCGTGAGACTCCGCCTCGTCAAGTACGACTTCATCGATCTCAGGATTGTCGAGTTGAGCTTTGAACCTGAAGCGATCGAAGAAGCGCGGCCGGTCAGACATCGGTTCGCAATACTCTTCGCGGAAATCCGGCTCATACCATTCGGGTTCGGATAATTCCGGCTCGCAAACCGGCGCCTCCTCAAACGTCGGTTCCGCGGCTCGTTCCGCAACCAGCTCGTCGCAGAACACGCGCGCCTCCTCGCGCGCCGATTCCGTTGCGAAACGCCGCAGCAGGATCAGCAGAGGTTCCGAAATCTCGGTCGGCGCGGTTTCGCACACCGTCAGGACGCGTTCGACCATGCGGCGGCGCAATCGCGTCGCGCCGTCGACTGTTCCGACGAAGCCGATCTCGTCGCGCGCTTCGAGCGCGGCGCGAAACGCGGGGAACGTGGATTCCGGCAGCCCTGCCCGCGTCAGCAGCGCGGGAAGGCTCGCGGCGCCGCGATCGTGAACCAGTGCAACGACGCGGTTCAAAGCCAGGCCCGACAATTCCGCCAGCGCATGATCGAACAGCTCGTGATTGCCCGACAGCAACGCGCGCAGGATCAACCCGGCGTTGAGTTGCCCGGTGGCGCGAAGATGCGCAACCAGATCGCGCATATCGTCGTCTCGCGCTTGAGCTGCGAGGTTGACGACGGAGCGGTCGCGCGCATCGCCAACCGCGCGACCGGCACGATCGGCGCTGAGCCAGTTCTTCGCGACAACGAACTGCGCCAGCGTATCCGACAGCTTTCCGATCAGCGCGAACCGTGTGGCCGCTGGCAGATCGTCGAGCGCCAGCATCGATTCCCGGATCGCGGCGAGATGGCCGTGCCGCTCGACGATGCGGTCCCATGACATCGGCGCGATGTTGGCGCCCGGATTTTCGATCAGCTCAAGGGCCGCCGCCGCCGAGCCCACCTCCGCGATGGCTGCGCAGACCGACACCGGAATGCGGACACGGCGCGCGACGGCGCATTGCACCTCGTTGTTGCCGGTGGCGACGATGTCGACCAGATCCGCATCGATCAGGAGCGGCGAATGTTCGAGAACCGGGATGGAAACCGAAGGCTGATCGACCGACAGCGCCTGGACGATGGCCGCCGGCGCGGTCGTGCTGCGCGCGAAGACCTCCGCCATCGCCCGGCGAACCAGCGGCGAGGAGTCGTCGAGCTGCATCAGGAGCGCGCCCTCGGCGGCCGCGCGATCGTCGTCGGAGAGATCGGAGATGAGCCACGCGCGAGCCAGCGCTCGTGTCGCTTCCGCCCGCTCGCCTGCGGGAGCGGTGCGCACCCAACTGATGAATCGCCGAACGATCATGGTCTTTCCGGCTTACTTAACTTGAGACGACATCGTGATCCGATGCCACTGTCATAGAAAATAAACCATGACGCTTAACAAAGGGTTCACCATAACGGGTTGGCCTCGTTGACGTTTCGTTAACGCGGAAGGCGTCAGAAGGCGCAAACGGATGTCGCGCTTTACGAACAGACGGCCACAAACTCGCAATGACCGATGAATGAGCGCGTTTCCGCCAGAGCGGAAAGCCTGTAAGCGTTCCGAGCGAAGCGGATACCGGTTCGCGTGAAGAAAAAACATTAAAACAATAATCTAGAGCTTCGCTTTAATGAGAAGCGAAGCTCTAGCCGCTGTAAGCGCCGCTAGGGTCGCTGAACAGATCGAACGGCTGACGCGGACCGGGCCCAGACGATGTCTGCGCGTCCGAAGGCGCTGCGACGGACGACGCGCCCCACAATTCCTGAACCGCCGGAGACACCGGCTGCGTACGCTCGCCGACCTGAAACAGCGAACGGAACACCGGCTGGCCTGACGCGGTTGATGCAGTCGTTGCGGACAATGCCGCAACCGGCGCGACGCCGCGCGTGTCGGGCAGGCGCGACAGGTAAACCGCGTTGCCGGACGAGGTCGAGAATTGCGCCGCAGACGCGACCGCCACCGGTGCAGTAACGCCGAGCGAGGCCATTGCTGCGCGGCTTGCGGGCGAGTTGGCGGCAACCGCATAGCGCCGGTCCAGATCGGCATAGACGTCCGATACACTGCGGGCGCGGCCGTCGGGCTCATAGAAGATCGGACGGTTGGCGGCGGCGGCATTCGGAAACAGCCGCGCGCCGGATGCTTGCGGATTGTCCTGCGCATTGGCGATCAGCTTCGCGGCTCCGCCGACGCCCATGAAATGCGCCATATAAAGTTCGCTGTCGGTCGGACGGCGGCCGATCAGGCCGGTCAGCTTGAAGCTGTTGGACTGCGTCAGCACGCCGGCCATGGCGGAGGCGATGGCCGGATCGTCCCGCAGCTTGAGGATCGCGGCGCGCGTGGCCGGATCGCTGACGGAATAGCTGCCCGACGGGGATTTGGTGATGGCGTCGGCGTAGCCGTTGTAGCCCAGCGCAGGACCCGCCTCCTTCACCGTGCCGAGCCAGGTCTGCTCGATGAACTGGAAGAGACCCTTGGCGGACGAGGTTGGCGCGGCGGCTTGGGGATTGAAATTGGACTCCATCTTGGCGGTCGCGAGCAGGTATTCGAAGCTCGCACCGGTGACGTCGGCCGCCTTCCGGATGGCAGTTGCGATCCCGCCGAAAAGGCCTGTCAGTCCGGCGCGCGACGGATCGGCAGCGGCGTTGGCGGTATCGAAGGTCATGGTGGTCTCTCGCTCCCCGCGAAACGACCGCTTGCATTTCAACGCGATCTCGGCACCCGCCGTCGACGCCGGCTCCCACCGGCAGCGGACAGCGATGCGGTGCAAGGTGGAAGATTATGGTTAACAACAACTTAATGGACGCAGCAGCGCAGCGCGGCCGTCAGGACTTCTTGTAGACCTCGGCGGGATCGAACAGCCTGTCGGCATCGACAAACCTCACGCGCGCTTCGCCGCCCTCGCCCTTTGTCACCGCCCGGTAAAAACACGAGCGCCGTCCGGTATGGCAGGCGGCGCCTTGCTGCGCGACCTTGATCCAGACCGCGTCCTGATCGCAGTCCGTCCGCATCTCGACCACCCGCTGAACCTGACCCGAACTCTCGCCCTTTCGCCATAACGCCTTGCGGGACCGGCTGTAATACCAGGCATCGCCGGTCTCAATGGTCCGCCGCAGCGCCTCCTCGTTCATGTGCGCGACCATCAGCACGTCGCCGGTCGCGGCATCGGTCGCCACGCATGTGACGAGGCCCGATGCATCGAAGCGGGGCCGGAAAGTGAGGTCCTCCTCGATTCCGGCCTGAGATGAAGATACGGGTGAAGACACAGGGAATCCCTCAGAAAAACCCTCGAGAGTTGGCGGCACGATGTGGCTTTTCGCAACGCGGCGCCCGCTTCTGATGTCGTCAGAAGCGGGGAAATCTCCCGCGTCAGCCGCTTCGCACCATCGACAGGAAGCGCGCCTGCTCCGCCGGATTATCGCGGAACACGCCGGTGAAGCGGCTGGTGAAGGTCATCGCACCGTGCTTGGCGACGCCACGCACCGACATGCAGGTGTGCTCCGCTTCGATCATCACGGCGACGCCGCGGGGTTTGAGCACCTCGTCGACGGCGGCGGCGATCTGCGCGGTCATGTGCTCCTGGGTCTGAAGACGCCGGGCGAAGATGTCGGTCAGGCGCGCGAGCTTGGACAGCCCGACCACACGCTCGACCGGCGTGTAGGCGATATGCGCCTTGCCATAGAACGGCATCATGTGGTGCTCGCACTGCGAGGTAAACTGGATGTCACGGACCAGCACGAAATCGTCATAGCCCGCGGTCTCGCCAAAGGTCCGGTTCAGCACCTCGGCGGGGCACTGATGATATCCCTGATAGATTTCATCATAGGCCTCGATCACGCGGCGCGGCGTATCGAGCAACCCTTCCCGGTTGGGATTCTCGCCGATATAGGACAAGAGAGTCCTGACCGCATGCTCCGCCTCGTGCCTCGACGGACGCGGCCTGTCCGGCTGAGCGGCCGCCGCCATAAACTCCGACGGATCCAGTTCAGCGGGAGCGAACCCGGCAGGTTTGGCGTTGTTGGATTTGGCTTCAACAGGTTTGACGCCGCGCAGCGGCTTGATCAAAGCGTCCATCTTTACTCCGTTCGACCGGCCTCGCTTGAGACCGGAGTGTCACCGGGCAGACGGGGCAGCGTTGTGGCTACCGGACGCCTGAGTCCCTTGGTATTGAACATTGCGACGCCCGAATTCAACTTCAATCCGGGTGCGGCGGAAAATCGCCGGATTGCGTTTCCCGGCAATAGATACATATATAGGCCTCGAGGTTCCCGCCGCCAAGAGCGAGGCCCGCCTCTTCAGCGAATTCAAAGTTTTGGAATCTGATGCTGAACGACGTTTACAACAAGAGCATCATCGAACTGGCCGGCAATATTCCCCGCCTGGGCCGCCTTCCCGCGCCGGACGCCAGCGCCACAGCCCATTCGAAGCTGTGCGGATCCACCGTCAGGATCGACCTCACGATGGATGGCCCCGTCGTCACCGACTTCGCTCACGACGTGAAGGCCTGTGCGCTGGGCCAGGCTTCCTCTTCGATCATGGCCCGTCATGTGGTCGGATCGACCGCCACGGAGTTGCGCGAACTGCGCGAGACCGTGAGCAGGATGCTGAAGGAAAACGGCGCGCCGCCGCAAGGCAAATGGGCCGACATCGCGCTGCTCGAACCGGTGCGCGACTATAAGGCCCGCCACGCATCCACCATGCTGACGTTCGACGCCGTGGTCGACGCCATCGGTCAGATCGAGGCCAAATCGGCCGCACTCACACCCGCGCAAAGCTGACAGAGTTCAAGCCGTTCCGCCCGAACACTCTTACGGATTCTGAGCCGGCGGAGCCGCCACCGCGACACCGCCGGTCGGAACCGCTTCGACGGTCTTGGTCTGTTGGCTGACGCTCGTCTCCGCAGCAGCCGCATTTGCGCCTGCCGGGAAGCGATCCTGCACCGGTTTCGTGACGAGACCGGCAACAGGAGCCTCGGTGGCATTCCCGCCTGGCAACACATCCGCGACGTTGTCCGTCGTCACCAGATTCGTCGCACGCAATTCCGCCGCCGACAGCTCGTGGAGTTTCTCCCACGGAGGAATGCTGAGCGCGAGATAAAGCAGGTCGCCGCCACCTCCCATGTCGAAAGTATACTTGGCGAGCCGTCCGATATCGCGCTCCACGATCATCAGGTCGTCGGCGGAGTAGCTGGCGGCCCTGGCATCGTCGGCGCGGTCGCCCATCCAGATCTGATGGACACGAACATGCGCGCCATCAGGTACATAGCGGGTTTTGCCGGACAACAACATGAACGCGCACATGGACTCGCAATGGGCATCCGGCAGCACCGCGGCATGATCGCCGGCGACGGTCTTGGCGACCACGCTGGTCCCGACCGTCGTGCGCAAGCCGAGTTCACGCCAGCGCCGCCCCAATGCAATGGCGTCGTTGACCGAGCCGCCGCCGGAGTCCAGCACGATCGTCATGCCCGAAACGTCGCGCCCGGCGGTGAAATCGTCAAAGGCTTTCGGCGTTTCGGCGGTGACGATTCCGACCGCGCTGATCCAGTCCTGACAATGCGGTGCGCAATCAATCCAGGTGAACCGCATCGGCTGCTTTCGAACCTCGGCGGTCCCGCTGGCCGAGGCCGGATGATCGAGCGGCGCGGCCAGACCGGGCAAGGCTGAACATAAAAATGCGACGCACAGGAGCGCCCGTCCGTAGACCACAGATGATTCCGCGCGCCTCAATTCGGTTCTTCCCCGTACCCCGATCTTGCCCGATCCAGTGCACCGGCCGATGCGCCGGCATTCAACACCACCATGATTCCGACGTCGGGATATTTTGAAAAACTAGCCGCAGGATCCGTCAACGTCCATACAACCTTTGCGACGCGTACCGGCAGGAGTATGCAATATCTTGGCACAGTGGCGAAATTACCAAGTTCACGGTTCCTTTGGGGGAACCCTGTGAGAGTCATGAAGCCGACATTGCAAAGTTCCAAGTCCTGTCCGGATTGCGCGAGAGCCGCCTTGCGGCTGCCGCGTAACACCGGACGGACGTTGATCTGGATTTATCGCCACACGCTGTCGCCGCTCGTGGGTTTCAACTGCCGGCACCTACCGACGTGCTCGGCCTACGGAGACGAAGCGATCGAGCGGTTCGGATTATGGGCCGGCGGCTGGATGACACTGGCGCGGCTGTTGCGCTGTCATCCGTGGGGAACGTCCGGAATCGATAACGTTCCAGCAGAGAAACCACCCGGCGCCGTCTGGTATCTGCCCTGGCGCTACGCCCGCTGGCGCGGCGTGAACGGTCCGGAAAATATCGACGGCGGCGGCTAGAGCGTTTTCGAGCGAAGTGGGAACCGGTTCGCGTGAAGAAAACGCGTCAAAATCATAGAGCCTTGCTTCTGATTCCACCGGAAGCGGAAGGCCTCTAGTGCGCGACAACCTCGACCTCGCCGTCGACGCCGTTGACGACATCGAAGCCGCGCTCGAACACCTTGCCTTCGTTCTTGGCGATCACGCGATACTCGCCCTCGGCCAGGATCACGCGGGGAAATGCCCCGATCGATTCCTTGATGACGTCGCCGCCGGGCGTCAGCACCGACCACGCGGTATTGGCGAGCGCCTCGCCGCCCTTGTCGCTGACGAGTTTCAGGGTGATGACGGCAGCCCGGTGCGAGATCGTCACGTCGGTCAGCTTCGACGCCTGCACGCGGATGTCCGATCGCACCACCGAATTGGCGTCACCGTAGTTGGAGACGATGTAATAAGTGCCCTCCGGCAAGATCAGCACATCGCCCGCGGTGGCGCTGGGAACCAGCGGCGCGCGCTCGGTGCCTTCGAACTGGCTGCCCTTGTAGATGCTGAAGGAAATCTGGTTCGGCGGAATCATCGACGTGCCGACGCGGCCCTCGATCCGCAACCCACCCGCCGGCAACACGAACGACTCGCGGTCGGTGTCCGGTTTCAGCGTCACCGGACGCACCGCGCTGACCAATCCCATCGAGACGTACACCACGTAGCCGCCGGGAGGCAGCACGATGTTGGGAGTGGCGCCGTGGTCCTCTCGCATCAGCTTGAATGCGCCGGTCTCATCGGGCCGATCGGAATAGACCCGCCAGATCAGTCCGCTGTTGATCACAGGCAGATCCTTGCCGTAGCGCGCCGTCAGCGACAGAACACCTTGCGCCGGAGTGACGAGGCTGGGCAGCGGAGCCGTCAGCGGCACGGCGGCGGCCGGTGCCTGGGTCAACGGCGCCGGCAGGCTCGGCATGGAAGCCGGGCCGGAAGATGGCGCCAAGCTGATCGCAGGCCCGGACGGCGCTTCGGGCACAGGAGCCGGTGGTATCGGAGGCGGCTGTTCGCCGAACAGTTGCGCGGAGGCTGCGTGTGGACATGCCACCAAGAGCGCGACGAGCAAAGGCCACACGCGCCCGCCCGATATGAATCGATAATTGCCCCCGAAGATCATGGCGCCGTTTTTTCCGGAAAACACGGCAAATTCAAGCCTCACCATTCATTCATAACTGCATCCCGCTGTGGAATGCGTAAAACCCGACCCGTCCGGTTGAAACGTCGTCGTCTGATGATAATTTCTTCGGCACAGGCCATGTTTTGATGTGTTCGCCGTCTCCGCAGGAGGAACGGAAAGCCGATGTCGCGGTCAGAGAATCCCGTCGTGCTGGATGGTTCGAAAAGCCACGACCGGAACGGGTCGAATGGCCAGAAGCCAGGACTGGACAGCGTTAAACGGCCGGTGATCGGGCTGGCGCTGGGCGGCGGCGCTGCGCGCGGCTTCGCCCATATCGGTATTCTCCGGTCCCTGGTCGCGCACGGGATCGAGCCCGACGTCGTGGTCGGCACTTCGATCGGTGCCGTGGTCGGAGGCGCTTATGCCGCCGGCCGCCTCGACACGCTGGAGGAATGGGCGCGCAGCCTGCAACCCCGGAATATCTTCAGCTATCTCGATATCCGGCTGAACGGCTCCGGACTGATCGGCGGCGCCAAGCTGACGGCCCGGCTCGAAGCGTCGCTTGGCCAGACTCGGATCGAGGAACTGCCTCTCAAGTTTGCAAGCGTCGCCACTGAAGTCCGCACCGGCCATGAAATCTGGCTGACGCACGGCCGGCTGGTCGATGCGATGCGCGCGTCGTATGCATTGCCCGGAATCTTTGCGCCGATGCTGGTGGGCGATCGATGGCTGGTCGATGGCGCGCTAGTCAACCCGGTGCCCGTCTCCACCGCCCGTGCGCTGGGCGCGGAGATCGTGATCGCGGCCAACCTTTCCAACGACGTCTTCGGTCACAGCATCACGATCTTCTCCCACGGCGCGCAGAGCGAACCGCGGGAGAGTATCGTCGAACCTCCACCACCGAAGCGTGGCTTCGGCAAGTTCTTTTCCGCCGAGCGGACGGTCAAGCGCGAACTCTTCAATGCCGCCGGCCGCCCCGGGGTCATCACGGTCATGACCGACGCCTTCAATATCATGCAGGATCGCATCACCCGCGCCCGGCTCGCCGGCGATCCACCGGATCTGCTGATCCAGCCGCGGGTCGGCCAGATCGGCTGGTTCGATTTCCATCGCGCCAATGAACTGATCGCGCACGGCACTCGCGCCGCGGATCGCGCCATCGAAGCGATCGTCGAAGCGATCGAGACTCTCGCTCCGCCGTCTCCGACTCCCGAGGCGGATGCCGGCGCCGACATCTGAGTGCGCGTGCTCAGGCGGTCTTGATGTAGTCGCGCAGCGCCTCCTGCTCGACCTCGTATTCCTGAACGCGCAGCTTGACGACGTCTCCGATCGACACCAGGCCGACCAACCTGTCATCCTCCACCACCGGCAGATGCCGGAACTTTTCCGCCGTCATAACTTCCATGAGGTGAGCGACCGTATCGGACAAACGGCAACTGACGACCTTGCGGGTCATGGCGGCGCTGACCGGCTCGTCGAGCGCATCGGCCCCGCGCGCGTTGAGCGCATGAACCACGTCACGCTCGGACAGGATGCCGTCGATGCGCCCTCCCCTCATGACGAGGACGGAACCGATCTGCTGGTCCGACAGAATCTTCACCGCTGCCGACAGCCTGGCGTCGGGCTCGACGCTCACAACCTGGTGGCCCTTGGCGCTGAGAATGGCACGTACTGTCATTGTCGCCTCCTGCGGAGGGAGATCGCGCAGTATTAATGCGCAATCGTCGGTCTCAGGCGACAGTCGAAATGTTCGATTTTTCGCGCGCGAAACGGCGAAACGTTTTCTTCACGCGAAACGAATTTCACTTCGCCTGAACAGACAGCGATGATGGATGAAATCGATCGGCGCCGCAAGCACGCTGTTAGTCGCAAGCGCGCTTTACGGGATCCGATCCGCTCCGCCGGACGGCGCACTCGCCGCATCGCGCGGCGGACGGGGCACAGGATCGAACAGCGAAAACAGCACGAGGCCTGCCAGAAAGCCTCCGATATGAGCCTGCCAGGCGACGGATCCCGGCTCGGCGCCGATTGCGACCGATCCTGTCCCGAAGATGATGTTGACGCCGAACCAGATCGCGAGAAACGCCAGCACGCGCGGATTTTGCAGCGCGCGCACCAGCGACAGCGCCGGCACCTGCGCCGCGGCGTCGGCGTCATCGTTACGGAACGACAGGAAGCTGCCGCGCACAAAGGCAAAACGGATCGCCGCCGCCATCGCGCCCGACACGGACGCTGACGCGCCGATCATCGGCGCAATGCTGTGCTCATGTGTCACAAGATGCGCGACAGCGCCGGCGACGGCGGTCACCGCCATGAAGAGAAAGAACCGGAACGCACCGAAACGGCGCGCCACCGCGCTGCCGAACGGCAACAGCCACAGCACGTTGAAGCCGATGTGGCTGAGATTGGCGTGCAGCAGCGAATAGGTGACGAATGTCCAGACCTTGGCGCCGCTTCCTCCGGGAAACGCCGTCGCCAGGGGACTGGAATCATATCGCTTGGGGATGAAGCCGAACGCCTCGACGATCCAATATTCCAGTTCGGGCGAAACCGCGGAGGATAAGATATAAACGATCGCAAGCAGGGCGATATAGGCCGTCAATCCCCCGGGCAGTGTCAGGATCGGCTCGTGCCGGGGTTCCTGCGGGACAGCGGGGGGAATATCTGGCTGAGAGTCCAAGGGGCGACGACCTGGCGGCTCAAGCGGGCGATGGGCCGCAATAGGCGGCTCGGGCGCAGCAAGCAAGAGATATAATCGGGCTAATGAAAGATATCGCCAGTCGGTGCTGCACCATCACTCGCTCTGTTGCTTGGGGCCGAAAACGCGTTTGAGCCCTTTGTAGAAGAGCACCAAGACGGTCAGAGCCGCCGCGCCTTTCAGGAACAGGACCAACATCTCCTGCAGACTGCGGGCGCTGTGATCCCGGTCTCTTTCCCTCTCCGCAGGAACCTGTTCCTTCTCCGTGGCGGTCTCGCTCGCCTGAGCGGCGGGCTGGTCGCCGGACTCGGTGGCCGGTGCGGCATCGATAATCGGAGCAGCCGATCGCTCTGCCTCAGCGGCGGCCGGACTTGGACTCCCCGACCCCTCGGAACCGGCCGCGAGACAGGCCGATTGAAGACCGATCACAAGACCGAGCACGGACACCCAAAAGCGCAAGACTTCCCCCGCCTGTCTCATCCAGCGTTTGCCTCTGTCATCATCGAGTACGGGATAATCGCCGAATTGTGCTCTATCCGTCTCATGCCATTACCATTTCAGCCGGCCCCTTGTGCCGGATCGACGCCAACCAATACCCCAATCCCGCCCCGGCTGTCGATCTTGGCGATGGTGTGAGGATGATGCCTGCGGACAGCCGCGATATAAGCCAAAAACCATGGGCCAAAAGAGATGAGCCAAAAGACATGGACCAAAAGACATGGACCAAAAGAAAAAGGAGGGCCTGAGAAACCCTCCTTTCGTTTCGACCGTCGCGGGCGGGTTTCCGCCGGGACGAATTTCGACAAGACCGGATCCAGAATACCGCGCGCTTTGCGGAGACCGGAACTGTTCGACACGTCGCCGCCGCAACCTGGAGAAGAACGGCGGGAGAGCCAGCCGCCGGATCATACCCGCTTTCGATGTCTCCCCACCCCGATAGTTAATTTAACGTTAACGCCATAAAGACGCGCGGCGGCGACGTCGAAGCCCCCTGCGGCATGGACGCTGCAAGAGCCCTCCTGCACAACAGAAACGAAGCAGCGGTGCCCCGGAACTGGACAGATATGTCCGCTTCACACCGCGTCAGGACGGTTACATGAAGCATCCATCGAACCGGGCGTTCTACGCCTACTGGGACGAAAAGCGCGACGGCGAGCGCGCTCCTGACCGGCGCGAGATCGAGCCGGCCGCGGTCCGCGAGCTGCTCGGGGACATTTTCGTGCTCTCCTGCGAAGCGAAGGGCTATCCGTTCCGCGTCGCGGGAACCCGGCTCTGCGCCCTGCTCGACCGCGACCTCAAGGGGCATGACTTTGCCGACCTGTTTGGCGCTGCAAGCCGCGCCGAGATGACCGATATGCTCGGCGTCGTATCCGACGAACTTCTCGCCGCCGTCGCCGGCGTCACCGCGACCGCACGGGACGGATCGCTCGCGCACCTCGAGCTGCTGCTGCTGCCCTTCAGCAACCGCACCCACGCGCCGATCAGCATGACGGGGCTTCTGGCGCCGATGCGGCACAACGGGCAGCCGCTCGGCGACTTCACCCTGACCTCGTGGCGCTACATGAACCATCCCCCGCAGCGCTTCGTCCCCCGCGCGCTGAAGAAGCTCGCGATCGCGCGCGGCTTCATGGTCTACGAAGGACTGCGCTGACCGTCCCGGTCCGGCTGTGCCCCGCGGGCCGCGGGCGCTCTTATGTTTGCGTTAGGAATTTTTCGGCTAAAAAGGGATTATGTTACCGCCGCTCGCATCGCGCGAGGCGCGGCGCTGTCCACGTCGTCAGAGCCAGAACATCGTCATGCTCGTGAACTTTGTCACTGACGAACCTGGAAAGATACCGGCAGTGCGCGCAATGCTGGAGCCGCAATTCCACGTCATGCCGCAGGTGCTGCAAAGCGACGACGCGCAAACCGGCGCCAACGGCATGCTGATGGTGGACGCCGACCTGCGCAAGAGGGACTGCGTCGAACGGATCAAACGGGTCCTGCGGGTCAAGCGGACGAATCCTGAAAAGATGTTTGTCGTTCCCAGCCATCTTCAGCTCATGATCGCACAAGCCTACGCGCTCGGCGCCACGGCCGTGGTATCCCGCCCGCGCGAAATCGTTACGAAACTGATCCAGTTCGCAAATGACGAGAAAGCGGACCAGAACAATGCCGATAGCGTCTCGCCGGAGACGAGGAACAGCGCGGTGGCCCTGGCGTCGATGTTCTCGACGGCGCGCGAGAGCAATCCGGTCAACCCGGCGGATGCCGAATATGCCACGTCGCAAATCATCACGAATATCGCGCGAACCGGATTCAACCGATGGCTCGATGAAGTCCGCCGCCACCACGAAGGCACGTTTCAACATTGTCTGCTGGTGACGGGAATAGCGGTGAGCTTTGCTCTCGACCTCGGCTTTTGCGAAGCGGACGTGAAACGGCTCGGACTTGCGGCAACGCTTCACGATATCGGCAAGGCACGAATTCCGCTCGCCGTTCTCGACAAGCGCGGAGAACTGACGCCGGCCGAGGAAGAGATCATGCGGTGCCACCCTGTGATCGGATACGACCTGCTGAAAAACATACCCAAGATCAGCGGCGAAACGCTCGACGGCGTCAGGCACCACCACGAATACCTCGACGGCTCCGGCTATCCGGACGGGCTCGCGGGCTCCGAGATCAGCGACCTCGTGCGGCTTTTGACGATCTCGGACATTTTCGCGGCCCTGATCGAGTTAAGACCCTATCGGCCGGCAATGTCGCGGGTCGATGCCTACAAGATCCTCTGCGACATGGACGGCAAGCTGGAAGGCGCTCTGGTCAAGGCTTTTCGAGGCGTCGCCTTCAACGGCACCAAACCGTCGGAGTGATATCCGCACCCGCTGCGATCGCTGCCTGAAAGGACCACCCCAAGACGCCCCGCAATGGACAAATCAACACAATCGGTCAAAACTCCATGACTCGACCCTTCTGAAACTTTCGCGTGGCACACATCCCGACCATTCTCGTCCTGGATTCCGGCCTCGGCGGCCTCACCGTGCTGCGGGAGATCGTCAAGGCCCTGCCCAGCGCGCGCTACGTGTATGTCGCCGACGATGCCTTCTTTCCCTACGGCCATCACAGCGAAGACGAGATCATCGCCCGCGTGGTGCCGCTGGTCGGCGAACTGATCGCCGCCCACGCCCCCGACATCGCGGTGATCGCCTGCAACACGATGTCGGTCTCGGTGCTGGGACCGTTGCGCGCCGCCTATTCCGCGCCGTTCGTCGGCACGGTTCCGGCGATCAAGCCGGCCTGCGCGGCATCCAAGACCAAGCGCGTTTCGGTGCTCGGCACACGCGCGACCGTGCAGCGCGAATACACACAGGCGTTGATCCGCAATCATGCGCAGGACTGCACCGTGACGCTGGTCGGCGCGGCAAACCTTGCCACGCTGGCGGAGGACGCCCTGCGCGGCAAAACCGTCAGCGATGCCGATATCCTAAGCGAGATTGCGCCGTGCTTCGTTCCGGCCGCCGACGGCGGCGGGCTGCGCACCGACGCCGTCGTGCTCGCCTGCACCCACTATCCGCTGCTGCTCGACCGCCTGCTCAAGCTCGCGCCATGGCCAGTGGCCTGGATCGACCCCGCGCCCGCGATCGCCCGGCGCGTTGTCGGCCTGCTCGGGCCGATCGACAACGGCAGCCGCGAGTTGCCGCCCGAATTGATCTTTACCTCAGGCCGTTCCTACGCGTTGACCGATGCGCTAACGCCGTTCTTCGGGGGGCGCGTTCCGGCCTGAACCAGGCCCGGCCGGCGGTATCTGCGATCGCGCAAACAGCAATTGCCGCTGAAAAAAGCTGTTCCCTGGTTTGACAGCGGGACGGTTTATCCCTAAACAACGCCTGCACGCGGGCCGGTTTTCGGCCCGCGTTGCGTTTCGCGACCCGTGGTCCTGTCCATCAAGCTTATGGGCCGGATCTGTCGGCGGCGGATTTGGCACGATCCCGAAAACGGTTTTCCGATTTTGAAATCATGCCCGGATCATCCGCACAGGAGGGCGCGTCTCCTCAACCCGTAAACTTGACAAGAGGACGCGATGACTAAGCGCAGTGAGGCGAAGTACAAGATCGATCGCCGTATGGGCCAGAACATCTGGGGCCGCCCGAA
>NZ_MKSM01000028.1 GCF_001897285.1 Nitrobacter sp. 62-23
GAGCCGATCCACAATCGCACCGCCGAGGAAATCTCGATGGCCAAGCTCTTGACGCTGCTGCTCGAGGTCACCGGCCTGTTCGACATGCAGACGCGCCCCGAACTGATCCTGCTGCAGAAGACCATGGTGGTGGTCGAAGGCGTGGCGCGCAGCTTCGATCCCAAGCTGGACATCTGGACGGTGGCCGACCCCGTGGTGCGCGAATGGATCACGCAGAACCTTGGCCCGATGGGCCGGATGCAGGGCGCGGTGGCAGGCGCGGGCGAGCTTGGCCGCCTGCTCGCAGGGCTTCCGGCGCTCGCTTCGCGAACCGTCGCCCTGATCGAGCAATTCGAGACGATGTCCCGCGAAGGGCTGGCGCTGGGTCCCGACACCATCGCGGAAATCAAGCGGGCCGAAGCGCGCAGCCACCGCTGGAGCATTCTGGCGCTCTGGGTCATCGCGGCCGCGCTGGTCGGCCTGCTCTGGACGACACGTTAAAGCCCGTTGATTGCATTGATGGCATATTTTTGCTATCAATGCAAGCGCGCTTGACCGCAGGAGTGTCATGGCCAGCCTGACCATCCGCAAACTCGACGATGCCACCAAGGCCGAGCTGCGCCTGCGCGCCGCGCGCAACGGCCGGTCCGTCGAGGATGAGGTCCGCGTCATCCTGAGAGCGGCAACGACCGCTTCACCCTCTGACCGCGTCGCGGACGACCGGTGGTCATATCGCAACGCAGCAACACCGGGAAAAACAAATAATTCTAGTGCCTTGTCGAGGGTAACGCTGATCATCGGCGGCGGTATCGCCGCCTATAAGTCGCTCGACCTGATCCGGCGGCTGAAAGAACGCGGCTTTATTGTGCAATGCGTCATGACAAATGCTGCGCAGCAATTCGTGACTCCGCTGAGCGCCAGCGCCCTGTCGCACACCCATGTCCACACCAATCTGTTCGATCCCGGCAGCGAATTCGATGCCGGCCATATCCGGCTCGCGCGCGAATGCGACCTGATCGTGGTCGCCCCCGCCACCGCCGACCTGATGGCAAAGATGGCGCATGGCCTGGCCTCCGACCTCGCCACTGCGATCCTGCTCGCCGCCGACAGACCGATCCTGCTGGCGCCGGCGATGAATCCACTGATGTGGAACAACCCGGCGACACGCCGCAACGTGGCACAGCTTGCCAGCGATGGCGTCGTGATGATCGGCCCCAATGCCGGCGAGATGGCCGAAGCGGGCGAGGCCGGCGTCGGACGCATGGCCGAGCCGACGGAGATCGCAACCGCCGCCGAGCGGATTCTCAGGCCCGCGCGCCCGCTGCCCCTCAAGGGCCGCCGCGTGCTGGTCACCGCCGGACCGACCTTTGAGCCGATCGATCCGGTGCGCTATATCGCCAACCGCTCCTCGGGCAAGCAGGGCTTTGCCATCGCCGCTGCGGCGCAGGCGGCCGGGGCGGACGTGACGCTGATCGCAGGCCCGGTCGGTCTCGACGATCCCGCGGACGTCACGGTGGAGCATGTCGAATCGGCGCGCGACATGCTGGCGGCCGTCGAGGCGTCGCTGCCAACGGACGTCGCGATCTTCACCGCCGCGGTCGCCGACTGGCGCGTCGCGCACCAAGGCGCGCAGAAACTGAAGAAGACCGCGACCGGGATGCCGCCGCTGAAACTGGTCGAAAACCCGGACATTCTCGCAACCATCTCGAACCTGCGCGAGAACCGGCCTGCGCTGGTGATCGGCTTCGCCGCCGAGACCGAACATCTCATCGACAACGCGACAACGAAGTTCGCGCGCAAGGGCTGCGACTGGATGGTCGCCAACGACGTCTCGCCCGCGACCGGCGTGATGGGCGGAGATCGCAACACGGTGCATCTGCTGACGCGTGAAAGCAGCGGCGAGATCAGGGCCGAGTCCTTTCCCCTCATGACCAAGGAAGAGGTCGCCGCAATGCTGATCGAGCGCATCGTCCCGGTCATGTCGGATCAACCGGCATGAGCGGTGCAATCAAGGTCGACGTCCTGCAACTGCCTCACGCCGAAGGTCTTGCGCTGCCGGCCTACCAGAGCAGCCAGGCCGCCGGCCTCGACCTGCTGGCCGCGGTTCCCGAACAAGCGCCGCTGGTGCTCGCAGCCGGACAACACGCGATGGTGCCGACCGGACTCGTCATCGCCTTGCCCGAGGGATTCGAGGCGCAGGTGCGGCCGCGCTCCGGCCTCGCCGCAAGGCATGGCGTCACCGTGTTGAATTCGCCGGGCACAGTGGATGCCGACTATCGCGGCGAGATCAATGTGCTTCTTGTGAATCTCGGTCAGGAGGCGTTCACCATCCGGCGCGGCGAGCGCATCGCGCAGATGATCGTGGCGCCCGTGACGCGCGTGGAACTCGCGTGCGCCGATTCGCTCTCGGCCACCTCGCGCGGCAGCGGCGGATTCGGTTCGACGGGGCGCTAGGGTCGAGACTCAATTGATCCACCAAGTCAGGGTAGCGGCCAAGAGGATTGTAGAGAGGAAGATATCGGCCCGCTTGTCATAGC
>NZ_MKSM01000029.1 GCF_001897285.1 Nitrobacter sp. 62-23
ATGTCGGCCGTCTGCATCGCTGCCGCAATAACCTGGTGGACGGCCAATTGAGTCTCGACCCTAGTACCCGCTTTCCGAAGTTCGTGAGACATCGCCCCCCCCTTAACGAACTTCGGAAAGCAAAGGGTACTAGCAACCTTATGATTCTAGTACCGCTTTCGATTTGAAATGCCCGAAGACGAACCCGCTGCAAGTGGTGCAGGAATTTCAAATCGGCGGTACTAGGCTCCAAAGGCGGGAACGCCAACGACGTAGGGATGGAAGAGAGCGCCGAGCGCAATATAGAGGACGACGCCAACGATGACCGCGATCACATCGTTGCGAACCCCGCCGACCGGGATCGGCAGGCCGCTGGGATCGGTGCGGCGCTTGAGCGAGATGCGGTCGATCACCGCCCACGCCAGGATCGAACCGAACAGGATGATCGAGCCTAGATCTCCGTTGGCGAGCAAATGGGCCGTCGCCCACAGCTTGACGCCGGCGAGCATCGGATGCTTCAGCTTGGCGTAGATGCGGCCGCGGATATACGACGCCACCACGAGAATGACGGCGGGCAGGATCAGCGCTTCAGCGATGTGCTTCATCACGCGCGGCGGATGCCAGACGTCGATCCAGCCGGTGGCGCGGTAGTCGAAGAACCCCCAGACGATCAGCGCGACACCAGCCGCGGATATCAGCGAAAACCCGACCTTGTAGGGGACCTCGCCGTAGGACGCGATCAACCGCGCGCGAAAATCACGCTTGGTCGCGGCGAGGTGCACGCCAAGAAAGAGAACAAGACCAGCAATCATCACCGATAGTCCCATAATTTCCTCCCTTACACGGTCTTCTTCACATCCTTGACGCTTGAGAACACGATGCCGTCGGCGCGGTCCATCGTGTAGCCGAGATAGAACTCGTTCTTGGCGAGGTACACCGGATCGCCGTCGACGTCGTCGGCCACTCCGGAGCCGTTCGCCGCGATGAAGGCATCAAGCTTCCTGCGATCGTCGGATGAAATCCAGCGCGCCAGTTGAAACTCGCTGACCTCGAAATCCACTGGCAGCGAATATTCCGCGTCGAGACGCGCTTTCAACACATCAAGCTGCAGCATGCCGACCACGCCGACCAGCGCGGGCGCACCGTCGCGCGGGCGGAACACCTGCACGACGCCCTCCTCCGACATCTGCTGGAGGGCTTCCTTGAGCTTCTTCGCCTTCATCGCATCGGTGAGGCGGACACGCCGAACGATCTCCGGCGCGAACGACGGCACACCGACAAAGGTGACATCCTCACCTTCGGTCAGGGTGTCGCCGATCCGCAACGTACCGTGGTTGGGAATGCCGACGACATCGCCTGCGAATGCCTCGTCCGCGATCGCACGATCCTGCGCGAAGAAAAATTGCGGCGACGACAGCGGCATCGGCTTGCCGGTGCGCACCAGCTTCGCCTTCATGCCGCGCGTCAGCTTGCCGGAACAGAGCCGGGCGAAAGCAATGCGATCACGATGATTGGGATCCATGTTGGCCTGGATCTTGAATACAAAGGCCGTCATGCGCGGTTCATCGGCGGCAACCTTGCGCAGGTTTGATTCCTGCGCGCGTGGGGACGGAGCGAATTTGCCGAGCCCTTCCAGGAGGTCACCGACGCCGAAATTGCGCAGCGCCGAGCCGAAATAGACCGGCGTCAGGTGTCCCTCGCGAAACGCCTCAAGGTCGAACGGCTTGCAGGCCTCGGTCGCAAGCGCCAGTTCGTCCCTGACCTCGTCGATATTCAGGTTGGCGTTGCGCGCGGCAAGATCGGCGATGTCGATCTGTTCGGCCGCGCCGGTCTTGGCGCCGCCGCCGTCGAGCAGACGGATGCCGCCGGTCGCGACATCGTAGGTGCCGAGGAAGTCGCGACCGCGTCCGACCGGCCAGGTCATCGGCGTGGTGTCGAGCGCCAGCGTCTTCTCGATCTCGTCCAGCAGTTCGAAAGTATCGCGGCTCTCCCGGTCCATCTTGTTGATGAAGGTGATGATCGGAATATCGCGCAGCCGGCAGACCTCGAACAGCTTGCGGGTGCGCGCCTCGATCCCCTTGGCTGCGTCGATCACCATGACCGCGGAATCCACCGCCGTCAGCGTGCGGTAGGTGTCCTCGGAGAAGTCCTCATGACCCGGCGTGTCCAGCAGATTGAAGACCCGGTTCTCGAACTCGAACGTCATCACCGAGGTGACCACGGAGATGCCGCGGTCGCGCTCGATCTTCATCCAGTCGGAACGGGTGTTGCGCCGTTCGCCCTTCGCCTTGACTTGTCCGGCGAGATTGATGGCGCCGCCAAACAGCAAGAGCTTTTCCGTCAAGGTGGTCTTGCCGGCGTCGGGATGCGAGATGATCGCGAAAGTGCGCCGGCGCGCGACTTCCGCCGCCAGCGGCGAACGCGAGGTTGAATCATTCTGCAGCGCGAGGTCGGACATCAACCAGCGTGTGGCAGGGAAAACCGGCCGGATCAAGGGGATTTACAGGTAAGCGCGGTTGCGAGCCGACGCTCGCGGCCTCATATATCAAACGGAAGGACGACCTTCCATCCAGCCTGATCTCCGGTTCTGATAAAGCAGAACCAGGTCAGGTTTTTATCTGACGCGTTTTCTTCACGCGAACCGGTATCGACTTCGCTTGAAAACGCTCTGGTAGCCGCGGGGACGACTTTGCCCGTTGTTCAAGGAGGGTCGTCATGGCCTGGTTCATGCTGTTCGTCGCCGGATTGATGGAAGTCGGCTGGGCGATCGGCCTCAAATACACCGAAGGATTCACGCGGCTGCTGCCGTCGGTGCTGACGCTGGCGGCCATGGCCGCGAGCCTTGCGCTGCTCGGGATGGTGCTCAAGACGCTGCCGATCGGCACCGCCTATGCGGTCTGGACCGGCATCGGCGCGGTGGGAACTGCGATCCTCGGCATCGTGCTGTTCGGCGATCCGGCGACGATGGCGCGGCTCGCCTGCATCGGCCTGATCGTCGCCGGGATCGTCGGGCTGAAACTCGTTACTTGACAAACGCCACCGCCCAGTAAGCCAGCGCGGCGACCAACGCCGATGCTGGGATGGTGATCACCCATGCATAGACGATGGAGCTTGCGACGTTCCAGCGCACGGCCGACAGTCGCCGCGCGGCACCGACGCCGACGATGGCTCCCGTGATGGTGTGGGTGGTCGATACCGGAACGCCGAGGAACGTCGCCACGAACAGCGTCACCGCGCCGCCGGTCTCGGCGCAAAAGCCCTGCACCGGCTTCAGCTTGGTGATGCGAAGGCCCATGGTTCGCACAATCCGCCAGCCGCCCATCAGCGTCCCCAACGCCATCGCGGCCTGACACGCCAGCACCACCCAGAACGGCACGCTGAATTCGCTGCCGAGATAGCCTTGCGAAAACAGCAGCACCGCGATGATGCCCATGGTCTTCTGCGCGTCGTTGCCGCCGTGGCCGAGCGAATAAAGCGACGCGGAAAAGAACTGCAGAATGCGAAAGGTGCGATCGACCGCGAACGGCGTCGAGCGCGCCGACAGCCACGAGACGACCGCGACCAGCACCAGCGCAAGCAAAAACCCGACCAGCGGCGACAATACGATCGCGACCAGCGTCTTCGACAGACCGCTCCAGACCGCCGCCGAAAGGCCGGCTTTCGCGACCCCGCCGCCGAGCAGGCCGCCGATCAGCGCATGCGAACTGCTGGACGGAATTCCGAGTGCCCAGGTGATCAGATTCCAGGCCATGGCGCCGACCAGCGCGGCGAAGATCACCTGCGGGTCGATCACGCTGGGCTCGACGATGCCGGTGCCGATGGTGTTGGCGACGTGAAGGCCGAATACGAGAAACGCGACGAAATTGAAGAACGCCGCCCACAGCACCGCGTATCGCGGCCGCAGCACGCGCGTTGAAACGATGGTCGCGATCGAATTCGCCGCGTCGTGCAAACCGTTCAGAAAATCGAACAGCAGCGCGGCAAAGATCAGGCCGACCAGAACCGGAAGACCGAGCATGACGTCCACAGCGCGGCCCTGCCCTATACCTGCTCGATGACGATGCTGCTGATCTCGTTGGCAACGTCGTCGAAGCGGTCGGCGACCTTTTCCAGGTGATCGTAGATTTCGGCGCCAACGATGAAGTCCATCGCGTTGGCGTTGCGGTGCTTCAGGAAAAGCTCCTTCAGGCCGATATCGTGCAGATCGTCGACGCGGCCCTCCAGTTTGCCGAGTTCCTCGGTGATCGCCGTCAGCATTGCGACGTTGTTGCTGATCGACTGGAGCAGCGGCAGCGCGCGGCCGACCAGATTGGCGCATTCCACGAGCAGCGAGCCGATCTCGCGCATCGGCGGTTCGAAGCTGCGGACCTCGAACAGCACCACCGCCTTCGCGGTCTGCTGCATCTGATCGATGGCATCGTCCATCGAGGTGATGAGGTTCTTGATGTCGACGCGGTCGAACGGCGTGATGAAGGAGCGGCGGACAGCGGTCAGCACCTCGCGCGTGATGCCGTCGGCATCGTTTTCGAGCTGGCTGACGCGCTGGCAGAACACCGGGGTTTCTTCACCGCCCTTCAGCACTCCCTGAAGCGCCTCCGCCCCCTGCACGATCGTCTGCGAGTGGCGGGCGAACAGGTCGAAAAAACGCTCCTCTTTCGGCAGAAAGGACCGGAACCAATGCAGCATCGCAGTATCCACTTTGCAGACAAGAACCGGGCCGCGTGTCCGGAGCGCGGAAATGTCATAAACCATTTCCGGGAAAGTGGGCAATCGGCATTGCAATCGGCGGGATCATCCACCGGATTGTGCCAAAAAGGCTCCATTCGCGCGATAAATTACAGCGATCGCTTAAAATAATGCGCAATTTCGCCGACTACGCCGCGGCGGAAGGTCAGCACGCAGACGACAAAGATGACGCCCTGGATCACGGTGACCCATTGCCCGAAACCGGCCAGATACTGCTGCATGGCGATGATCGCAAAGGCGCCGACGACCGGTCCGAAGACCGTGCCGAGGCCGCCCACCAGCGTCATCAGCACGATTTCACCCGACATCGTCCAGTGCACGTCGGTCAACGAGGCGTTTTGCACCACCAGCACCTTGAGCGATCCGGCCAGCCCGGCCAGCGTGCCCGACAGGATGTAGGCCAGAAGCTTGTACTGGTCGGTCTTGTAGCCCAGGGAAATCGCGCGCTGCTCGTTCTCCCGGATCGCCTTCAGCACCTCGCCGAACGGCGAGTTGACAGCGCGGTAGATCACAAGGAAGCCGAACAGAAAGCCGCCCAATATAACGTAATAAAGCGTGTCCGGACGCGACAGGTCGATGACCCCGAACATCCTGCCTTGAGGAACTCCCTGGATGCCATCTTCGCCATGGGTGAACGGCGTTTGCAGATAGACGAAATAAAGAAGCTGCGCCAGCGCCAACGTGATCATCGCGAAATAGATGCCCTGCCGGCGGATGGCGACGACCCCGGTGACGACCGCCAGCAAGGCCGCGGCCGCGACACCCGCTCCGATGCCCAATTCGGGCGGGACATCCCACACCTTCAACGCATGCGCGCAGACATAACCGGCGGTCCCGAGAAACATCGCATGGCCGAACGACAACAGGCCGCCGTAGCCGAGCAGCAGGTTGAACGCGCAGGCGAGTAACGCGAAGCAAAGTCCCTGCATGACAAAAAACGGATAGATTCCGGTCATCGGAACGATGGCCAGCACCGCCGTCATGAGAATGAAAACGATCATCTCGTCGCCGATGATGCGACGGCTTGTGGTCCGAACGGGATGGTCGATCGATGCTACCATGTCAGACCGCCCGCCCCGTCAATCCCGTCGGCTTCACCAGCAGCACGAGGACCATGAGCACAAAAACCACCGTGTTGGAGGCCTCGGGATAAAAATATTTCGTCAGCCCCTCGATGACGCCAAGCGCAAATCCGGTGACGATCGATCCCATGATCGATCCCATGCCGCCGATCACCACCACCGCGAACACCACGATGATCAGGTCGGCTCCCATCAACGGCCGCACCTGATTGATCGGCGCCGACAGCACGCCGGCCAGCGCCGCGAGACCGACGCCCAATCCGTATGTCAGCGTGATCATGCGCGGCACGTTGATGCCGAACGCGCGCACCAGCGTGGGGTTTTCCGTCGCTGCGCGCAAGTAAGCGCCGAGCCGGGTCCGCTCGATCAGGTACCAGGTGGCGAGACAGACCACCAGCGAACATACGATCACCCAGCCGCGGTAGATCGGCAGGAACATGAAGCCGAGATTGATGCCGCCCTGCAATTCATCGGGAATGGCATAGGGCAGACCGGAGGAGCCAAAATAGTTCTGAAACACGCCCTGAATGATCAGCGCCAGACCGAAGGTCAGCAGCAGTCCGTACAGGTTATCCAGCCCGGCCAGCCATTTCAGCATGGTCCGCTCCATGACCATGCCGAAGATGCCCACGAGAACCGGCGCGATAATCAGCGCCGGCCAGTAGCCGATCCCGAAGATGTTGAGCAGGAAATAGGCGCAGAACGCGCCCATCATGTAGACCGCGCCATGCGCGAAGTTGATGATGTTGAGCATGCCGAAGATCACGGCGAGGCCAAGGCTCAGCAGCGCATAGAACGAACCGTTGATCAGCCCGACCAGAAGCTGCGCGGAGAGAGCCTGCAGATTGATCGACATGTTGCTCCGGCCTCATCCCTATCTTGTAACCAGCGGGTAAGGTCGCCCGGCGGCTCGACGCCGCCGGAACGGCCCGCAGCGTCAGTGCTTGACCAGCGGACACTTGCTTTCCGACAAGGGCCGGAACGCCTGGTCCCCCGGCGTGGTGCCGATCAGCTTGTAGAGATCCCACGGCCCCTTCGACTCCGCCGGCGTCTTGACCTCGAACAGGAAGGCCGGATGAATCGCGCGGCCGTCGATCCGGATCACGCCCTTGCCGAACAGCGGATCGTCGGTCGGCATCTCCTTCATCTTGGCCACTACCTTGGCGCCGTCATGCGGATTGCCGCCGAGCGCCTCCAGCGCCTTGAAGTAGTGCAGCAGTCCCGCGTAGACGCCGGCGTGAACCATCGTCGGCATCGCGTGGGTTTTCAGGCGTTCGCTGAAGCGCTTCGAGAAGGCACGGGTCTGGTCGTTGGTGTCCCAGTAGAACGTTTCGCTCAGGTTGAGCCCCTGCGCCACGTTCAGGCCGAGCGAGTGGACATCCGATATAAACATGAGCAGGCCGGCAAGTTTCTGGCCGCCCTTGACGATGCCGAATTCCGCGGCCTGCTTGATCGAGTTGGTGGTGTCGCCGCCGGCGTTGGCAAGCCCGATCACCTTGGCCTTCGATGCCTGGGCCTGCAGCAGATAGGACGAGAAGTCCGCCGTACCCAACGGCGCCTTGACGCTTCCCAGCACCTTGCCGCCATTGGCCTTGACGACCGCCGTCGTATCGTTCTCAAGCGCATGGCCGAAGGCATAATCCGCCGTGATGAAGAACCATGTGTCGCCGCCGGCCTTCACCATCGCGCCCCCCGTGCTTTGAGCCAGCATGTAGGTGTCGTAGGTGAAGTGGATCGTATTCGGCGTGCACTGCGTGTTGGTGAGTTCCGAGGAGCCCGCGCCTGAATCGAGCAGGATGTTGTTCTTCTCCTTCACGATGTTGTTGACTGCGAGTGCAACGCCGGAGTTGGGCACGTCGGCGATGATGTCGACCTTGTCGGTGTCGATCCATCGGCGCGCAATGCCGGCACCGACGTCGGGCTTGTTCTGGTGATCCGCGGAGATGACGTCGATTTTCCAACCCTTGGCCTTCAGTCCTGAATCATCGGCCGCCATCTCTGCCGCGACCACCGATCCCTCTCCTCCGAGGTCGGCATACAGGCCGGAAAGATCGGTCAGCACGCCGATCTTGACGTTCTTGTCCGTCACCTTGTCCTGGGCCACCGCGCTGATGGTCATGCCAAAAGTCAGCGCCGTGCCGACGAGCAAAACTGCAAGTCTGGTCCTCATTTTTTCCCACTCCGTTTTGGTCCCGTCCGGGGACGCCGCCTGGAATTTTTCACCTTTTACGGAAACGGTGAAAAATTCCAGGTCCTCGACTTGACGTGTTGTCTTCACGCGAACCGGATGCCACTTCGATCAAAAACGCTTCAGACACCGAGATAGGCATGAAGCTTGTCCATGTTGGCCTGCAACTCGGAACTTGCGAAGCCGTCGATGATCTTGCCGTGTTCGACGACGTAGAAGCGGTCGGCGAGCGTCGCGGCAAAGCGGAAGTTCTGCTCCACCAGAAGGATCGTAAACCCCTCCGACTTCAATCGCGCGATGGTGCGGCCGATCTGCTCGATGATGACCGGCGCAAGGCCCTCGGTCGGCTCGTCGAGCATCAGGAAACGCGCGCCCGTGCGCAGAATGCGCGCGATCGCCAACATCTGCTGCTCGCCGCCGGACAGCTTGGTGCCCTGGCTGCGCAGCCGTTCCTTCAGATTGGGAAACAGCGTGAAGATCTGGTCCAGCGACAGGCCGCCGCTGCGGACCTCCGGCGGCAGCATCAGGTTCTCGCGCACATCGAGGCTGGCGAAGATGCCCCGCTCCTCCGGACAGTAAGCCACACCCAAACGCGCGATCTTGTCCGACGAGGCGCGCGAGATGTCGTGACCGTCGAAGCGGATCGACCCTGTGCGCTTGCCGATGATGCCCATGATCGACTTCAGCGTCGAGGTTTTGCCGGCGCCGTTGCGGCCGAGCAACGTGACAACCTCTCCCGCCGCGACGTTGAAGGTGATGCCGTGAAGAATATGGGATTCGCCGTACCAAGCCTGGAGATTTTGAACCGCGAGCATGGCGTCGCCGGCCGGCTTTGCGGACCCGGAGACGCCCGGCGCGGTCATTGTTCCGTCAGCCATGACCGGCTCCCAGATAGGCTTCCCTGACGCGCTCGTCCTTGGTGAGGTCGTCGTAATTGCCCTCGGCGAGCACGTGTCCGCGCGTCAGCACGGTGATGATATCGGAGAGGTTCGCGACCACGCTCAGGTTATGCTCGACCATCAGGATCGTGTACTTCGCCGAAATGCGCTTGATGAGCGCGGCGATCCTGTCGATGTCCTCATGACCCATGCCGGCCATCGGTTCGTCGAGCAGCATCATTTCCGGATCGAGCGCCAGCGTCGTCGCGATCTCCAGCGCACGCTTGCGTCCGTACGGCATCTCCACCGCAAGGGTTTTCGCGAACTCGCTCAAGCCCACCTGATCCAACAATTCAAGCGCGCGACCGTTGAAGCGATCGAGCACCGATTTGGAGCGCCAGAAATCGAAGGAATGGCCGTGCTGGCGCTGCAATGCAACCCTGACATTTTCAAGCGCCGTGAGATTCGGGAAGACCGCCGAAATCTGGAACGACCGCACCAATCCGAGCCGCGCCACGTCGGCCGGCGCAAGCGCCGTGATGTCGCGTCCGTTATAGATAATCTTCCCCGCCGACGGCTTCAGGAACTTGGTCAGCAGGTTGAAGCAGGTGGTTTTTCCCGCTCCGTTGGGGCCAATCAGTGCATGAATGCTGCCGCGGCGAACACGCAGACCCACGTCGCGCACGGCGACAAAACCAGCAAACTCCTTGGTCAATCCGTGGGTTTCAAGAATGAACTCATTCGTCACTCAAAAATCCCCCTCAGCTATCGCTCGGTGTCCCCTTCGCGGCTGAGTCTTTAGCCGCCGAACCCGTTCAGTGCACTGGACACCACCGGGCACGGCCGTCTTTCAGAATATGATGTCAATGGGCTGGATTGCGCAAGGTGCAAAGTAGCATTCGCCGGAAGTCCGGAGCCGTCATTCCCTCAGCCATTAGTCGAAATGCGCACGGGGCTTTTGCCCGCTTCGACGATCGGCACCGACCAAAGCGCCGCCATGATGGCGCGGATCAAGGCCGCGTCATCGTTTCGGTGTCCGAAACTCCTTCTCGTAAACCTCCGGCTTGAAGCCGACGAGCAGCTTGTCGCCGACCTCCAGCACCGGACGTTTGATCATCGAGGGCTGATCGAGCATCAGGGCCAGCGCGCGGGCCTCGGTCAATCCAGCTTTGTCCGCGTCCGGCAATTTGCGAAACGTCGTGCCGGCGCGGTTCAACAATGTTTCCCAACCGAGTTTTGCCGCCCATGCCTTGAGCCGGGCGCGCTCGATGCCAACGGCCTTGTAGTCGTGAAACTCATAGGCGATGCTATGACCGTCCAGCCACGCGCGCGCCTTCTTCATGGTATCGCAGTTCTTGATGCCGTAGATGGTCGTGGTCAAGGCGAGGCACTCCGGGGATGCGGCTTGAAACCGGCGCAGGCTCTTCGCAACACGCCTGTAAAGCCCGACGTATTGTAATCGGCCGTATTGTCATCAGATATATAAGGAAATTCCGGTGCTGACGAAACTCTTTGCCGCGTTCATCGTGTTCTGCAGCCTCATCGGTTCGGCGATTGCGGGGCCGGACGAGGACGCGGTGCGCGATCTGCTCCATTCGAGCTTCGACAAGCCGGAAGCAAAGCTGGTCGTCGGTCCGGTGGTCGCCACGGCTGGCTACGCGATTGCCGACTGGACGCAGGCCGAAACGGGCGGCCGCGCGCTCCTGCGGAACAAGCATGGTCACTGGACCATCATCCTCTGCGCTGGAGACGGAATCCGAAGCGCCGAAGCATTGCGGCATGCGGGCATTGCGCCTGATGTCGCAGGTGCGCTCGCCGACGCGCTCGCGAAAGCCGAGCAGACGGTTTCGCCCGACCGCCTTGCGATGTTTGCCCGGTTCGAGGGGCTGCTGCGGATGGATGAAGCGGGCAATCACCCTCCCGTCCACGACCGGGGCCACTGACGATAGAAAGGAAGCGGCGCGTAACCGTGCGCTCGCGGGCAGCCCGCAACGTGGCACGGGCCGGACTCCCGCCGGGCGCCAATCCGCGGTTTTGCGCCCAAGCGGAACTTTCAGCCGTTGCAACGGGCGAACCGGCTGCTATACCGCTGCATCCCGCTTACCTGCGCTCGTTCGCAGGAGTGAGCCACAGGAGCCATCTATGTCCGACAAGAACGAACCCGCATCGGGATTCCAGTATGGCCTCGCCAACCTGAAGCCCGTCTCGCCCACCGACAACGTCAGCCTCACCTTTCCGGACGGCGCGCGGCGCGAGTTCCCGAAAAACACCACCGGTCTCGATATCGCCAAAGGCATCTCGCCGTCGCTGGCCAAGCGCACGGTCGCGATGGCGCTCGACGGCGTGGTCAGCGATCTTGCCGATCCGATCGAGCGTGATGCCAGTATCGAATTCATCAGCCGCGATGACCCGCGCGCGCTGGAACTGATCCGCCACGACGCGGCGCACGTTCTGGCCGAGGCCGTGCAATCGCTATGGCCGGGCACGCAGGTGACCATCGGCCCGGTGATCGAGAACGGCTTCTATTACGATTTTTTCCGCAACGAGCCATTCTCGCTGGAGGACTTCCCGGCGATCGAGAAGAAGATGCGCGAGATCATCGCGCGCGACAAACCCTTCACCAAGGACGTCTGGGATCGCGAAAAGACCAAGCAGGTGTTCCGCGACAAGGGCGAGGCCTTCAAGGTCGAACTGGTGGACGCCATTCCCGGCAGCGAGCCGATCAAGATCTACTATCAGGGCGACTGGTTCGATCTCTGCCGCGGCCCGCACATGACCTCCACAGGCAAGATCGGCAACGCCTTCAGGCTGATGAAGGTGGCCGGCGCCTATTGGCGCGGCGACAGCAACAACCCGATGCTGACGCGCATCTACGGCACGGCGTTTGCGAAGCAGGAAGACCTCGACGCCTACCTGAAGCAGATCGAGGAAGCCGAGAAGCGCGATCACCGCAAGCTCGGCCGCGAACTCGACCTGTTCCACTTCCAGGAGGAAGGTCCCGGCGTGGTGTTCTGGCACGCCAAGGGCTGGACCAT
>NZ_MKSM01000030.1 GCF_001897285.1 Nitrobacter sp. 62-23
CCCGTATCGGCGTCCAATTTTGACCCCTTCGCGCGGCGTGGTTTGAGGGTAGCGCTCGTCTCGTTGGAGCTGGCCGGGGTTGCGGAGACGAGACGAGCGCGAGTGGCGTGATCGTCGTCGCGGCTTTTGAATCGCCAGCTGTCGTTACCGGTTTCGACGATGTCGCAGTGGTGGGTCAACCGGTCGAGCAATGCGGTGGTCATCTTGGCGTCGCCGAACACGGTGGGCCATTCGCCGAAGGCGAGATTGGTGGTGACGATGACGGAAGCGCGCTCGTAGAGCCGGCTAACCAGGTGGAAGAGAAGCTGGCCACCCGACTGAGCAAAGGGCAGATATCCGAGTTCGTCCAGCACGATGAAGTCCATCCGGGTCAGATGTTCGGCAAGCCGGCCCTGACGTCCGTTACGGGTCTCGATCTCGAGGCGATTGACGAGGTCGACCACGTTGTAGAAGCGACCGCGGGCGCCGGATCGGATGCAGCTTCTGGCGATTGCGATGGCCAGGTGGGTTTTGCCTGTGCCGGTGCCGCCGACGAGCACGACGTTGCGCTGCTGGGCGATGAAGCCGCCGCCGGCGAGATCGTTGACGAGCGTCTGATTGATCGGGGTGCCTTCGAACTGGAAGTCGTCGAGATCCTTGGCCAACGGCAACTTGGCGATGGTGAGCTGGTACTTGATCGACCGCGCCTGCTTCTCGTTGATCTCGGCGCTGAGCAGGTCGCCGACGATGTGCTGCGGTTCGTGCTGGCGCTTGACCGCCGTCGCCATGATCTCGTCGAAGGCAGCCCTCATGCCGTAAAGTTTGAGCTCACCCATGAGGTCGAAGATTTGGGTTCGTTCCATCAGATGATCCTCCGGAGGTTGTCGTAGCGGGCGCAATCTGCGATCGGCATATGGCGGAGCGTCAGCGCCGCCGGCGTCATGATGTCGGCCGGTGGAGCGGGCTCACGTTGGCGAGCCAGGATGTTGAGAACGACGTCAGCGGAATGGACGCCGTGACCAAGCGCTTCGGCGCAGGCGGCTTCGACCGCCGACAAACCGTCCGTCAGCACGGCGTTGAGGATGTCGACCATCTGTCGATTGCCGTCATCGGTGCCAGCGAGCTTGCGCCGGATCCGCTCGATCGCGGCCGGCAGCACCCAGTCCTTGAAGGGAGCACCGTTGCGCAACGCCCCGGGCTTGCGCGCGAGCACCGGCACATAATGCCAGGGATCGTAGGTCGTCTCGCCGCGTCCGAAGGATCGCGGATGCTCGGCGACGATCCTTCCATCCTGACGGATTACGATGCGGTCGGCGTAGGCCTGGACCTCGACCGGGCGCCCGACGGCGCTGGCTGCGACCGAGTATTTGTTGTTGTCGAAGCGCACCAGGCAGGTCTTGGAGACCGACGCCGGCACCGCGTGGAATCCGTCGAACCGACCGGCATAGGGAACGAGCTTGGGCCGTTCGGCTTCGAACACGTCCCAGATCGTCTGATCGGACAGCTCCGGATGCCGATGCGCCTTGGCGTAGGCGATGCATTTGTCGAGCAGCCAGGCGTTTAGTTCGTCCAGCTTTTTGAACCGCAGCCGTGGCGTGAAGAAGCGTTCCCGGACCAGCCCGACCTGGTTCTCCACCTGACCCTTCTCCCAGCCCGACGCCGGCGTGCAGGCGACCGGGTTGACGAGATAGTGGCTGCACATCTGTAGGAAGCGGCGATTGTAGCGGCGATCCTTGCCGACGAAGATCGTCTCCACCGCCGTCTTCATGTTGTCGTAGATGCCGCGGCTACAGGTGCCCTTGAACAGCGCGAACGCCCGATCGTGGGCGTCGAACACCATCTCCTGCGTCTCACGCGGATAGGCGCGCACGAACAGCATGCGGCTGTGGCACAGCCGGACGTGGGCGACCTTCACGAGTACCGTCACGCCGTTGAGGAGAACGATCTCGTGGCTCCAGTCGAACTGATAGGCTTCTCCCGGCGCAAAACTCAGCGGGACATAGGCCGCCGCGGTCGACTGTCCGCGCTCCTTGCTCCAGCGCCTGGCGTAACGCCGCACGGCATCGTAGCCGCCGTCGTAACCGCGGCCGCGCAACTCTTCGAAGATCCGGATCAGCGTCAGTTGTTCGCGCGCGGATTTGGCCGCATTCGCCGCCAGCAGTTCATCGAGTTCCGGCGCCCAACGCCCGAGTTTAGGTCGCGGCTGGATCGAACGCTCATACTCGAACGAGGTCTCTCCTGACCTCAGCACCTTCCGGACTGTGTTCCGCGACACCTTCAGGTCACGGGCGATCTCCTTGATCGTCTTGCCCTTGATGA
>NZ_MKSM01000031.1 GCF_001897285.1 Nitrobacter sp. 62-23
CGGATCGCGTTGCGTGCGCTGGTCTTCATGAGAAATCCGGAGACAAGATCCAGGGGTGAAACGCCGGCCTCGGCAAGTTCGGGCTCGACCGTCCGCAGGACGCGGACCATTTCCGCTTCCATTCTTCTGAACGCCTCGATGACGGTGTGACCCGCCGGCGTCAGCGTCGCGCCGCCCCCGGCGCGCCCGCCCGCGCGGCTGACCAGCAACGGTTTGCCGAAAAGGTTGGCCATCGCGTCGAGGCCATCCCACGCCGCCTTGTAGGTGATGCCGATCGCCCTTGCGCCGGCGGAAATGCTGCCCTCGCGCGCGACCGCCTCGAGCAGTTTCAACCGCTCGCGCCCGACGGCCGGAACGTTCTCGCTTTTCAGGGTGACCAGCGCTTCAATCGCCATCCAAGCCCGCCCGTACGCTATATAGATATAATATATAGCGTACGTTATATAGCGCAGGTTACACCGTAACGAAAGCGCCATTGCAGGCCGGCGTTCGTCTCAGATAACTCTCGGAAAAGTCACGGAGTTGGGCCGGGCTGCGGCATTCGGCGGCTGACAAGCGCCACAGGCATCCGAAAAGCACTCCGGTGATCCCGGCAGCTTGCTTCGAAATCGACGGCCTATTGATTGATCCAAACAGGAAACGGGCCGGAACGATTGTTCCGCCCCGTTCTGCGGCATCAGATCGCTACGCGGAACTAACTCAGACCTGACGCGCGCCGGTGTGGATGATCGTGCCGACGTGCTCGCCGCGCAGCGCCGCGGTGAGCCGACCCGGTACGAGCCCGTTCACGACCTGCACGTGCTCGATGTGGCGCGCGGTCGCGATCACATCGACGAACGCCCTGTCGACCGGCAGCGTGCCCTTGATTTTTGTGAGGTCGGCGACGCTCGTCTCGCGAAGCAGTTGCGCCTTCTTTCCGTCGGGACCGTTGGGGTCGGCGGTATACACGCCATCGACGTCCTCCACGATCGTGAGGCCGGCCGCTCCGAGCGCGTCGGCGAGCAGGAACGCGCCGGTGTCCGCCCGGTGAGGCGGAATCCGAGAGCCCGGAAATTCGTGGTGGTGATAGGGAGGAAAGGCGCTTCCCACGACCGCGCGGGCCGCGGAAAGGTGGATCGCCAACTGGTTGGCGATGGTCGGGTGCTCGACATAGGAGACGCTTTCCGGGGCGAGCAGCGACGCCAGAATGTGACCGTTCTGTCCGGCCTCCGTCGCGGCGAGCGGGGCGAGCGACCCGACC
This sequence comes from Nitrobacter sp. 62-23, assembly GCF_001897285.1. Taxonomy (GTDB): domain Bacteria; phylum Pseudomonadota; class Alphaproteobacteria; order Rhizobiales; family Xanthobacteraceae; genus Nitrobacter. The sequence continues at coordinate 1,241 of NZ_MKSM01000031.1, forward strand.
GGCAGGCCGAGATCGAGGCCCACGCCATAGACATGGCGGGCGCGGATGCCGGCGCCGGTCAGGATCAGCAGACGGTGCTCCGGCAACAGTTTCCGGATTTCGTCCACGATCGGGAGGATCGCGTCCCGGCCGCGATCCATGATGGAGCGGCCGCCGATCTTCACCACCTGAAGCCAGGGCAGGAGCCGGATCGGTCGCTTGCCGGCGACGGGATCGGTGAGTTCGCTGTCGAGCAGGGTCTGGCGCGCGAGCGGCGAAGCGACGTGTTTGATATTGTTGGTCGTGTTGGCCATGACGATCCCTCTTAGCTCGCGGTGATGATGGTGCCGACGTGCTCACCGGCAAGCGCACGGGTCAGATTGCCGGGCACGAGGCCGTTCACAACCTGCACCTGCCGGACATGGCGTGCGGATTCGAGCAGGTCGAGCATCCGGAATTCAAGGATCGAGTCGTGAAGTCCCTTGGCCTTCATTTCGGCCACGGAGATCTTCGGGATCAGGGTGGCGTCCTTCGAGGTCTTCGGGTTGGCCGTGTAGAGGCCGTCCTCATCCTTCACGAAGATCATCGCCTTGCAGCCGAACTGTTCGGCGACAAGGAAGCACCCGGCGTCGGTCCGGTAGGGAGGGATGACACCCTCGGCGGCAGGCCGCATCCAGAGACCGTAAGGCGGCATGCCACTGAAGACGACGCCGTTTACCTCGGCGAGGTAGAGCGGCACGGCCGAAAGGCCGGCGCCGTCGACCGCCGATATTCCGTACTTCGCAAGAAGCTGCCCCAGCATCACGGCGTTCTGATTGGCGACCGCGGCTCCAAGTTGCGACAGCACGCCCGCCGGCAAGCCGAGCCCGGCCGCGACCGAGTAAAGATGGCGGGCGCGGGTCCCCGCGCCGGTCCCGATCAGCAGTTTGTGGTTCTTGCGGGCGGCGACGATCTCGTCCACGAGCGGATAAACCGCCGCGCGGCCGCGGTCGATGACGCTTTGTCCGCCGATCTTGAGAACCGTGGCGTCAGGCAGGATCCGAAAGTCCGCCGAAGCCTCCACCGCAGCCAGAAGCTGCGGATCGGTCAGCGAACGCTGTGTGAGGAGCGCTTCGAGCTCCGCGGTTGTGTTGGCCATTGGGACCTTCCTTTCGTCGTCTCGTTCGTTCTGTTCGACAGCAACCTATCAATGCCGCTCGTTTCGAGTGCTCGCGTGGAACGGGCTTTTGCTCAGCGGATCGATAACAGACGCAAATCCAGCGGATCGCCTGGCGGCGTTCCGTCCTGTCGGCAAACATTGGTATGTGCACCGCAGCATGTCAACCCGGACAAACAGATAAATTCCTTTATTTTCAAAGCGTTATGTAGGTCGTGGTGATAGCGTCGCGGGCTGAAGGTCCGGAATCAGCGGCAATGCCGGTCTGTTCACGCGGACCGCTCGTCGTCACGCAGGATGCGTCCGATGGTCTTGCGCAAGCAGCGGCGACACGCTCATCCGGCGGCGCGAGCCGTGTCGTTCAGGCCGGAAATAAAGGCGCGGATCGCCTGTTCGACCTCTTGCGGGACCTCGGCGTTGTAGGGTCCCTTGAGCTGAATGAGCTTGTAAAGCGGTCCCTTGCTGGAGGGCAATTGAAGAAACTCGCCAGAGGCCAGCAAAAAGCCCGACTTGCCGATCTCGAAGGTCGCGACCCGCCGTCCGTCCTTGCGCACCGAGAAAATCCGGCTGAACCCTCGGATGACATTTCCCGCGTAGCTCGCGACGCAATGATGCATATCCGCGCCCTCGGCGTGAAGCGCCGCGCCGGTCTGCAGCGCGACCATTTCGTAGCCTTCGATCGTCGCGCTGCCCGGCAGATCGCCGTAGTCGATCACCTCGTCCCACTCCATTTTGTGGGTGAGGAAATACGCCTTCTCGCTGCTCGCTCGCGCGAGTTCGTCGTGCCATTCGAGCGCGGCCCGGAAAGCACGTTGATAGCTCCACCGCCGATTGAAGGTGTCGATATGGATCGCCGCGTAATCTGCAACGGCAGAGGCCTGATCCAGCGTGCCGCCGGCCTCCACATGATGGCCCATCGCGCATACCGCCCAGTCAAAAAGAGCCCTGGCGCTCTGCTCGCGGCGATCCATGGTCTCGGACCATTCATCGAGCGCGCGCAGCCAGGTGTGCTGCTGGCGGATCGATGTTGGGATCGCCTGCGCCAGCGGTGACGGTGGAACGTCGCACAAATTCTGAACAACCTGATATTCGGCCGGGCCGGCCCGGAACGCTTCTCCCCGGAGCGCCCGTAACGGCCGGACGAGTCCGTAGCATTTCAAGAGATCGCGCAGTTTCGGACGATCATGGATGGCCGCCTGCCAATTCCGCAGCACGAATTCCCGTTCCATTGGCCGGAAGCATTCCATGCCCTGCGCCGCCGCCACGACAAGGACGGGCGCCTGTCTCAAATAGTCGATCGCGAAAGGTTCAACCGCGACCATCATCAAGGCCGCGATCGCCAGTGGCTTGACCGGGAACATCTCCTCGACCTGACGCGCGCTGAGTGGGACCCACGGTTCGTTCAGCAGGACACCCTTCGCCGCAAGCTCCGGAGCCAGCCATTGCAGCAGGCTTTTCTGTCCATCATCCTTCATGCAAGGACCTGAGTGTTGCGATCGGGCGGTTTCATGGCGATGCCCGTCGCAACCTCCCAGCATACCCGACCCACCGCAGCCACGCTAATGCCTATCTTCGACCGCGGCGCGGGGACCACCGCGACTCCGCAGGCGTTCAGGACCGGAGATGCACACACTCCATTTAAAAATATTTTCGTGCACCGAAAAGTACTTATATACTCGATAGCCCGATCAACTGCGCCCCGTCCCGGCCGAATCTCCTGGCGAGCGCCAGGACGCGGCGTCGACCAGAAGCGCGTCGCGGGAGCGGAAAAACGTCCAACGATTGCAACTGTGAAAAACCGCAGCGTCCGCAACTGCCCGGCGGGAATCAGCAGCACTGAGAAGCGGTGATGGCGATGTCCGCGCTCCCGGACGATACGCCGGCATGGCCGACGAACGCGCGGCCATGCTCGAAACCGGCCACCACATCCGCTCAGGTTTTTCCAGCCGGCCGGCGCTGAGAGGGCCGGAATGGCGAGCATTCGGACGCGAAATCGGCAGAGCCTGGATGGACAGTCACCTCAGCGACAGATTTTCCGCGCTCACCTTGCCGCGCGTCTTGTCCGTCCTGGCTTCGAATGAGACCTTCTGGCCTTCTCCGAGACTGCTGAGCCCGGCGCGCTGAACGGCGCTGATGTGGACGAACACGTCATTGCCGCCGCCATCGGGCTGAATAAATCCAAACCCTTTTGGCTGTTGAACCACTTCACTGTGCCTGTCGACATTCTCTTCTCCGGATCGTCGCAAACAAGAACCCGCGCCCGAGGCGCATCCTCGTCGTATTCATTTGCATATATCGAAACGTAAAGCGGGCATAGCTAAATTTTCATGTCGTCGACCCGCCCGGCCCCCGCAACGGAGAGGGAAGGAGATATGACGCCAATCCGGATTTGCCTCAATTCACCAGCACCGCGCCGTCGCAGCGAATGCCGGAGATCCAGACATCGGCCTGCCCGATGCCGATGCCAAGCGTCGCGAGCACAGAGGCCAGCACCTGATCGATCGACGCCGTGGCACCGCCGATGATTCCGGTCACGGCCGGCCCGAGGCCGGGTATCGGCAGGCCGAGCGGCCCGACATTGACCTTGAGCGAGAGATCGCCGAGCAGGCTTGCGGTCAGCGACGAGGTGAAATCGGTGGTGGTCACGGTCTTCTTCGTCTGGGCGGCGATGTCGGCATAGCTGAAAGACACCGGCGTCGGCGCGGTGTTGCCCATGCCGGCATGAGCGCGGCCGGTCACGGTGACCGCGCCGAGATTGACCAGCGTCGCGTGACCCGGATCGGGCTTGCTGGTGAAGTTGGTCATCTCAGCCGCCGACACGTTACCGATCCAGGCATCGACCACGCCGGGCGTAACGCCAAGGGTGACGGTCGACGACGTCACGTCGGGGCGGCCGCAACTCACGCCATCGAGTGTTGCAGTCCCGGACGCGACCTCGACATAAAGCGGCAGATTGACCGCCGGCACCGCTCCGCTGCCGAGCAGCTTGATCGTCACCAGAACCCGCGTCTGCGCGGTATGCACGCTTGCGCCTTCGGTCCCCACCGTCATCCAGCTTTTGCCTTGCGGATGCTCGCCGATGGTCGCCGTCACCGAGACGGCGGCGATGCCGGGCAGGCCGAGATTGACGGACGCCGCGATCTGGTTGGCGCCGTTGGCGATCGCGCCCGTCGCTGACAGCAGGTCGAACACCGAGACGCTGGCGCCGGTTTTCGGCTGTGAGCCGACCGTCATCGCCGAATAGAGACCGACGTCGATCAGCGACCCCGGTGCGATGGTGGTGGTCAGCCCGGCAAGCGCCTGCGAGATGTTCGACAGCGCCGCGGTCGCCGCGTTCAGGCCGTTCGCCGCCTGCTGCGCGCTCAACATCGCCGCCGCGATGTCTGCGACCTTCACGTTGCCCGACAGCACGGAGTCGTAGGTGCCGCCGGTCAGGTCGAGCCGCGTCGCCAGCGCGTTCAGGAAATCGAAGGCGTCGATATGGGCATCGATCAGCGCCTGATAGTCCATCACCGACAAAGACAGCGTCGTTCCCAGCATGCGGCCGAGCACGGCGTTAAGCAGGCCGCCGTCCAGCGCGAGCAGGCGCGAGCCGATCGCGAACGACGCCATCGCGGTGCTTGCCGCGGTGGCGCGGGTGGTGACGTCGAAGTCGTTGGTCCCGGTGAACACGCGCGCGAAGTAAAGCGGGGTCTGCGTGCGCAGCGTCACCCGTGCCGCGTTGGCGACCCCGGTCGCGGGAGTCGCAAAGCGCGCCTGCGGCGCGAGCGCGGCGTTGGGGGTATAGTTGCCGAGTTCGACCGAGACCAGCGCGCTCGTCGGATAACCGTTGGCCGCCACCGTGGCGGCCGCGGCGCTGGCGGCCTTGGAGATGTTGCCGGCCGCGACGATGGCCGCGAGGTCGGCCGCGCTCTGCGACTTGCGGCGATCGGCATAGATCGAGCCGATATCGACGCCGAGCGCGGCGCAGCCCAGCACCAGCACCATGCATCCGGCGCCCATGATCGCGAAGTTGCCGCGCGTATCCGAGACAAAGCGCCGAAGCAGGTTTGGCATCGCACGTCTCCTCAAAAGCCGCCGAAGGGGATCGCCGCCGAGCGGACGATGGTGGTCGGCGGCGACGGCACGAAGGGCAGCGCCAGAAGGAAGTTTCCGGAGGCGTCGTAGTTGACGGTGACCACGAAAACGTCGCTGCCTGACGTTGCCGCGCTTACCGACAGACGGGCCGGCTGCAAAAGCGGATACGAGCCGGCATTCGCGGTGATGTAGCTTTCGGCGAGACTCGCCCGCTCCGCCTCGCTCAGGCCGGCGACCGAGCAGCGCGCCGCTTCCGCGGCGAGCTGCTGCACGCCGTGCACCATCGTGAAGTAGGAGCCGAACACGACGATGCCGAACACCAGCACCAGGAACAGCGGCAGCAACATCGCGAACTCGACCGCCGACGCGCCGCGTGCGCAGCGCGCGAGCCGGCGCAATCTGGATAAAACGGAGAGTTTGCCGAGGAGCATCATGCAATAGACTAAGCCATACAACCATTAAGTGTGTATGAATGAACTTATATACTAAAGGTAGTATATGTCTGCGCGGACGTCCGCCTGCCCCGGAGCCGCCATGGCCGAACGCGTGCCGCCGGCGAGCTTCCGACACAATTCACGCAACGTCCGGGCGCACATGGGCTCGATGCGGCAAACCGCATTTCGCAGCCTTGCGAAAAGGGGGTAGGCTGCCGCTGAACATGCCGAGACGAAAAGAAGAGGCCTCCGATGCTAGACAAGAGCCCTGCCCCGCCCGCGCCGAACGATCTGGCTGCGTTCTGGATGCCGTTCACCGCCAACCGCGCCTTCAAGGCGGCGCCCAGGCTGATCGCCGGCGCCAAGGGCATGCACTATTTCTCAACCGACGGCCGCAAGATCATCGACGGCGCCGCGGGCATGTGGTGCTGCAATGCGGGTCACGGCCGCGCGGAAATCGCGTCGGCGATCGGCAAGCAGGCCGAAGCGCTGGACTTCGCGCCGCCGTTCCAGTTCGGCATTCCGCAGGCGTTCGAGCTTGCCAACCGCATCGCCGCGCTCGCGCCGAACGGGCTCGATCACGTGTTCTTCTGCAATTCGGGATCGGAGGCCGCGGACACCGCGCTGAAGGTTGCGCTGGCCTATCACCAGATCAACGGCCAGGGCAGCCGCATCCGCCTGATCGGCCGCGAGCGCGGCTATCACGGCGTCGGCTTCGGCGGCACCTCGGTCGGCGGTATCGTCAGCAACCGCAAGATGTTCGGCACACTGCTCACCGGCGTCGACCATCTGCAATCCACCTACGATCGCGAGAAGCAGGCCTTCAGCAAGGGCGAGCCTGATTACGGCGCGCATTTCGCCGACGAACTGGAGCGCCTCGTCAGCCTGCACGGCGCCAACACCATCGCCGCCGTGATCGTCGAGCCGATGGCGGGATCGACCGGTGTGCTGCCGGCGCCCAAGGGCTATCTCAAGCGGCTGCGCGAGATCACCGAAAGGCACGGCATCCTGCTGATCTTCGACGAGGTCATCACCGGCTTCGGCCGGCTCGGCTACGCATTCGCCGCTGAACGCTACGGCGTGCTGCCGGACATGATCACCTTCGCCAAGGGGATCACCAACGGCGCGGCTCCGATGGGCGGCGTGCTGGTGCGCGACACCATCCACGACGCCTTCATGTCCGGCCCGCCCAACGCGGTGGAACTGTTCCACGGCTATACCTATTCGGCGCACCCGCTGGCCTGCGCCGCCGGCCTCGCCACCCTCGACATCTATCGCGACGAAAAGCTGTTCGAGCGCGCCAGGGCACTCGAGCCGACATTCGCCGACGCGGTGATGAGCCTGCGCAGCGAGCCCAACGTGGTCGATATCCGCACCGTCGGAATCACGGCAGGCATCGATCTTGCCCCCAACGGCAACGGCCCGGGCGACCGCGGCTTCGCGGCGCTGAGAAGCGGCTTCCATGACCACGACGTGATGATGCGGATCGCCGGCGACACGCTGGCGCTGACCCCGCCGCTGATCGCCAGCGACGACCAGATCGGCGAGATCATCGACAAGGTCGCCAGGGTGATTCGCGCGGTCGCCTGAGCGTCTGGTCCGATTCCGGCGGAAACGGTAGAAGACTGCTCGCCGAATCACCGATAATGATAGTGTGACGGTCCGAAAGCGCCGGGAATCGTCCGGCGGCGGGAGCTTTTTCGCGCCAGATGATCCGCATGTCCACGATTTTCGTCGCCATCTGCATGGTGCTGGTCTCCGGCTCGCTCGGCGTCGCGCTCTATTCGCTGACCAGCCTGCGCCCGTCGGAAGCCGCCGTCGTGGCGCTGGCGGCCCTGACCTTCCTCATTCTCTACAACGCTGTCGCCATGCGGATGCGCGACCGCAGCGACGTCGACGGCCAGATCGCCGATCTGTCGCACGGCATCGCCGACCTCGCCCGCCAGGTCACTGAATTCGGACGCCGCCTCGCAGCCGCCGAGAGCAAGGTGGCTTCGGCCAGTTCCGCCTCGCACGACCGCGTTCAATCGGGGCTTCAATCCGCGCTCGGGGAAATCAGCGAGCTTGGCGGGCTGGTCAGGCAGCTCGCCGCCTCGGTCGCCGCTCATGAGGACATCCTGGTGTCGCTGCCGGCAGCCGGCCCGCCTCCGATGCCCGAGCCCCCACCCCCGGTTCGGGTTGCGGCGCCCGCGCCTGCTCCCGTCCGGCCGGCCGCGGCGAGCCCTGCACCGAACCGCAATGACGCGCCGATACTGACCACGATCAGGAGCGCCATCGAGGGCAACAATGTCGATATCTTCCTGCAGCCCATCGTCACGCTTCCGCAGCGCAAGACGCGCTATTACGAAGCGGTGACGCGGCTGCGCGATGCCCACGGCACATTCGTGGCGGCCAGCGATTTCATCCCCGCCGCCGAAGCGGCCGGCCTGATGGGACGCATCGATAACATGGTGGTGGTGCGCTGCATGGAGGTGTTGCGCCGGCTGCAAATGCGCAACAAGGACGCCAGCCTGTTCTGCAACCTCGCCGCGGCGACGCTCGGCAACCGCGCCGCATTCGGGCAGTGTCTCGATTTTCTCGAAGCCAATCGCGCGCTGGCGCCTTCGCTGATCCTCGAATTCAGGCACAGCACGCTGCGCAACCTCGGCCTCACCGAAAGCGAGCACCTCGCCGCGCTGGCGCAGCGCGGCTACAGGTTCTCCATCGACCATGTGACCGACCTGCGCATCGAGCCGCGCGAACTGGCCGACCGCGGCGTCCGCTTCATCAAGGTGCCGGCATCGCTCCTCCTCGACCCGCATCAGACATCGGCCTCCGACATCCATCCGGCCGACATCTCCGATCTGCTCGGACGATTCGGCATCGACCTGATCGCGGAGAGGATCGAGGACGAGCGCGCGGTGGTCGACCTGCTCGACTACGACATCCGCTTCGGTCAGGGTGTTCTGTTCGCCGCGCCGCGACCACTGCGCCCGGACGCAGCCACAGACACGGCCGACAAGCCGAGGATCGGCGCCATCAAGCCCGACCATCCGACCCGCCTGACCGGCGCCGCCGCACTGGCGCGCCGCGCCGGCAGCGTGGCCTAAAGAGTATCCAAGCGCAATGACGGCCCTTCGTTTCGTCGACCATCTGCGGGACCTCGCGACCGGCAGGGATGTCGTGCTGAGCGACATCTGGGGCGTCGTCCACAACGGCCTCGTGTCCTTTCCCGAAGCCTGCGCGGCGCTGAAAACCTTCCGCGACAAGGGCGGCACCGTCATTCTCATCACCAACGCGCCGCGTCCCGCCGAGGCGGTGCAGCGGCAGTTGCGCAAATTCGGCGTCCCCGACAATAGCTATGACGCCATCACGTCATCCGGCGATCTGGCGCGTTGCTACGTCGCCGAGCATCCTGACAAGGCTGTCTACTGGCTCGGTCCGGAGCGCGACAGTTCCATCCACAGCGGCCTCGATCCCGTATTCGCCCCGATCGAGCGCGCTAACTACATCATCTGCACCGGTCCGTTCGATGACGAGACCGAAACGGCGGAGGACTATCGCGCCTTGATGATGCAGGCGCGCGAACGCAGGCTGCCGCTGATCTGCGCCAACCCCGATATCGTCGTCGAAAGCGGAGACCGTCTGCTTTATTGCGCCGGCGCGATTGCCGAACTCTATCGCGAACTCGGCGGCGAGGTAATTTTTTACGGCAAGCCGCACCGGCCGATCTACGAACGCGCCATGGCGCTGGCGCGGGAACGGCGCGGCGAGGACACGCCACTGAACCGGGTGCTCGCCATCGGCGATTCCGTGCGCACGGACCTGATGGGCGCCCACGCCTTCGGCATCGACCTACTGTTCCTGACGCGCGGCATCCATTCCGAGGAATTCGCCGGCGTCGAACAACTCGATCCGGCCTCGGTCAAGGAATTGTTCGGCCATCCGCCGCTGGCGCTGATGCGCGAACTGAAGTGGTGAGGCTCACGTCTGACAGTGAGCGCTGCCCCCTCACCCGGCACTGCGTGCCGACCTCTCCCCATCGGGGACAGGTAAAGAAGATCGACATTCCGATTCCATCAGGCCGTGAACGACTCTAAGACGTGGATGCCCGTGACAAGCACGGGCATGACTGAAGACATCTCGTCAGCAGACATCGAAACGACGTCAGCTCGAAGAGCGTCAGCGATTACGCCGGAACGCTGTCGGGAAACACCGCTTCGATCTTGTTCTTCAGCGTCGCCGCGTTGAACGGCTTGACGATGTAGTTGTTCACGCCGGCCTTCTTGGCTGCGATCACGTTCTCGGTCTTCGACTCCGCCGTGATCATGATGAACGGCGTCATCGCGAGATTAGCGTCGGCGCGGACTTCCTTGAGCAGGTCGTAGCCGGTCATCGGCTCCATGTTCCAGTCGGAGATCACGAGGCCGTATTTCTTGGTGCGCATCTTGTTCAGCGCCGCCGAACCGTCGCTGGCGTCGTCGATGTTCTCGAACCCAAGCTGCTTGAGAAGATTCCGGATGATGCGGATCATGGTGTTGTAATCGTCCACCACAAGTACCGACATCGACAAGTCTACTGCCATTTTGAACCCCCTGCACGCCACATTCTATGTGTGCCGAAATCGTCAAAGGCCCGCCTGTGCGGGCCATCCTGGGAGCATGCCGGAATTCGCCGGTCCTGCCCCCGCGGGTCGGCTCGCCTTCCTACTCCCCAGCCCTTAAACAGCGCGTTAATCCGGGAAGGGATGCCGGGCCCGTACTCCGAAAAGGCTGGCCGGCGCGCTTGACTTCAACCGCCTCCCCACCCATCAACGAAACGGTAATGACCTCCCGATTTGCCATCATCCGCGACACCACGCCTGCCGCCGCTGCGATTCCCAAGGGTTCGGTGGTGGCGATGGGCAATTTCGACGGCGTGCATCTCGGCCACCGCGCGGTGATCGCGGCGGCACTCCGAATGTCGCGCGCCCGTGGGAAGCCGGCTTTTGCCGTCACCTTCGAGCCGCACCCGCGAAAGTTTTTCAGCCCCAACACCCCGCAATTCCGCCTGACCGACGAGACCAACAAGCTGCGGCTGCTGGCGGGAACGGGCCTCGCCGGGGCCGTGGTCATGACTTTCGACGCCGCACGAGCCGGCACCACGGCGCAGGATTTCATTCACCATGATCTGATCGACCGCCTCGGCATCAGCGGCATCGCCGTCGGTTACGATTTCCATTTCGGCAAAGGCCGGGTCGGTTCGCCCAGCCTTTTGGCGAGCGAGGCGACGCGCTTCGGCATCGAGGTCGACGTGCAGCCCCATATCGACATCGATGAGCGGCCCGTGTCATCCAGCGCGATCCGCATGGCGCTGGCGGAAGGCCAGATCGCGGATGCTACCGCCATGCTCGGCGGACCGTGGTTCGTGACCGGCGAGGTGATCCACGGCGACAAGCGCGGCGCGGGGCTCGGTTATCCCACCGCCAATATCCGCCTCGACAAGGATTGCGGGCTCAGGCACGGCGTCTATGCCGTGAGGGTGGGACGCGGCCAGGGAAAGGATCAGCGGCGCTTCGACGGCGTGGCGAGTTTCGGCCGCCGACCGACCTTCGACAACGGCGCGCCGCTGCTTGAAGTGTTCCTGTTCGACTTCAAGGGCGACCTCTACGGCACCACGCTGGACGTGGCCTTCATCGGTTTCATTCGCGAGGAATTGAAATTCGACAGCGTCGAGACGCTGGTTCGCCGGATGGACAGCGATGCCGACATCGCACGGGCCATACTCGCGGCCGCGCCCGACGCGTTCCCGAAGCTGGGAGAGATCGGATGAGTCGCGCTTCCTCCCTCTCCCCTTGCGGGAGAGGGTGCTGAGCGGCGGAGCCGCGAAGCGGGTGAGGGGGCAGATGCTGGGTCGGATAAACAACCCCTCACCCGGCTCAGTTTCGCTACGCTCACCTCGCCACCCTCTCCCGCAAGGGGAGAGGGAAGAAAGAGCTGCCAAACCGGGTTTCCCCTTCCCGCCAAAACACGCTATTCACCCGCCATGACCGAAAAGCTGAAAAAGTCCAACGCCCCTGACTATTCCAAAACCCTCTACCTGCCGCAGACGGAATTTCCGATGCGCGCCGGACTGCCGCAGCGCGAGCCGGAGACCCTCAAACGCTGGAACGAGATCGATCTTTACGGGCAGCTCCGCGAGCGCGCGAAGGGGCGGCCGAAATTCGTGCTGCATGACGGCCCGCCTTACGCCAACGGGCATATCCATATCGGCCATGCGCTGAACAAGATCCTCAAGGACGTCGTGACCAAAAGCCAGCAGATGCTGGGGCACGATTCCAATTACGTGCCGGGCTGGGACTGCCACGGCCTACCGATCGAATGGAAGATCGAGGAGGAGAACTACCGCTCCAAGGGCAAGGCGAAGCCGAACTTCAAGGAGCCGGCCGCGATGGTCGCGTTCCGCAAGGAATGCCGCGCCTACGCCGAGCACTGGCTGAACGTCCAACGCGAGGAGTTCAAGCGGCTCGGCATCATCGGCGACTGGGACCATCCCTACGCCACCATGACCTATCCTGCCGAGGCGCAGATCGCGCGCGAACTGATGAAGTTCGCCGCCAACGGCACGCTCTATCGCGGCTCCAAGCCGGTGATGTGGAGCGTGGTCGAGAAGACCGCGCTCGCGGAGGCCGAGGTCGAGTACGAGGACCACACCTCGGATACCGTCTGGGTGAAATTTCCGGTGACCTCGCCGGCGCACGGCGTGCTGGCGCAGGCGAGCGTTGTGATCTGGACCACGACGCCGTGGACGCTGCCGGGCAATCGCGCCATCAGCTTCTCGAACAAGATCGCCTACGGCCTTTACAAGGTCACCGATGCACCTGCCGACAACTGGGCCAAGACCGGCGATCTTCTGATCCTGGCTGACAATCTCGCCGCCGACGTCTTCAAGCAGGCGCGCGTCACGGCCTACGAGAAGATCCGCGACATTCCCGCCGATACGCTGGATGCGGTGGAGTGCGCGCACCCGTTGAACGGCCTGTCCGGCGGCTACGACTTCACCGTGCCGCTGCTGGCAGGCGATCACGTCACCGACGATACCGGCACCGGCTTCGTCCACACCGCGCCGGGACACGGCCGCGAGGACTTCGACATCTGGACGGCGAATGCGCGCGAGCTTGAGGCGCGCGGCATCACGACCGCGATCCCCTACACCGTCGACGAGAACGGCGCGCTCACCGCGCAGGCTCCGGGCTTTACGGGCAAGCGCGTGCTCACCGACAAGGGCGAGAAGGGCGACGCCAACGACGCCGTCATCAAGGCGCTGGTCGAGCGCAACATGCTGCTGGCGCGCGGGCGTTTGAAACACCAGTACCCGCATTCGTGGCGCTCGAAGAAGCCGGTGATCTTCCGCAATACGCCGCAGTGGTTCATCGCGATGGACAGGGATATTCTGAACGCTCCGGCCAAAGCCGGAGCTACGGATATCGCGGACCACGGCAAGGCAAAGCCCGGCGACACCTTGCGCGCCCGCGCGCTGCAAGCGATCAGCGTGACGCAATGGGTGCCGCCGCAAGGACAGAACCGCATCACCGGCATGATCGCCAACCGGCCGGACTGGGTGATCTCGCGCCAGCGCGCCTGGGGCGTGCCGATCGCGGTATTCGTGCGCGAAAAGGGCGACGGCTCCGCCGAAATCCTGATCGACGAGGCCGTCAACAAGCGCATCACCGACGCCTTCGAGAAGGAAGGCGCCGATGCCTGGTACACCGAGGGTGCGCGCGAACGCTTCCTCGGCTCACGTGCCAATGAGGACTGGCAGAAAGTCGACGACATCCTCGACGTCTGGTTCGACTCCGGCTCCACCCACGCCTTCGTGCTGGAAGATCCCGTGCATTTCCCCGGCCTCGCCGGCATCAAGCGCAAGGTCGATGGCGGTCGCGATACCGTGATGTATCTGGAAGGCAGCGACCAGCATCGCGGCTGGTTTCACTCCTCGCTCCTGGAAAGCTGCGGCACGCGGGGCCGCGCGCCTTACGACGTGGTGCTGACGCACGGCTTCACGCTCGACGAGAACGGCCGCAAGATGTCGAAGTCGCTCGGCAATACGGTCGATCCGCAGAAGGTCATCAAGGAGTCCGGCGCCGACATCCTGCGGCTGTGGGTCTGCGCCACGGACTACGCCGACGACCAGCGCATCGGCGCGGAAATCCTCAAGAACACCATTGAGACCTACCGCAAGCTGCGCAACACCATCCGCTGGATGCTCGGCACGCTGCATCACTTCGAGCGCGGCGACGCGGTCGCGTTCGCCGACATGCCCGAACTGGAACGCCTGATGCTGCACCAGTTGGCGGCGCAGAGCGAAGTGGTGCGCAAGGCCTACGCGGATTTCGATTACAAGGTCGTGATCGCCAGTCTCGCGGCCTTCATGAACACCGAACTCTCGGCGTTCTATTTCGATATCCGCAAAGACACGCTGTATTGCGATCCGCCGTCATCGGCGGCGCGCAAGGCGGCGCTCACCGTGATCGATACGCTTTGCGACGCGATCCTGAAATGGCTGGCGCCGGTGCTGTCGTTCACGACAGAGGAAGCGTGGCGGCTGTATCGCCCGGACGCGGAGCCGTCGGTGCACCTGACGACGTTTCCCGAGAGTTTCGACAATTTCCGCGACGACGCCCTGGCCGCGAAGTGGGAGACCATCCGCGCCGTGCGCAGCGTCGTCACCGGCGCACTGGAACTTGAACGCGCCGCCAAGCGGATCGGCTCCTCGCTGGAAGCCTCGCCGATCGTCTATGTCGCCGACCGCGCCATGCTGGCGACATTGTTCGACGTCGACCTCGCCGAGGTCTGCATCACCTCGAACTATGAGGTGCGGGAGGGCGACGCGCCGGCTGACGCGTTCCGTCTGCCGAGCGTGCAGGGCGTCGCCGTGGTGGTCGAGAAAGCCGAGGGCATCAAGTGCGCCCGGTCGTGGAAGATCCTGCCGACCGTCGGCGACGACAAGGAGTATCCCGACGTGTCACCGCGGGACGCGCAGGCGCTTCGCGAATGGAAGGCGCTGGGGGTGACTGCGTAATCTATTTCGTCGTCATTCTGTCTTTGTCGTCCGTGTTCAATTAAACGGCAACGCGTCTACAAGCACTTTCGTCGCCTCTGCGAACGCAGGGACCCATAACCCCAGGCATCAAATAAAATTGACCAACGCAGTCAAATCGCAACCACTCGGCATATGGGGCCCGGCCTTGGCGGGAACGACGCGGCATGTGGAGGCAGGCGCAGCCCCTCCTCCTTCGTCTTCGTTTCGCGAACGCACCTTCTCCCAAGCGGGGAGAAGGACAAGAGCGGCCGGCGCATGACCCCTCCTCTCCGTTCAGGCATCATCGCAGCCGCCCTCGCGCTGATCCTCGATCAGGCCTCGAAGCTGTGGCTGCTTTACGTGTTCGATATCGGTCATCGCGGCGCAGTCAACGTTACGCCGTTCTTCGACCTGGTGCTGGCCTGGAATACTGGCATCAGCTACGGCTGGTTCCAGACCGACAGTCCGGTGGGCGCGGCGATCCTGCTCGCGGTCAAGGCGGTTGCGGTGGTGCTGCTGGCGATCTGGATGGCGCGCTCAAACACCCGCACGGCGACAATTGGTCTCGGCCTCATCATCGGCGGCGCCATCGGCAACGCCATCGACCGCTTCGCCTATGGTGCAGTGGTGGATTTCGCGCTGTTTCACGTTCAGTTCGCGGGAAAAACCTATGGCTGGTACGTATTCAACATCGCCGACGTGGCGATCGTTGCCGGGGTGATAGCCCTGTTGTATGATTCCTTCTTCGGAACACCCGCCGCAAAAGCGCCCTGATCCCGGACGATAGGGATGGCCCGGAGCGCAGGCGGTCTCCGGCCCGCGGTCCTTCGAAAATACTGAACAGGATGAACGCGATGCGCAAAACCGGACGGAATGATCGTGATGTGCCCGAGGCTCGGGGGACGTGGCTGCGCGGCGTTCGTTTCGCCGTCGCCGCCGCAAGCATCGCCATCGTGTTGTCCTCCGGCATGGCCCGCGCCCAGGACGACGATGACGACGCCACTTTCGAGGAGAAAATCATCCACAACCTGATGAGCGGCATCGGCGGGACCAACATGGACAACAAGGGCATCGACTATCGCGAGCGGTCGCCGCTGGTGATTCCGCCCAAGATCGATCTGCCCCCGCCAGGCTCCGCCGCGACCGAAATCAGAGACCCGAACTGGCCGAAGGATCCCGACGTCGAGCGCCACAAGGAGTTGGTTGCCGCTCGCAAGCAACGCAAGCCCACCTCCGAGGAAGGCGGTCGCTCGATCCTGCCCAGCAAGCTCGCAACGCACGGTTCCGGCACCACACAGCGGGCTGACACCGATCAGCCAGGCAAGCCGCAGAACGACAACCCGTCGCTCAGCCCCTCTCAACTCGGTTTTTCGGGCAAGTTCCTCAGCTTCTTCGGCGGCAACAAGCCGCAGACCGCAACGTTCACGGGCGAACCGGAACGGGAACAGCTGACGCAGCCTCCGGCCGGATATCAGACCCCATCGCCGAACTACGCTTACGGCACCGGACCGAAGGAAGTGCTCGGCAATACGTATATGGATATCAACACCGGCAAGGAACGCAAAAACTGACGGGGGCGACCGGCAGCACGAACGAACCGGGCTGAGGTTTCCTGCCCGGATCGCTTGGCACGATACGGATCGGCATACGGATCTGCTGCGGCAGTCATCAAGACCTGACGGCGCCGCGACCCAATGATTGGCTCCAGCACAAGGACTGACGGCAATCCGTGACGCTCCCATAGCTTGCCGCCGGTGCAAACCATGACAGCATTACCCCGACTGACAGCCCGCGTTTCCACGGCGCTGGCCCTGTGCCTTGCATTCCTGTTTGCCTTCGGGGCATCCCAGGCGCAGACCGTCACCGCGCAGCCTCCGGCCACCTTCACCCTGCCGAACGGACTCGCGGTCGTCATCATTCCCGATCACCGGACGCCCGTGGTCACGCAGATGATCTGGTACAAGGTCGGCTCGGCGGACGAAACGCCGGGCAAATCGGGGCTCGCGCATTTCCTTGAGCACCTGATGTTCAAGGGCACCGCCAAACATCCGGCCGGCGAGTTCTCCCAGACAGTGCTGCGCGTTGGCGGCGAGGAGAACGCCTTCACCTACTTCGACTACACCGGCTACTACCAGCGCGTGCCGCGCGACCAACTCGCGACGATGATGGCGTTCGAGGCCGACCGCATGACCGGCCTGGTGCTGAAGGACGAAAACGTGCTGCCCGAGCGCGACGTGGTGCTCGAGGAATACAACATGCGCGTGGCCAACAATCCCGATGCGCGGCTGACGGAACAGATCATGGCGGCGCTGTACCTCAATCATCCCTATGGGCGCCCGGTGATCGGCTGGCGCCACGAGATCGAGAAGCTCACCCGCAAGGACGCGCTTGCCTTCTACAAACGGTTCTATGCGCCGAACAACGCGACGCTGGTGATTGCCGGCGACGTGGACGCGCAGAAAATCCGGCCAGAGATCGAAAAGACATTCGGTCAGGTGCCCCCGCAGCCCGCGATTCCGCCGGTTCGCATCCGTCCGCAGGAACCGCTGCCGGTGGCGTCGCGGACGGTCACGCTCGCGGATCCTCGCGTCGAACAGCCGATGCTGCGGCGTTATTATCTCGTGCCGGCCGCGACCACCGCCGCAACCGGTGAAAGTCCGGCGCTGGATGTGCTTGCGCGACTGATGGGCGAAGGCAGCAACGCGTATCTTTATCGCGCGCTGGTGGTCGACAAGCCGCTCGCCGTCAACACCAACGCATCCTATCAGGGCACCATGGTCGATCCGACCCAGTTCACGATCGCGGTCGCGCCAAAGCCGGGCGTCAGTTTCGCCGCCGTCGAGCAGGCCATCGACGGCGTGATCGCACATCTCGCCGCCAACCCCGTTCCGGCTGAAGACCTCGAGCGCGTGAAGACGCAGTTAATCGCGCAGGCGGTCTATGCCCAGGACAGTCAGACGACGCTGGCGCGCTGGTACGGCGCGGGCATGACCGTGGGATTGAGCGTCGACGAAATCAGAACCTGGCCCGACCGTATCCGCGCGGTCACTGCCGCGCAGGTTCGCGAGGCCGCGCAAAGGTGGCTGGTCAAGACGCGCTCGGTGACGGGCTATCTGATCAAGGACACCACGCCGGCGCACGAGGAGAAGCGGTCGTGAGACGCACCCGGATCGGCGCGGCGCGCCGCCTGCTCGCCGCCATATGCTTCGCGGTGACGTCCCTCATGACCGTTCCCGCTTTCGCGACGACGAAAATCCAGCATCTGGTGACGCCAGGAGGCATTGAGGCCTGGTTCGTTCAGGATGCGACCGTTCCGCTGGTCGCGATGGAATATGCATTCGCGGGCGGCGCGGCGCAGGATCCGGCCGACAAGCCGGGCGTCGGCTACATGGTCGCAAGCCTGCTCGACGAAGGCGCCGCCGATCTCGACTCCAAGACCTTCCGTGAAAGGCTCGACCGCCACGCCATCGAACTGAGTTTCAGCATCGAACGCGACCGCTTCCGCGGCTCGTTGCGGATGCTCAAGGAGCACAGCGGCGAGGCATTCGACCTGCTGCATCTCGCCCTCACCTCCCCGCGCTTCGACGCTGACGACGTCGAGCGCATCCGATCGCAGATCATATCGGAGCTGCGCCGCAACTCCACCAACCCCAACGCACTTGCCGGCCGCAATTTCCTCAAGCTCGCATTCGACGATCACCCTTACGGCCGGCCGTCGCACGGCACCCTCGAAAGCATTCCACCGATCACGACCGACGACCTCAGGATCTACGTGCGCCACGTGCTGGCGAGGGACGGGCTGAAGATCGCAGTCGTCGGCGACATCGAGCCGGCCGCTCTCGCAAAGCTGCTGGATCAGACCTTCGGAGGACTGCCGGCGAAAGGCGACCTCACGCCTGTTGCCGACGTCGTCGCCACCAAGCCGCCGCAACGTACATTCGTTCCGCTCGACGTGCCGCAGACCGTGGTCATGTTCGGCGGCCCCGGCGTCAAGCGTCACGATCCGGATTTCATGGCCGCCTACATCGACAACCATATTCTCGGCGGCGGTTCGCTGTCGTCCCGTCTCTACCGCGAGGTTCGCGAAAAGCGCGGCCTCGCTTATTCCGTCTCGCAATCGCTGTTGTGGATGGATCACTCGGCGCTGTTCGCCGGCACAACGGGCACCCGCGCCGACCGCGCCGGCGAGAGCATCGATGCGATCAACAACGTCATCCAGCGCTTCGCCGAAGATGGGCCAACCCAGAAGGAGCTGGACGAGGCCAAATCCTACCTGAAGGGATCGCAGATGCTGGAGCTTGATACCTCCTCGAAGCTCGCCACCGGCCTGCTGCAATACCAGACGGACAATTTGCCGATCGACTACATCGAGAAGCGCAATTCCATCGTCGAGGCCGTCACCCTCGATCAGGCGAAAGCGGTTGCAAAGCGGCTGTGGGGGCACGGGCTCCTGACCGTGGTCGTGGGACGCGCGCAGGCGGCGACGCAACCGGCGGCAGCCCAGCCGGGGGCGACCGCCCGACCAGGGGCGGCCCAGCCCGCGCCGCACCCGGCCGCACACTGACGCACGCACATCGGTTAAGGTGCTCGGTCTGATTCCCCCCGCGAGGGGGAACAAAACAGTGAGTGCCACAGTGCGGATCACCCGCGATATCGCGATCGACGACGACGACATCGAGATCAGTTTCGTCCGCGCCTCAGGTCCGGGTGGCCAGAACGTCAATAAGCTCGCCACCGCCGCTCAATTGCGCTTCGACACCCGCCGCCTGACGCTCGCCCCGGACGTGGCGACGCGGCTCGCGAGTCTCGCCGGGCAGCGGATGACGAGGGACGGCGTAATCGTGATCCATGCCCAGCGCTTCCGCACCCAGGAACGCAACCGCACCGACGCCATCGATCGCCTGATCGATTTGCTGCGCAAAGCCGCGATCCGCCCCACGCTGCGCCGACCCACGAAACCAACGCTCGGCTCGAAACAGCGCCGCCTCGACAGCAAGAAACGCCGGAGCAACGTCAAGGCGAAGCGCGGTGCGGCACGTTACGACGATTGAGGCGGGACTCCGTCCCGTGAACAGCGGGGAGAGCGTTCGGCCGCCCTCCCCTGAATCGGCAAAACCGCCTAGATTGCCGGACCAATCGCGAGTCGCCTGCCATATGCCCGTCCGCCAGCTTCCCGAAACCGTCGTCAACCGGATCGCGGCCGGCGAGGTGGTCGAACGCCCGGCAAGCGTGGTGAAGGAACTGGTCGAGAACGCCATCGATGCCGGCGCGGGTCGCATCGACATCTTCACCGATGGCGGCGGGCGGCGGCGGATCGGCATCACCGACGACGGCGGCGGAATGACGCGCGGCGACCTCGCGCTGGCGGTGGACCGCCACGCCACCTCGAAGCTCGACGACGAGGACCTGCTGCGCATCCGGACGCTGGGCTTTCGCGGCGAAGCGCTGCCCTCGATCGGTGCGGTCGCGAAGCTTGCCATCACCACGCGCCACGCCGGCGAGCCGCATGCATGGTCGCTCAGCGTCGAGGGTGGACGGAAATCCGCGATCGCACCGGCGGCGCTGACGCAAGGCACGCGCGTCGAGGTCGGCGACCTGTTTTTTGCGACGCCCGCGCGGCTGAAATTCCTCAAGACCGACCGTACTGAGGCTGAGGCGATCCGCGAGGTGGTGCGACGGCTGGCAATGGCGCGCCCCGATATCGCTTTCACGCTCGCCGGCGAAGGGCGTGCGCCGGTGACGTGGACGGCGGCGCTGCCGGGTGCGGCCGGACAATTGACGCGGCTCGGCGACATTCTCGGCGCGGACTTCCGCGGCTGCGCCATCGCGGTGCGCGCCGAACGCGACGGCGTGATCGTGGATGGCTTCGCCGCCGCGCCGTCGCTGACGCGCGCCAACGCGCTCGGCCAGTATCTGTTCGTCAACGGTCGCCCGGTCCGCGACAAGCTGATCCTGGGCGCGGTGCGAGCGGCCTATTCCGATTACCTGCCGCGCGACCGCCATCCGGTGGTGGCGCTGTTCGTCACGACCGAGCCGCAGGAGGTCGACGCCAATGTCCACCCCGCCAAGACGGAGGTGCGCTTCCGCAATGCCGGGCTGGTGCGGGCTTTGATCGTGCATGCGCTGAAGGACGCACTCGCGCGCGAGGGCCGCCGCACGGCGGCGAACAGCGACGGCGCGGTGCTCACTGCATTTCGTCCCGCGGCGGCTGCCCGCCCGGCCAACTGGGACTGGCGGCAATCGCCCGCCTCGCCTCCCGGTCCGCGGCCATGGTCCGGCGGCACGGCCGCGACCGCTTTGGCCGAGCGCGGACAGGCCGCGTTCGACGTCGGCGCGCCCAGTGCGGACGTGCGATTCAACGCCCCTCCCGCGGTTGACCTGCTCGACCGGCCGCTCGGCGCGGCGCGCACGCAGATTCACGAAACCTATATCGTGTCGCAGACCCGTGACGGTCTTATCGTGGTGGACCAGCATGCCGCGCATGAGCGCATCGTCTATGAAAAGTTGAAGGCGGCGCTGGAGCGCGACGGCGTGCAGCGGCAGATTCTTCTGATTCCCGACATCGTCGAACTGGACGAGGCGACCGTCGAAAAGCTGCTCGATCGCGCGCGCGAACTGGAAAAATTCGGTCTCGCCATCGAATCCTTCGGACCCGGCGCGGTCGCCGTGCGCGAGACGCCGTCGCTGCTCGGCAAGACGGATGCAGCGGCGCTGTTGCGCGATCTCGCCGAGCACATGGCCGAGTGGGACGAGGCGCTGCCGCTGGAACGGCGGCTGATGCATGTCGCGGCAACGATGGCGTGTCACGGCTCGGTGCGCGCCGGACGAATCCTCAAGCCTGAGGAAATGAACGCGCTGCTGCGCGACATGGAAGCGACGCCCAATTCAGGCCAGTGCAATCACGGCCGTCCGACCTATGTTGAACTAAAGCTGGCCGACATCGAGAAGCTGTTCGGTCGGCGATGAGCGGTCTCATGGCAGCGGCAATAGCGCCCCGAAGAACGGCACCGCTTCCGCTCGCCTGTAACCTTTCGAAGGACAGCTTCGCTGTCGCTCTCTGGTCGTACGAACACCAACCGTGGAAGCTCAAAACAGCTTGACGACATCCACGGTGGACGTCCGGCGCAGCAGAGGCCGGACATTCTGATTCAACCAGTCTCGTCATGATTCAATTTGTATTGAGATGAAAACGCAGCCGGGTCGGTCCGGCGAACGAGATTTCATCGCCCTGCCGCTCCCAGGTGCCCGCAGCGGAGAGCGCCGCGACCAGATCGTCATCGGCTTTGGCTGTCTCCGGCGAACAGGAACGGTCTTCCAGCGGACCGGCCGCGAAGATCACGGTGTTGCCGGCAACCGAAAACTGACCCTTGCCGCCCTTGCACCACAGCTCAAACCGGGCCTCGCCGCTGTCGCCGATCTCCAGCGACGGCACCCGCTTCGAGCCGGGCTGGGGCGGCGCATCGAGCGTCATCTCAAGGCCGAAGGGAAACCCGTCCTGCGCCGACGCCGGCCATGCACCCATGCTTCCGATCGCGGCCGCAGCCGCGATGACACCGGACCGGAAGCCGAACCTTGCAGCCATCTGCCCTCGTTGAATAGTGATCGCGATTATCGCATCTGCGCCGTTCTACCGCGTGGATCAGCCGAGGTGAAGCCTGCTGTGGGACTCAAATTCCACCCGCGGCATTATGATCGCTTCGGCGACCCATCGCCCCTCGGGGAAAGAGCGCTCACTATTTCACGCCGGCCATCGCGGTCAGGTCAGCCGACAACTTGGCGATGAAAGCCGCGCCGCACCAGTTGGAACCCCCACCTCCCGGATTGATGCTCGTAAAGCTACTATTGAGCGGCGCAGCGAAGTCCGACGTGAATGCGTTGCAGTCTCCCTTCGACAGGTCGCTGCCGGAGTAGCGCAGATCCAGCGTAAACACCTTGTAGGTGAGGCCCACGCCGATGTTCCAGGCGTTGTAATCGGCATACTTGATGCCATTCGGAAACGGACCTGCGTAACCGGCCGCGGCAATGCCGGTGCCGTAAAATGAATCCGACGTTCCGAGCCATTGGCGGCCAAACTCGCCCGACACGTACATGCCGACGCCGCTCGCTCCGAACACGGCGGCGGGCGCGGTATACCTGGCGGTGATCGAGGCGTAGTTGCCCCACGCGCCGGTGTTGAGGAAATTTGGGGAATAGTATTCGTTCAGGCCGACCGCCCAGTTGTCGCTGACGGTGTAGGTCACCTTGGCGAAGCCTTCGAAGAAGCTCACGTCCTTCTTCATGACGTTGCCGTTGGGAAGGACGTTGGCCGCGCATTCCGCACTGAGAGAACGGCCTGCCGTATCGGTCGGAGCGCCGTAGTAGCAGGTGCCGCCCGGATAGAGATAACCCCAGACGCCGAAGTCGAAGGCAAAGGCGCCGAAAGTCGGTCGGATGCCGCCGTAAATATCGACCTCCGCCGCCGCGCGGTTGGCGAAGGAAATGCTCTCGACCGCAGAGCCGACGTAAAGCTGCAGGTCCTTGCCGAGGTTATAGCGAGGCTCGAAATAAGCGGTGACTGACGGCTTGTGGTTGGACTGCGTCACGCCGCGGAACACGTAGTCGCTCACCACGCCGGCGCCGAAGGCGATGTCCCATGGATCGAACGCGACCGGAGGCGGTGCCTTATAGGCTTTCACCGCCATGTCCGCCGCCGGCGCCGAACCTGCCGTCACCGCCAGCGCCGCTGCCGCCAGAATCATTGTCTTCATGACGAACCCCATCCGCCGGAAAGCTGCCCCAAGTTTCGAAGGCACAAGGCAAGCGATGCCTGCCGCAAACGATCCCGTTGGCTGGAGCCTGTTCGCTCCTGACGGAATCAGAAGCGAGGCTCCACGATTTTGTTTCGACGCGTTTTCTTCACGCGAACCGGTATCCATCCTCGGATCGATTCCGAGGTCCGAGGACGTGCTTCGCTCGAAGGCGCTATATAGTCTGGGACCTGGACCAGAGACCGGGAAGCCGAAATAGCAAGCAATTTGCTGCCTATTTGTGCGTTCCCGCCTGTTTGCAGCGCGTTTGTTCGCAGGCGTCCCTTGTCTCGCCGCAAGAGATTACAAGGGGGTGCTGCGCGAGCGGAGACGCCTCAGCTTTCCGCCGAGCACGTCATGCCGCCACTGACGCCCGCTCCGCCGGGCGACGGGCGAATTCCGAAAACAGGACTTTTACATACAGAAAGGGCCGCAGCGGCGACGCTGCGACCCGGCTCAAATCAGGTTCGCCAGTATTCCCCCTGGATTCCGAAGTTCGCACCAAAGGTCGCCACACGACATGCGAACATCGGAATCGGGACGCTCAGCTTTTCGAGCGAAGCATGTCCTCGGCCTGGTCCCCGCCTGACGGAATCAGAACGAGGCTCTAGTTACCCTCCCCCGTCGAACCCGCCCCATAGGAATGATCCGTCGAGGACGAGGACGAAACCGTGGGCTCGGGCATGGCCCAGCTCGAGGTGAGCGTGGACGCTGTGGACGCAGGCCGCGCGGCGCGTTTGGCTGCGGCTTTTTTCGTCGAAGCCCTGCGCTTGGCCGCCGGCTTTCTTGCGGATGTCGCCGCCGACTTCCTGGCGGTTTTCCTCGGAGACTTCTTTGCGGACTTCCTGGCGGCTTTCTTCACAGCCTTCTTGGCGGTTTTCTTGGCCGATTTTTTAGCCGATTTTTTGGTCGATTTCTTCTTCGCCGCCTTCTTTCCCGAAGCCGTCCGCGCCGACTTCTTCACGGCTTTCTTGGCGGACTTCTTCGCCGATTTTGTCTTCGCCGCTACGGCCTTCTTCTTGCCCTTCTTGGCCTTAACGCTCTTCGCCTTCCTGGATTTCTTAGCCATCGTGGTCCTCCTGTTGCCGGCGATCAATTCAATCCTGGCCGGGGGCCGCC
>NZ_MKSM01000032.1 GCF_001897285.1 Nitrobacter sp. 62-23
CCTTGGAGCGCTTGATGCCGAGCGCGACCACGGGCTCGCCGTTGAAGCGGGCGAAGGTCCGGCGGTCGGCGATGGTGTCGGTCACCGTGCCGAGATCGTCGAGCCGCAACTCGCCGCCCGCCGGCAGCGAAATCATCGTTCCCGCCAGCTCGCTGATGGTCTTGGCGCCTGCAAGGGTCCGGATGACCTGATCGTTCTGTCCGATCTCCGCCCGTCCTCCGGCGACGTCGACATTGGTGCCGCGCAGGCGCTGGTTGACGTCGACTGCCGTCAGCCCGGCAGCCCGCAGGCGGTCCGGATCGAGCGACACCAGGATTTCGCGCTTGACGCCGCCGATGCGCTCGACCTGCGCGACGCCGCGTACGCCCTGCAGCGCGCGCTTGACCACGTCGTCGACGAAATACGACAGTTGCTCGGGCGTCTTGCCCGGCGAGATCGCGGCATAGGTGACGATCGGCAGCCCGATGACGTCGACGCGCTGGATCAGCGGCTCGTTGACGTTCTGCGGGAGATTGGCGCGAACGCGCGTCACGGCGTCCTTGACGTCGTTCAGCGCCCGGTCGGTATTGGTCTCCAGCGCGAACTGGATCGTGGTCACCGACAGGCCGTCGGTGATCGACGATGAAATATGCCGGACGCCTTCGACACCCGAAACGCCGTCCTCGATGGTCTTGGTGACCTGCCCCTCGAGTTCGGCCGGCGCCGCGCCGAATTGCGAAACGGCGACGGAAATAACGGGAATATCCGCATTGGGCAAACGCGTGATCGCGAGCCTGGTGAAGCTGACCCAGCCCAGCAACAACAGGATGATCGAGAAGACGACGGACGGAAGCGGGTGTCGGATCGACCAGGCGGAAACATTGAGGGTCATCAACGGGCTCGCGATCGATCGAGATCATCGGCGAACATGGCCTTGACCCGGTCGCCGTCATGCAGCGACGTGCCGGCATCGGCCACGACGATGTCTCCGACTTTCAGTCCCTCGAGGATTTCGATGGCTGTGTCGGACGTCAGTCCGGTGCGAACGCGCCGCGTCTCCACGATATCTCCGTTCACCACCTGGACCGTCAGGTGATCGATCGCGGAGCGGGGAATGGCCACGCCGCAACTGCGCCTGGCGTCGATGTTGACGCGCGCGAACATTCCGATCCTTAAGGTCTGGTCAGTGTTCAGCGACAGTCGGACGTGGCCCATCTGTGTCTTGCGGTCGATCTCGGGCGACACCAGGCGGACACGCCCGACCAGGTCCGGTCCGTCCTCCGGGCTGATGCGCGCGCTCGCGCCGGGATTGAGCTTGAGCACGTGGATCGAAGGCACCTCGGCATTCAGTTCGATCTCGCTGTTGACCGCGATCCGAAACATCGGCGGAGCCTGTGGCGAGGCCGGCGCCCCAACGGCGGTGTGAACCTCGGTCACGAGACCGGCCGTCGGCGCGCGCAGGACGATCGGCCCTGATTTGCCGGGAGGCGGGGTCAGCTTCGCCAGTTCCTGATTGAGCGTGACCGTGTCACCTTCGCGCACCAGCACGTCGGTCACGCGCGAGCCTTCCTGGTCCGGAATGACCACGGCTTCCCGGCGCGGGACGGCAAAGCCGGTCACGCGGACCAGGTCGGAAAAGCAGGCATTGGCCGCGCGGGCCACGGTCACGGGAGCGCCGCTGTCATCCGCGGCGCGCGAGGGACTCGCGGCACTGATCGCGGCCGTCAGCGCGCCGAGCAACAGGCCGGTCGCGACTTCACGCATGCATCGCACGCCCATATCCGGAATCCGAAAGTCGCCCGCAGTTCTTCCATGGCACGCCGAGGGCTGCAACGGATGATGGTTCATGACTGAACCAAAGCATCAGCGCACGCCATAACCGGCGAATTCCTTCTCGATGTCGGGGTCCATCGCTTTGGCATTGGCGATGTCCAGATTTCCCTCGGCTACTGCGCCGCTGCGCTGTCTGGCGAGGCCTCTTCCGTAAAGCGATGAGGTCAGTCTCGGGTTGATCTTCAGCGCGGCATCGAAGTCGGCGATCGCGTTTTTGGTCGCGCCGCTCTTGAGGTTGAGCAGGCCGCGGCTGTCCAGTGCGTCGACGAATCCCGGCCGCAGCCTGAGCGCCTCGTCGCAGTCGCGCCGCGCGGGTTGCAACTCGCCGATCACGGTCCGGGTCCAGCAGCGATTGTTGTAGGCCTCGGCGTCCTTCGGATTGAGCCGGATCGCCGCATCGAAATCCTTGATGGCGGGCGCATAGGCGCCTTTGCCGGCATAGACCTGGCCGCGCCGGTAGAGAGCGTTGGCGTCTTTTGGGTTGGCGGCGATTGTGGAGGTGAGCGACTTGATCGTCGGATCGTCGGCCAGCGCGAGCGTGGTCTTCGCATCAACCTGGGTCGGCGCCTGCGTCGCCGCTGCGGGTGCCGTGACGTGAGCGGGTGGCGGTTCAGGCCGCGGCGCGTCCGCCGGCGGCCTTGAAGCAACGGTCGGCGGCGTCGTGGGAGCGGCTGCGACGGGTGGTGGTGCAGGCGAAGGCGCGATGGGCGGCTGCGCTGTGACGGCCTCAACCTCGGGGGAGGACGGCAACGGTGGCGCTGCGGCGACGCCGGGAGTGCCATGCTGGCCGGGAATGAAATAGAAATCCTCGGCCAGAGACGACGAAATCCACGGCACCTGCTCGGCGCGCGAAGCTCGCGTCACACCGACGCGGGTGCGGTTAAGCGTTTCCTCGGCGGTCAGGTCGGGAACACGAATCTCCTTGAGCAATTCGCCGACGAACAGGCTGTGATCGGCGCTGGTATCGCCGACCACCGAACTCAACGCCGCCGAATACATCACCAGCGTGCCGCTCGGCGCGATGACCGGCGCCAGACCCGCCGAAAAGCTGCGGAAGCGACGCTCGAACGGATTGCGGCGCGATGCGTCGATCAGCGCGATCTTGACGCCGGCGCCGCGGTTGTTGATCTCGCCCAGGATGGTCTCGAGGCTGAAGCCGTCACGGCGAACGTCCGCTTCGGTCCAGATCTGCGCGTTGACCGGAATGAGAAAGCTCTGGCGTCCGGACTGGATGCCATATCCGCTGAAGAAGATCAGCGCGACGCTGCCGGGCCTGATGCGGCTGTAAAGACGTTGAAGCGCGTGGCGCATGGCTTCGCCGGTCAAGTTCTCGCCGGTCTCGACGTCGAACCCGTCATGCTTGAGTTCGTCGGCAACGTCGCGGGCGTCGTTGATCGGCTCCTTGAGCGGCGCTTCGCTATCGGGATAGCTGGCGTTGCCGATCACGAGCGCGATCCGTGCGCTGCCCTTTTCCATCGCGGTCGATGCGGCCGCCGGAGCCATCGCAGGCAGCATCGTCAGCATCAACACCACCACGCCAGCAAATCGAATGGTCATGCGACGCCCGTCCAGTGAGATGCCGTTCCAGTCCGCGCCGTGGCGACCTGACGACCTTATATGACGCAATCGGCGTTTTCAAACCGGCGGCGTGGCGCTTGTTAACCCCTGGTGAATATCGCTCGTGACGCGTCGGTCGACCGCACTGCGTGGCGCGGGCAGGCATGGGACGGCTTGCGATGATGCGCCTTATGGCGTCATTTTTTCTCGGCCTGGTCTTTCGCAGCCATGTTGACGACCTCGACGCGGCGATTTTCCGCGGCGAACGGGTCTGCGGGATTCTTGTATCCCTCTTTTCCATATCCGGCGGAGAGCAGGTTCGCCGCGGGGATGTGATAGGTCTCGATGAGGAAACGCTTCACGGCTTGTGCGCGGCGTTCGGACAGATCATGGTTGTAGGCGTCGGATCCCTTGCCGTCGGTGTGGCCGCCGAGCATGATGACGGAGCCGGCGAGTTCGTCGCTCGTCAGCGCCTTTCCGAGGCTGTGCAACTGCGGTTCTGTGCGTGGAGTCAGGGCCGCGGAATCGAAATCGAAATTGATGTCCAGATCGATCTTCGGACGATTGGCGGCGATTGCCGCCAGATGATCGCGGTCGCCCATGGACAGCGAGCGGGTCCTGCCGCGCACGCTTTTGACGAAGTCCAGATCGCCCGGGGTCAGCGCGGGCTGTGCGGGCGCGCTCAGGCTTCGCGTCCGCGAAACCTTCAGCCCGTCGATGATCTGCTGTGCGGAGAGGTCCTCGGCCGAGACGCCCTGCGGTGCTGCGATCAAGGTCAGGCCGGCCGCCAGCATGGCTGCTCCCAGTGTTTTTCCGGGTGTCATCCGACGAGACATGATCTTCTCCCTGTCCTTCATGGCCCGCCCCGATACGAGGGCGGCTGCCGCACTCTGCGCCGGGGGTGTCAGGCCATACTGTGATTTGCATCACGCCGGTCTAAAAGGTTGGCGGCCCCGGCGGCCTTGGTTTGACGTCATCGGGTCCGGATTCGTTCAAGACTATTCAATGCGTCCCGGCGCATCAATGCTAGCCCGCGCGCGATCCTTCCAGGTCGGCTGCCATGGAACCGGGACAGTGTTTCCGCGTTGCTATCCTCCAGCCAAGGACCGCACCCGAAGACAGCAACCGAGAAAGGATGA
Source organism: Nitrobacter sp. 62-23 (assembly GCF_001897285.1). Classification (GTDB taxonomy): domain Bacteria; phylum Pseudomonadota; class Alphaproteobacteria; order Rhizobiales; family Xanthobacteraceae; genus Nitrobacter. The sequence continues at coordinate 4,509 of NZ_MKSM01000032.1, forward strand.
TCGCCGGCAAGCTGCTCCATTCGAGCCGCTCTCAACCCGCGCTTCTGATGCACGGGGCGAGCTTAAGCGCCGGCCGGCGCGAGGTGAGTGCAATTTTGGCGACCATCCAAGCACAATCATCAACCCGATATGCGGACGGGATCGTCGAGACCGACATTCCCGCGCGGCTCGACGGCCTTCGCTGGAGCATGTTTCATACGCGGGTCGTGACAGCCCTCGGAATTACCTGGATACTGGACGGGCTGGAGGTGACGCTCGTCGGTGCGGTGTCCGGCGCGCTCAAGGACAGCCCGACGCTGCAATTCACCAACTTCGATATCGGTCTCGCCGGCAGTACCTATCTCATCGGGGCCGTGCTCGGCGCGCTGGGTTTCGGCTGGCTGACGGACCGGATCGGGCGCAAGAAACTTTTTTTCGTCACGTTGGCTCTTTATCTGACCGCGACGGCGGCGACCGCGCTGTCATGGAATATCGGCAGCTTCGCGCTGTTCCGGTTTTTCACCGGCGCGGGCATCGGGGGCGAATATACTGCGATCAATTCGACGATCCAGGAACTGGTGCCGGCGCGTTATCGCGGATGGACCGATCTGACCATCAATGGCAGTTTCTGGGTCGGCGCCGCGCTCGGCGGGGTCGGCGCGATCGTCCTGCTCGATCCGCTGGTGATCGATCCCGAACTGGGCTGGCGGCTTGCGTTCCTGACCGGCGCAGTGCTGGGACTGGTGGTGTTTGTGATGCGACTATGGATTCCGGAAAGCCCGCGCTGGCTGATGGTTCACGGACGGCCGGATGAAGCGGTCCGCATCGTCGCCGACATCGAACGGATGGCGACTCGTTATTCGGGTGTGGCCGCCGGCGCGGCGTGGCCGACGATCAGGCTTCGCATGCGCGATCACACGCCGTTGCGCGAGGTGGCGCGGACGCTGTTCTCCGTATACCGGCAGCGGTCGCTGGTCGGCCTTGCCTTGATGATCGCGCAGGCGTTCTTCTACAATGCGATCTTCTTCACCTACGCGCTGGTGCTGTCGACGTTCTTCGACATTCCCCCGGAACGGATCGGCTGGTACATCCTGCCGTTCGCGGCGGGCAATTTTCTTGGCCCGCTGCTGCTCGGGCGGCTGTTCGATACGCTCGGTCGCCGCGCGATGATTGCCTTCACCTACGGGATATCCGGGGTTCTGCTGGCCGTATCGGGCTATCTTTTCGCCGCCGGCGTTCTGACCGCGCAGACCCAGACGATCGCGTGGATGGTGATCTTTTTCTTTGCCTCGCCGGCCGCCAGCGCGGCCTATCTCACTGTCAGCGAGACCTTTCCGCTTGAAGTGAGGGCGCTGGCGATCGCGATGTTCTACGCCGTCGGGACGGCAATCGGCGGCGTCGCCGGTCCTGCGCTGTTCGGGGTCTTGATCGACAGCGGTTCGCGTGACAGCGTGTTCGCGGGGTATTGCCTGGGATCGGCATTGATGATCGCCGCCGCGCTGATCGGCTGGCGATACGGAATTGCCGCCGAGCGACGCCCGCTGGAATCGGTGGCGTCGCCGCTTGCCGCTGTGGAGTCGCGATGAATCAGGATTTGATGGAAACCGTGCAGAAGAAAACCGCTTTCGTGGCCGACGACCGACCTCTTATGCCGCCGTTGCGCACAACCGCGCTATTGCTCGATATCGACGGCACGCTGCTTGATCTCGCGCCGTCCCCGAGCGAGGTTCGGGTGCCGCCGGGGCTCGCAAACTCGCTGTCGCGGCTGTTGGAGCGGACGGATGGCGCGCTGGCGCTGGTCAGCGGGCGATCGCTCAAAGATATCGACCGGATATTCGCCCCGATGCTGCTTCCGGCGGTCGGCGGCCATGGCGCGGAGATGCGCATCTCGTCGGACAGCGAGGCTGTGGCCGCGCAGGCGCCGCCGATGAACGAGGACTTGATGCGGCGTTTCGCGGCGGTCGCCGAATTGCATGCCGGCATACTCGTGGAGAACAAGGGCTACTCGCTGGCGCTGCACTTCAGAAAGGCTCCGGATTCCGAGCAGGCGATTTATGATGCGGTATCGGCGATACGCGCCGACTTGCCCAACGCGCCGATCGAGGTGCTGCCCGGCAAGTTCGTCTGCGAGATCAAGCATTCCGGATTCACCAAGGCGACCGGCGTGAGCGAATTGATGAATCACGAGCCCTTCAAGGGACGGCGGCCGGTCTTCATCGGCGACGACGTGACCGATGAAACGGTGTTCGCGATCATGCCGGATCTGAAAGGACTGTCGTTTTCGGTGGGACGGCGCGCCAAGGGCGTCGACGGCCACTTTCAGGCGCCGGATGAGGTCAGGGCCTGGCTGGGCCGTCTTCTCGACGACGAACGGGCTGCCGCGGAATGATCGATCATGGCCTCGATCTCGCCGTCGTTGGCAACTGCCGCACGGCGGCGTTGGTCGATCCGACCGCACGTTTGGTGTGGTGGTGTTTCCCGCGCTTCGACGCCGACCCGGTGTTCTCGCGCCTGCTCGCGGGAGACGAGGAAAAGGGTTTCAGTGATGTCGTGCTGGACGGCATGGCCGATTACCAGTCTGACTATGTCCGCAACACAGCGATCGTATCGACGCTCCTGACCGACAGCCGCGGCAATGCGGTGCGCGTCACCGACTTTGCGCCGCGCTTCCGACAGTATGGCCGCATCTTTCGTCCTCCGCAGTTGTTTCGCATCATCGAGCCCGTCGCGGGCCTGCCCCGCATCACGATTCGTATCCGGCCGACGCACGCCTACGGCAAGCCGCTCAGGCGGCATTCGATGGGCAGCAATCACATCCGCTACATCGGGGGAGACGACACGGCGATCCGCGTGACCACGGACGCGCCGCTTGCCCTGATTGAAAACGAAACGCCGTTCGTTCTGACGCGGCCGATGCATCTCGTGTTCGGCAACGACGAAGCCTTTCCCGGCGACCTGGCCTCGACCGCCCAGCGTTTCGCCGAGGAGACCAAGACCTACTGGCTGGGCTGGGTGCGGCGTCTCTACATTTCCTATGAATGGCAGGAAGCCATCATCCGCGCTGCGATCACCCTCAAGCTGTCGAACTTCGAGGAGACCGGCGGCATCATCGCCGCGCACACCACCTCGATTCCGGAAGCGCCCGGCTCGGGCCGCACCTGGGATTATCGCTATTGCTGGCTGCGCGATGCCTATTTCGTGGTGAAGGCGCTCAATCGGGTCGGCGCGACGCGGACGATGGAGGATTTCATCGGCTTCACACTGTCGATCGCATCCAATCCCGACGAGGATCTGAAGCCGGTTTACAGCGTGGTCCCGAACCTGCCGCTGGACGAGTGGACCGCCGCTGATCTTCAGGGCTATCGCGGCGACGGGCCGGTGCGCGTCGGCAATGCCGCGGTCGATCAGAAACAGCACGACACCTATGGCAGCGCCATCCTGGCGGCGCTGCCGCTGTTCTTCGATCGCCGGTTGCCGCGCCCGGGTGATGAAAGCTTGTTCGCCCTGCTCGAATCGCTCGGCCACAAGGCGGCCAGGGTCGCGATGACGAGCGATGCCGGAATCTGGGAGTATCGCGGCCGACAGCGCGTTCATACCCATTCCGCGGCGATGTGCTGGGCCGGGGTCAACCGGCTTGCGGCCATTGCGGAACGGCTTGGCCTGTCGGAACGCGCGGCGCACTGGAATGCGGTCGCCGACCCGCTGCATGCCGAACTGATCGATCGCGCCTGGAATCCGAAACGCGAGGCTTTCACCGCCGCGTTCGGCTCCGATGATCTCGACGCGAGCGTGCTGCTGTTGCCCGAACTCGGCGTCTGCGAGGTCGACGATCCGCGATTTGTGAAAACCGTCGCCGCCATGGAACGCGAGTTGCTGCGCGAGAAGCATATGATGCGCTACGCCGCGGAAGACGACTTCGGCGTTCCGGTGACCGCGTTCCTGATCTGCCGCTTCTGGCTGATCGACGCGTGGTGGGCACTCGGACGTCGCGAGGAAGCGCGGGAAGCTTTCGTGGATGCGCTCGCGCACCGCAATCGTTTCGGCCTGCTGTCGGAAGACGTGGATCCGAAAACCGGCGCGTTGTTCGGAAATTTTCCGCAGACTTATTCCATGGCGGGATTGATCCTCACCGGCATGAGATTGTCGCGGAACTGGGAAGATCGATACTGGCGCAGTTGATCGAATGAAAGATACTTGCCTTAAACCTCGTTACGATAACGAATTCATTCTTCGCCGTTCGGGAACTCCTATTATCGTTCAAATTTGCCCGAATTTGGCGTCAATTTGGTTGGAAGGGGGCGAGGAACCATATTGATGAACGAACGTTTACAAATGGGCTGAAAAATCAGGAGGGGACCTTGTGAATTTCGTTGTCGTTTCAAATCGCGTAGCGCGCGCGCGGGCTAATGAGCCCTTGACGGGCGGGCTTGCTGCGGCGCTGCTGCCGGTTGTTGAAAAATCGGGCGCGATTTGGGTGGGTTCCAGCGGCCGGGTGCGCGACGGGGTGCATAAGGATTCATTTGCGGAAGTCGAAGCCCTGGGCGCGGGCGCGCTGGCGTTGCTCGACCTGCCCGCGGCGCATTACGGCGGATATTACGAGGGCTTCGCCAACTCTGCGCTGTGGCCGGCGCTCCACTCCCGATCCGATCTCATTCGCGCATCGCGGGATGATTATCAGTCCTACCGCGAAGTCAACGCCTTCATGGCGCGGGCCTTGATGAGGTTCCGCAAGCCGGACACCGCGTTCTGGATTCAGGACTATCATTTTCTGGCGCTTGGCGCCGAGTTGCGCGATCTCGGTGTCCGGAATCCGATCGGCTTCTTCCTGCATACGCCATGGCCGGCGCGCGCCGTCGTGGGCGCCATTCCGAATCATCGTGAACTGGTCGAGGCGATGCTCGCCTATGATCTGATCGGATTCCAGACCGACGATGATTGCGAGAATTTCCTCGGCTATCTTCGGTCCGAGCTTGGCCTGGAGATCGATGACGGCGTGGTGACGTCGCGTTACGGCAAGTCGCGTTGCGCGGTGTTCCCGATCGGAATCGATGTGGAGAAATTCGCGGTGCAGGCCGCCAAGGCCATCACCCATCCCGACGTGTCGCGGTTGCGGCGCAGCCTGAACGGCGAACAGTTGGCGATCGGTGTCGACCGTATGGATTATTCCAAGGGACTGGTGAACCGGATCAACGCATTCGACCGGATGTTGACGTCGCAACCGGCGCTGAGGCGCACCGTCTCGCTGTTGCAGATCGCGACCCCCTCTCGCGGCACGATCGAAGCCTACGGAAACTTGCAGAGCGAACTGGCAAAGCTCGTCAGCGACGTCAACGGCCGGCATGGCGAGGCCGACTGGATGCCAATCCGTTATCTCAACCGGGGTTTCAATCAGACGGTGCTGGCCGGACTCTATCGCACCGCGCGCGTGGGCGTGGTGACGCCGCTGCATGACGGCATGAATCTCGTCGCCAAGGAATATGTCGCCGCGCAAAATCCGGCCGATCCGGGCGTACTGGTATTGTCCAGGTTCGCGGGCGCGGCGAATGAATTGCAGGCGGCGCTGCTGGTCAATCCGCACGAAATCGATGGCATGGCGCGCGCGATTGCCACGGCGTTTTCGATGCCGCTGACGGAACGCCGCATGCGCTGGGAAGCCATGATGCGGAAGCTGCGCGCCGGCACCATTCAGCAGTGGTTTACCGATTTCTCCGATGCGCTCCAGGATGCGCATGCTTCAAATAAGAATTCGGCAAGCGACCTGCCCGCCGTCGAGTCGCCGAAATCGTGGCCGCTGCACGTGGTCGGCTCGCCCAGCGGCGCGCGCGTTCACTAAAGTTATCCCGCTTCTGGAGCCTTTCCGATTCTGATGGAATCAGAAGCGGAGCTTTATGTTTTGATTTGACGCGTTTTCCTCTCGCGAACCGGTCCCCACTTCGCTTGAAAACGCTCTCTCCGCTCCAGACTCAATTGGTCCACCCGGTTATGACAGCGGCGATATTGACGGCCGCTTCGAAGTTGCGCGCCAGCTTGTCGTAGCGGGTGGCGACACGAACATTCGACCCCGAGGGTCCCTCGAACCCATTCAAGCAGAAAAATACATGAGGCTATTCATGTATTTATGGAAAATCCGCGCATCCGGGCCTCGCTCTCTTGCAAAAGCCGGCACGTCCCGTCATGAGAAAGCGCCCGGAGAGATGGCCGAGTGGCTTAAGGCGCACGCTTGGAAAGCGTGTGTGCGGGAAACCGTACCGTGGGTTCGAATCCCACTCTCTCCGCCACCTTCACGCCGTACTATAATATCTATATATTTCAATATCTTGTAAAGAGGCCACTGGGCCATGTCCCCCATTGTGTCCCCCAATGTGCAAAAACACTGATAGGGAGACAAAGATGAAAATATCCCAGCGGCCCCGCGCTACCCCAGCATGAAGCGGTTCAACCACCCCGAGGCTCACATCCGCGCAATCGTTCGGGACACCTGCACCGCCGACCACGCGCCCATGCTCCCGCGCGGCTGCGGAATGCCACGCGCGGTGAGGGCCTTCGCGATCTCCCTCAGAGACCCCGCGCCCGCCTTCCTGATCTCGGCAATGATTGGTGCGAGGTCGTCGGCCTTCTGTGCAGCCTTGGCTCTCGCGGCCTCCGCAGCGGCCTTCTGACCGACACCCGCGACTAAATGGTGCTTCGCCTTCCGATCCCACTGTCCATCACTGAGCTGCTGCCGGTTTGATGGACAGCCAGTTAAGCTAAACCCAGCTTTCGTTCGAACTCAACCGGGCTGAGGTATCCGAT
>NZ_MKSM01000033.1 GCF_001897285.1 Nitrobacter sp. 62-23
TGACTTGGTGGATCAATTGAGTCTCGACCCTAGAGCGTTTTCGAGCGAAGTGGAATCCGGTTCGCGTGAAGAAAACGCGCCAATCAAGAAATTGGAGCATGATACCGAAAAGTGGAAAAAGGTTTTCGGAAAAGATCATGCCCAAACCAAAGATGAGCGACCAGTCTGGTTCAACGCAGCTAAGACAGACCCGAAACCTACGGCAGCTTGTCAGAACCCAAGCGGCAAATCGCGAGCGATCGGCGGACGGTTGTACCGCGGGTTCCGTTGCCCGGGAGGCCAGGCCAGGCCGCCATAAGGAATGCCGTCGCGCGACAGTTGCGGATTGTAGGCCGGATCATCGTTGAGCGCCTCGCCCCAGCGCGCGCGCAGCAGGTTGAGTTCATGTTCAAACCGGTCTCGCCGGTCGGCGCGGTTATCGTTGCCGCGGCTGGCGGACTCGGCGTGAATGAGCTTCGCGTGCGGCGTAAAGACAATGCGTTTGCCGGCCTCGCGCAAGCGCAAACAATAGTCGACGTCGTTGAACGCCACGGCGAAACGGTTTTCGTCCATTCCGCCGACCGCGAGGTAGTCGCTTCGGCGGGTCACGAGGCAGGCCGCGGTCACTGCGCTGCATTCGTGCGCAACGAGGAGCTGATCGAGAAAGCCGGGGTCATCGCCGACCCGGTCCGTGCAGGCGTGAGCGACTGAAAAATTCATGCCCAGCACGACGCCACCGTGTTGAACGACGCCCCCGGGCAAGGCCAGCAGCGCGCCGACCGCGCCGACGTCTGGCTGGCCCAGGCGCGCCAGCATCTCCTCGAGCCAGTCATCGGAGCTTGCCTCGATGTCGTTGTTGAGGAGGCAGAGGATGTCGGTGTCAAGCTGTGCGGCGGCTCGATTGTTGAGTCGTGCGAAATTGAATGGTCCCTCGATTTGCAAAGTCCGGATGCCGCGCCGTGGTAGATCGGCAAGAAAGCCGATCGTCGCCGGATCGGCGCTGTCGTTGTCGATGATGAGGATATCGGCACGACAGCGCTTGATCGCGGGTGCAATGCTGTCGAGGCATTTGCGTAGCAGCGATACGCGATCGCGCGTCGGGATGACCACCGTGACCCGCTGTTGAACGTATGATCGCCTGATCCGAACCGCGGGAAAGAAATTGCCTCGCTGCTCGGTGATTTCCGCATCAAGTCCGCGCGCCCGCAGGTGCAGACGGCTGGCTTCGGCCAGCAATCGGCCGGCTTTTGCCCGATCGAACCCCGGCATCGTCCCCAGCGCTCCGGGCAGGTGAAGGACATCCGCCTGTTGCGGGCCAGTCCGATCCAGCAAGCTATTGAAGAGGCGGTAGATGTTGTCCGGGCGCGCCGCGAGGGCTGCGATCAGGGCGTCGCGCCGCACCCCGAACAGATACGCGCAATATCCTTGTTCGAGCATTCTTTCATAATCGAACGCCGGAAAGGCAAGCGGCCACAGGCGGCCATCGTCAGCGAGAAAGTCGAGATCGCCATATATGGCGGCTGCATCAGGATGGGCGTCGAAAGCGGCGGAAATGCGCGCCAGCGCGTTGCGTTCCAGCGCAACACCCGCCATGGCCACCACAACGTGGCTCGCGTCTGGCGTGGCGTTCTGCAGAAATTCCAGCATGGCGTCGCTGTCGATCAGAAGCGGCAGACCGTCAATCGCCCCCGCCGTCCAGTTCTCGTTGCTTTGCGTTTCCAGCGTGGACAGCGTCTGTTGCACGCCATCACTGCCGGCGATCACCACGGCCAGCCGAAGCGAACTCGGTTGCGGCTCCGGCAGCGGGAAACGGTCGCGCCAGTCGGCATAGTCGTAAAGAGGCAGCGAGGCGGGAATGAGTTGATCGTATAGCTTGCCGCGCAGCCGCTCGGCGTCGTAACCGCCGACGAGATCGATCAATCCGGTGAGGCCATCGGGGAATGCGACGAAGACGGCCATTGTCGGGATTTGTTCGCCGTCCTCTTTTCGCAGCAGGATTCGATGAACACGGCCGTCGCAAAAGCGTTGCGGGACGTGGAAATCGAAAGCGCGAACGTTGCGCGAAGCCTCTCCCTCGACCTCGCCGCCAATGTGAGTCCAGGATGCGGCGCGCAGTTGTGCGACGGTTTCTCCATCGACGATCGCTTCCAGCGTCACGGCGGCTTCGCTGTCGATCCAGCCCTGGAAACGCAGGCCACCCAGCCAGCGCAGCTTGCAGGCCGGGCGCAGACCGACAGCGGCCATGCTATTATTTTCAAGGTCGATGGGGTGGCCGATGGGAGTTCCGAGATTGGCGAGGCGCGCCGAAAGATGGCGGGCGGCACGAAGCAGATCGGGATCAATGGCCACCGCAAAACCGCATGTATGGCCGAGGTCTTGCTGATAGCATTCCGGCGTGAAAGCATCGGCATAGACCGTCTTCACCACCAGGCCGTCAAGCAGGATGTCGACCGTGAAGCGGCGTTCCGGAGTCTGGGGATCGAACACGAAGCCGGATACCGTCCCGTCATTGCCGAGCGCGAGCCGACTGGCCAGTTCCGGCTCGACGATTGGCAGCTTGCGGGCTGGTATGACGCGCGTCATGGTCTGGATCGCTCGATCCACGCGATAACAGCTTCGACCAGTTCGCAATCGTCCGCGTCTGTCGGGATTGCAAGATCGCGCTTGCGCGGTTTGATCGATCCGGCGGACCAGTCGCGGTACGCGACAGGTATCGAAGCGCGCCTTGCGGCTTCGACGAGTGGATGCCCGAATGCCGGACTCTCGAAGTCGGTGAGCAGCCAGCCCGGACGGTGCGGTGCGAGTACATCGCCGATCTCGCCGGCAGTGACCGCGCCAGTGGCGAAAACATTCGCGTAGGACATCAGACGATCGTCGTCACTCGTCTTACCGGCGACGACGATCGATCTGGATGGCTCCCGCCGCCCCAGGTGCTCCGCCAAACTTCGTATCAGGCGGAAGGATGCAGGCGAGGGGGCGGAAGGTACGATCGCAAGCGACCGGCGCGCGCCGCGAACCCGCGGCAGCGTCAGCGGAAGGGTCGGCCAGTCCTTAAGGACGATTTTGCGGTTGGGCCAGCGGGCCTTCGCAAACGCCCTGGCTGCCTTGCCGGACGCAAGAAACGGCGTTTCGTCGCCAAGCGCGATGACGGCTTCGCCGAGGTCGGCTGCCGTCACCCACGGATTGACGGGAACGCCGAATTTCCGCAGCAGCGCGACCAGTCGCGGCAACGGATTCGGCTCGATGATCTCGGCGCGATCGGGATGCAGCCGGGCGATGGTGTCGGCGGTATCGGCGATGGCCGCGTCGGTGTCGAAACTCAAACGGACAGTCTGCGGGCTGCTGCCGTCGGCCGCCCTGAGATGAACGGTGTCGCGCTCCCGCAACAACAGAATCGCACGCTTGCCGCGTTCGCGGAGATGGCGGGCCCGCTCCTCGGCGACGGCGGCGAAGCTCCGTCGATTGCCAAGAATCAGCACCGACGGCTCAGAAGGCCATGGCAGTGCCCGATCAAGCTTCGCACGCGCGGGCCGCAACGGGTCCGCGACCTCGAAGGCGCGACATTCCCGCCGGTAGTCAGGGAATCGCCGGTCAAGGATTTCGAGGTTGCGGAGCACGAGGCGTCGCTTTTCGTGCCGGAAGGATTTGGAGCCGTGATGGCCGACATAGACGGACGGAGCGCAGACGTTGCGAAAACCCCCGGCGCGCGCGCGCAAGCAGAGATCGACGTCCTCGAGGTAGCCTCGCTCGAAATTGTCCGACAGCCCGCCAATGGCGGCGAGACAGTCGCGCGTAATATAGAGGCAGAAGCCGATGCCGCTCGGGACGTCGGTGACGTCACCGGAATTGGCGATGCTGGCGACCCGGTCGATCTCAAGAATTCTCTCATAGCTCTGCATCGGATTGAGATCGTTCGGCGTCGGAAACGAAAAGATGTCGCCGTTGTTCGACAGCGGGGTAACGGTCCCGATATCCGGCGCGGAGCGCGCCACTGTTGACAATCGCTCGACGAAACCTGGCGGCACGATGGTGTCGGAATTGAGCAGCACGACGTCGCCCGTCGGCAGAGCCTCCAGCGCGCGATTGACCGCGCCGACGAAGCCGAGATTGGTCTCGTTGATGAGACGGTCGATAGTCCCGGCCGCAGCGAGCTCCTTCAAATAACGCCGCAGTTTTGGTTCGGGCGTGGCATCATCAACCGCCAGAATGCGGAAGGGCTGTCCTCCGGATGACGCGCGCGCCTTGATGAGGCTGTCGAAGCAGTCAAGCGTTGCTTGTACGTCCCGGTACACCGGAACGATGACGGTGGGCGCGGTGACATCGGATCGTGGCGCGGCTGATTGGCGTGCGCCGGTGCGGATACCCGGCGGAGGGGACAGGTTGGGTGCGAGCCGGTGCACGTGGATGGTCTCGTCGCCGCAGGTCAGCGTCAGCGTCTGGGGCGCGTCGGATGGTGGGCGCCGAACCAGGAAGGCCGTCGCCTGAATCTCCATGCCAGCCAGCGGATGAAACGAATTGGGTTCAAGTGTGCTGGTGAGGCTGCCGTTTTCAAACGCAAGACTGACTTCGATCGTGTTCGCCTTGGTCCATGCGACCCAGCCCGTTACATGGTTGTCAAACACCGAACAGGCGGTCCAGTGCCGATCCCCTGCACGGCGTAATTCCTCGATGGCGGCTCGCAGGATCGCCGGATTGCTGTCGCGGCCGATCAGACTGGCGGCCGCGCTTCGCCGGCGATCGCCCGTTGCCCAGGCGAGCATCCTGCGGTTGGCGGCAAGATCGGACGGATCGACGAGAAGCGCCTCGGCGAGATCGGCCAAAGCCGCATCGCTGCGCTCCAGCCTCCAGTTCGCCTCCGCCCGAAGAACGAAGCAATGCGCAGCCGAGGGACCGACCCGGCAACGCCTGTCCGCGTATTTGAACGCCGCGAGAAAGTCCTGATCCATGATCGCTTGCGCGGCCATGCGTTCGAGCTTGACGTGCGAACCAAATCCGGCAGGAGCCTGAGTGTCACTCGCGGTCCTGAGGATCATCTGGCGTTGTCCTGACCGGTGAGCGCCTGAGCTGTGCTTCGCGACTGCTGGCCGTCCGTACGTATCCGAAAGTGGAAGTCGGTTGTTTATCAGACCGCGCTCGCCTGACGCTGCTGGCTGCGGAAGACTCTCACCCGCGCAGAACCTGCGGACTTGCGCGGCGTTGCTCGTGCGTCCTGTTCTGCCGGAGCAGTCTGCTCGATGCCGATGCGAATTCCGACCAGCGGCTCGCGGTTGGTCGGACCCGCCAACACCACGCGCCTGCCGACCGCGCGCAGCGTTGGCGCATTCAGGAATCCAGCTTCAGCGACAAACTTCAGGTCATCGGCGCCGCTCATTTCGAGCACCACGGCGGTAAGGGGAAGAGCCCGGCCGCGGGTGCCGGCATAGGTGCCGAGCGGCACCATCCTGCCGCTGCCGGACTGACCGTTGGCGAACTGGACCGCGTAACGGATATCGACGCTTGCGGGCCTGTCCGGCCATTCAAGAGCCACGCCTTCGACGCGTGACGGCGCTGCCGGACCCGCGATCCATGCATTGGGTCCGACAACGATATCGCCGCGTCCCGCGACATGGCCGAGCACCTTCAGGCCCTCGGTCGCAACGTGCGTGTGAAGCCCTGCGCGGTTGCCTTCACCGAGCCCAGCGGGTGCCTGCCCTGCCTGGATTTGTTCGATGCGTACGATCGCGGCTCGCGATCCGCCGCGTTTCGCCGGCTGAACCTGAACCTGCAACGTGCCGGGCGTGTTGACCCGCACGACAAGGCCGGATTTCGGCTGCCACAACGTCGGCCCGGTTGCGTCGGGGTGCAGAATGATCTCCATGCGCCTTTCATGGCCTTCGGCGGGAGTGACCGTCACGCGCGGCGGCGAGGCGGAATCATCGGCGCTTTTGTAATTTACGAAGAACAGTCCGCGGTCGAGACTCAGCACCTTCTGTTGCTCAGCGTCGTTCGTCGTGCCCTGGAACAGATCCACCTGTCGTCTCCTTCAGCCGTGCAAATTCATCATGCAGGTCGCCTTGTGTCAGAAGGCCTGCTGTCGCGACAGAGACGAACAAACGATCGATCGGTTGCGCGACATGATCGGCGCTTCGCCATTTTCCTGTCTCAAAATCGTCAGCCTCGATCCTGTCGCCTTTTCCCGCTGGGGGACCAAACCGATCAACGTTCATTCCACGATACCTGTCCAGAATGCTCAATGATGGTCGCTCATGACCGGGGTGGCCCTCATAGAATATCAAACCGGCAAGCCGGTCGATTTCGTCGATGAAAGAGATTGCCGGATATCTTCAGCTTCCACGCTTAGCGATGCAGCCATCCTGCGTAACATGTCGTTCTCGTCTCTCAGCAGCATGATGGAATCTACGATGCTCTCGGCGGTGTCGGGCAGCTTCTTAAAGCTGCTCCAATCCTGAAGCGGGATTTGCGGCGAGTAGTCGGACGGTGGTTGTGTCAATTTGGGGCTCATCGCGAATGCCATGCGCTTTCCATTGTATTTTGAATTGTTATCGAACTATGCAGGGACTTCGGAATTCATATCCAGGCAACGCAGGATCGACAATTTTTCTGGCAAGAAGATGTCAGACGGAAATCAAGTTCGACGATGAAAGTGCAAATTCATTTGGAACTTGTCAACGCGCGATAAATCAGGCGAGGAAGAATTGGACGAGATTGCTATTGAATGGTTCGCTGGGGAAAGTTTTTTACTTAAAAGGCGACGCACGCGCACAGCCTGGATGTCATGTCGATGAAGATTTTATTCGTTCACAATAATTTCCCCGCACAGTACCGCAATCTCGCGGCGGCGCTGGCCGCCCAGCCGGGTTTCGAACTTGCCGCCGTCGGCGCGTCGAATGCGCAGCCGATGTCTTCGGTCAAGTTGATTAAATATGCACTTCCCGATGCTGATGTCTCAGCAACGCATCCATTTGCGAGACGTTTCGATCTCGAGTGTCGTCGGGCCGAGCAGGTCCTCTACAGTCTTTCCACGCTCGCGACGTCCGGCTTCTCGCCGGATGTGATCCTCGCGCATCCCGGCTGGGGAGAAACGCTGCCGTTGCGCACCATGTTCCCCAAGGCGAGGCAGTTGGTCTATTGCGAGTTCTATTACGGTGCAGAAGGGCGCGACATTGGATTTGATCCGGAGTTTCCGATGTCCGGTCGGGACGGTCACATCGGGCTTCAGCTCAAGAATGCGACAACCCTGTTAGCACTCGCCGACTGCGATGTCGGAATTTCGCCCACATATTGGCAGCAGTCGACTTTTCCAAGGCATTATCAAAGCAAGATAGAAGTCATTCATGAAGGGATTGATACGTCCCGCGTGCGACCTGATGCACAGGCGCGTCTGATGCTTCCGAACGGCCGGCAGGTCGGCCGCTCGGATGAAGTCGTGACGTTCGTCGTGCGCAATCTTGAGCCGCTCAGGGGCTACCACATCTTCATGCGTGCGCTTCCCGAAATACTGAGACATCGGCCCAATGCGCAGGTTGTCATTATCGGCAGGGATGGGCTGTCTTATGGCCTTCCGCCGCCGGCGGGCCGCAACTGGAAGTCGATCTTTCTGGAGGAGGTGAGCGATCGGCTGGATATGTCACGCGTTCATTTCATGGGCGGTGTTCCATACGATACTTTTATTGCAGCACTTCAGGTGTCATCCGCGCATGTCTACCTGACGTATCCATTCGTGCTGTCCTGGTCGGCGCTGGAAGCGATGAGCGCAGGCTGTCTCGTGATAGGATCCGATACCGCGCCGGTACGTGAGGTCATCAGTTCCGGGGATAACGGTCTTCTGGTTCCTTTTTTCGCCGTTGACGAGCTTGCTGAAAAGGTCGTTGAAGCACTCCAGTATCCGGAGCGGTTTTGCGCAATCAGAAAGGCCGCCCGCGATTTTGTCATCGAGCACTACGATGCCGCACGCGTTTGTATCCCGCGAATGCGCGAGCTTCTCGATCTGAAAGCGCCGGCGTCCGCTCGGCGAAATGTCTGGACGGGACGCCCGGCGTCGCAATGGCCGACAGCCGTCAAGCGCTCGTCGCGCAAGCCGTCCGTCCCGGCCGAAATGGAAATGTCGGACGAGGAGGACCATGGTCTGTCTTGAATGCTGTTTTGATGACCATGGTCAACGCCGAGCTGACCTCGAGACTCGTCCCTAGAGCATGATCCCGAAAAGGGAAAGCCGATTTTTAGATAAGACCATGCTCGGGCTAGGGTTGAGTCCGGCGAAGTTGGGACTCTGGCAGGTTGTCAAAAAACCTTTCTGGTTATTCCCGCACGCCTGTCACATCTGTCAGATCGTCGACCGTGCAAGCGGCACCTGAAAAGTCATCGTCGCTGAAATAAGCGCTCCGTGAGATCAAGACAGGAATTCCGGCGCCGGTCGCAGCGGCCAGGCCGATGCCGGAGTCTTCAATAGCGAGACATTCTTTCGCGGGCAGATTCAATTTGTCGAGGACCTTCAGATAAACGTCCGGCGCGGGCTTCTTCCTTCTCACTTCGTCGCCTGCGGCAATGGCTGTGAACCATTGCTCCCAGTCCTTGCCGAGCGACGCCGAAAGCAGCACATCGATGTTGTCGCGCGAGGTCGTCGTTGCAATTGCCAGGGGCTGACCGCGCTGGCGCGCCATATCCAGCAGGGCCCGAATGCCCGGCCGAAGCGGGCAGCCACCCTCGGTGATCAACTCCGCATAGAGCCTGGTTTTGATCTGGTGCAGCTCGGCAATCTCGGAATCCGACAACAGTGGCGGCTGTCCGTTTCGCGCATTGTCGAACGCTCGGATCCGCTCTTTTCCTCCTGCGACCCGGAGCAATTCCTTGTAAGTCGCGCGGTCCCAGTGCCAATCAAGGCCCGCTCCGGCGAAGGCCGTGTTGAACGCCTGACGGTGGGCCTCTTCGGTTTCGGCAAGCGTTCCGTCGACATCGAAGATCAGGGCGCGCGCTTCGATGATCAATGCCCGAATATGATTGGGTGGCAAATTTGTGGCGGATGTTTCGCTCATTTTCCTCAAAACCGAAGAGCCGATTTTCAACAGGCTCGGTTGCGGCGTCCTGAACCGGGCCGGGAACCGAACGGTGATCTACGCATCACAACCCGGATTCGGCGATCCGGGCAATTCATTATTCTTTGGATAGGCCGAAAGCATTTCTTATCACGCAGCATGGTTTTGGCGGGCGACCGAGACGGCAGACACAAAACAGTGATTTCGCTGTTCGATCGAATTTCCGGCTTTGATGCTGCGGTGTTTTGAATCGCTCCAGTTGTTTTGTGAATAATCGACTCGCATTTCCGGAGCGGAAGGCGCACACTCACCAGACCACCACGAGGGTTGTGGCTCTGTATAGAGGTGAGGAGAACGCTGCTCGCGCTCCGCCTCTCGAAACGAGGGAGCACGCCAATGAGGGTGCGACGTGGTTCTATTCAGCTCAGGCCTTTGAAGGATCGTCTGGTCGAGTTTGCGGCAAACGCCCGCAAGACAGCCGACGAACTGCCTCCCGGCGCTCGCAGGGATGAAGCGTTAGCGAAGGTGCGTCAGGCCGATGCAGCCGCTCATATCGACGCGTGGGTGAATTCGTCAGGACTGCAGACACCGAAGTAAAAGGCGTTTCGTGGGCGCCTTGCTTTAAGCCAAGGTGCTCTGGATCGCAAGGCCGTTTCAGGTCCTCCGTCGCCGACGGGCAGGGCAATCAGGTTTTGCCACGCGACCTCCGTGCGAAGCAGGTTGATGAAGATTTTGCGCCGCGGCCGGAGTGAGCACTCCCCGCGGAAATGTTATGAAGTGGCCTGACGCAGGTTCCGAACCTTTCCAGCGGCGTCCGAATGACGACGCGACATCGCGGTGCCGGGAACAGTTCGCCGAACGTTTGCAGGTCCCGAACGGGACGTGCGAAGCGCCCCGGGGCATCGCGAGGACGGACCGCTTGCCGGAGAAATATGTCTTGCGTTACAATGTAATATGGGTTTCTTTCGAACAGAGATTTCTTGACGGAGAACAAAAATGACGGCTCCATCATCAAAGGGTGTGGCCGAGGACGATCTGCGTCTTGTTGCGCTCTCGCTCATTTCCGAGACGCCTCGTCGTGGCTACGAAGTCATTCAGACGATCGAGAAAATGACGGCCGACTGGTTTTTGCCCAGTCCCAACAAGGTCCATCCGATGCTGGCCAGTCTCGTGGAGTCGGGCCATCTGACCGCGTCCACCGATCCCCCGAGACTTTTCACGATCACCGACGAGGGCCGCGCCTTTCTCGAACAGAACCACGATCGTGCCGCTGCCGTTCTTGGCCGCCTGAACGCGCTTGGCGAACGCGTCACCCGCTGGCGACAGGCGCTGGGAATGGCGGAGCGAATAAAGGAGGCCGATGCAGACGCCACGGAAGGCCTGCTGGATGTCCTCGCCCGCGCGGCCATGCCGAGAAAATAAGACGCTTCTTACGCACCATTGGTATACGGCCCGCGATCGGCTTTGCCGCTCCGAAGTGACCGGCAAGCGAAGACGGGATAACGGGGGGTAGAGTGGGTCCGAAGCATCGTGGTTCGTCAAACGGCTATGCAGCCTGCGGCGGCGTGGTGCCGGATTAGCTCCGTGTCGTCCGGAACGGTCCTTGACTGAAGCCTTTCCGTTTCCGATCGGATCAGCCGCAGGCTTCATGATTTTTCTCGACGTATAATCTTCGCGCGAATCGGACCTGCCCCTGGTTCAATTCCGCGGGCATGCTTCGTTAGAAAATGTCAGGAAGCGGAGACGTACAGGCGGCGAGGCTGTTCACGCGTTAGAGCGTTTTCGAGCGAAGTGGGGGACCGGTTCGCGTGAAGAAAGCGCATCAAATCAAAATTATAGAGCCCCGCTGATTCCGTCAGAAGCGGGCTCTATGGTCAAAAGTTCCAGCGCGGAGCGCGTCTTTGCGGAGGTATCGGGCGATCTGCGCTTTGGAGGTCCCGGTTTTAAAACGTCCATACCCGACCCTTACAGCGTTTTGAACGCATGTCCTCAGGCTTGACCAGAGGGTTAGGTCCGGGCTCGCGTGTAAGAAAAAACGCGTTAAATTAAAATCCCGGCCTTTCGCTTCAGCAGAAGCGAAAGGCCGGGCATAATGACCGGTTGAGTCGTTAGTTCAGCTTATTCTCTTTGCAAGGTATGAGTGAAGTACCACAGCGTGCCATTGAGCACCATCGCACCCAGGATATTGCCGATGGTGACCGGGATCTGGTTCCACACCCACCACTCGTAGATGCTCACATTGGCGCCCGAGAGG
>NZ_MKSM01000034.1 GCF_001897285.1 Nitrobacter sp. 62-23
GTCGATCTTCCGCGCGCTGCGCAAGCACTTCGGCAACCAGATCCCGGAGACCATCATCGAGCCGGGCCGCGGCATGGTGGGCAACGCCGGCGTGATCGAGGCGGAGGTCGTTCTGATCTCGAAGAAGAGCGACGACGACGAGAACCGCTGGGTCTATCTCGACATCGGCAAGTTCGGCGGACTTGCCGAGACCATGGACGAGTCGATCCGCTACGCCATCAGGACGCGGCATGACGGCGCCGAGATGACGCCGTGCGTGCTGGCCGGGCCGACCTGCGACTCCGCCGATGTGCTCTACGAGAAGCAGCCGTATCCGCTTCCGGTGACGCTGGAGATCGGCGACAAGCTGCTGATCGAAGGCACCGGCGCCTATACGTCGACTTACTCGTCTGTGGCCTTCAACGGCTTCCCGCCGTTGAAGACGTACCACATCTGAGGCGCAAGCTCTCCCGGTTGCGGGAGATGAACGAGAACCGGAAGCCGGGCCGCCGGCTTCCACCCCGTCACAGTTGTTTTGCTGACAACTCCGCGGTCACCTGTCCGCTGGAGTGGGGACTGACGCGCCATGGCCACTGGTCTGACCAAGATCGCCGATCACACCGAAGCCACTCCGTTCGTCATCCGCGCCGAGCGCCCTTCGGACGTCGCCGCGCGCGAGGCGCTGCTTGACGCGAGCTTCGGCGAAAACCGCCATGCGCGCACCTGTCAGCGCCTGCGCGTCGGACGTATGCCCGCCGATGGCCTCGCCTTCACGGCCACGCGTCGAGGCAGGCTGGTCGGCACCGTGCGGCTGTGGCACGTCAGCGCTGGAGGCGTTCCGGCGCTGATGCTCGGGCCGCTCGCGGTCGATGCATCCTGCCGCAAACTTGGCACAGGCGCCACGTTGATGACGCGCGCGCTCCGTGTCGCGCGGGCGCGCGGCCACGGCGCGGTGATCCTGCTCGGCGAGGCAGCATACTATTCGCGCTTCGGATTTTCCGCGCTTGTGACCGGCAATCTGTCCCTGCCCGGCCCGTTCGAACCCGAGCGGCTGCTGGCGCTCGAACTGCGCGCGGGTGCGCTGAAAGGCGCCTCGGGTCTGATTACAGCGATCGGCGTTATTGCGCCGGGAGCGCAGAAAGATCATGCGCGATGGCGGCCGCTGCCGCGAGCGGCGTAAACGGAACCAGGGCGAGAAACACTCGCTCCGGCGAGCGAGGCCCGATCACCGCCGACTCGCGCCAAGATGTCGCGGTCCACACATTGACTTCGCTGCGGATCGCCTTACTTTTGAAGAATGATGTCGAATGCCTGCAATAACCGTTTGTTGCTACGCGCAGGTCACCTCCAAGCAGGACGGTGACCCGGACGGACGCGCGCGTCCGTGCCGTCCGGGATAGTTCGACTGCATCCCCAACCGAACACTTTTAATCCAGGCACATTGAGCGATGCATCGTGCATCGCGAGCCGTGCCACCCCGGTCGTGATCGCACCGATCCCGACACGGCCAATTCGCGGTGAACAACATGCTGGACAATCTGCAGACCCGTCTCCCCGCCATTGCCATCAGCGCGCGCGACATCGATCGCCTGCGTCACCTTGCCGAGGCCGCAATGGAAAAATATCCGGCGACGGCGGAATTTCTCGCGCGTGAAATCGACCGCGCCGAGATCATCCCGGCCGACCGGCCGGCGCGCAACGTCGTGACAATGCAGTCCGAAGTGACCTTCGTCGACGACATCAGCGGCCAGCAGCGAACGGTCACTCTGGTTTACCCCGAAGACGCCGACGTCGATGCCGGCAAGATCTCGATCCTCACGCCCATCGGCGCGGCGCTCATCGGGCTGTCCGCGGGACAGAGCATCGAGTTCCAGACACCGTCCGGAGGCTGGCGTTCGCTGACGGTGAGCGCCGTCGGGTGAGCGCCGTCGGGTGATCGGTGGCCAAGTGATCGTGACCTGGTGATCCAGGCGACGTGCTTATTCCCGCGCAGGCGTGGATAGGCACGTTACGTTATAAAATATCACCGCGATGATCGCGTCCTGCCGCCGTCGCCAGACCTCCCGGCGGATGCCAAGGCGTTTTTCGAGCGAAGCATATCCTCGGGCTTGCCCCGAGGGTGGATACCGGTTCGCGTGAAGAAACGCGTCAAAACAAAAATCATAGAGCCTCGCTTCTGATACCATCAGAAGCGAAAAGGCTCTAGACTTGGCATATGCCGGGCAGCCATCCTCATGACCAGTCCGATCACCACCACGCGCGCGATGGGAACGATCATGGCGGACATGATCACGGTGCGCATGGTCATTGCGGTCATGCCCACACCACGGACTTCGGCCGCGCCTTCGTCATCGGGATCGGGCTGAATACGGCGTTCGTTCTGGTCGAGGCCGGCTACGGCTTCGCCGCGAATTCCACGGCGCTGCTCGCGGATGCCGGACACAATCTGTCCGACGTGCTCGGCCTGGTTGTTGCGTGGATCGCGGCTGTGCTGTCGCGCCGCCCGCCGACGCCGCGCCTGACTTATGGCTTGCGCAAAACCTCGATCCTGGCCGCACTGGTGAACGCGATCCTTCTGCTCATTGCGTGCGGCGCGATCCTGCTGGAAGCGATCCAGCGGCTGATCCATCCCGAACCGATCGCAAGCCTGACGGTGATGGTGGTCGCCGCGATCGGAATCGTCATCAACGGCATCACGGCATGGCTGTTCGCATCGGGCCGCCGCACCGACCTCAATATTCGCGGCGCCTACCTTCACATGATGGCGGATGCCGCCGTCTCGCTCGGCGTTGTCCTGGCCGCCGCGGCGATGATGATGACGGGATGGTTGTGGCTGGATCCGGCGATGAGTCTCGTCATCGTTGCTGTCATCGTCTGGGGCACGTGGGGCCTTCTGCGCGAAAGCACCGCAATGACGCTGGCAGCGGTGCCTGCCGGTATCGACCCGGTCGCCGTGCGCGTCTTCCTCGGCGAGCATCCCGACGTCGCCTCGATCCACGACCTCCATATCTGGCCGATGAGCACCACCGAGACCGCGCTGACCGCGCATCTGGTCATGCCGGCGGGAAATCCCGGCGACGCATTCCTGACCGATACCTGTCGCGAACTGCAGCGCCGCTTCGGCATCGGCCACGTCACGCTGCAGATCGAGACATCGGTCGACGCCGACTGCGCGCTCGCACCCGACCACGTGGTGTGATCACGTGACATTCATGATCGCGTAGCCGCCGGCGCTCGCTCAACCGCGCGCGGGGCTTGATTTCATCGGCGTTTTGTCGTTTTCAAATGTGCCCTTGGCCCCTTTTGCCGGCCTGCCATCCCTCCCCCCACAATCCGGAGATATATGATGCCGTCTAATGCTTCGTCCGTGCATGCACGCATCACCGGCCCGATCGTCATGATCGGTTTCGGTTCGATCGGCAAAGGCACCCTGCCGCTGATCGAGAAGCATTTCGAATTCGACAAATCCCGCTTCGTCATCATCGATCCGCATGCGGACGACACGCTGGCGAAAAAGCACGGCGTCAAATTCATCAAGCAGGCCATCACGCGCGACAACTATCACGACGTCCTTGTTCCGCTGCTGACGCAAGGCGGCGGACAGGGCTTCTGCGTCAATCTGTCCGTGGACACCGGCTCCGTCGATCTCATGACCATGTGCCGCGAGATCGGGTCACTCTACATCGACACCGTGGTCGAGCCGTGGCTCGGATTCTATTTCGACAAGAGCGCTGGCCCGGAAAAGCGCTCCAACTACGCGCTGCGCGAAACGCTGCTCGCCGCCAAGCGCAGGAGCGAGGGCGGCACAACCGCGGTCTCAACATGCGGCGCCAACCCCGGCATGGTGTCGTGGTTCGTCAAGCAGGCGCTGCTCGACATCGCGCGCGACACCGGGACGGAGTTCAACGAACCGAAGAGCCGCGAAGGCTGGGGCCAGCTTGCGCACAAGCTCGGCGTCAAGGGCATCCACATCGCCGAGCGCGACACACAGCGCGCCAGGACACCGAAGCCGATGAACGTGTTCGTCAACACCTGGTCGGTCGAAGGGTTCGTCTCCGAGGGCCTGCAGCCGGCTGAACTCGGCTGGGGCACGCACGAGACGTGGATGCCGAACAACGCCTGCAAGCACGACACGGGATGTCAGGCCGCGATCTATTTGCTGCAACCCGGCGGCAATACGCGCGTCCGCTCATGGTGCCCGACACCGGGACCGCAATACGGGTTTCTGGTCACGCATAACGAGTCGATCTCGATCGCCGACTATTTCACCGTGCGCGACGGCCAGAACGTGATCTATCGCCCGACCTGCCACTACGCCTACCATCCCGCGAACGACGCCGTGCTGTCGCTGCACGAGATGTTCGGCGCGGAAGGCAGGATGCAGCCGAAGTGGCACATTCTGGACGAGACTGAGATCGTCGACGGCATCGACGAGCTTGGCGTGCTGGTCTATGGACACGGCAAGAACGCCTACTGGTACGGCTCGCAGCTCTCGATCGAGGAAGCTCGCCGCGTGGCGCCCTATCAGAACGCGACCGGCCTGCAGGTCTCATCCGCCGTGCTCGCGGGCATGGTCTGGGCGCTGGAAAACCCGGAAGCCGGCATCGTGGAAGCGGACGAGATGGACTTCCGCCGCTGCCTCGAAATCCAGCGGCCTTATCTCGGTCCGGTGAAAGGCTTCTACACCGACTGGACGCCGCTCACTGATCGCCCCGGACTTTTTCCGGAAGACATCGATAGCTCGGATCCGTGGCAGTTCAGGAACGTGCTGGTGCGGTGATTCAATGATCGTCATTCGAGGATGCGGGGCGCAGGCCCGCTGGCGTATCGTTGCGGAATGACGGGATACTGAATCACGCTGGTGTTTCGACGTCCGCGGGAACGACTGAAATAGCACCGCCTACTTTTCCTTGATCGGCGGCGCGGTCTTCTCCGCCGGCGCAGATGGAAGCGCCGGTTGAGCGCCGGCCTTCCGTGCATCGGCATCGGGCTGTGCGGGCTCCGGTGCTGGCGTGGTGGGACGGGTGCCGCCCGGCTTGGCGTCCGCAGGCCCATTCTGCTTGCCCGCGGGCACGGCGGGAATTTGCGACGGCGTCTGTGTCTGCTGCGCGATCGCGGTCTGCCCTTGCGCGGGTTGCATCAGCGAACCGCCGGGCGCAGCCATGCCTGTCGCGGCGATCAGCACCGCGATCGCCAGACCTTTTCCCGCGTTACGTGACCTGGCGCCGGACGCGCGTTTGTTCGCATGCATCAGTTGACCGCAAATTATTTGGCGAACCAACGACCCGGCGCATGCAAAGTTCCTCCCCGGAACCAAAGGCGCGCAACGCCCGACAACGACGGGAATAATCGAAATATTCCGTCGAGGTGCGCGACTACAGTTCGGCCAGTCCCGCGTCGCCGTTTTGAAGCGCAAAAGCCAGCATGGAGCCTTTCGCATTCCATGCCAGCGCTGCGACAGGTGCGTCGCCGTCGCGGCGAACGGCGACCTTGGCACCGTTGGCAATCTTAACCATCAGGATAACGCCGTTCTCGTAGCCGGCGGCAAGGAAGTCCTGCGTGGGGTGGAATGCGACCGCGGTGACGCGCGCCTGCAATTGCGCCAGCATCAACGGCTCCTTGTCCATTGGGCCGTCTTTGCTGGCGAACGGCCACACCACCACCCGGTCGGCTCCGGATGTGGCCAGCGCCTTCCCGCCCGGGCTCCATGACAGCGATTTGACGCGGCTCGGATAGCCGGTCATCTGCATGTGCTGCGCGTCGGCCAGCCGCCAGCCGTGCAGCGCCGGCTCGTGCATGGCGGTGACGATAAACCTGCTGTCGGGGCTGAACATGACGCCGAGGTGCGAGCCGGCCCATTCCAGCCGTTCCGGCTGCGCCGTCATGTTGGGAAACCACAAGGTCACGCCGTTGTAATGCGCGAGCGCAAGCCGCAGGCCTTTCGGCGCGAAGGCGAGTCCGCCGACGCTCGATGGCGCTTCGATCGACTTGTCTTCGCCCTTGGCCCCGCGCACAAACGCGGTCTTGCCGACCGACCACGCGATCGCGCCGTCTGGATGAACCGCAACATTGTCGATCCAGCGGCGTTTCGCGTCGGTCACGAGGACCGAACTCTCGCCCTTCATGTCGAGCGCGACAACCTTGCCGTCATCGCCCCCCGTGATGATCCGTTTGCCGTCCGAAACCGACGACAGGATCGCGCCGCCATGAACGGTCGCCGCGACCTTCTCGCCGTCGCCGGAAACCAGCGTGATCGTCTCCTCGTCTCCGACGAAGGCGGCGCGGTCGCCGATGAAATACACGGCGGCAACCGGCGTGCCGATGGCGACGGGACGCACGCGTTCGCCGATCGTGGTGATGGAGTTCTGCTGTGGAGCGCTGGAGATGGTCATCACGCGGCGATGCAGTTCTGGAAGCCTTCGCGGATCAGCGCTTCCGGCAATTCGCGACCGATGAAGACGACGCGGCTTTCTCGTTTCTCACCGGGTTTCCACTCGCGCTGGCGGCTGCCCTCCAGCATCATGTGAACGCCCTGGAAAACGTAGCGATCGTTATCGTCGGCGAAAGCGAGAATGCCCTTCGAGCGCAGGATCTTCTGTCCTTCCGCCGCCAGCAGTTCCTGTAGCCACGGCATGAACTTCTCCTGATCGAGCGGCTTGTCCGAGCGTAACGACATCGATTGCATCTCTTCGTCATGGTAGTGCTTCAGGCCATGGTCGTGCTCGTGATCATGGTCATGATGATGGTCGTGGTCATGATCGTGGTGGTCATGATGATGATCGTGATCATGGTGATGATCGTGATCGTCCTTGGCGAGGAAATCCGGCTCGAGTTCGAGGATACGGTCGAGATCGAACGCGCCGCGTTCCAGAACATCCGACAGCGCCACCTGGCAGCGCTCGGTGTGATGCAACTTGGCGTAAGGATTGATGCCGCGTATCCGCCCTTCAACCTCGGCCAGTTCGGACTTGGAAACCAGATCGGTCTTGTTGAGCACGATGACGTCGGCGAAGGCGATCTGGTTCTTGGCCTCGGGCGCATCCTTCAGCCGCTCGCTCAACCATTTGGCGTCGGCGACCGTAACCACGGCATCAAGCCGCGCATTATTCTGCACGTCCTCGTCGACGAAAAAGGTCTGCGCGACCGGCGCCGGATCGGCAACGCCCGTAGTCTCCACGATGATGGCGTCGAACTTGCCCTTGCGCTTCATCAGGCCTTCGAGAATGCGCACGAGGTCGCCGCGCACCGTGCAGCAGACGCAGCCGTTGTTCATTTCGAATACTTCCTCGTCCGCGCCGATGATCAGGTCGTTGTCGATGCCGACCTCCCCGAACTCGTTGACGATCACGGCGTATTTCTTGCCGTGATTTTCAGACAGGATACGATTCAACAACGTGGTCTTGCCTGCGCCGAGATAGCCCGTGAGCACGGTCACGGGGATTTTCGTCGAGGCAGAAGCGTTCACATCGGACATCAATTCAACTCGCGGCTGCTCCCCTCCCCTTGCGGGAGAGGCTGGGGTTCAATGGCGCGCACAGATAGCAGCGAACAGCCCTGACTTCCCGGTCGGGACGGCAAGGAAGGCACCGCTCGATCATTCCGCCAGCGCGCTCGTCAGTGCCTTTATATTATGCCTGACCATGGCAATGTAAGTGGGGGCATCGCCCTTTTCGTCGCTCAAGCTGTCGGAATACAAGGTCCCCCCGACCTGCGCCCCGGATTCAGCCGCAATCCGACGGATCAGCCGCTCATCACTGAGATTCTCCAGGAAAATGGCCGGGATCTTCGCATTTCTGATCTGCTTGACCGTCATGGCGATGTCGCGCGCGCTCGGCTCGCTGTCGGTCGAGACGCCCTGCGGGGCGATGAAAGCGATGCCATAGGCCGCCTCGAAATAGCCAAACGCATTATGGGTCGAGATCACCTTGCGCCGCTCGGGCGGAATCCGCTCCACCGCACCGCGAACCTCCCGATCCAGCGTATCGAGTTTGGACAGATAGGCCGCCGCATTGGCCCGATAAAGCGTCTCACCCGGCGGATCCGCCGCGATCAGACCATCGCGAATATTGGTGACGTAGATCCTGGCATTGGCGACGGATTGCCATGCATGTGGATCGGCCGGGTCTTCGTCATGTCCGGCGCTGTGCCCTTCGCCAGCGTCCGCCCCGCGCAAGGCAACGCCGCTGGACGCAACCACGATCGCCGCATGACCACCGGAGGCTTGCACCAGCCGCGGGAGCCAGCCTTCAAGGCCGAGACCGTTGACGATCACCAGTTTCGCGGCTGCGACTTTCCTGACGTCCGCCGGCGTCGGGGTGAACATATGCACGTCGCCATTGGTCCCGACCAGCGTCGTGACATCAACCCGCACGCCTCCGACTTCCTTGGCGAAATCACCGAGGATGGAGAAGCTTGCGACGACCGCGATACGATGATCACTGCCGGTGCCGTCATGACTTTGGGCGCGAGCGGGAGCCAGCGACGCCAGCACCATCGCGAGTGCCCAGAATACGAGACGGAAAGACCGCGCCATCATCAGGCTTCGAGATGGGGCGCGGGGAAAAGCTGCCGAAGCATCCCGCCGACGCTGCCGAACAGCACCGACATCACATAAAGCGCGGTGGCGACCAGAATGACCGCAGGCCCCGACGGCACCTTGCTGTGGAATGACAGCACCAGTCCTGCGTACCCCGACAGCATCGCGCTGACGACGGCGACCATCATCATGCCGGTGATGTCGCGCGCCCAGAACCGCGCAATGGCGGCCGGCAGCACCATCAGCCCGACCGCCAGCAGCGTGCCCAGCGCGTGGAAGCCGTTGACCAGATTGATGACGACGAGCGCTAGAAACGCCAGATGCGCCGGCGCGCCCGCACGGCTCACGGTGCGCAGAAACAGCGGATCGACGCATTCGATCACCAGCGGGCGATAGATCACGGCGAGAACCACAAGCGTCACGGTGGCGTTGATCGCGATCACGATCAGCGTCTGGTTGTCCATCGCAAGGATATTGCCGAACAGCACATGCAGCAGATCGATGTTGGTGCCCTTGACCGACACGATGGTGACGCCGAGCGCAAGCGAGGCGAGATAAAAGGTCGCGAGCGACGCATCCTCTTTCAGTTCGGTGACGCGCGACACCACGCCGGCCAGAATCGCCACCGCGAACCCCGCGATCAACCCGCCGGCCGTCATCGCGAACAGATTGAGGCCCGACAGCAGGAAGCCGATGGCCGCTCCCGGCAGGATCGCATGCGCCATCGCATCGCCGACGAGACTCATCCGCCGCAGCATCAGGAACACGCCGATCGGCGCCGCGCCGAGCGCGAGCGCAATCGACGCCGCCAGCGCACGGCGCATGAATTCGAAATCGGCGAAGGGAGCGACCAGCCAGTCGTAGACCATAAGTGCCTCAGGCCGCGCGCGGCGGCAGGTGCGCCGCGCAGGCCGCGGCGCCGTCGTCGAAGGCTTCGCACATCTGCCGGGCGCGCGCGAGATTGTCCGATGTCAGCACCTGCGTCGTCGCTCCCCACGCCACTTCGCCGCGCGCCAGCAGAAGCGTCTGCGGAAAATTCGCGCGCACCAGATCCATGTCGTGCAGCGCCGCGAGCACCGTGCGTTTCTCCTCGTGCCAGCGTCGCACCAGAGCGAGCAGATCGGCCGAGGTCTTGGCGTCGATCGCGTTGAACGGCTCGTCCAGCACGATCACGGCCGCATCCTGCAACAACACCCGCGCGAACAGCATCCGCTGCATCTGCCCGCCCGACAGCGTGCCGATGGGGCGGTTTTCGAATCCGTTGAGGCCGACCGCCGCCAACGCATCCACGATCTTCGCGCGCCCGGAACGGCCCAATGCGCCGAACGCGCCGGTGGCGCGCCACAGCCCGGAGCCGGTGAAATCGAACACCGAAATCGGAAAGCTGCGGTCGATCTCGGCGCTCTGCGGCAGATAGGCGATGTCGCGGAGGTCGCGCTTGCCGCGCAAGATCGACCCGGCCAGCGGCTTCAGGATGCCGACGATGCCGCGAAACAGCGTCGACTTGCCCGCGCCGTTCGGACCGACGACCGCCAGCAGCGCACCGGACGCAACTTCGCCGCTCAGGTGATGAACGGCCGGATGCCGGTCATAGCCGAGAGTGACGTCGCGGAACTGCAGTTGCGCCGCCATCTCACCTCATCGCCAGCAGCACGGCGGCCCAAAGCCCGGCGCTGACCGCAAGCGCGGCGCCGAGCCGCGCCGCCAGCGCCATCCGCAGGATGGACCACGGCACCGCCTGGGCCGGATGGGGCGTGGACGGACCGTGGGTGTGCCCATGCTCGTGAGCATGACCATGGTCGCGATCGTGAGAATGGAGCACTTGATACGCTTTCCGATCCAGGAACGGGATAAGGAGTCAGACTGCCAATATCCTGATATAATCGTTATATTATAACATCACAGGTGTCCAGCGGAGAAGGCCTCCCGACGCGACGGGCCGCAAGGCGGCCCCGTTTCACGCCAGATGGCGAACCAGCGCGAGACCGGCGAACAGGCCTGCGATCGCCAGCACGAGCGAGCCAGCCACATAGAGGGCCGCCAGGCCGATCTCACCGCGTTCGTACAACAGCGCGGAATCGAGCGAGAATGTCGAGAAGGTGGTGTAGCCGCCGAGAACCCCGGTCATCACGAACAGCCGCCACGGCTGCGCGGCACTGCCCTTGAACGCGAGATAGCCGGCGATCAGGCCCATCACGAGCGAACCGGAAATATTGATGAAAAATGTGCCGAACGGAAAATGCGTCCCGAAAATCCGCGCGCACAAAATATTGATCCCATGCCGAAAGGTCGCGCCGAGGCCGCCGCCGACAAAAACCAGAAGATAATTCATCGTTTGTCCTGTCGTTGAAAGCCTCGCGCCCGCTAATCGGCCGTCATTGTCTCGCGCGTTGTGTCTTGCCGAAAATGCTTCGACGCGGCAAGGCGGCCGCACCATCGGGTGCTTAAGAGCGATAAAAAAGGCGGCACCATCGTGCCGCCTTTTGAATTCTCACAATCTCGGCAGAGAGGCCGTCAGGAGGCCTTGCCCAAAAGCTCGTCCACGTATTCCCAGTTCACCAGATGATCCAGGAACGCCTTCAGGTAGTCGGGACGGCGGTTGCGGTAGTCGATGTAATAGGAATGCTCCCAGACGTCGCAGCCAAGGATCGGGGTCGCGCCGTGAATCAGCGGATTTTCCCCGTTCGGCGTCTTGGTGACTTCGAGCTTGCCGTTCTTCACCTGCAGCCAGGCCCAGCCGGACCCGAACTGCCCGGCGCCGGCCGCGGCGAAAGCGGCCTTGAATTTGTCCAGACCGCCCAGATCCTCGGCAATCTTCTTCTCCAGGCGGCCGGGCAGCTTGTCGCCGCCGCCGTTTGGCTTCATCCACTGCCAGAAATGCAGGTGGTTGTAGTGCTGACCGGCGTTGTTGAAGACACCCACGAACGCGCTCTTGCCATACGAAGTCTTGACGATGTCTTCGAGCGATTTGCCTTCGAATTCGGTCCCCTTGATCGCGTTGTTGCCGTTGGTCACGTACGCCTGATGGTGCTTATCGTGATGATATTCCAAGGTTTCTCGCGACATATGGGGCGCGAGCGCATCGTAGGAATAAGGCAGGTTCGGAAGCGTGAAGGTCATGGGTTATTGTCCGAATTGATGGGAGAACTGGTGGGAACTAGAGGATCTGACGAGACCCTCTGTTGAGGGTTCCATCGCCGTAGATACTACGATAGCCGTTACATACCATAACATAGGGGCGGTCAACGTTGAGTCTTCGGTCTTGCAGGCTGCGTATTCATGGGACGCGCGGCTGCCGCCGATGTCAGCCTTCGCGAGCGGGCCGGGCAACCTCAGGGCGGGCGTTTGCATTTGATGGATCGCACCGATCGGTCATGTCGGGATATAACCGTTAGGCGGCGCTTCCGGCTCGCTTTAGACAGACCACCGATCGTGAGACATCCTGTCGCGAACACGGCTTCACCTTCCATATGACGTGGCACGACTCCTTTTTTTTGTTATGCACACCGGATTGCTCTGGAGGTTGTCATGCTCGTGCGATCCGGTTTCACGATTGCGATCCTTGCCGCCGCCCTATCCGTCGCCGATGCGCAGACAGCGCCCGATCCCACCGGCATCTGGCTGACGCAGGCCGGTGACGCCAAGGTCCGTATCAGCAAATGCCGCGGTGGAATTTGCGGCGTGGTGGTCTGGCTGCGCAGCCCCGTCGATCCCGCGACCGGACGGCCGGCCGTCGATGACAAGAATCGCAATCCGTCGCTGGCCAAACGACCGATGATCGGGCTGCCACTGTTCCAGGGCATGTCGCCGAGCGGCCCGAACAAATGGTCCGGCACGATCTACAACGCCGACGATGGCAACAGCTACGCCAGCAGCATTTCCGTCGCCAGCGCCGGCGCATTGCGCGTGGAAGGCTGCGTCGGCGGGTTGTGCGGCGGGGAGATGTGGACACGTTCCCGCCGCTGAATAACGGACAACGGCGCTCGCCCTCAACGTCTCGCCTTCAAAGTTTTGCCGCGCGCAGCCGCAGCGCGTTACCGACGACGCTCACCGACGACAGCGCCATCGCCGCCGCCGCCACGATCGGGGACAGCAGCAGGCCGAAGACCGGATAAAGAACGCCGGCCGCGATCGGGATGCCGGCGGCGTTGTAGACGAAGGCGAAGATCAGGTTTTGCCGGATGTTGCGCATGGTCGCCTCGGAGAGACGACGGGCGCGAACGATACCGCCGAGATCGCCCTTGAGCAGCGTCACGCCGGCGCTCTCCATGGCGATATCGGTCCCGGTGCCCATGGCGATGCCGACATCGGCGGAGGCGAGCGCCGGAGCGTCGTTGGTGCCGTCTCCGGCCATCGCCACGACATGCCCCTCCTTCTGAAGCCGGGTGACGATGGCGCTCTTCTGCTCCGGCAAAACATCCGCCTCGACCTCGGCGATGCCAAGCTGCTTTGCGACCGCATCGGCGGTGGTGCGGTTGTCGCCGGTCAGCATGACGACCTTGACGCCCTCGCCGGCCAGCGCTTTCAGGGCGGCCGGCGTCGACGGCTTCACCGGATCGGCGATCGCGAACAGACCGGCCAGCTTGCCGTCGACCGCGATGTTGATGACGGTGGCTCCAGCGGCGCGCAGCCGCTGGGCGCGGGGCGTCATTCCGGCAACGGCAACCTGCGCGGATTCAAGAAACGCGGCCGATCCGATCAGCACCGTCCTGCCATCGACCTTTCCGCTCACGCCTTTTCCGGCCGGCGCATCGAACTCCTGCACGTCGTTCAGCGCCAGATTGCGTTGCTTCGCCGCGGCCGTAATAGCGTCAGCGAGAGGATGTTCGCTGGATCGTTCGACGCTCGCAGCGAGCCGCAGCAGATCGTCCTTGTGAAAACCTTCCGCGGCCTCGATGGCGACGAGCCTGGGTTTTCCTTCCGTCAACGTGCCGGTCTTGTCGACCACCAGCGTATCGACCTTCTCCATGCGCTCCAGCGCCTCGGCGTTCCTGATCAGGACGCCGGCCTGCGCGCCGCGCCCGACGCCGACCATGATCGACATCGGCGTCGCAAGGCCCAGCGCGCAGGGGCACGCGATAATCAGCACGCTCACTCCGGCGACCAGACCGAAGGCGAGACGCGGCTCGGGTCCAACCAAAGCCCCGACCGCGAACGCCGCCACGGCCGCGGCGATGACGGCCGGCACGAACCAGCCGGCCACCTGATCGGCCAGACGCTGGATCGGCGCGCGCGACCGCTGCGCCTGCGCGACCATCTGTACGATCCGGGACAGCAGCGTGTCACGTCCGATCTTCTCGGCCCGCATCACGAAACTTCCCGAGCGATTGATGGTGCCGGCGATCACTTTGGCGCCGGCTTCCTTGCTGACCGGCATCGATTCTCCGGTCACCATGGACTCATCGAGCGACGAGCGGCCGTCCGCGATGACGCCATCCACCGGCACCTTCTCGCCGGGACGCACGCGGAGGCGATCGCCGACGACAATGTCGTCGAGCGCCACGTCGTGGTCCGCGCCCGACTCGTCGACGCGGCGCGCGTTCTTCGGCGCGAGATCGAGCAGCGCCTTGATCGCACCCGATGTCGCCTCTCGCGCGCGCAGTTCAAGCACCTGCCCGAGCAGCACCAGGATCGTGATGACCGCTGCCGCCTCGAAATAGACGGCGACCGCGCCGTCGTGCCCGCGAAAGGCCGGCGGAAATAGTCCCGGCCCGAAGGTGGCGGCAATGCTGTAGAGATAGGCCACGCCGGTACCCATCGCGATCAGCGTGAACATGTTGAGGTTGCGCGTCAGCAGCGACTGCCAGCCGCGCACGAAGAACGGCCAGCCGGCCCAGATCACCACCGGCGTCGCAAAGGCGAACTGAATCCAGTTCGACAGCGTCGGCTCGACCCAGCCATGCGCTCCCGCAATGTGTCCCCCCATGTCCAGCACGATCACAGGCAGCGCGAGGATCAATCCGATCCAGAAACGCCGCGACATGTCCGCAAGTTCAGGATTAGGCGCGTCATCCAGCGACACCAGTTCGGGCTCCAGCGCCATTCCGCAGATGGGACAAGCGCCGGGGCCGACCTGACGGACGTCCGGGTGCATCGGACAGGTGTAGATGGTGCCTTCGGGGACATCCGCCGGCGACGGAGCCTTGGACTTGTCGAGATACGACTGCGGCGACGCGGCGAATTTGGTCCGACAGCCGGCGGAACAGAAGTGATAGGTCGTGCCGTGATGATCGAAGCGATGCTTGCTGTTCTGCGGGTCGACGCTCATGCCGCAGACAGGATCAAGGACTTTCCCGTCATTCGTATCGACGACAGGATGCTGATCGTGATGAGATGCGTGTTTGTCATGGAGCGCGTGCGCGCCATGGTCATGCTCGGTCATGGCGTTCCCGCCGCAGCAATTCGAGCCGTCGGATGCGTCGGTGGAAGACGCAGCCTGCGTTCCGGCCGCGCTGCAGCAGCCATTTTTCGAGGTCGCCTGTTCGGCTGCGCTCATCCGGAGTCTCCACGTTCGGCGCTTGCAGAATATACCCTGTAGGGGTATATACTGCGCATGCGCGATAATCTCAAGGCGTCCTGCCGCAAACGATTGAGCCGGATCGAAGGCCAGGTGCGTGGCCTGTCGCGAATGGTCGATGAAGACCGCTATTGCATCGACATCGTGACGCAGATTTCGGCCGTGCGCGCCGCGCTCCGGCGGGTCGAGGAGGAAGTGCTCAAGGACCATGTGGCGCATTGTGTCGAGCATGCGATCACAAGCGGCAACAAGGCCGATCAGCGCCGCAAGATTGCCGAGCTGATGGCCGTCATCGAGCGGGCGGACCGGTAAGTCGAACGCATAACCGCCAAATGAGTTCAGTACGTCGCATGCGGCCTTCACTCGAGAGGTCGCACGGGCAACATTTTGCCTCTCGACGCACGCTTTTTCCTGAAAGCGGTAAAAAGCGCAGGCCCCGGCGCGATCTGGATGTTTCAGGTGATGGATCACGATGATTCTGGATCAACCGATCCGAAATCATCAACGTGACTGGCTTCGAAAAGTCGAGAGCGGACGGGCGAAACCCGCTTCCGCTTTTTTCTCGCACCGGAGTCTTTCACCGTTCCCGGAGAGGGTAAAAGACTCCGGCTTCTTGCTTTGACGCGTTCTCTTCACGCGAGCCGGGTTTTGCTTTGCTCGAAAACGCTTTAACGCATCTGTCTCGCCGCCTCGACCATATTTATGAGTGCCGGCTTGACTTCCTCCCACTTGCGGGTCTTCAGCCCGCAATCCGGATTGATCCAGAGCTGGGTATCGGAAAGGCGCTGCCGCGCAAGCTTGAGCAGGCTCGTCATCTCATCGACCGCAGGCACGCGCGGGGAGTGAATGTCGTAGACGCCGGGACCTATTTCGTTCGGGTATTTGTAGTTCCTGAAGGCGTCGAGCAGTTCCATCTTGGAGCGCGACGTCTCGATCGAAATGACGTCGGCGTCCATCGCCGCGATCGCGTCGATGATGTCGTTGAATTCCGAATAGCACATATGAGTGTGGATCTGGGTCGCATCGGCGACGCCGCTCGCGCACAGACGGAAACATTCGACGGCCCAGTCGAGATACGCCTTCCATTCGGACCGGCGGAGCGGCAGTCCTTCGCGCAGCGCAGCCTCGTCGATCTGGATCATCGATGCACCGGCCGTCTCCAGGTCGGCGACCTCATCGCGGATCGCGAGCGCGATCTGCCGGCAGGCGAGGCTGCGCGGCACATCATCGCGCACGAAGGACCAGTTGAGGATGGTCACGGGGCCGGTGAGCATGCCCTTCATCGGCCTCGATGTCAGCGATTGCGCGTATGTCCACCAGCCGACGGTCATCGGGCTGGGCCGGGACACGTCGCCGAACAGAATCGGCGGACGGACGCAGCGCGAGCCGTAGCTCTGCACCCAGCCGTGCCTGGTGAAAGCGAATCCGGAAAGCTGCTCGCCGAAATACTGCACCATGTCGTTGCGCTCGAACTCACCATGCACGAGCACGTCGAGGCCGATATCTTCCTGCCAGCGGATGGTGCGCGCCGTCTCCTCTCGCAAAAACGTCTCATAGTCAGCATCGCTCAGTGCGCCCTTGACGTGCGCCGACCGCGCCTTGCGGACCTCGGCGGTCTGAGGGAACGAACCGATGGTCGTTGTTGGGAACGACGGAAGACCGAAGCGGTCCCGCTGCAACTTCGCGCGATCCGCAAAGGCGCTCTTGCGCCGGGCCATGCCGGGCGTGACCGCTCCGATCCGTGCCGCAACCACGGCGTCATGAACCTTCGGCGACGCCTTGCGCGCCGCCGCGGCGTCTGCCGATGCTTTCATGGCATCACTGACCGAGGCGCGGCCTCTAACCAAGGCTTCGCCCAGCGTCGCCAGCTCACCCATCTTCTGCACCGAGAACGCGAGCCAGCTTTTCAGCTCGGCATCCAGATCGGTTTCCAGCGAAACGTCGATCGGCACATGCAGAAGCGAGCAGGACGGCGCGATCTGCACGCGATCGACACCGCGGCTGGCGACCAAGGGTTCGAGACGCTCAAGCAGCGCCGGCAGGTTGGCGCGCCAGATATTGCGGCCGTCGATCACGCCGAGCGACAGGACCAGATCGCGCCGCGCTTTTGCCGCCACGATGTCGAGCTGTTCCGGAGCTCGGACGAGATCCAGATGAAGACCCGCGACCGGCAACGAGAGTGCGGTATCGAGGTTGTCGCCAAGGCCGCCGAAATAAGTAGTCAGCATGATCTTCAAATTTGGCAGCGCGCCCGCGAGCTGTTCATATGTCGCGCGCAACGCCTTGCGGGTCGCATCGTCGAGATCGAGAACGAGACAGGGCTCGTCGAGCTGCACCCACTCCGCGCCCTCCGCGGCGAGGCGCTTGAGCACCTCGATATAGACCGGCAGCAGACCGGAAAGCAGCGACAGCGGATCGAGATCCGCGTCCTTGCTCTTGCCGAGTTTCAGATAGGTGACGGGCCCGAGCAGCACCGGCCGTGTCCGGTACCCCAGCGCCTTGGCCTCGCGATATTCATCGACAGCCTTGAGCGACGAGAGTTCAAACCGTTGGCCCTTTCCGAAATCCGGCACCATGTAATGATAATTGGTGTCGAACCACTTGGTCATTTCCTGCGCCGGCGCGCCGTGAGCGTGACCGTCACCCTGATGACCATGCGCGCAGGCCGCATCGCCAATTCCGCCCTGCGCGCCACGCGCCATCGCGAAATAGGTCGCGACCGGCACCGGCCCGCTTTCCCATCCGTAGATGTCCGGGATCGCGCCGACCATGACGCTGGTGTCGAGCACATGATCATAGAGCGTGAAATCGTTCGACGGGATGACGGTGACGCCGAGCGACTTCTGGCGCGCCCAGTTCGCGGCACGCAAGCCGGCCGCCGCTTCAAGCAGCGCGGATTCGCTGGACTTGCCCGACCAATAGCTTTCGAGCGCGATTTTCAATTCGCGACGCGGGCCGATGCGCGGCGTGCCGAGCGTGGCGACAGGAACAGAGAAAACTGACACGGCTTTACCCCATGTGTTGGGGGCTGGGCCTTAGCGACGCGGCATGGGAATCCTGGCGAGGCTTGCCATGAAAACCGCAAGCGCACCACCGGGACACCCCGCCCGAGGACGACTATGTTGCCGGGGCAGGTCTCCTGGCTCGCGGGTCTCGGCTTCGGTCCGGCCTTCCCGGGATTACTCCCAGTGACACTGATGGACCACGGCTCGCCGCTTACAGTTGCGGGGGCAGCGCCGGCATTGCCAATCCATGGACGAAGGCCCATCGACCAGAGCGCACCGGCTTCCCTCTTAGCTCCGGGCTTGAATGTCCCGGAGAACCTCGACGATCAATCCTATGGGCCAGCGGGCAGGCAGCGTCAACCGCCAAGGCGGATCAGGTCAAATCCGAATCGTTCTCGTTCCGATAGAATTGCGTGCCGATCACGATCGGCGGACGGCCCTGCTCCCTGCGGTGTTGATTGGTGTCGCGCAGCGAATAAACGCAGCCGCAATATTCCTGCTGATAGAATTCCTCGCGCTTGCTGATCTCGATCATCCGCTGCGCGCCGCCGCCCTTGCGCCAGTTGAAATCCCAATACGACAGCCCTTCATAACGTCCGGCCGCGCGATGGCCGCAATCATTGATCTGCGCCATGTTCTTCCACCGGGAGATGCCGAGGCAGGACGTCATCACCGGAAATCCGTGTTCGTGCGCATAGAGCGCGGTGCGTTCGAAGCGCATGTCGAAACACATGGTGCACCGCGCGCCGCGTTCCGGTTCCCACTCCATGCCCTTGGCGCGCGCGAACCAGTTGTCCTTGTCGTAATCGGCATCGACGAACGGCACGCCGTGCTTCTCCGCGAAGCGGACGTTCTCGTCCTTGCGCAGCAGATATTCTTTCAGCGGATGGATGTTCGGGTTGTAAAAAAAGATCGTGTAATCGATCTCCGAGGCCAGCATCGCCTCCATCACCTCGCCTGAGCAAGGCGCGCAACAGGAGTGCAGAAGCACTTTGTTCTGCCCGTTCGGGGGCGTCAGGTTCAGTCGGACGAAGTCGTTCACGGGTCAGGCTCGGCGGGTTGAGCCGCGAGACGTGGGATGCGCGGCGTATCTGCGGAGATAAAGGTCTGAACGGCCGGAGCGTCAAGAGCGGGGCGAACAGTGAGCCGGTTTCGTCCCGCTGTGGATTGCGAGTATTCCGCGTCGGGATCTGAAACGATCTGTTGACACTGAATGAGGTAGAGATACTAAATATAGTGGTCACGGTCTCTCGAGTCGCAATACCGAGAGCTAAGAGGGAAGCTGGTGCGCTGGGGCAAATGACCCGGCAATGCCGGCGCTGCCCCCGCAACTGTAAGCGGCGAGCCGAAGTCCACTTTATTGTCACTGGGATCGCAAGGTCCCGGGAAGACCGGACTGACGCTGGGACCCGCGAGCCAGGAGACCTGCCGCGACAGCAAAAACGTTCCCTGGGCGGGGGTCCCGGCGGGTCGCTTGTCAGGTGGCGGCTTTGCCGCGGCATTCCTGCGCGCGTCTCCGCACGACCCCGCTCGCAACAAAACCGGGGTTTGAGCGATGTCCGTCGCAACCGAAACTGCATCCGCTGCGCGTTCCGTGCGTCCGTCTTTATCCGCTTCGGCTGCGGCGCCATCCAGCGAACCCGCGTATCAGGTCATCCGACGCAACGGATCGGTCTCGCCGTTCGATTCCACGAAGATTGCGGTCGCGCTGACCAAGGCATTCCTCGCGGTCGAGGGCAGCAGCGCCGCCGCCTCGCGCCGGGTCCACGACATCGTCGCCGAGCTGACCGGCCAGATCGTCGCCAACCTGACCCGGCGCACCGACGC
This sequence comes from Nitrobacter sp. 62-23, assembly GCF_001897285.1. Taxonomy (GTDB): domain Bacteria; phylum Pseudomonadota; class Alphaproteobacteria; order Rhizobiales; family Xanthobacteraceae; genus Nitrobacter. Next base: position 19,865 of record NZ_MKSM01000034.1, read on the forward strand.
CGGCCGCACCTTTCACATCGAGGACATTCAGGACCAGGCCGAACTCGCGCTGATGCGAAGCGAGCATCACAAGGTCGCGCGCGCCTATGTGCTCTATCGCGAGGAACGGGCGCGCCAGCGGACCAAGGCGCAGGAGTCGAAAGCGAAGAAGGGCGGCGCGGCGGCGACGCCTGCATTGCGGATGAAGTCGGCGGACGGATCGTTGACGCCTCTCGACACCAGGCGCCTCGCCACTGTGGTGGAGGAAGCCTGCGCCGGCCTCGACGGCGCTGTTGCCGAAACCATTCTGACCGAGGCGCATCGCAATCTCTACGATGGTATTAGCGCGGATGAACTGGCGCTGGCGCCGATCCTCGCGGCGCGCACGCTGGTCGAGACCGATCCGGACTACGCCAAGGCCAGCGCACGGCTTCTGCTCGACAAGCTGCGCCGCGAGGCATTGAGCTTCGTTGCCGGACGTCCCGAGCAGGCGACCCAGGCGGAGATGGCGGGGCGTTACGCGGACTATTTCCGCGCCTATGTGCAAACCGGCATCGCCAACGAGCTGCTCGATCCGGAGATCGCGCGCTTCGATCTTGACCGGCTTGCGGCCGCGCTGAAGCCGGAGCGCGACCTGCAGTTCGACTATCTCGGATTTCAGACGCTTTACGATCGCTACTTCCTGCATGTCCGCGGCACGCGTTTCGAACTGCCGCAGGCGTTTTTCATGCGCGTCGCCTGCGGGCTGGCGCTGCGCGAGATCGACAGGGAGGAGAAAGCGATCGCCTTTTACGACCTGCTTTCGTCGTTCGACTTCATGGCCTCAACGCCGACGCTGTTCAACGCCGGAACGTTGCGGCCGCAGCTCTCGTCCTGCTTTCTCACGACGGTGGCCGACGATCTCGACGGCATCTTCAAGGCGATCAAGGACAATGCGCTGCTGTCGAAATACGCCGGCGGCCTCGGCAACGACTGGACGCGCGTGCGCGGGCTCGGCGCGCACATCAAGGGCACCAACGGCGAAAGCCAGGGCGTTGTGCCGTTCCTGAAGGTTGCGAACGACACCGCGATCGCCGTCAACCAGGGCGGCAAGCGCAAGGGCGCGGTGTGCGCGTATCTCGAGACCTGGCACATCGACATCGAGGAGTTTCTCGATCTGCGCAAGAACACCGGCGACGACCGTCGCCGCACCCATGACATGAATACGGCGAACTGGGTGCCGGACCTCTTCATGCAGCGGGTCGAGGAAGACGGTGCCTGGACCTTGTTCTCTCCGGACGAGACGCCGGACCTGCACGACCTCACCGGCAAGGCTTTCGCCGAACGCTATGCCTTCTATGAAGAGAAGGCCGCGCGCGGCGAGATGCGGGTGACGAAGCAAGTCCGCGCTATCGACCTGTGGCGGCGCATGCTGACCATGCTGTTCGAGACCGGGCATCCCTGGATCACATTCAAGGACCCGTGCAACCTGCGCTCGCCGCAGCAGCATTGCGGCGTCGTGCATTCCTCGAACCTCTGCACCGAGATTACGCTCAACACCTCAAACACCGAGGTCGCGGTGTGCAATCTCGGCTCGGTCAATCTCGTCAACCATCTGCATGACGGCAGGCTCGACCACGAGCACCTCGCGCGCACGGTGAAGACCGCGATGCGGATGCTCGACAACGTGCTGGACGTGAATTTCTACACAATTCCGGAAGCACGGACCTCAAACCTGCGCCATCGACCGGTCGGGCTCGGCATCATGGGCTTCCAGGATGCGATCAACATCCTGAGGTTGCCCTACGCCTCAGATGAGGCCGCCTTCTTCGCCGACGAAAGCATGGAGACGATTGCGTACTGGGCGATCTCCGGCTCGGTCGATCTCGCGGCCGAGCGCGGCCGCTATCCTTCATACGAGGGATCGCTGTGGTCGAAGGGCATCCTGCCGCTGGATTCGCTTGTGCTCGTCGACGAGGCGCGCGGCGCTCCGGTCGACCTCGACCGCTCCAGCCGTCTCGACTGGGACACGCTGCGCCAGCGCGTCATGACAATCGGCATGCGCAACTCGAACTGCATGGCGATAGCGCCGACCGCGACGATCTCCAATATCTGCGGCGTTTCGCAGTCGATCGAGCCCGCCTATCAGAACCTCTACGTCAAATCCAACATGTCCGGCGACTTCACGGTGGTGAACGCCTATCTCGTGCGTGATCTCAAGGCGCGCGGATTGTGGGACGAGGTGATGATCTCGGACCTCAAGTACTTCGACGGCAGCCTGGGCCAAATCGATCGCGTGCCGGACGATCTCAAGGCGCTCTACGCCACCGCCTTCGAGATCGACACAACCTGGCTGATCGACGCCGCCGCGCGCCGGCAGAAGTGGATCGACCAGGCCCAGTCGCTCAATCTTTACATCGCCAACCCGAGCGGCAAGAAGCTCGATGCGCTCTATCGCCATGCCTGGAAGCGCGGCCTCAAGACCACATACTACCTGCGCTCGCGCAGCGCCACGCATGTGGAGAAATCGACGCTGAAGGGTACGGACGGCAAGCTCAATGCCGTCTCGGCGTCGGTGTCGGCAGCGTCATCGAATGGCCGCGCTACCGACACTATCGAGACCGAAGGCTGGAAAGCCTGCCGCATCGACGATCCCACCTGCGAGGCGTGTCAGTAAGCCGTCTGGTCTGCCACCGGCCACGCCATGACGAAGACTAAGAAATCCAGGGAACATCACCATGCTTGACTGGTCCGACACCTCCCCTTCCGCGCCGACGCCACCTGCCCCGCCGATGACACACGCGCACGATGGGGCGGAGTCCGATTCGGCAGCGCGCGAGACAACGATCGAAACACTTGCCGACGCCACCGGCCTCGGCGAAATCGACCGCAACGCCGCGCGGGTGCGCGTCGACGACAAGCGGATGATCAACGCCCGCGCCGACGTCAACCAGTTGCTGCCGCTGAAGTATCGCTGGGCCTGGGAGAAGTATCTTTCCGGCTGCAACAATCACTGGATGCCGACCGAGGTGTCGATGCAGGCCGACATCGCGCTGTGGAAGTCGAAGGACGGCTTGACCGACGACGAGCGACGCATGATCAAGCGCAACCTCGGCTTCTTCGCGGCATCCGAATCGCTCGTCGCCAACAACATCGTGCTGGCGATCTACCGCCACCTCACCAACCCGGAATGCCGGCAATATCTGCTGCGGCAGGCCTTCGAGGAAGCGGTGCATACCCATACGTTCCAGTACATCGTCGAAAGCCTCGGCCTCGACGAGGGCGAGTTGTTCAACATGTATCGCGAGGTGCCATCCATTACCGACAAGGCGGCCTGGGCGCTCAAGCACACCCAGCATCTCGACGATCCCGGCTTCAAGACCGGCACGCCGGAAGCGGATCAGGCCTTCCTGCGCGACCTCGTCGCCTTCTACGTCGTGTTCGAGGGCATGTGGTTCTACACCGGCTTTGTGCAGATCCTCTCGCTCGGCCGCCGCAACAAGATGGTCGGCATCGCCGAGCAGTACCAGTACATCCTGCGTGACGAGTCGATCCACCTGAATTTCGGCATCGACGTCATCAACCAGATCAAGATCGAGAACCCTCATCTCTGGACTAAATCGTTCCAGGAAGAGGTGCGCGCCATGCTGAAGAACGCCGCCGATCTTGAAGCAGCGTATGGACGGGACACCATGCCGCGTGGATTCCTCGGTTTAAACGCGACGCTGTGTGAAACGTACATGCACGTCATCGCCAATCGCCGCTGCGCTCAACTCGGACTGGCGCCGGTGTTCGCCGAGGCCGACAACCCGTTCCCGTGGATGAGCGAGGCGATGGATCTCAAGAAGGAAAAGAACTTTTTCGAGACCCGCGTCATCGAATATCAGAACGGCGGTGCGCTCGTCTGGGATTGAAGACGGCGCGTTGGAGCATGACGGACAGCCGACATTGTGAGTACCAGGGATGTCAGCGGCGCCGTCTTGCAGCCCTCTCCTGAAAAGGATCGATGGTGCCGGACTGTTGGTGTTGGGCGCGGTTCTCATTGCGAGCGGCCGGGCACTTGCGTATACTGGACGACGGTTCCGGGCGCGCGCGCTTCTGTCGTTGGGCATTGCTTCTCTTGTGTTGAAGATCGTTCTGCGAAATCGGCCCGCCGAATGCGTGATGGCGGAAACGAAAGAAGCTTCGAGGCCGCCGAACATCGGGGGCGCTTCCATCGGGACACTTCCATGCATCGGGATCCTTCCATGAACACTCTGAACAGGAAAATCCGCTAATGAAGTATTTGTTGACACTCTTGCTGTTCATCGGCGTTGGAACGACGATGACGGTAACTGAAAGCTCCGCGCAAGTCGGGCGCGGCGCCGTATCGGGCGCAATCATTGGCGGAGCAATTGGCGGTGGCCGTGGCGCTGCAATAGGCGCGACCGCCGGAGCGGTCGCAGGCGCTCATCATCGGCATCGGAGCTGGCATAACTATTACTGGCGCAACGGACGATGCTGGTATCGCGCTCGGAACGGCCGGTCTCATTCAGTGCCGAATCGCTACTGTCATTGAGAGTGGGTGTCGAGGTTTATGATCTCGTAAAGTGGAAACCGGTTTTCGGAAAAGATCGTGCTCAAACAAAAGATGAGCAAGGAGTTCTGATTCAACGCAAATTGAAACAGACGCTAGAGCAGTTCCAGACTAGCAAAAGTGCTCAGCTGTTTTGCTTCCGGGACTGCATAAAGACGCAGGGATAGAGCAAGAAATAGAACATCGAAAGGTTCGTATTTTCGTCGGAAACGCTCAAGCACAGCGCTTGACCTTACGAAACATTCCGTGGCTTGCCGACAAGGCGTTGGCAAGCCACGGAAGCGCTTCAAGCGCCGCTTCGAAGCTTGGATGTTCGGCGGCGGCGACCACATAGCGCAGGTGGGAGACCTCGACAGCCATCGCCGCACTCCCCTATTCCGATGGCCGCAGCGAGGCCC
>NZ_MKSM01000035.1 GCF_001897285.1 Nitrobacter sp. 62-23
GCAGTTCGCCGGCATCGCGCCGAAGTGAGGTTGCCATGAGTATCAATGCAACAGCCCGTTCGCTTCTGCTGACCGAATTCGTATCGGCCTTCTTCCTCACCATGCGCTATTTCTTCAAGCCGAAGCCGACCATCAACTATCCTTTTGAGAAGAATCCGATCTCACCGCGCTTCCGCGGCGAGCATGCGTTGCGCCGCTACCCCAACGGCGAGGAGCGCTGCATCGCCTGCAAGCTGTGCGAGGCGATTTGTCCGGCGCAGGCCATCACCATCGAGGCCGGCCCGCGCCGCAACGATGGCACGCGGCGCACCGTGCGCTACGACATCGACATGGTGAAATGCATCTATTGCGGATTGTGCCAGGAGGCCTGTCCGGTCGATGCCATCGTCGAGGGACCGAATTTCGAATTCGCGACCGAGACCCGCGAGGAACTCTACTATGACAAGGCCAAGCTGCTCGCCAACGGCGATCGCTGGGAACGCGAGATCGCGAAAGCGATCGAACTCGACGCGCCGTACCGGTGAGGTGAGGGCATGATCCTTCCCGCGCTGTTCTTCTATTTGTTCGCTGGTGTGTGCGTCGCATCCGCCGCGATGGTCATCACCTCGCGCAACCCCGTGCATTCGGTGTTGTTTCTCATTCTGGCGTTCGTCAACGCTGCCGGCCTGTTCATTCTGTTGGGGGCGGAATTTCTCGCGATGATCCTCATCGTGGTCTATGTCGGCGCGGTCGCGGTGTTGTTCCTGTTCGTCATCATGATGCTGGACGTGGATTTCGCCGAATTGCGCGAGGGCTTTCTCGAATATCTGCCGTTCGGCATGGTGATCGCGGCTGTCTTCCTGCTTGAACTGCTGCTGGTGGTGGGGGGCTGGACCCTCACGCCGACGGTCACGAAATCGATCACGGCAGCCATTCCGGGCGATGTCAGCAACACCGAGGCGCTCGGCCTCGTGCTCTATACGAAGTACATCCAATATTTCCAGCTCGCCGGACTGGTGCTGCTGGTGGCGATGATCGGCGCCATCGTGCTGACGCTGCGGCACAGGGAAAGCGTCAAGCGGCAGGACATCAACGTCCAGAACGCGCGGACACCCGAGATGGCGATGAGCGTGCGGCAGGTTGCCTCCGGGCAGGGACTGCAGGACGCCGACGCGGCGGAGTGGGTGAAATGACGATCGGGCTCGGTCACTACCTAGCGGTCGGCGCGATCCTGTTCACGCTCGGGATTCTCGGCATCTTTCTCAACCGCAAGAACATCATCGTCATCCTGATGTCGGTGGAACTGATCCTGCTGGCGGTCAACATCAATCTGGTGGCGTTCTCGGTATTCCTGGGCGACATCGTCGGACAGGTGTTTGCGCTGTTGGTGCTCACGGTCGCCGCGGCGGAGGCCGCGATCGGTCTTGCTGTTCTCGTTGTCTATTTCCGCAACCGCGGTTCGATCGCGGTTGAGGACGTCAATCTGATGAAGGGCTGAAGCATGATCCGGAAAAGCGAGGACCGGCTCTTTCCGACCAATGGTTTCATTGGCCGCGGGGTCATGCTCAATGGGGTGTGTGAATGATCGAGGCAATCGTCTTTTTGCCGCTGATCGGCGCGATCCTCGCCGGGCTGATCGCACTGGCGGGCGCGCATGGGCGCAACCCAAGCGGCGATACGGTCGACCATCACGGCGACCACGGTCATGCTCACGCCACGACGGCGCATGATGATCACGGCCACGGCGACGACCACGGTCAGGACGACCATCACGTCAGCGAACCTCCGGCGGCGGGATCGCGCGCCGCCGAGTTGATCACGACGGCCCTGCTGATCGCGTCCGCGGCCCTGTCATGGATGGCGCTGGTCGATGTCGGCTTCATGCATCATGACGCGCGGATTGCGCTGTTCTCGTGGATATCCTCCGGCGATCTCCAGGTCGGATGGTCGTTGCGTGTCGATACGCTGACGGCGGTGATGCTGGTAGTCGTCACCACGGTGTCGTCGCTAGTGCATTTTTATTCCATCGGTTACATGGACGAGGATCCGAACCGTCCGCGCTTCTTCGGCTATCTGTCGCTGTTCACCTTCGCGATGCTGATGCTGGTGACGTCGGACAACCTGGTCCAACTGTTCTTCGGCTGGGAAGGCGTCGGTCTTGCCAGCTATCTGCTGATCGGTTTCTGGTATCGGAAGCCGTCGGCAAATGCGGCGGCGATCAAGGCGTTCGTGGTCAACCGTGTCGGCGACTTCGGCTTTTCGCTCGGCATCTTCGCGGTGTTCATGCTGGTCGGATCGACCGATTTCGACACCATCTTCGCGGCGGCGCCGGGCCTGACCGGAAAGACCATCCACTTCCTCGCCTGGGACGTCAACGCGCTGAC
>NZ_MKSM01000036.1 GCF_001897285.1 Nitrobacter sp. 62-23
GATGCCATCGAGCTGTTCGACCTCGATCTGCTGCCGCCCCATCACCTGGTCTATCTGGATCGCCTGCGCAACGGCCTGCTCGCGGCGTCCAAGCTGGCCGCGGCCGAGCGCATGCCCAAGCTGCTGCCGGAAGCACGGGCGATCAAGCCGGCGCAGGCCTGGCGCCTGGCGCATCGCCTGGCGGTGGACTGGGCGCAGGTGCGGCCCGAATGGGGGCTGTCGAAGAACGTGTATGGCATCGTCGGGCGGCGCTCGCTTTCAGAGTGTGCCGATCTGCAAGGCCGTCCCTTCCTGATGTCGTACGACTGGCGCTGCGACCCCAAGGGGCGCCTGCTTGAAAACCTGCTGGCGGCGCCTGTGGTGGTGGGCGAGTGGATCAACCTCGAACACTTTTTCTCCACCGTCGACAATGCCCGTCTGGGCAGCGGCAGCAAGGTCTACCACAACGTGGCCGGGCGCTTCGGCGTGATGACCGGCAACCTGAGCGATCTGCGTACCGGCCTGCCGACGCAGACGGTGATGCGCGAGGGCCAGCCCTATCATGAGCCGATGCGCATGATCGCGTTGATCGAGGCGCCGCTGGATTTTGCCGCGCGCGCGCTGCAAAACGTGGTCAAGGCCAAAAGCCTGGTGCTCGGCGGGTGGATTCGCGCCATCGTCATCGATCCCACCCAGGGCTACAAGCCTTTCGTCTTCAACAATGGCCAGTGGGAGGAGCGCCCGCCTCTCGTTGCTCCGGCCAAGGAGGAATACGTCGCATGAACGCGATCAAACTGCATCCGCTGAAAAAGCTGGAAATCATTCTCGCGGGCGAGCACAAGGAATTCGCCACCGATTTGCTCGATCGCGCCGGAGTTAAGGGCTACACCATCGTCGGCAATCTGTCGGGCAAGGGCAGTCACGGCCTGTATGGAGGGCACCTGATGTTCAACGAGGACGACGTCCTCATCATGATCATCGCCGCCGTACCGCAAAGCTTGGCCGATTCGCTGCTCGACGGATTTCAGCCGTTTTTCGACGCCCATTCAGGTGTGATTTTCGTCAGTGACATCCATGTTGGCCGCCCGGTCAAGTTTATGGCGTAGCGGGCCGGGCCGGGGGTGCTTGGGCGAGGCCAGCCGGCGCGCCTGCTCAGTGAGGAACGCCAGAAAGGACTGCGCCACCGCCGATAGCCGCTTGCCCTTGCGGTGCACGACGAACCATTGCCGCACGATCGGAAAACTCTCCACGTCGAGAGTGACCAAACGGCGTGTTGCCAGTTCCAGCTCCAGGGTGTGCAGCGACAGAATGCCCAACCCCAGCCCGGCTTCAACCGCCTGCTTGATGGCCTCGTTGCTGCTCATCTCCATCACCGAATGGAATTCCACGCCATGACGGGAGAAATGTCGCTCGGCGGCATGGCGCGTGCCCGAGCCGGGCTCGCGGGTAATGAACGGCTGGTGACCCAGTTGCGCCAACGGAATTTTCCGGCGTTCGGCCAGGGGATGCGTGGGCGAGGCGATGACCATCAGCGGGTTGTCGAGGAACCCGCGCGCGACGAGCTCGGCGTCCTCTGGCGGTTGCCCCATGATCGCCAGATCCTGGTTTGAAGCCGAGAGCGTCTCGAGGATATGCGTCTGGTTGGACACCTGGAGCCGCACCTGCACCTTGGCGTGACAGGCGCAGAAAGCTGCGATCAGCTTCGGCATGAAATAGTTGGCCGTACTGGCCACAGTGAGGTCGAGTTCCCCGCGATGAATACCGCGGTACTCCTCCATCGCGGACGTGAGATCGCGCATCTTGGCGCTGATGAGCGTGGCGTGCCGATGCAACTCGCGACCGGCGTCGGTCGGCTGGATCTGTTTTCCGACGTGGTCGAACAGCGGTACGCCGATCTGTTCTTCTAGGTGTCGCATTTGCATCGAAACCGCTGGCTGGGTCAGGTGTAGCGCGTCGGCTGCGCGCGTAAAGCTCCGCTGACGCACCACCGCGTCGAAGATCTGAAGCTGCCGGAGTGTCAGGTACATGGTTTGATGCATAAGCCATCCTAATGCATCTGATCAAAAATAACAATTCGCGTTTATGCGGACACTTCTTTATCACGGCTCGTGAATCGACGGGCTGTGCTGAAAATACACGAACGTCATCCCCGGGCCGAGTGGGGGTGGCCCCCGCATCGCGGTAGGTCCTCGCCCGTTCGCCACCGCAAAGCGCGCATGAAGGAGTCCTCGAATATGGCAGTCAAAACCTACCAGGCCGGCGTCACGGAATATCGGCAAAGCTACTGGCAGCCGGATTACGCGCCTCTCGACACCGATATCTTGGCATGTTTCAAGATTACGCCGCAGCCGGGGGTGGATCGCGAAGAGGCGGCAGCGGCGGTGGCTGCGGAGTCATCCTGCGGCACCTGGACCACGGTGTGGACCGACCTGCTGACTGACCTCGACTACTACAAGGGACGCGCCTATCGCCTTGAGGACGTGCCGGGCGACGATACGTGCTTTTATGCTTTCATTGCCTATCCCATCGACCTTTTCGAGGAAGGCTCGGTTGTCAACGTGTTCACCTCGCTGGTGGGCAACGTGTTCGGGTTTAAGGCTGTCCGCGCGCTTCGCCTAGAGGATCTGCGCTTCCCCATCGCTTACGTGAAGACCTGCGGTGGTCCGCCCCACGGCATTCAGGTCGAGCGCGACAAGCTCAACAAATACGGCCGCCCACTGCTGGGCTGCACCATCAAGCCCAAGCTCGGCCTGTCCGCCAAGAACTACGGCCGCGCCTGCTACGAAGCCCTGCGTGGCGGTCTGGACTTCACCAAGGACGACGAGAACATCAACAGCCAGCCATTCATGCGTTGGCGCGACCGTTTCGATTTCGTGATGGAAGCGGTCCAGAAAGCCGAACAGGAAACCGGCGAGCGGAAGGGCCACTATCTCAACGTGACCGCGCCCACGCCTGAGGAAATGTACAAGCGCGCCGAGTATGCCAAGGAAATCCGCGCTCCGATCATCATGCACGATTACCTCGCCGGCGGTCTTTGCGCCAATGCGGGTCTGGCGAACTGGTGCCG
>NZ_MKSM01000037.1 GCF_001897285.1 Nitrobacter sp. 62-23
TCTTCGGTCATCCCGAGGTGTACATCCTGATTCTGCCGGGCTTCGGCATGATCAGCCATGTGGTCTCGACGTTCTCGAAGAAGCCGATCTTCGGTTATCTCGGCATGGCCTATGCGATGGTCGCGATCGGCGGCATCGGCTTCGTGGTGTGGGCGCACCACATGTACACGGTCGGCATGGTGTCGTCGGCGCAGGCCTACTTCGTCGCGGCGACCATGGTGATCGCGGTGCCGACGGGCGTGAAGGTGTTCTCGTGGATCGCCACCATGTGGGGCGGCTCGATCGAGTTCAGGGCGCCGATGATGTTTGCGCTCGGCTTCATCTTCCTGTTCACGGTTGGCGGCGTGACCGGCGTGGTGCTGGCCAATGCGGGCGTCGACCGCGTGATGCAGGAGACCTACTACGTCATCGCGCACTTCCACTACGTGATGGGCATCGCCGCGGTGTTCTCGATCTTCGCGGGCTGGTACTACTGGTTCCCGAAGATCTCGGGCTACATGTACAACGAGACCATCGCCAAGCTGCACTTCTGGCTGATGTTCATCGGCGCCAACGTCCTGTTCTTCCCGCAGCACTTCCTTGGTCTGCAGGGCATGATGCGGCGCTCGGTCGACTATCCGGATGCGTTCGCGGGCTGGAACGAGGTCTCGTCCTACGGCGCCTTCATGGCAGGGCTTGGCGCGGTGGTCTTCCTCTACGGCCTGGTCGACGCCTTCGCGCGCAAGCAGCCGGCGGCCGACAATCCGTGGGGCGAAGGCGCCACCACGCTGGAGTGGACGCTGTCGTCGCCTCCGCCGTTCCACCAGTTCGGAACGCTGCCGAAGGTGCAGTAACGTGACCGTACGCGGCGCGCGCCCCTGCGCGCCGCGTACCCAACAAAGCGAACCGGACGCGGCGCGCTGATGCGCCGCGCACCCCCCAACAAAGCGAGTTGTGCCGTGTCGGTTGTCGATCAGAAAGCCACCGAACTGCCGCCCCGGGTATCGGAGGCGAGTGTCGCCGATTACTTTGCGCTGCTGAAGCCACGGGTGATGTCGCTCGTGATCTTCACCGCGCTGGTGGGGTTGATGATCGCGCCGGGCCATGTGCACCCGGTGCTGGGCTTCATCTCGATCCTGTGCATCGCGGTCGGCGCCGGGGCCTCGGGGGCGCTGAACATGGCGCTGGAAGGCGACATCGACGTGCTGATGTCGCGTACGGCCAACCGGCCGATCCCGCGTGGCCGCATCACGCGCGGCGAGGCGATGGGGTTCGGCCTGACGCTGTCGTTCTTCTCGGTGATGACGCTGGGCGCGCTGGTCAACTGGTACGCCGGCGGACTGCTCGCCTTCACGATCTTCTTCTACGTTGTGATCTACACGATGGGGCTGAAGCGGCGGACCGCGCAGAACATCGTGATCGGCGGCGCCGCCGGCGCGCTGCCGCCGGTGGTGGCGTGGGCGGCGGCGACGGGGTCGCTGTCGGTTGAGCCGCTGCTGCTGTTCCTGATCATCTTCTTCTGGACGCCGCCGCATTTCTGGGCGCTGGCGCTGTTCCGCTCCGATGACTATGCCCGCGCCGGGGTGCCGATGCTGCCGGTGGTCGCCGGTCCGGACGCGACGCGGCTGCAGATCCTGCTCTATACCATCGTGCTGGTGGCGATCGCCGCGGCGCCCTGGCCGCTCGGCTATTTCGACTGGGTCTACGGCGTCACCTCGCTGGTGCTGGGCGCCGGCATGCTGGTGCTCGCCATCAATGTCTATCGCCATCGCACCGGCAGCCAGGCGCTGCGCGCGACGCGGCGTCTGTTCGCGTTCTCGATCCTCTATCTGTTCGCGCTGTTCGCCGTTCTGCTGCTCGATGTGGTCGTGAAGGCCGTCGTGCCGTTGATCTGGTAGAGAGGGCGCATGGTGCGATGGACAACAAAGACGAGAAGCCGAACAGGGTCGTTCTCACCGAGGCCCAGAAAAAGCGGCAGCGTGAGCGATCGATTGCAATCGCCTGCGCGCTCGGAATCCTGGTCCTGCTGTTCTTCGCGGTTACCTTCGTCAAGGGGCCGGGCGTTCTCGTCCGTCCGATGTGATTGATATGACCGGCGCGCCCGACCTCCCGCAGCAACCCGTCCCGACGGCGTCCACGCCGGCTAAGGCCGCGCCGGAGACGTTGGTCGTGACGTCGGTCGCGACTTCGGCTGCGCCGAAGGCTGTGGGCCGCATCGGCCGCGACGTGAGGATCGGCGCCGCCTGCGGCCTGCTGGTCGCGGTGATGGTCGGCGCAGCCTATGCGGCGGTGCCGCTCTACAACTGGTTCTGCCGCACCACCGGTTTCAACGGAACCACCCAGGTGGCGAAGGCCGCGCCGCACGCGCCGCCGCTCTCGCGCACGGTGGCGGTGCGCTTCGACGCCAACGTCTCCACCGGACTGCCATGGAAGTTCGAGGCGGAGCAGACCGAGATAAATGTCCGGATCGGCGAAGTCGCCACGGTGTATTACACCGTCACCAACGAGGCGACCGGCGCCACCCACGGACAGGCGGCCTATAACGTCACGCCGCTGACGGTCGGATCCTACTTCACCAAGATCAACTGCTTCTGTTTCACCGAGCAGACCCTGGCGGCGGGCGAGAAGCGGGAGATGCCTGTCGTCTTCTATGTCGATCCGGCTTTTGCCGCCGACAGCGAGAACGACGGCGTCAAGACCATCACCCTGTCCTACACGTTCTTCCCGGTGAAGGAGGCCGCACCCAGGCCGGTGGCGGCCAGCGAACCGGACAGGTCAGGGGGAAATATCTGACCTTCGAAATATCTGACCTTCGACGGCTGACGCGTTTTGTTTTGAGATCAATAAGGTGCCCAATATCGCCGGCACCGCTAACGGAGAGAGACCGCAAATG
>NZ_MKSM01000038.1 GCF_001897285.1 Nitrobacter sp. 62-23
CGCTAGCTTGATCCGTTCAAGGCGCCGCGTCGGCGGCCGATGACAGTAGAAAACCAGCATGGCGAAACACGCGCCGACTTCGGACCGGGAACGGAACAGGCTGCGCAAGCAGTACCTTGAGAACGGGCCTTTCCCCGACCTCATCGACTTCAGCCGCCCCATCGTCGTGGTGAGCGGGGATGCCATACGCAAGGGAAAGACCGGTTATCCGCCGCAAGTTGCGCCGGAGATGAAGGCAGCCGCCGGCTGGCCGGTCCGGCATCTGCAAGCGATGATTGTCGAAAGCCTCGACGATCCGCTCCCGATCCAGGCGACGCCCGAGGAACGGAAGCGGTTCGACCAGGGCGAGCCGCTGCTGGTTCGCGCGAATGTTGTCGGCATGCGGCCTCAGCGGCCAAGCGGCGGGCAGGTTGACGACGATATCGAGACCCGGATCAAGAACGCGTTCGCCGTGAATGTCTTCGTGCTGTTCGAGCGGCTTCGGCATCTTGTGCCGCTGCGTGACGGAAAGAACCGCTGCAACTGGGCGGATCGAGACTCAGCAAAGCAGTTCATCTTCGACAACGAGCTGCTGCCGCTTCCCTGGCCCGAGCACGATCATTGCAAAACCGGGAAGCGCCGGTTCCGGGCCATCGACACGGCCTGGCGCAATGGCCAGCGTCAAAAACACCTGCAATGCCTTTATCCAAGCGGCAAGGCGTTGCGGCGGGAGATCGCAACCTGGGCGGAGGGATTTCGCGGCAAACGCAAGGATGTGATCGCGGAGGAAATCCGCTTTCAGAAGACGCAGTTCGTCGCGCTCAACATGTGCCGCGAGCGGGCCAGGGAGTTTCGCCGTATCGAGTACGCAATCAGCGAGAGCATCCGGCAGGAGCCGGACGGCGACGGGTTTCTCGATACGAAACTGGTAGAGGTGGCGGCAGGTTTTAATCACCCGATCGACGCTGGAGCGGTGTTCCCGGCCGTTTATGCCGGGGATTTCGATCCAAGGCTGATGTTCCATCGGTTGGCAAGTCTGAAGAGCTTCGGATTCGTCCGGGACATCGGGCGGATCGCCCGCGGGCAGTCCACCCCATTGTCTCCCGCGCAATTCCTCGAACGGATCGAAGGCGGCCGGCAACATCTTGAAGAGAAGCCCGAGCTATTCAGCGAACGTACTCATCCTGAGTTGATGAGCGGGCGAGAATTCCTGTTGCATGCATACGCGATACTTGAAGGTCAGTGTGCAGTAGCCCGAAGCAAGACCTGACGACGTTAAAGTCGCGTGCAGTATTTTTTCCGGGAGACACTCAGAATCCATCCCGCCTCTTCGATTCTGTGACTTCTTCCTTCATCCCACGATTGAATGGGACGAAGGAAGCCGTCATGACAGAGATCGACAAGAGGCATCCGGCCATCATTGTCGCCAACGAAAAGGGCGGGGTCGGCAAATCGACGCTGGCGCTGGCCATTGCCGACAAGCTCGTGATCGCGGGGCATTCCCCGGTCGTTATCCAGATCGATCGGCAAAAGCGCCTGTCGGCCGCGCTCGGCCAGAGCGTGATCACCGTGGCGTCCGATCCGAAGGCGGCGCGAATCGACCCCGGCAAGGAACTGGCGCGGTTCAGCCCGGTGCTGGACGCCGCCGAGCGGGCGGCCGCGTCGGCGCCGATCGTCATCGACATCGGCGCGGGCGAGGTCGGCCGGTTCTCCGAATGGGCCGCCCTGGTCGATCTCGACGAAGAACTTGGCGAATTCGGCTTCGACCCGGTGGTGTTCGTGCCGTTCACGGCGGAAGCGGAGGCCATAAGGCAGGCGCATTGGACGATCGAACGCCTGACGACGGCAATTCCTCGCGCGGAAATCATCCTTGCCGAGAACCAGCGCGATGGCCGCATCGCCGATCTCCATCCGGCTTCCGCCGCCTGGCAGGAGTGGACCGACAAGCTCAAGCCCGCAGCGGAGAGACATATACACATTATTATGGGCGCCATTCCGGGCGGCTCATGGCGGTATTTCGAGGCGGCAGGCTCCCGCTTCATCGATGTCGTGGATCTGGAAACGCAGGCCGCCATGCGCTTGAGCGGCCTGCCGCGTGCTGAAGCCAAGATCGCACGCGGCGACGTCGCCCAGTGGCTGGTGGCGCTGTTCGACGAACTCGACCGTGTCCTCAAGACCAGGGAGGCGGCGAATGAGGCGTGAGAACTTCAGAGCGGCGGCCTCGCGCGCCATCGATGAGGGCAGTCGTGAGCGGCAGGCGAGCGCACAGCGGTTGGCCTCGCAATTCGAGAAGGGTGCGGACGAATTCGACCTGGGATCGCTGGAACGTCTCGGTGAAGAGGGCCTTGCGGCGTTCCTGTCGAGTCTCGGCAATCAGAATCCGTTTCCGAACTGGCGGGAGGCAGGGTCCATCTCGCACGCCCAACCGTCGTCTTCCGTTTTGTCGGCCGGGAGTGATTACGGCTGGGCGGATTGGCGAAGCCGCGAACCCAGATGGCTCATCCGTGCTGTCGTGGGTGGATCGGCCGCAGGTTTTGCGTTCACCGCAATCGGCTCGATCGTTCTCAGGCTCATGGAGTAACCGGACAATGTCGAGCATCAAGGTCAAGAAATCTCCCGGCCCGGCACTTGTGGCAGCGCTACTCGCCGCAAGCGGCGTCATGATCGTCAGTTTCTTCATCATCGGCCTTGTCGTCCCGTTTCAGGATCCGGACATCACGCCGGGCTATTTCTGGAGGACAGTCTGGGATCAAGGCTTCCTCCGATACTGTGGGCCACGGTTGCAGGCCTTCGATCTCGATTGCCGTACCGCGAACTTTCGGGCCTGGCTCGCCTGGCCGCCGTTCCATCTCCGGCTCTGCCTCTTTCTTGGCGGCGCGATGATCGCGGCCATTCTTGCGGCGATCTGGAGCTGGAAGCATACCTCGCCGAAAGAGACGGTGCGCACGATCCGGGGACCATGGCCGATATTCGGGGCTGACGGGCGGGCCTCGCCGCGCAAGGCCATTGCCGTGACCGGAACGCCGCAGCCGGATTCGCTTTGGCTGACACCTCACGTACAACTCACGTCTGTGACGGAAGCCGCCAACATTCTCGTCATCGGCGACCAGGGTTCGGGCAAGAGCGCCGTGATCCGTGGCTGGGCGGAGCAGATCCTGGCGCGTGGCGAGCGATCGATCATTCACGACGCCAAGGGCGACGTTCTCGCCTGCGCGCCGATCGACAGGATACTTCTGGTGGCCCCTCACGACGCGAGAGGATGGAATTGGGACATCGGCCGCGACGTGACCAATGCGCAAGGCGCGCGAGGTCGCGGAAAAGCTGGTGCCCTCTGGCTCGGAACAGGAATCGATGTGGTCCAATGGCGCCAAGGCCATCCTGGCGGGAGCCATCGAGGCGTTGCAGCGCGCGCGCAAGACCGATTGGGGATGGGCCGATCTGTTTCAGTTCGTGTTCAAAAGTCCGAAGGAACTCCGCACCGCCCTTGAAGCCGCGCATGCACCGAGCGCCCATCTGATTGAACTCGACGACGATGGCGCGGCCAACAGAACCACGCTGAGCTTGATGCTGACGTTATGGGTCGCGGCGCTGACGACGATCCGCCCGCTTGCGCAAGCGGAAGCATCCAACAAGGAGCGCCGCTTCAGTGTTCGCGACTGGCTTTCCGAACAGTCCGCTCTGCCACGAACGATCATTCTGCAGCACAACGCGGAATATCCCCTTCTCTCGACCGCCATCGGCGGCCTGCTGGTCGATGTCGTCTGCGGCAAGTTGCTGAGCCCGGCCGCGCCGAAACGGGATCGTCCGTGGTTACACCTGATCCTGGATGAACTTCCCGTCCTCGGCCGGCTCGAACAGTTCCCCAAACTGCTCAATGTCGGTCGGGAAAAGGGAGCCGCCGCGATCGTCGCCACCCAGGACTGGGAGCAGGTTCTGAAACTCTACCAGCGGCACGACGCGGCAACGCTCGAAGCGCGCTTCAAGATCAAGGTCGTTTGCCGGTTGGGGATTTCCGAAACACGCGAACGGGTCGTCGGCAAATATGCCGGGCGCCGCACCATCGAGACATGGGTCGTTGCCAACAAGGGCAAGCCCGATAAGGTCCGTCACGAGCGCGAAATCGACGTGATCGAGCCGAATTATCTCGACGATGAACTTGGCGTGCGCATCGTCGATGGCTTTATTGTCGTTCGTGTCGTGATTTTCGGTCTCGGCAATCCTGTCATCGTTGAAATGCCATTCACGCAATGGCGCAAGCGGCGCGAAGCTTATACTGCCGCCGCCTGGGTCAGGGCTATCGGTTAAGAATGGCGGGGAAGGAAGACCTCGGCAATGCGGCTCCTTTTTCAGTTCCAGAGTCGGTAATGTCCGTCCGGAGGGCGACATGACGATATCATCCTTCGACGTCTATTTCCCGGTCGAGCATAGCCCGGCAAGCCGTTTGTGTAGTCTTGTTCGCCAGTATGGAGGTGAGGTGTTCTGACCGGAGGTCGCTGACTGTGAAATGGATACCAGGGTGCCTCGTCACGCGTTACGGCCATCCTGAGCGCGTCCGGGGAATATGACCGGCAACGTGCAGGATCGATGCGGGCGGGTGCTGTACCGGCTAGAACGAGTTCAGCGAAATTCAATAATCGAGAATTGCTAGATCTGTTTCAAAAACATTAGGTGGGTAATCCTGTCACCGTGCTGCGTGGTGCTCTTGCTACACCGCGACCTACGCAAACAGCGCTTTCCTCATTACGAATCCGGCCACAGATCAGATAATTTATCGTGGACGAATCTTTCACAACGACAGCGCCAAGAAGCCTTCGCCGCCTGAACTCCAGAACCTCGTCGCGGAATAGATCTTTCATCCGTGGCTAATTGCCGAACATCCTTTGCTGCCACGCGAAGAACGCGGTCCATGCATCATCTTTCACGGTCATCAGAAAATGGCCCGAGTTGATGATCGCTTGATCCGTATGGGACTGCCAGGATCGCGGCAGATCGTCTGGTTTTGATAGTGGATCAGATTTCCCGAACGCAACGAACGTCGGTGTCCCAGGCCGTCGCGCTTCGTAGATTGAACTCAGACGGCTATTGAACAGGCGACGCTCGGCGTCGGTAGAGACGCCGAGCGTCGCCTTTTCGAAGTGTCTTTGATGGCGCGAGTTCACCTTCGGAATTACCCCCTCCGAAATCTTTGCACTCCATTCCTCAGGATTTCTTAGTTTGAGGAGAGGCGCGATTAGAAATAAATCGTGCGGAAGATCGATACGTGCGCTTGTCACGGCCGCGGGAATACCGCCAAGGCTCTCGCCATGGATGATAATTCTGCGGCCTGTATGGTGAGCCTGAAGATAGGCGACAGTCCGTTCCGCATCAGCCTCGATTGCATCCAGTCGATGCTGCGGCTCGCGGCCTGATACTGCTGTCCCCGAGCCCAGGTTACCGCTGTAAACCACCGCCAGCACATCCCAGCCTGAAGCAAGATAGTGCCGCGCCGTCGGCATTACGCTGAGGTCGTCGATCAGCGTCATCGGTCCTCCGGAGAACACGACCGCCAAGCCCGCAGAATCTGGCTGCGTCGCCAGGATGCCGAACAGCGGCCGTTCCTCCGAACCCAAAACCAGGGTTTCGACAGACGCGCTATAGGCTAGTCTGCCATTTTGGCCGCAGTCGTGATTGATCTCTGCACCACCAACGATCAAGCCGATTTTCCGCTTGGCGCCAACATCCTTGAGAATGTAAGCGAGCGTCCCTGTCTCATCGGCTGCCGCACTACGAATGTAATAGCGGGGGTCCGCTGCTCTCCGGAGCGCAATTTTTCGTTCCAACTCGGCCTTGCCCTGCACTCGCTCCGCGAGATCGATCCGATCGCGAGAAAAGCGGCCAAGCAGCGTTCCATCGCGTGCAGAGGTGATCGCCCGCGAGAATGGCGCCACGGCAGGGAGGGGCGTTTCGGATAATGGATCCACGAGAACACCGACATCGGTCAACACCGGCCGCCGACCGCCGTGATCGAGCAACGCCAAAGAGGCTGCCGGTACTTCAGGAGCGATCAGTCTGGTTGAATGGCGCTTACCGTCGGCCAGCACCCCCAGATCAAGCGACACTCCATTCTCCACCAATGCACCGATCGACCCGTGTGCATCTATGAAAACGCCGATGGGGAAATCGGTTGCTGGCATTCCGCGCAGCGCGGCTCGCCGTTTTGCCTCAACTTCCTCGATCAACGGCGCTACGCGCCGATGGCTGGTCGCACCGCTGAACACGACTGTTTGGGCTATTTCGGCATCAAGCGCCGCGCGCTCGCCGACCTCGGCCGTTGCCTTTAAAGTGTCCTCACCGAAGTCGATCCGCACGAGGTTGGTCAAGTTCTCGACGGCAAAGAGCGAACTGTCGCCGGAACTCCATGTGAGCGCGCGCATACCATCCAGGCCCAACAGTCCGACAGCACAGCCGGTCATGTCCGATCTCCGTCTGGCGCAGGCGAGGTCTACGATTGCGAGATCAAGCCCAGACGAAACCCGTGAGGTCTGTCGCACGGCGTCGCGACTGAACACGGCAAACCTGCCTCCTGACGAGAGGTCAGTGCGGTCGAATTCGCACAACTTGTCATAGCCCGCGAGGTAAGGCGGAAAGGTCGGGGTAGGTGAACGAGAAGAAGCGGGAGGAGCGAACCTTTTGATATGTTCTAGGCCGAACCAGGCCGATGCGAATATCGATAACAGGCAAACTGCTATCACAGCGACGCCCGCTCGATAGTATCGACCGTTGAAATGCACCATAGCTAATCATCCGAGCGGATCAATCGCCAGCGGGTAGCTTCGTTACCCCACACAACCGTTCGTATCCAACTCCTCATCGCTTGAGCACCGTCTTGTCTGCCATCGCGTCCAGGCGGCTGGGCTAACAGCAGCCCGGATGAAGCCGTTGCCGCGACTGCCTCGCGACCCGCAAAACCTCGGAGGATATTGGCGAAGTACCTCAATATAAGATTACTTAGGAAATTCCGCATTGCGGTCCGCCTATCGTTTGAGACATCGTCAATAGCCGTCGCTGCCGGTAGTCACGTCTAGCGACGATGCTGCTTGAATCACAACTGTAGCAGGGAGGTGACTATTGTATCGGGGACACCTTGACTTCAATCTTGCAGCCAGGTTCCCCAAAAGTATAGACCATCGCCGCCTGATCAAACTCAGCAAGTTTTCTCTTGTCACCGCCCGTAAAATTCTCGAACCCGACTCGAACTGTGCCGTCGTCAAGGCTGATGTTTAGCTTGACGTTCTGACAGTTCTCGTTGGGCTGGTACAGTCGAAGGCTGTGCGGTGCAAATCCCTCGGCAATTGATTGAGATTTGGTGGTGTTCTGTGCGCTCGCTGTGGAAGCGAAAGCAATTAGACCGCTTAGCGGCAACAAAACCCAGGTTCCCAGTCTATTCATGAAGCCTCTCCCGCGGCAAGCAACACCATGATCGCGCCGATCTACCCTGCGATCCCAAGCACAATAACAACGCTTAACGTCAGGTACGATGCAGATAATGAGGGGGAGGCGACAGCGAAGATCACATTCGATGCAACGAGGTAATCGGAGCTTCTTAGTCGCATTTTATACAAAAGCAGGAGCGCTTATTTTAACGGCACAGCGCTGACGGAGATTAGACGATTCTCCGCGGCGCCGAATATTAACTTGGCGAGCGGGAGCCGGATGGCATCTGGAATGCGGCTTCGGGCGATCTCGATGTGATGCGCCCCGGCTTTCTGAAAGGGCGGCTCACGCTGCCGCCCGGTGATGTTGCGGAGACGCCAGCCGCTTGCTGGCCGTGCGATAGTGGCTGTTATCCAGCTCAACGCCGATCCAGTCGCGCCGGAGTTGCCGCGCGGCAACCAGTGTCGATCCGCTGCCGCAGAACGGGTCCAGCACAAGATCGCCCGGCTTCGTGAAAGCCTCGATGAGCGGCGTCAGGGCTTCGATGGGCTTCTGTGTCGGGTGAAGGCGGTTGCCCGTATAGGGAAAGTCCAGCACGTCGGGGATGGGCCGTTCGGGCCGGGCAGGATTTCCCTTCGCCAGCAAGTAAGCCTGTTCGTGTTCGTAGCGAAGGAAGCGCGCCGCCGACGCATAGCGCTTGCGGAAAACGAGATGGCCGACAACGCGGAAGCCTGCGGCCTTCCATGCGTCCATGAATAAATCCACTTTATTCCAGCCATAGAACGAAACGGCAAAGCCGCCGTCTTTCAGAACGCGGTGCATCTGATTGAAGGCGGGGCGGAGCCAGCGACCGTTGTCATCGTTAGCGACGGTGCGGCCTGCGCGATCACGGAAGCGGGTCACATAAGGCGGATCAGTCAGAATGAAGTCCACCGATCCCCTGTCGAAAGAGCGCATCGCCTGGATGCAATCGGCATTGAAGATCACATTGCGGGGGGCGTTTACATTGCTGGTCATGTCTCTATTCTTTCGGGTTTGGGGTTCAGAGCGAAGCGCCGCTCCTGAACCCTTGCCCGTCGGCGAGACCGGGGAAGCAAGGTGCCAGAAAAGTCTTCGGCACCGTGGAATAAATGGAGGGGACCCGTTTACGGGAAGGAAGCCGTTTATGCTGCGAGAGGCCGGAGAGTTTTCTTGTGCCGCGCGAGGGCGGAGCCATTAGCCTGACCACCGGAAGAAGCATCTTGCGGATGCCGGCAAACAAATTGATCTGCCAAGGAAACGATAGCTCTTCTTGATCGCACTTTAATAGAGGGAGCATGGCTGCTTCCTTGCGGGCGGCTCTCCATCGCTTCGCTATTTCTTCCCGCATTTTTGGATTCTGAGTGAAAGGCGCCAATAAGAGAGTCAGAATCCAACTCTCTCGCCTGAAAAGACTGCATGCCGATGGTCTCGATTTTGGAGATCATCGCCGTGGTTGCAACGTGGAACGTGGCGGCGTCCAGTGCTTATTATGTGCGTGGCGCCGAATATTATCTTAGCGCGCGGGAGCCGGATGGCGTCTGGTATGCGCCATCGGGCGATCTCGGCCGGCGTGATGCGACGACGGTCCAGCCAAAGGAGTTCGCACGCCTCTATGAAGGGCTCGACGAGAACGGGCAATCGCTTATCACCAATGCGGGCGGAAAGGCGGATCAGCGCGTTCCTGCTTTCGACCTGACATTCTCCGCGCCGCGTTCGGTGTCGCTGGCGTGGGCTTTCGCAGATGAGGATCTGCGGCGCGATCTTGAAACGGCTCAGGCGCGCGCCGTCCGCTCCGCCCTTGCGACGATCGAGAAGGAAGCCATCTTCGCGCGCCGCGGCAAGGACGGTATGCGAGTCGAGAGGGTCGCGCTGACGGCTGCCATGTTCCACCATGGCGAAAGCCGTCCGGCCGAACATGCCGATGGCCGGATATTCGGTGATCCGAACCTTCATACCCACGCGGTCGTGCTCAATCTGGCGACGCGGGCGGACGGCACGATCGGAGCGCTGCATTCGACCGTGCTGCGCGACTGGAAGATGACGGCGGGCGCCGTCTATCACGCCGCGCTTGCAAAGGAGATGACCGATCTCGGCCTCGACATCGACCGTGTCGGGAAGAACGGCACGTTCGAACTGGCCGGCATCAGTGACAAGGCCATCACCTATTTCTCCGCGCGCCGGCACGAGATCGAAAAGGAGCTGGCGGAAGCGGGCACCACCAGCGGCTCATCCGCAGTACTTGCTGCCACTGTGGCCAGAACGACGCGCCACGCCAAAGAGCGGGATGCAGACCGTGCAACGGTCTGGCATGAGGCGGCGCAGTCGGCTGGTCTTGACGGCGATATCCGTGCGGCAATTCAGCACCGGTTAGCGAGGGAGCATGTTGGTTCGACTGCCGAGCGCGTTTTCGCCGAACGGCTGGCGGCGCTGCCGGCGGAACTGACCGAGCATGAAAGCGTCGTCGACCGGCGAGATCTGGTTCGATCGGTCCATGCGGCAAGTGTCGGTCTTGAGATGCCGCTGTCGCGTCTTGACCGGGAGGTCGATCAACTCGTCACCTCCGGCACTTTTGTGGAGATCGGCCGCGACGCCATCGGCCAGGCGCGCTACTCGACGCCGGAAATGATCAAGATCAAGCGCAATCTGGTGGCGACGGCCTCAAGGCTGGCCGAGCAGCACGGGGCCGGGATCGATCCCTCCGACATCAAGACGCGAAGCGCCGCACACGGCTTGAGCGCCGAACAGACCTTCGCCGCCGAAGCCGCAACCGGACCGAACGCCATCGTCGTCATCGAAGGGGCTCCGGGCTCGGGCAAGACCACGACGCTCGCGCCGATCGTCGACGCCTGGCAGGCGAGCGGGCACCGCGTTATCGGCACGGCGACCGCATGGCGTGTCGCCCGTGCGCTCCGGCAGGACCTGAACATCGAAGCGCGGGCTACCGCGTCGTGGGTCGATCGCCTCAGAAAAGGCGAGCGTTTTCTTGACGACAAGTCGGTTCTCATCGTCGATGAAGCCGGCCTGCTGTCTTCTCGGGAGATGCATGTTCTGCTGACGGAAGTCGAGCGCGCGCAGGCCAGGGTGATCCTGGTCGGCGACCGCCGGCAATTGCAGGCGATCGGCGCGGGTCCGGGTCTCGATCTCGTGGTCCGCAGCGTCGAGGCCACCCGCGTTGACAC
>NZ_MKSM01000039.1:0-12620 GCF_001897285.1 Nitrobacter sp. 62-23
ATGCTTTCGGCGACCGACTTCTTCCCGGCATACATCACCGAGTTCATGAACTTCGTAATGACGACGTTTCCGAACTTCGGATCGGGAAGCACTTCACGCTTTTCGGCAGAATGGCGACGCGACATCGTTTTTGTTCCCGCTTATTTCGGACGTTTCGCGCCGTACTTCGAACGACGCTGCTTGCGGTTCTTGACGCCCTGGGTGTCGAGGACGCCGCGGAGGATGTGATAGCGCACGCCAGGCAAGTCCTTGACGCGGCCGCCGCGGATCATGACCACGGAATGCTCCTGAAGGTTATGCCCCTCGCCCGGAATATAACCGATGACCTCGAAGCCGTTGGTCAAGCGCACCTTGGCGACCTTGCGCAGCGCCGAATTCGGCTTCTTCGGAGTCGTGGTGTAAACCCGCGTGCACACGCCGCGCTTTTGCGGCGACTGCTGCAACGCAGGCACCTTCTTGCGCGACTTCTGTATGACGCGCGGACTTGCGATCAGCTGGTTGATCGTCGGCATCGTTCGCCTTCACCCTTAAATTTACGCGAAACCCCGATCGGCTCCGCAGATTCGTCCTGGGCTGCCGCCCACCCACTCGCGATGCATGAAAACGTTTCACGCAAAACGAAATCGCGCCAACCGTTCATCGCTGAACGGAAAGCGCTTCGACACCACAGAGGACCGCGATCAACGCCAGCCGGAAGGAACCGGCCGGCTTCCACCGAGGTCATGCATCCGAAATCAATCTCGAGAGAACTCGCTCAAGAGAACGACTGTCGTCCTAGCATTGCCTAGCTATCACCAGCAGCGTTTGAGCAGCATTCGTCGAGGTTGGTGCCCGTCTCTATCAACCAAATCAGATAGAAAGGGTGGTCCGTTCCGACGTTGGCGTAACTCACCGCCTGCCGTTAAGTGCGCGGGTTTTATCCACCGCGAGTCGCCAAGTCAAGGCTAAACCGCCGCCGCAGAAGCGCTTCTACCCGTTGACCACCGGCCATTTGGCGCGCCTCCCTTCTGCGGGAAATCGGCGACCAAACGCCTTACCAGCCGGATGGATGTCTTTCGAAATAATGGTCTTTCCGCGACATCGGCCAGCCCTCCCCCGGGCCGCTTTCGTTCTGCCGGGATCGGAAAGGAATTCGGAGACCTCCAAGAGACGGGACCAGTCTTGAACCGTCGCCTCCGGCGAATCCGGCTTTGATTCCCGAGAAGTGCCCCGAACGATTCTGCCGCCGGATTGCCGGTGAATTTGACATTTGCGACGCTGACCTGCAGCCGCCACCGAAATGATGGCCTTGGCGCGGTAAGCGACCAGCGCCCCGGTTCAAGGAAGGGTGCACAGCCGGAACTCCCTATGGGGCCTCCGGGGCAGGCAGTCCCGACGGACAGGAGGCGGCGACAACTTTGATATCTGCGGCTTTGATGTCTGCGGCCGGCCCGTGGCACAGGGTCAGGCGAAGCCGTGACCCGCCCTCCCCCCGAATCGGGTTTCAAACGTCGGTCGTCCCTGCGAACGGATCGATACGCCCGGCCGGCCGCCGTCGGATCATATCCGCCTGAGCCACGTTCGGGCACCCGGCCCTTCCGCTTCCGACGGAAGACTCAGAAGTGAGGCTATGATTTTGATTCGGCGTGTTTTCCTGACGCAAGCGGTATCCACCCACGGGTCAAGCCCGAGGATGCTCCACCTGTAAACGCCATAGGCGAACACCACCGGTAAATTGCCGCTGTCGAAATCCTGGGTCCGGAATTCGCCGGGGACGACGACGCGCACAGGGGACGATGCGCACAGATGATGCGCAGGGAAACGACGCGCCCGACCCGACCGGACGCTGCACCGCAAAGGGAGCATCGCTGCGGAAGATACCCACACACACAAAAACGCCACTTGTCGTCACCTTATCGGTGACGACAAGCAGCGCCGTGGGTCAGGTAAAGCCGGTTACAGGCGCATCGTGGCCAAGCGGGTGCTACCTACCGCTTGAGATGGTCGACACTTTTCGAAAGGTGCAGCATTCGGAAAATGTCGGCTGTAACGCACAAAACCAGGGAGGAAGAATTAGTTTCGATAACTTCACTCGCCCACGCAGCGGGACCAATTAAATGGTCTCCGCAGCAAACGGCGAAAACCTAAAGCCTAGTGGCCGTGAGCGTGGCCGTTCTTCGCTTCACGATGGGCCAGCTCGCTCAGCAGCTTCTGAGCCAGCAGGTCCTGGCCTTCCTGATCGACCGGAAACGTGTTGGCGTTTCCAAGATAGCCGAGGGGAGCACTCTTGGCGCCCAGGGTCCCCGAACCGGCATGGATCACCTTGCCGTCAGAGGTGTAGGAACCGGAGATCTGCTTTCCCAGAGATTCATCGTAAAATGAGACGTGTCTCGGCATCGGTGCGCTCCATTTGTTGGATGTACTTGGTGTACCGATGGAAGTCGCGACCGTATAGCCAACTAGTTTACATAGCTGGCTTTTTATTTGGTGAAGGAGCCGGGCAGCAGTCTGTCGTATTCGCGCCGGACCGCGCGATAGCATTCGCAGGTTGTTCGCTCCAGCAGTCTCCGGTCCAGTATCGTGATGATGCCGCGGCTGTATGTGAGAACCTTCTGTTTCTGGAATTGCTTAAGCTCGGCGTTTACCGCCACGCGACTGACAACCAGCATCTCGGCAAGGAATTGCTGGGTGAGCCGAAGCTCGTCGCCATCGACGCGATCGTGAGACTTCAGCAGCCATCGCGCGCAGCGCTGGAGCAACGAATGGCTGGCATTGCATGCAACGGACTGCATTACCTGCGCAAGGAATGCTCGGGAGTAGGCGTTGAGCTTGCGCCGAAAGACAGGCAGGCGTGCTTGCATATCCTGAAAGTCGCGAAAGGAAATGCGAATGACATCACCGGATACCTGGACGACAGCGCGATGCATCGATTGATCGTCGCCCATGATGGCTCCGACATTGATCACTCCCTCCCGGCCGGTCGTCGACGTTTCAGCCGTCCTGTCGGTCTTGAGCGGAGCGATGTTGGAGATGATCGCCGTCTCGGGGAAGTAGACGTAATCGAACGCGCCACGCGGTTCGTACAGCACGCGCCCAAGCGACAGCTTCACGGGCTCGCACACCCTCTGAATTTCGATCCATTCCGAGTCCGGTATGCTTGCCAACAGGGCGTTTTTTGGTCTCTGTGCCATTGTCCCCGGTCACCGGTTCTTCAGAAAAAATTGGATCGGCCGCAGCTTCGGTCTTTGCAAGAGCAAAGGCAAGCTGCGCCGGGTCGCCACCCCGACTCGTCGCGCCCGTCTGCGCTGCCGGTTCAGCCAGCCGATATTGCCTCGCCTGCCTGGCTGAACATATTTGAACACTTCCAGACATCCGTTCAGGAGTGCACCGCACCTGCCCCGACAGACAAGGCCGGACAAGGCGCGGCGACATGCCGAACGAAAGCGGCGCGAGAAGCCATCCATCGATATATTTAGTAAGATATATCGAATCCCATAAGTCAACTCGGCCCCATCGGCAGCCGGATCGCGCGTGACGCTAGCGATGCGCGGCAAAACTCACCTTCTTGCTTTTGGGTGCGGCCGGCATGGACCAAGCCCGGATCCAGTCGCGAAGCCAGCGAAGATAGCCGTAGCCTCGCTGACGGGCTGCCTCCAGCGAAAACGCCAGCGATTTGCCCGGTCCGACGTCGACGAGCAGATCGGCCATTTTCCGGTGCCCGGCCCAGAGCTGGGTCATGAAGCTGCCTTCGTAGGAACAGGAATCGATCGCCGTGATTCTGCCTACGGAAAACAGCTCGTCCGTGATCTTGTCGATCAGCAGCGCGCCCGGCGAGTATTTCGCGTAGTCCGGGCTGAATGCGGTTTTCCAGGTGTAGGCCGTGGCGCCGCAATACATCAGCACCTGCGCGGCGATAGGCCGCCCGTCGACGCGAAGCAGCGCCACCGAGGCGCTGCCGCGTTCGGCAAGCGCGGCGACCATCCGCCGGACGAAGGCCGCGTCCGCGGCATCGCACAGCAGAGCCGTGCCGCGCGCGCCCTTCCAACCAGAGGCTTCCAGCTTCAGGAACGTCTCGAACGCCTCTGCCGTATCCGGCGCACCGTTGTTGACGATATCGACCGCGCCGGCGGCGGAGAGCCGGTTCCAGTCCTGCCGCAGCTTCTTCCGGGTCGAGCCCGACCGTTTCACGCCAAGCTCCGGGGTCGCGAAAGGCCGCGTACTCTCGGACAATCTGAGCTGCGCCCTGCCCTGCTCGGTGAGCGTTTTCACCAGCATGTCGAAGCTCGTGGCTTCGGCATCAAGCGACTTCAGATTGATCACGTTGGGCAGCAAGGGACTGGTGCGGATCGCCGACAGGAAGGCCGGAACGACGACGCCGACGAAAGCGGGATCCACGACGGGACTTGAGAGGAAGGCGTAGTTGTAAGGCAATGCCTCAAGCAGCGCAGGCCACAACCGCGAGATCCTGCGGACCTGAAAGGCCCAGATGCCGACCAGCTTCCTCGGCTCGGCGCTGTCATCCCATGCAAGCAGGACCCGGATGCGCGCGAAGCCGATCTCGTTGGCGACAGTCAGCGCGGCCGGATTCATGAACACATTGGGAGAGGCCCGCTGGACGAGGTCGTCCCACGGCGCCGCAAGGTCCAGGGTTGGTGAACAAATGTTTACCGAAATCATCAGAGGCCTTGGTCGATCCCCTCGGGATGTCCTCTTGGGCGATCCTTGCGCAGGGTGGCATAATGTTGGTCCGGCATTGCTTTTCGGTTAAGCCACAACGGCCCGATCCGGCCTCGACCGCTCGATGTCCCTTCAAGGTTTCTTTGCCTTTTAGGGTGCAAGGATAGCACTGCGGAACAAGGGCCTGTGTATGCGCTATACCGACATTGTGATCGTTGGCGGCGGCCTGGCCGGATCGATCACCGCCGCGATGCTCGGCCGTGCCGGCGTTGCCGCGATCATGATCGATCCGCACATCGTATATCCGCCCGACCTGCGCTGCGAAAAGATCGGCGGCACGCAACTGCCGCGATTGCGCAGAACGGGCCTGGACCAGGAAATCCTGCGATTGACCACCGTCGACGGTGAGGTCTGGGAAGCGCGGTTCGGTATCGTGGTCGCCAGGAAACCAAGCGATCAGCACGGCGTGATGTATGACACGCTCGTCAATGCCACACGCGCGCTGATCCCGCCCGGCGTGGAGATTCTCTATACTAAGGTCGTCGAAGTCGCGACCGGCGACGAGCGCCAGCGCGTGGTGCTGGCGGACGGCGAGGACATTTCCGCGCGGCTGGTCGTGCTCGCAAACGGCCTCAGCATCAGCCTGCGCCACATGCTCGGCCTCCAGCGACGCGTCATCAGCGAGTGTCATTCCGTGACGCTGGGATTCGACGTCGCGCCGGTCGGCCGCCCGGCGCTGCCCTTCCCGGCCCTGACCTACTGGCCGAAGCGAACCGCCGATCGCCTGGCCTATCTGACGCTGTTTCCGATCGGGGCTGCGATGCGGGCGAACATGATGGTCTATCGACCCATGGACGACGTCTGGTTTCACGAGTTTCGTGAGAACCCCGAAGCGACGATGCGCGCGATGATGCCCGGCTTCGACCGCATGGCCGGCGACTTCAAGGTTGTCGGGCCGATCAAGATCCGGCCGGCAGATCTGTACGTCACGGAAAATCATCGGCAGGCCGGTGTCGTTGTCGTCGGCGACGCTTTCGCGACGTCATGCCCGGCCGCAGGCACCGGCACCGACAAGGTGTTCACCGACGTCGAACGGCTTTGCAACGTTCATATTCCGACCTGGCTCGCGACCGAAGGCATGGGTCGCGCCAAGATCGAGATGTTCTACGACGATCCGGTGAAGGTGGAATGCGACACGTGGTCGGCCGCGAAAGCCTGGCACCTTCGCTCGCTGTCGATCGACGATGGCCTGACCTGGCGCGCACGACGGTGGGCGCGCTTCATAGGAAGGCTGGCCCAGGGCGTGATCGGACTGACGCACAAGCCCGCCGCGCCGATACCTGCATCGCAACCGCACCCTGAATCGCGCGAAGGCAGAACCGCGTAGGCTTGCCTCTCGCTTCTGATGAAATCCCAACCGGGCGGGTTCTCGACCACAATGGTTTTGGATGAAATCGATCCGAAATCATGAACGCGATCGATTTCAAAAGTGGGATGCGGTTGGAAAACCGCTACACGCCTTTCCTCTTATCGCTTCAGACGAACCTGACGCCCAGCGTCGTTCCGCTGCGCCAGACCGCCTGGCATCGACGTCCGGTTCGGGCGTCACGAGAGAACGCCAGTTGGAAGCCGGCTGACGCCGCGCTGGCGTCGTCGACGTCGATCTTGGCGCCCGTCGCCGACAGATCAATGACAGTACACGGCCGCCTGGCGAAGCCGCCGTCGAGGATGATCCATGCGGATTGCCGGACCGACTTGCGGCTCTGCCGCTTCTTCTCTGCATCGATCATGTGCTCGGTTCCGCGCCTTTGCACGGCCCTTCTTTTTTGCGCCCGCGCTTTCCGCGGCTGGAGCGGTTGCAGGAATCGAACCTGCGCCTTTGGTCTGGAAAACCATTCCTCGACCATCGAGCTGCATCCGCACCACGAAATATATCATTGCGCCCGCATGAAACGAATAACGCCGCGATGAAACGGGCAAATTGGCTAAACTTGATGTTAATTTTTCATCACTTCGGTCGCATAACTTCGCATAGGTAGGAAATGCCTACTCGTCGTCGCTCTCGCCATCATCATAGGCATGCCCCTGATCGTCCCAGAGCTTGCGATAGAGGCCATGACCATTCATCAGCTCCGAATGAGAACCGCGCTCGACGGCCCGGCCGCCGCTGATGACGATGATCTCGTCCATATCGACAACCGACGTCAGGCGATGGGTCGAAAAGATCATGGTGCGTCCCCTGGACACCTTCAGCAGCGTGCGGTTGATCGCGGCTTCGGTGGTCTGGTCGAGCGCGGAGGTCGCCTCGTCAAGCAACAGGATCGAGGGATCGCGGACGATCGCGCGCGCAATAGCGATGCGCTGGCGCTGGCCGCCTGACAGCGTATCGCCGCGCTCGCCGACGACAGTATCGTAGCGCCGGGGCAGGCTCATGATGAAACGATGAATCTCGGCTTTCTTCGCCGCGGCCACGACCTCCGCGTCGCTTGCGCCTTCCTTGCCAAGACGGATGTTTTCGCGGATCGACATGTTAAACAGCATGTTCTCCTGAAACACGATCGCCATGCCCGATCGCAGCGACTCGCGCGTCACCTTCCGGATATCGACGCTATCGATCGTGACGCGGCCCGCATCAGGCACATAGAGGCGCAGGATCAGGTTGAGCAGCGTGCTCTTGCCGGAGCCGCTCGGCCCGACAATCGCAATGCGCTTTCCGACATCGAGCTTGAGACTAAGGTTGTCGAGAACCGGTGTCTCCGCGCCCTCATATCGAAACGTCACGCGATCGAAGGTGATGTCATGGGTGATGCGCGGCAGATCCGGCGCCCCGGGCCGGTCGATGCCACGCTTCGGTTCGTCGAGCAGTTCCTGCATATGGCGCACGGCCGCCGCAGCCTGAAGCGAGACCGGCACATAGGACATCAGATGGGCGATATTGTACGAGATTTCCCAGAACGCGCTTTCAAACGTCACGAACGTTCCGATCGTGATCTGCCCGCTGGTCGCCAGATAGGCACCAATGCCAAGCACGACGAGATGCAGCAGCAGCACCGCAATCGTGACCGAGCGCTCGACCATGCTCGACAGAAATGTGGAGGATGCGATTTTCCTTCTGGTCTCCTCATTGCGGACGGTGAACCAGCCGCGGGCTCGACGCTGCAGACTGAAAGCCTTGACTAAAGCCTGCGCGGCGATGTTTTCCTGAACCACGCCAAGGATCGCCGACTCGTTGACCTTCTGCTCGTAATTGGCCTGCACCGCCTTCGGGGTCAGGATACGCGGCCCGATCAGCGTGATCGGAAAGATCAGCAACGCGACCACCGCCAACTTCCAGCTCAAGAACAGCATCAGAACGATGCCTGCCACCAACTCCATCGCCGGAAGCAGCGCCGTGCCGACGAACGTTTTCGCCGCACCTTCAAACGCGGAGAGATCAACGGAGAAACGCGACAGGATTTCCCCGCGCCGGACGCGTGCGAAAAATGCCGACGGCAGATCCTGCACATGACTGAAAAGCTGCTGCCGCACCTCCGAGACGACCGACGACGACAGCCACGCATCCCATCGTTCGTACCAGATCGAGATCAGCGAGGTGACGACGCCGGCGACCGCAAGCACCGACAGGATTCTCACCAGAACGTCGAAGTCCTCTTCGCCAAGCGCATCGTCGATCAGAAACTTGAGGCTGAGCGGCATGATGACGTTGAACAACGTCTCGACCAGCAGGCCGACCCCGACGAACGTCAACGCCTTCCGGTAATTCCGGAGCGAGGGCCAGATGAACGCGTAGATCGTCGCAAGCGCACCGGCCGCCTCGCGCGCGGTATAGACGACGAGTTCCTCGTCGTCCTCGTCGAGATCGGTCCCGTCGTCCTCGCCCTCGCCCCCGTCGTCGTCCTCATCATTGCGCGCATGAGGCCCGGCGGCCGGCGTTGGCAGTGCAGACAACGCTGTCGTCGCCTCAGTCGCGCCAGGCGGGCTCTTCGGCAGAACCTCAACCGCGTCGGGGGCGGGCAGATCGTCGAGCGGCAGCGGAGCGTTGGGCACGATCGGTTTTACCGTTGCAAAAGAACATGCGAACTTCGAAATCGGAGCACCACGGATTTCCGCTTCTGATGGACATGGACTCAGAGGCGGGGCGCATGTTCGACATCTTCTGACGGATCAGGCGTCGTCCTCGATCTTGTCAAACAGCGAGTAACGCAGACTTCCAGAATCCACGTACCATCGATCCGGCCCCTTCCCGGCCGCAAGAGCCGCCGCCCACAAGTCGTCGGTGCGGTCGTTGCGGTTCATGGCGAGGTCGAAGCCGTTGTTGAAAAAGATTTCCGACCATTCCCACCGGGCGGCGAGCTTCTTCACGCCGCGCAGCAAATCATAACGATCGATCACCGCCGGATTCATGTCGGAGGTGACGGAGCCGAAGATCAGTCCGGTTTTAACCACGCGGTTCAGTTCGCGGACCGCCCGCATCGTCCGGGATTCCGGAACGTGGCAAAGGCTCGTTTCATAGACGAAATCGAACTGCCCGTCCGCGAACGGCATGTCGAGGATCGAACCAAACCGGTTGAACGTCTGCAGCGCCGCCGGCGTCATCGCATGGATGGCGCGGTTGTTCTCGATGCCGACGGCATCGATGCCGCGGTCACGCAGCGCGCCGACCAGTTCGCCGCTCGCCGACCCGGCCACCAGCAGCTTGCAGTCCGTCGCCCTGTTCCAGGCGATCCGGATCATCTCGATCAGGAAGTCCGGATCACTGAACTGCTGCCAGACCTCGCGATAGGGGCCGAGGCCGCGATAGTTCTCGAAATAATCGCGATTGATCCGGTCGGAAGCGGTTCCGCGATTCCCGCCGCGCGCGCGGCGCAGCTTCATCATCTCGGTGACGATGATGTCGGTCGCCACGTCCGAGGAATCCAGCAGACCATTGAGAGTGGAGTCGAACAGATAATCGCCGACCACGACCAGGCCAGGATGCTCCTTCGGCTCCGGCCGATGGTTGGTCATGACGTCGCGCGCCGGAAGGCCGCCGGGAATGGCATTGACCGAGGACATCCAGCGATGAATCCTGCCTTCAAGGAAATGCGCGCGCGCGTTGCCGAGCGACGCCGGCAGCGACTTCAGCGCCGCATCGATCAACTCCCTGTCGCTGAGGTTCGCGAACGCCAGCGCGTCAGAACCGGCGATCAGCCAGTTCAGCACACCATGACGGCCGACATTGTGCCGCGCCCCTTCGTTATAAACGCAGCAGCCGCCGAAGGCTTCGGACATGAACCACGCGCCGGAAATCCTCTCATCCCAGAACGGCTCGTCGAACAGCAACGAAACGCGCAAATAGTGCGCCGGCCGGTCGAAGTAAGCGACGTGCCGAACCATCGACTTGCGCAACTGCTCGCCATCCCATCCGACGGTGGCGAGCCAGCTATGGGGCAGGCACATGATGACAAGATCGAAGTCGCGGGTCTCCGGTCCCTTGCCGTTCATCATGTTGAGCTGATAGCGGCCGCACGGCGTCTTGCCGACCTTGAGGACGCGGTGATTGAGCTGGATGTCAGCATCGACCTCCGACTTCAGGCAGTCGATCAACTGCTCGTTGCCGTTCTGGATCGAATAGAGGCCGATGTAGCCATCCACATCCATCACGAAGTTCTTGAGCGCGTTCAGGCCGTTGGTGTTATGGCTCTCGGTGGCGATGTCGGAGCGCGCCATCACCTTGAAGAAGCGTTTGGCGACGGGGTCGGTGACCTCCTTGTCGAGCAGTTCTTCCGCCGTCATGAACGCCCAGGGGTGATCGTTGTCGCGCGCGCCTTCGTAGTATTCGATCGGCGACATCATTTCGGTGCAGCGCTTGCGGAAGGCCGTGATGGCATCGGCGGTCCTGGCGCCATATTTGCGGCGCATGCCGGTGACGCCGTCGAGCAGTTCGCCGCCGAATTGCACTTGCGCGGAGTCCATCGGAATCGTCTGCAATCCGAAATGCTGGATCAGTTCACGAAGCGGATCGGGGCCCGTCATCGAGTAGTCGTAGATTTCCGCGACGCCTGCCTCGTACATCGCCGGCGCGGTCTCGAACTTGCGGGTCAGCACCTTGCCGCCGAGGCGGTCGGAAGCCTCGAAGATGGTGACCCGACACAGTTCTCCGAGTTTTTTCCTGAGGTGCCACGCACTCATCAGCCCACCCGGGCCACCACCAACAATTGCCAGATCAAGCATAATTTTCTTTCGACATCCGCGCCTGACCGCTTTTCGCAATCCCGACCCGGCTTTTGCCAAATCTGGCGCGCCAGACCCCAGCGAAGCTCAGTCATGGAGGAAATTTCCTCCATTCCTCATTTTCTAGTCACCGCGTTCGATTTTGAGTCGAGCGGCCAGCTTTAGGAAAAGCCCTTTCTACATGAAGGGAAGATGAACAAATCGGCTCTTGTCGAAAAAAGCACGCCGGACATCGCACAACGCAAAAAAAGGCCGGTTTGCACCGGCCTTTTTTCAACGCAAGATCAGATCCTACTCCGCCGGCGGAAGCGCCAACGGTTCGGCCTCGGGCGCGGACGGCACAATCGCAGCCTGCTTTTCGCGTTCGTCGAGAATCAGCTTGTCGCGCTTGACCGCAACTTCGCGAATCTTGGCCATCGAGGCGCCGGTGCCTGCCGGGATCAGCCGGCCGACGATAACGTTTTCCTTGAGGCCTTCGAGCGGGTCCACCTTGCCGTTGACGGCGGCCTCGGTGAGCACGCGCGTGGTCTCCTGGAACGAGGCGGCCGAGAAGAACGAACGGGTCTGCAGGCTCGCCTTGGTAATGCCGAGCAGGACCGGCGTTCCCGTCGCGACCTTCTTGCCTTCTTCCTTGGCCTTGGCATTGAGCCGGTCGAACTCGATCTTGTCGATCTGCTCGCCCGAGATCATGTCGGTCTCGCCCTGATCGGTAATCTCGACCTTCTGCAGCATCTGACGGACGATCACCTCGATGTGCTTGTCGTTGATGAGCACGCCCTGCAACCGGTAGACCTCCTGGATTTCGTTCACCAGATAGGCGGCGAGCTCCTCGATGCCCTTGATCGCCAGGATGTCATGCGGCGCCGGATTGCCTTCGACGATGAAGTCGCCCTTCTCGACGATGTCGCCATCCTGCAGATGGATGTGCTTGCCCTTCGGAATGAGGTACTCGCGGGTCTCCTCCTCATTGTCGACCGGCTCGATCGAGATACGGCGCTTGTTCTTGTAGTCACGGCCGAAGCGGATAGTGCCGGCGATTTCCGCGATGATCGCCGCGTCCTTCGGCCGGCGTGCCTCGAACAGTTCGGCCACCCGCGGCAGACCGCCGGTGATATCGCGGGTCTTGGCGCTCTCGGTCGAGATACGCGCAAGTATGTCGCCCGGCTTCACCTTGGCGCCGACGTCGACCGACAGGATGGCGTCGACCGACAGCATGTAGCGGGCGTCGCCGCCACGCGCGAGCTTCAGCACCTTGCCGTCCTTGCCCTTGATCACGATGGCCGGGCGCAGATCGGCCCCGCCGCGCGTGCCGCGCCAGTCAATGACGATGCGCTTGGCGATGCCGGTGGATTCGTCGAGGGTTTCGGAGATCGACTGACCTTCGATCAGGTCCTCGAATCCGATAGTGCCCTCAACCTCGGTCAGAATCGGCCGGGTGTACGGATCCCACTCGGCGATCCGCTGGCCGCGCTTGACCTGATCGCCCTCGTCGACATGCATGCGCGCGCCGTACTGGATGCGGTGCGTCGCGCGCTCGCTGCCGTCCGCATCGACCACCGCGACGACCATGTTGCGCACCATCGCAACCAGGTGACCCTCGCCGTTTCTCGCGATGGCCCTGTTCCTGATCGTGATCTTGCCGTCAAAATTCGACTCGATCACGGACTGCTCGTTGATCTGCGCCGCGCCGCCGATGTGGAACGTGCGCATCGTGAGCTGCGTGCCGGGCTCGCCGATCGACTGCGCCGCGA
>NZ_MKSM01000039.1:12633-14501 GCF_001897285.1 Nitrobacter sp. 62-23
GCCGTTGACGAGTTCGCAGGTCAGCGCCGAGCGGATCTTGACCTCCTGAATGCCGGCCTTTGATATCTGGTCGACATGGCTTTCTTCCATCAACGTGTTGCGCTTGACCAGCACCTGGTTGGTCGCGGAATCGCGGATGTCCTCGCATGCCGTACGGCCCAGAATACGCGATCCCAGCGACGCCACGACCGTTCCGGCATCGATGATGGCGCGCATCTTGATGCCGAGCTTGGTGCCGCAGTCGTCCTGCGTGATGATGCAGTCCTGCGCGACGTCGACCAGACGGCGGGTCAGGTAGCCGGAGTTCGCGGTCTTCAACGCGGTATCCGCGAGGCCCTTGCGAGCGCCGTGGGTCGAGTTGAAGTACTCCAGAACCGACAACCCTTCCTTGAAGTTGGAGATGATCGGCGTCTCGATGATCTCGCCCGACGGCTTGGCCATCAGGCCGCGCATGCCGGCGAGCTGGCGCATCTGGGCCGGCGAACCGCGCGCGCCGGAATGCGCCATCATGTAGATCGAGTTGATCTGCGCCTCGACGCCCTTGGAGCTTTTCTTGACCGACGAGATCTCCTTCATCATCTCCTTGGCGATTTCTTCCGTCGCCTTCGACCAGGCGTCGACGACCTTGTTGTACTTCTCGCCATGGGTGATCAGGCCGTCGTTGTATTGCTGCTCGAAGTCCTTCGCCAGCGTGCGCGTGGTGTCGACGATCTTCCACTTGCCGTGCGGAACGACCATGTCGTCCTTGCCGAACGATATGCCGGCCTTGAACGCATTGTAGAACCCGAGCGCCATGATCCGGTCGCAGAAGATCACGGTCTCCTTCTGACCGCAGTGGCGATAGACCTGATCGATCACGCCGGAGATTTCCCGCTTCGTCATCAGCTTGTTGATGATGTCGAACGAAATCTTCGGCGACTTCGGCAGCACCTGGCCGAGCATGACGCGGCCGGCGGTGGTTTCGATCAGACGTTTGACGGGCTCGCCGTCCTCGCCGATCACGTCCCAGCGATACTTGATCCTGGTGTGCAGGTGGATGACCTTGGAGTACAGCGCATGCTCAAGTTCGGCCATGTCGCCGAACACCTTGTCCTCACCGGGCAGGCCTTCCCGCATGATCGAGAGATAATAGAGACCGAGCACGATGTCCTGGCTCGGCACGATGATCGGCTGGCCATTCGCCGGATGCAGGATGTTGTTGGTCGACATCATCAGCACGCGCGCCTCGAGCTGCGCCTCGAGCGACAGCGGAACGTGCACGGCCATCTGGTCGCCGTCGAAGTCGGCGTTGAAGGCGGCGCAGACCAGCGGGTGAAGCTGGATCGCCTTGCCCTCGATCAGCACCGGCTCGAACGCCTGAATGCCGAGACGATGCAACGTCGGCGCGCGGTTCAACAGCACCGGATGCTCGCGGATGACCTCGTCGAGAATGTCCCAGACCTCGGGACGCTCCTTCTCGACCAGCTTCTTCGCCTGCTTCACCGTGGTGGACAGGCCCTTGGCGTCGAGCCGCGAATAGATGAACGGCTTGAACAGCTCCAGCGCCATCTTCTTGGGCAGGCCGCACTGATGCAGCTTCAGTTCCGGACCGACGACGATGACGGAGCGACCGGAATAATCGACGCGCTTGCCGAGCAGGTTCTGCCGGAAGCGTCCCTGCTTGCCCTTCAGCATGTCGGCCAGCGACTTCAGCGGCCGCTTGTTGGCGCCGGTGATGACGCGACCGCGGCGGCCGTTGTCGAACAGCGCATCGACCGCTTCCTGCAACATGCGCTTCTCGTTGCGGATGATGATGTCCGGCGCGCGCAGCTCCATCAGCCGCTTCAGGCGGTTGTTGCGGTTGATGACGCGGCGGTACAGGTCGTTGA
>NZ_MKSM01000040.1 GCF_001897285.1 Nitrobacter sp. 62-23
CAACTATCAGGTTTCTAGTGGAGTTTTGAATTTGACATTCGCCTGACACGTTCGCTGCAAAGTGGGTAGCGAATGTCAAATTCACTCCACTAGGTGTTTAGTCCCAAGCTTTGAAAGTGCATTCTTGTCGCAAGATTCGAAGAATGCGCTATGGGACAAGTTCTACACGGCTGCGCCACCAGGACGGAGGCAGTCCGTCGAGCAATACAAAATAGTCAAGAGAGCCTGAGAAGGCTCGCCAGGCGCTAGGCTAGACACCGGATGTTCTCACTGTCGCTCAACTCCCGTAGCTCTGCACCAGACTGCCGGCCACCAGCGACCAGCCATCGACCAGCACGAAGAAGATCAGCTTGAACGGCAGCGACACCACGACCGGCGGCAGCATCATCATGCCCATCGACATCAGGACCGATGCCACCACGAGGTCGATGATGAGGAACGGCAGGAACAGCAGGAATCCGATCTCGAAGGCGCGCTTCAGTTCCGAGATCATGAAGGCCGGCATCAGGATCCGCAGCGACAGGTCCGCCGGCGTTGCCGGCGGCGGCTCGCCGGACAAATCCATGAACAGCTTGAGATCCTTCTCGCGCACGTTCTTCTGCATGAAGCCGCGCAAGGGGACGGACGCACGCTGTAGCGCGTCCTCCACTGTGATCTCGTTGGCGATCAACGGCTTGATGCCGTCATCGTAGGATTTTTGCAGCGTCGGCCCCATCACGAATGCCGTGAGGAACATCGCGAGCGCGATGATGACGGTGTTGGGCGGCGCGGTCGCGGTGCCCAGCGCCGTGCGCAACAGCGACAGCACGACCACGATCCGCGTGAACGACGTCATCATAATCAGGATCGACGGCGCGATCGACAGCACCGTGAGCAGCGCGATCAACTGGATGGCGCGTTCGCTCACGCCGCCATTCCCGGCGCCGCCGAGGTTGATGCTGATATCCTGCGCAAACGCCGGACCTGCGAGCGATCCGGCGGTTATCAGAACAAGAAGGAATAAAACTCTACGCGGGTGAGCCGCCGGCCTCACGAAGGCGACTTCGGACGCCCGAGCAGCGACGCCATCTCATCTTCGAGGTGCTCGAAGCCGGATTTCGAATCGGCCGGCGGAGTTGGTGTCGCCGGCGGCGGCTCGCTGCGCGGGGCGGGAGCGGCCGCAGTTTCCACGGCGCGCGGACGGGGCGGCGGTCCGGGAACGGGTGGCGCGGCAGTCGCGGGCTTGCCGTCATTGACCGGACGCCGGAGCGCGGCCTCGAGACGTTGCGCCATCTCGGCGAGATTGTGATCCGCGTTGGCCGCAGGTGGAGGCGATGCGGCAGGCGCCGGCACAGGCGGTGGCGGCGGAAATGCAGGCCGCTCGGCCGGGCGCGGAGGCGGAGGTGATGTCGGTCCCGGCGGCTCGGCCGGACGAACGGGCGGTCGCATCGCGGGCTCGCTGTGCGCCGGGCGGGCACTGCGAATGTCGGTCCGGCTCATGGGTTCGGGCGTGAAGCCCGCCAACGGGTCGCTGCGACGCTCGGCGGCGGCGGGACGTCGCACCGGATCGGGGAAGGGGGGACGCTGGACCGGCCGCGTCGGCTCGGGGGTCTCATGGGGCTGCTCGGGCGGGCTGGAATGCGGGCTATCGGACTCGGTCCAGCCGGCTTCCGCCAGCGGCGGCAGGCGCGGCAGCGATGGCTCGCTGCCGGAGACAGGACGTTGCGGGATCTGCTCGCGCCCCGGTGCGCGGACGATGTTGGGTTCCACGACGATGTCGGACGGTCCGCCGATCATCAGCAGGTGCTCGACGTTGTCGCGGCGCACCAGAACCAGCCGCCGGCGCCCGTCCACCGCGGCGGCGTCGATGACCGCCAGACGGGGCATCCGTCCGCGATTGGCGGTGGTGCCGAGCCGGTTTCCCGCAAATCGCCGCACTAGCCAGGCGGTCCCGGCGATCAGCGCCAGAACCACTATGAATGCGATGACGAATGTAATGGCCTGCATTTCTGTATCCCTGACAGAAAGCGCCTTTATTACAGCTTCGGATCGTCGAATGCCTTTCGGCACCCTCCCGTGACGACCGAGCCTTGGCCCAATCTGTTAACCCCATCCGGCAAAAGCTGCCGCTGACGTCCTTAATAACCTATGAATCGACCAGACCAAAACAACTTCTGAGTACCGGAGGCTGGGTTAATGCGGGTGGTTAACGCAGCGATCCTGGCAAAAATGTGCCTGGCCGGGATCGAGGACGTCACGACCGGCAGGGCGAGGAGGCGGTCCGGGACGCATCGCCGTGGTTCTTAACCGGCTGTTAACCATGAAGGCGGCAAATTCTGCCTACCCCCGGCGGTGCTTCGTCCCTGGGGCTGGAGCGGGAGGTCCGTCGTGCCCATCAACGATATTTCCGCGCTGGCGGCCCTGCGCACCCGTATGCAGTGGCATCAGGAGCGCCAGCGTGTTCTCGCCGAAAACATATCCAACTCCGACACGCCGAATTTCAAGCCGCGCGATCTGATCGAGCCGAAGTTCGACGCACGTGGCGGCAATGCCTCGTCCGGCGCGGCGTTGGCGATGCTGCGCACCACCTCGGGCGAGAGCATCGCGGGCTCGGGCCCGGAATCGAATTTCGATCAGAATCCCCATGCCGGCTTTCAGACCCGTCCCGCGGGCAACGCCGTCAATCTTGAGGATCAGATGCTCAAGGTCTCGGCCAACCAGATGGATTACGCCACCGCGACCTCACTCTACAGCCGCAGCCTGCGTCTGCTGAAGATGGCTGTCGGCAAGGCATGAGGCAGAGCTGAAGGGAAGGAGACCGCAACATGGCAGACAACGGCGCCGACTTCATGCGATCGATGGGCATCGCGACATCCGGTCTGCGGGCGCAGGCCGGACGGATGCGGGTGATCTCGGAGAACATCGCCAACGCCGATTCCACCGCGCAAGTACCGGGGGGCGATCCCTATCGGCGCAAGGTGCCGACCTTTTCATCGGCGCTCGATCGTGCGCTCGATGCGAAAGTGGTGACGCTCGGTCGCGTGAAGCCCGATATGTCGTCGTTCCGCGTCAAATATGAGCCGGGCAATCCGGCTGCCGACGCCAGCGGCAACGTCAAATATCCCAACGTCAACTCGCTGGTCGAAATGACCGACATGCGCAACGCGCAACGGTCATACGAGGCGAACGTCAACATCATCAGCGCGACGCGCCGGATGATCCAGCGCACGCTCGATATCCTCAAATCCTGATCGGAGATCTGACCATGGCATCACCCACAGTCGCAGCAAACGCCTATGCGAGCCTTGCAAAGATGATGGGCTCCAGCGCCGCCGCCGGCAAGCCGCCGGAGGGCGATGGCCCCTCGTTCAGCGCCGTGCTCAAGGATGCGCTCGGCAGCGTGATGGAATCGGGGCGGAAATCCGATGCGCAGACGGTGGCGATGGCATCGGGCAAGGCAAACCTGATGGACGTGGTGACCGCTGTGGCGGATACCGATGTCGCGGTGTCGACACTGGTCTCGGTGCGCGACCGCGTCATCCAGTCCTACGAAGACATCATGAGAATGCCGATCTGATCGTATGGGTATCGCTTCAAGTCGTCATTCCGGGGCGCGCGAGCGACGAACGCGTAGCGTTCGCGCCGGAAGCGCAAACCCGGAATCCATAGCTGAAGCGGGAAGAATGAATTTTGCGGCGTCTGAAA
Source organism: Nitrobacter sp. 62-23 (assembly GCF_001897285.1). Classification (GTDB taxonomy): domain Bacteria; phylum Pseudomonadota; class Alphaproteobacteria; order Rhizobiales; family Xanthobacteraceae; genus Nitrobacter. Next base: position 3,685 of record NZ_MKSM01000040.1, read on the forward strand.
GCCGCACGTTCCAGCATAAGAGAACAAAGTACATGGGAGATGGCAATGACCGGCGCTGAAACACTGGATATCGCGCGCGATGCGATCTGGACCATCGTTCTGGTCTCGGGGCCGCTGCTGGGCGTCGGCCTGATCGTCGGCGTCGCCATTTCGCTGATACAGGCGTTGACGCAGATCCAGGAACAGACGCTGGTGTTCGTGCCGAAGATCCTGGCCATCTTCGTGACGCTGGTGCTGGCGCTGCCGTTCATGGCCGATGCGCTGCACGCCGAAATGATACGGATTTCATCGCGAATCATCGGCGGTTGATGCACAAGATCGCAGGGGTGGATGCGGTATCGCGATCCGCTCGCTGCAAGTTCCCGACGGGAATGTCGGGATAGCACCTCAAGGGCATCATGCGTATCGACATCTCGCTTCTGCCCGCTCTTGGCGCCGCCTTCATGCTGGTGTTTGCCCGCATCGGCGCGATGGTGATGCTGTTGCCGGGCTTCGGCGAGGGCTTCATTCCGGTGCGGGTCAAGCTCGCCATCGCCCTGCTTCTGACTCTCATTATCCTGCCGCTGCATCGCTCCGCCTATCACGTCGACATGCAGTCGGTTGCGCCGCTGGCGGTCTTGTTGGTGCATGAGATCATCATCGGCGTGGTGCTGGGCGCCACCGCACGCGTCACGCTCGCTGCCTTGCAGGTCGCAGGCTCGATCATCGCGCAGCAACTTGGGCTTGGATTCGTCACCTCGGTCGATCCGAGCCAGGGCCAGCAAGGCGCGCTGATGGGCAACTTCCTGACCCTGCTTGGCATCGCGCTGCTGTTTGCAACCGACTCGCACTATCTGGTCATCACCGCGCTGAACGAGAGCTACAGGATTTTCTCGCCGGGCGAACTGATGCCGAGCGGCGACGTGGCGGCGCTGGCGACACGCGCTTTCGCCGCTGCTTTCAAGATCGGCCTGCAATTGTCGGCGCCTTTTCTGGTGTTCGGGCTGGTCTTCAATATCGGGCTCGGCGTTCTGGCGCGGCTGATGCCACAGATGCAGGTCTATTTCATCGGCGTGCCGCTCTCGATCCTCATCGGCTTCATGATTCTCGCCGCCGTGCTGGTGTCCATGATGGGGACCTACATGGATTATTTTATCGGCGTGATGCGCGATCTGACATTGTCGAACTAGTGTGGTGGTTCAGAAGTTCGCTTCATTGCCCAATCGAGTCCGTCAAGCGAACTTCCGAACCTAAACCACACTAGAATCATAAAGTTACTAGTGCCCCTTTGATTCCGAAGTTCGCATCAAAGGTTGCTGCAAGGGTATGCGAACTTCGGAATCGGGACACTAGTGGAGTGAATTTGACATTCGCTACCCACTTTGCAGCGAACGTGTCAGGCGAATGTCAAATTCAAAACTCCACTAGAAACCTGATAGTTGCTAGTGGTCCTTTGATTCTAACATTTGCAAGAACTCCCTGCGGCAACGGAATGCAAATGTTAGAATTGGACCACTAGAGTCTTCCACCGTTTCATGGAAACAGTGAAAGACTATAGGCTCTTGATTTGATGCGTTTTCTTCACGCGAACCGGTATCCACTTCGCTCGAAAACGCTATAGGACACCGCGACGATGGCCGACGAGAGCGACGATACCGAAAAGACAGAAGACCCGACGCAAAAACGCCTCGATGACGCGATCGAGCGCGGCGACGTCGTCAAGAGCCAGGAGGTCAACACCTGGTTCGTGATCGCTGGCGCGACGCTGGTGCTGTCGACCTTCGCGGGCTCCGTCGGCGGCGGATTCGAGATGCCGCTACGCAACCTGATCGCCAACTCCTGGCAGATCCGGACCGACGGGCCGGGTCTGCTGGCGCTGGCCGTGCAGATCGAATACGTGCTTGTCGCCGCGCTCGGCGTGCCGCTGCTGTTGCTGATGCTGGCTGCCGTTGCCGGCAATATCGTTCAGCACCGCTTCGTCTGGTCGGGGGAGGCGCTGAAGCCGAAGCTCAGCAAGATTTCGATGGTTTCCGGCGCCAAGCGGATTTTCGGTAAGCAGGCAGCAGCGAACTTCGCCAAGGGACTTTTCAAGGTGCTGGCGCTCGGCGCGGTCATGACGGCGGTGCTCTGGCCGGAGCGCTCGCGGCTCGACGCCATGGTGCGGCTCGATCCGAACGCCATCCTCGGCACCACCCGAACCCTGACGCTGCAATTGCTCGGCGCGGTGGTCGCGATGCTGGCGCTGGTCGCGATCGCAGACTACCTGCTTCAGTACCGGCAGTGGTTCGAGCGGCAGAAGATGTCGCTGCGGGAAATCAAGGACGAGTTCAAGCAGTCGGAAGGCGATCCGCACATCAAGGCCCGGATCAGGCAGTTGCGGGCCGCGCGCATGAAGAAGCGCATGATGGCTGCGGTGCCCAAGGCTTCGGTCATCATCACCAATCCGACCCACTATTCGGTCGCGTTGTCGTACGAGCGCGGCATGTCGGCGCCGGTCTGCGTGGCCAAGGGCGCGGACAACATCGCGCTCAAGATCAGGGAAATCGCCCGTGAGCATGACATCCCGATCGTCGAAAACGTGCCATTGGCCCGCGCGCTGTATGCCGCCGTCGAGATCGACGACGAGATTCCGGTCGAGCACTATCACGCGGTCGCCGAAATCATCGGCTACGTCATGGGCCTGAAGCGTGGCTTTGCGCCGCGCGGCGCGTAATGCCGGCCGGCGGTGTCCGGAAAAAGAGTATCCCGGTGGGGAAATGGCGGGAAATGAGCCCATGAGGTGCTTGCGTTGCCGGGCCCGATTCAGGCACTCAGGACCCGACATACGCGCATTCCGCGCCCGCTGCGACAGGCCCCGCCGGATTCCATGACATCCGATCCCGACATCGAGTCGCCGCAGGTTGCGCAGGAACCGGCGCGGCGGAGCGGCAGCATCCTGCTGGTGCTGCTGGTCGCGGGTGCAATCGTCGCGGCCGCCGTGGCGTTCATGACGCTCGGGCGCGCCAACGCCCAGCCTTACATTCTGGGGTTGCTGGCGCTGCTGGCGACGGTTGGCCTGTTCACGCTGTTCGCATTTGCGGCCGGCATTGTCCGCTTCGCCGACCGCACCGCCGACGATCCGCTGATGCGCCCGGTCGCCGATCACGCGTTTGATGGCATCGCCGTCACGGATGCCGGCGGGCACATCGTTTATGCCAACGCCGCCTATCTTACCCTGACGGGCGCCACCTCGATGCAGGATGTGCGGCCGGTGGAGCGCGTCTTCATCGGCAACCCCGACGTCTCCGAGGCGGTGTTCCGTCTGCTGAAGGCCGCGCGCGAAGGCAAGCGCCAGCAGGAGGAGGTGCGCGTCGCCGCCGCCGATGGCGCGCATGGCCGCTGGCTGCGGTTGCGGGTCCGCCCGCTTGGCCAGGCCAAGCGGCAGTCCAGGCATGCCGTGTGGTCGATCGCCGATATCACCCGCGACCGCGAACGGCAGGAAGACATCTTCCAGGAACTGCGCCATGCGATCGAATATCTCGATCATGCGCCGTGCGGTTTCTTCTCCGTCAATCCGTCAGGCGATCTCGCCTATGTCAACGCCACGCTCGCCAACTGGCTGGATTACGATCTCGCGGAGATCGGATCGGGCGGCCTGAAGCTTACCGACGTCGTCTCCGGCGACGGCGCGGCTTTGCTGACGTCGATCGCCGCCGCTCCGGGCGAGGTCCGGACCGAGGTCTTCGATGTCGACCTGCGGATGCGCAACGGCAAGACCATGCCGGTGCGGCTCTATCATAAGCTGGCGTTCGGCGCCGACGGCGTGCCCGGCCCCTCGCGGACTCTCGTGATCAGCCGCGCCCGCGACGAGCGCGTCGATCCGCAGCGCGCAGCCGAAGTCCGTTTCATGCGCTTCTTCGATCACACGCCGATGGCGATCGCCACCGTCGACAAGTCCGGCACTGTGAGCCGGGCCAATGCGCGGTTCGCGAAACTCGCGCAAAGCCTCGGTTCTGACGGCGCGGTAACCAAATCGATTCTCACCGCCGTCAACGAACGCGATCGCGGCCAGTTGAGCGCGGCCATTCAGGCAGCGGCTGATGGGCAGGGCGATATTCCACCGGTCGAGGTGATGCTGGTCGGCGCGCGCGAACGCTGGGGACAGTTTTTTGTCACCGCGGTGGAGGATGACGATCGCGACGCGGAAGCCGCGATCGTCTACGTGCTGGAGACGACCGAGCGGCGCACGCTGGAAAACCAGATCAATCAGTCGCAGAAGATGGAATCCGTTGGCCAGCTTGCCGGCGGCATCGCGCACGATTTCAACAACGTGCTGTCCGCGATCATGATGGCGAACGATTTCCTGCTGAACGCGCACAAGCCGACCGATCCGTCGTTCCAGGACATCATGCAGATCAAGCAGAACGCCAACCGCGCCGCCGCGCTGGTGCGGCAGCTGCTGGCGTTCTCGCGGCGGCAGACCTTGCAGCCGAAGGTGCTCGATCTCGGCGACACCCTGAGCGACATCGGCATGCTGCTCAAGCGCCTGATCGGCGAGAAGGTCACGTTCCCCGGGGTCGTGCACGGGCGCGACCTGTGGCCGGTCAAGGCCGATGTCTCGCAGTTCGAGCAGGTGATCGTCAACCTCGTGGTCAACGCGCGCGACGCCATGCCGAACGGTGGCAAGCTCGCAATCCGCACCGCCAATGTTGCGGCGGCTGAGGTCGTGACGTTCGGCTACAAGGGAATGCCGGCCGCCGATTACGTGCTGGTCGAGATCAGCGACACCGGCACCGGTATTCCGCCTGACATCGTCGATAAGATCTTCGAGCCGTTTTTTTCCACCAAGGAGGTCGGCAAGGGCACCGGGCTCGGGCTGTCGACGGTCTACGGCATCGTCAAGCAGACCGGCGGCTTCATCTACGTCGATTCCAAAGCGGGCGAGGGGACGACGTTCCGCATCTTCCTGCCGCGCCATCATCCCGAGACGGATGTCCGGCCTGAGGCCGCGGCCGGCGGTGCTCCGAAGGACTCGTCCGTTCCAGCCAAGCCGGCGTCCGGCGACCTGACCGGGCAGGGCACCATCCTGCTGGTCGAGGACGAAGACGGCCTTCGCTCGCTGAACGCGCGCGGCCTGCGCTCGCGCGGTTACAGCGTGATCGAGGCCGCCAACGGCATCGAGGCGCTGGAGGCATTCGACGAGAAGAACGGCGCCGTCGATCTCGTCGTCTCGGATGTGGTGATGCCGGAGATGGACGGCCCCGCGCTATTGCGCGAGATGCGCAAGCGCAATCCCGATCTCAAGATCATCTTCGTGTCGGGTTATGCGGAAGAAGCGTTCGACAAGAGCCTGCCGGAGAATGAGCAGTTCGCCTTCCTCGCAAAACCGTTCGCGCTCAGCGCGCTGGTCGCCAAGGTCAAGGAGACAATGGCGCTGTCATGAGCGGTTCGCGCAGGGCCGGTCCGGTCTGCCTTGATGGTTGGCTTCTTTCAAAATAAGAGCTGCCTATCCGCCCGATCCATCACGGTCGGTTCCGCGCCGGAGGGCCGTGGCTGCGCCTGGCTGTAGGACGCCGGAACGTTCGTGCGTCGGTGCCGCCCGGACGCGATGGCGCTCGTCATTATAGAGTGTCGGACGATATTTGGCCCGCGCTTCCGTCATCGTCGCCCCGCGCCAGGCCGCCAGCATGATCCGCGCGGAACGCTCGTCGAGCAGGTCGTAGAGCCGCGACAGCCGGTACACCGCGTTGACGGACGTGCCGATGGCCGGATCGAGAAACAGCAGGATTTGCTGATAGATCTTCGAGGGCATGCCGAGGGCCTTGGCGGCGCAGGCGAGCGGCTCGCCGCCGGGATCTTTCACCACCCGTTCGGCGATCCGGGCGGGAAGGATCAGCGTCTCGCCGAGTTCGGTGGTGAAGTTGTCAACGTCCGACGCGAACGCGGCCATATAGAGAGTCTCGATCGCGCGTGCGGCCCTCGACGGATGGACCCGCGGCGATGGCCGCAGCGGCGCCGTCGCCAGATCTTGCAGGATCAAGGCACGATCCCTGGCGTTCGCGGCGAAGAACATCTGGCTGATTTCGGAACCGTCGCGCGGCTCCATGGACAGCGTCGCGGTTGTCTGGGGTTTCGTCTCCGCAGTCGGCGCGGGGGTCGGCGGCGAGGGCGGCGCGGTTTTGGGGCGCGGTGGAGCGGCCGCATGAAGCCTCAGCTTGCTCATGATCGCCGCCGGCGTCCGTGGATAGATCGACAGGCGGGCGCGCACCGCGGCGCGGGTGGCATCGTCGACCTGATCGATCAGGCGCGAGGTGAGTTCGACGAAGTGTTGCTCTTCCTCGGCGGAATGCGTGGCGGTCTGCACGTAAAGGTCGGTCAGCACTCGCAGCAGGGTCGGACGGATGTCGACGCCCTCCCTGCGGGACAGCGTCAACAACCCGTCGAAGCCGGGAAACATCTGAAGTGGGGTCATGTCGGCGCAGGTTTGCTGGTAACAACTCGCCTCAATCTAGCGAGCCGGCTTTAACAGGCCGTTAACCATGGCCGGTTCTAAATCCCGCCGCGGCGCTGCCGAAAATCGGTTGGCGGCCGGGCGAGGAGAAACTGGGCATGGGCACCGTTATTGCGTTTCCGGCTGATGCGGCTTCGCGATCGGGATCAACGATGGATCGCTCCGCGGACCGCACGATGGGTACCGTTGTGATCCTGCCGGTTATCCGCATCGACCGCGAAAGCGAGGAAACCGGCGGTGGGCGAGGTCCCGAGGAGGGCGCCGCCCCCGGGCGCCGTCGCCGCCGCCGCGCACGATCTTGATTTACGGATAAACGTGATGCCGGGGAATCAAACGCCAGCAGATTCAAGGCTCCCGCGCCCCGCGTCGATGATTTTGGTGGTTCTTTTTGGCATTACGCTGGCCGGATGCAGTGGCGGCGATTTCGGTCGCGTCCGTCAGGATGTCCGCAATGACGACATGCATCGCTGGATGGGCGCGGAAGCGACCGGCAGCATCGGCCGGCCGTCGTCGCGATTTCAACTCACCGAGCCAGAGCGGATGTTGCGCGATCTCGCCTATCCCCTGGTCGAGCCGCCGCTTTCGCGGCCGGCCTGGAAGAGTGTGTTCGGCAATTATGAGCCGTTTGCCCCGCCGTGGCGGCAGAAGCCCGCATTCGACCGCAGCGCCTACGGTCGTCAGTTGATCGACGAGCCGCACCGGTCTCATGCCTCGCGCTACGCGCAACTGATGGACGACGTCCGTAACGACATTACGCGCTTCGATCCGTTCTTCAACACCGCACGGCAAGTCTTTGATCTCGATGGAAAACGTAACGCCAGCCTAAAGTTCGTGCCGGACCTGTCGCCGCGCGAGCGCACGGACGCCGTCGCGCGCATGGAAGAGAACACCCTGATCGTCCAATGGGTGCAGCAGTGCCTGGAGCAGCGGGTCGCCTCCTATCGCTGGGCGCTCGAGCGTCTGGTTATTCATGCGCCGGATGGCGTGGCCGCCGATGCCGACCGCCTGATCGGACAGCTTGCGGCGCTGGCCGCAAATCCCCCGGTCACCGCAACGCCGGTGGTCGGCCGCGCCCTGCGCACGCGGGGATAGATCTGGTCCCGTCATGCGCGGGCATCGCTCTTCGTTAAACGGCGTCGCTTTCGCTCGCCCATAACCGTTCGAAGAGCGGCGGCGCTCTCTCACCTATGCCTCGCCGCGCATTCATTCCTTTTCGAAGAAGATGGATCGCTCAAAGAAAATGGATTGCGGGGCCAGACCGGCAATGATGATCGAGATGTCCCATTTGGAGCGTTTTCGAGCGAAGGGGGGACCGGTTCGCGTGAAGAAAATGCGTTAAATCAAGATGCTAGTGGAGTGAATTTGACATTCGCTACCCACTTTGCAGCAAACCCGTCAGGCGAATGTCAAATTCAAAACTCCACTAGAAACCTGATAGCTGCTAGTGGTCCTTTGATTCTAACATTTGCAGGACCGCCCTGCCGCAACGGGATGCAAATGTTAGAATCGGACCACTAGGCTTTCACCGTTACCGAGAGCTAAGTCTGGTTCAACTGCGATGGATTAGACCCGTCGCTTATCTTTTTGTTTGGGCGTGATCTTTTCCGAAAACGGGTTTCCATTTTCGGGATCATGCTCTGGCGTCCTTCCGCTTCTGATGGAATCAGAAGTGACGGCTCTATAATTTTGATTTGGCGTGCTTTCTTCGCGCGAACCGGTCCCCGCTTCGCTCGAAAGCGCTATAGAGCACGAAACGATCGAGCGATCGTGCCGCCTACCGTTTCGCTTCAGGCTTCACCATGGGCGGCTCGGTTTGCAGCCGGCACGTTGCGGCGGCGAGCGAGGCCTTCGCCTGCTCCATCATGCCGGGCTCCGGCGCCAGGGCCTTCAGAACGATCAGCCCGGTCGTCGAGGGTGAATCGATGATCAGCCGGTCCGCGGCCGTGACGTCTTCCTCCTCGGGCAGTTCCGCGTGCTGGGCTTCGGTCATCAGGTTGAGTTCGATCACCTTGCGTCCGGCGGAACGATCGTTGATGGCGTAATAGGCGACGTCGCTGCGGGTATAGAACGACACCGAGGTGTAGGCCTGGCTCACCGGCACCGTCAGTTTGATCGATCCGCCGGACAGGTCGTAGCGGCAGACCGCAATGGCGAAGGCCGGGTCCATGAACGGCATCGGCGAAATGCCGGGGTCGGCCGGGGGCAGGGGGGTCACTGCGTTCACCGTGGTCATCGCCGCCAGCCGCGAATAGGCGTCCTGCGAGGCGATCCGCGGCAGCGCCAGCACGCTGACCAGATGCACGACCCCGCCGAGCAGGACGCCGCCGACAATCGCAAACATGAGGCGGATCATGAGCACTTTCCGGTTGCAACAGAAGGCATCGGCGCGTCGCGCTGGCTTCGCGTCGCGACCCCGACAGGCGTGTCGTAGAGGCGCAGCATCAGCACGTAGCGCTCGATGCCGCCCGTCGGCAGCCAGTTGCCGGCGCGCGCACGCGACGCCACGCTCACCGTGAACGAGCCGTCGGAATTCCGCACGATCTCCTCGCTGGTGAAGCCGTAGCGTTGCAGCGAATTGGCCACCAGGCGGCCCTTGCGATCATAAAGCGTCAGCGTCCAGAACCGAGCCGGCGGAGTGACGCCGCTGACGATGACGTCGCAGCGGCCATCGAGCGGTCGCTTGTCGTCGGAGGCGGTCGCCAGGAACGCGATGCCGTCGCCGGTTCCGATCGGTAACTCGCCGCTGCGCGCAATCGCGGCGCGCGAATAGGGATCAATGTCAGCCGATCCGCTTCTTGGTCTTGCAGTCCATGCGCCGATGGTCAGCGTGCCCAGATCGGTGCCGCGCGTCGCGGTGATCCAGGTGGCGCCGAGGCCGACCACGATGGCGAGCAGCAGCGCCACCAGGATGAGGATGATCAGCCGCACGGATCGGCGCTCCGGTTTTCGAAGTTCGCAAAGATCGCTCAACTCCTTTGATGCGAACTGCAGAATCAAAGGAGCCTAATGATATTAGGCTTCCGGTCCGGTTTCGAGTTGAAGTTCCGTGTTGAAGTTCCCGGAGCCTTTCCGCTTCACGGGATTAGAAACGGGGCGTCCTGTTCAACGCGTTGTCTGCGCGCGAACCGGTCTGTTCCCCGGTCAAAATCCGCGGGACATGTTCGCTCAAAAACGACGGGCCATGGATAACGATGGGACGTGGATGACATGGATCATGCGTCAGTTCTTGCGTGGTGCGGGAGTCGTCCGAACGCCGGACGCTGCGGCTGCGACGTTTTCGGGCAAAGCGGCGGCACCCGATGAAGCAGGATGGGGCGTGTCGGTGGGAGCCGCCGACGTTTTTCCGATGGTTTTGCCGGCTTCATCCAGCAGCTTTTCCACGCGCACCAGGATCTCCGCGCCGCGCTTGGTCAGGATCGGCGGCGGCGCGGGATTCGCGTCGTCGTCGCTCGTGGCTTTCGCGGCGGCGGCGGCGGTCGGCTTCGCCGGCGCGGAGACCCCCGGGATGTCCTTGATTTCGACCCCGCGATGCGCCGCGGTCATGATGTCGTGCCAGGTCTGTGCGGGCAATGCGCCGCCGGTCAGGCGGTTGGTCGGCGAGTAGTCGTCGTTGCCGTACCATACGCCGCACACGAAGTTGCCGGTGTAGCCGACGAACCAGGCGTCACGATAGGCGTTGGTGGTGCCGGTCTTGCCGGCCGCCGGAATGCCGTCGAGGATGGCGCGGCGCGCGGTGCCTTCGCTGACCACGTGGCTCATCATGCCGGCCATGTCGGCGGCAATCGAGGGCGGAATGATCTGGCGCGGCTTGGGGCCGTCCCGGTCGTAGCGCCAGACCGAATCGCCGGCACCGGTGCGGACTTCCAGAACCGCGTGCGGCGTAACCGCCCTGCCTTTATTCGGAAATGCCACATAGGCGACGGCGTGTTCGAGCACGTTGACTTCGTCAGCGCCGATCGGCAGCGACGGCGTATCCGGCAGCGGCGTGACGATGCCGAACTTGCGGGCGACTGCGACGATCTTGGCGCGTCCGGCCCTGGCCGGGTTCTTCTCGCCCTTGCCGAGCGCGATGGAGAGCTTCACCGGCACCACATTGATCGAGCGCGTCAGCGCCTGGGTCAGCGTCACCGTGCCGGAATAGGAATGTCCGTAGTTCTGCGGGCACCAGTTGCCGATGCAGACCGGGCCGTCGACGATCGTCGATGTCGGCTTGAAGCCGTTGAGCAGCGCGGTGGTGTAGACATACGGCTTGAACGACGATCCGGGCTGGCGCATGGCGTCGGTCGCGCGATTGAACTGGCTCGCGCCATAGTCGCGGCCGCCGACCATCGCGCGCACGCCGCCGTCGAGATCGGCGACCACCGTTGCGGCCTGGGTCGCGTGATAGTCGCGGCCGAATTGCCGCAACTGGTTTTCGATCGCTTCTTCCGCGGCGTGCTGCACGTTCATGTCGATGGCGGTGCGCACCACGAACACGCGCTCGGTATAGGAGCGCGGAAACGTATCGACCAGCTTGCGCATCTCGTCGAACGCCCAGTCGAGGTAGTAGTTCGGCGAATTCTCGTCGCGGCGGTCGACCGCGGTGGCGGGATTGCGCCGCGCGCCGAACACCTGGCCTTCGGTCATGAAGCCCGCGTCCACCATGTTGTCGAGCACCTGGTTGGCGCGGGCGCGGGCGGCGGGCAGGTTGATGTGCGGCGCGTATTTGGTCGGCGCCTTGAACAGGCCGGCGAGCATCGCGGCTTCGGCGAGATTGACGTCGCGCACCGACTTGTTGAAGTAGAAATGCGCCGCGCCATCGACGCCGAAGGTGCCGCCGCCCATGTAGGCGCGGTCGAGATAAAGCTTCAGGATTTCATTCTTGGTCAGGCGCGTCTCGAGCCAGATCGCGAGGAAGGCCTCGTTGATCTTGCGCTCGATGGTGCGTTCGTTGGAGAGGAACAGGTTCTTCGCGAGTTGCTGGGTGATCGAGGAGCCGCCCTGTCGTACGCCGCCGGCCTGCGCGTTGGTGACCAGCGCGCGGAAGGTGCCGCCGACGTCGATGCCGAAGTGATCGTAAAAGCGGCGGTCTTCGGTCGCCAGCGTCGCCTTGATCAGGTTGTCGGGAAATTCCTCGAGGGGAATCGAATCATTGTGCTTGATGCCGCGGCTGCCGATCGGATTGCCATAGCGATCGAGGAACGTCACCGCGAGATCGGATTTCTTCAGCCAGTCCTCGTCGGCGGTTTCGCGGAATGCCGGCTGCGCCAGCGCCAGCAGGACGATGAGGCCGCCGAGGCCGAGCGTCGCAGCTTCCGATAAAGGCTCGATGAACACCCAGCGTTTCCAGCGGCCGACATAGAAGCGGTCCATATAGGTGGAGAAGCGTTCATACAGTTCGCGCGCGCCGACCGCCGACGAGAACAGCGTTGAATCGACGCGTGCGTCGAAATCCAGCAGGAAATGCCGGATTCGCTTTTTCCAATCGGAGGGCAGGATATTTCGCACTAAGGGCCTGTGACCGATCTGCGGCGCGGCGGCGACCCGTCCGGCGCCGTCGGCACGTCATGCAAGAGTGTTGCGGCAAACCCAAGGCACGCAGAAGGTGCGTTAAAAACCGACGCTGGAACGTCCTCCGGCGTCCTCGGGAGAACCGGTTTCCTTCTATCCGAGCGGGGATGATAAACCAATGGTCGTTGCACTTTCAGATTGTATGTCGCGACCGGCGCTTGCGCGCGGTGCGCCCGGAGCCCATAGACTGATCATCCGCGATTTCAGCCAGCCAAGAAGCGAAGCATGACGCAACGATCCTCGCGCCCGTCGGGACAGGACGGATTCTTCTGGAAGACCAAGACTTTGGAAGAGATGTCCCGCGTCGAATGGGAGAGCCTGTGCGACGGCTGCGCGCGTTGCTGCCTGGAAAAGCTCGAGGACGAAGACACCGGCGACATTTATTTCACCCATGTCTCCTGTCGTCTGCTGGATGCCGGGCTCTGCGCTTGCAAGGATTATGCGAACCGCTCCGAACAGGTGCCGGACTGCGTCCGCCTGACTCCGGAAAACGTACGCAGCCTGAACTGGTTGCCGCCGAGTTGCGGTTATCGGCTGGTCGCGGAGGGACGCGATCTCTACTGGTGGCATCCGCTGATTTCCGGCGATCGCAACACGGTGCACGAAGCGGGGGTTTCGGTGCGGGGCCGGGTGCGGGGGACCGAGGACGAGATTCCCGATTCCGAACTGGAGGATCATATCGTGCAGTGGCCGGTCCGCTTGCCGAAGCGCGCCCGGCTGAGGAATCGCCCGCGAGGTTAATTCCTTACCATCACATGTTTGCGATTGAGCATCCGCCGATGCCGTTCAGCCATCGGCCGCGCTGTCCGAACCTGACCGCGCGGGTTATGTGATTCTTCCTCTGCCTTCTCTTTGCGTCCTTTTGCCTTTTGCCATTTTCAGCGGAAAATTTGTTCCCCTCGCATGAACAAGCTCGATCAGCCCGGACGGACTCCGGTCTCTCCGCGGGTTTCGGCCGCCAACAGCTCCCGCACCGTCCCGGCCGGTTCCTCCGGCGGCGGCTCCGATGCGCCGCGGACCGCGCCGCCCGTTCCGCTGAGCCGAAGCGAGGTCCGCACCATCATGGTCAGTCTGATGCTGACCATGTTTCTTGCCGCGCTCGACCAGACCATCGTCGCGACCGCGCTGCCGACCATCGGCCGCCAGTTCCGCGATGTCACTGCCCTGTCGTGGATCATCACGGCGTACCTGCTGGCGTCCACCGCGGTCGCGCCGGTGTTCGGCACGCTGAGTGACATCTACGGTCGCCGCGCGATGATCGTCACCGCGCTTGGCCTGTTCGTTGCGGGCTCGGTCCTGTGCGCGCTGGCGCCGAACATGACGACGCTGATCGTCGCGCGCGGGGTTCAGGGACTTGGCGGCGGCGGCATCCTGCCGGTGGTGCAGACGGTGATCTCCGACGTGGTGAGCCCGCGCGAGCGCGGCCAGTACCAGGCCTATTTCAGCGGCGTGTGGACCGCGGCCGGCGTTGCCGGCCCGGTGCTGGGCGGGGTGTTCGCCGAGCATCTGCACTGGTCGATGATCTTCTGGATCAACGTGCCGCTCGGCGTCATCGCGCTGGCGCTGCTGCTGCCGAGGATGGGTAAGATCCCGGTATTCCACCGCCGCCGCAAGGTGGACTGGATCGGCGGAGCGCTGCTAATGGCCTCCGCCGTGGTATTCATGCTGGTGCTGACATGGGGCGGCAACCGCTTTGCCTGGCTGTCGCCGGCGATCGCCGCCATGCTCGTGCTCGCGCTCGTGCTCGCAGCCGGCTTTGTCCGGCACGCGCGCGCGACCTCGGAACCGTTCCTGCCGTTGCCGCTGATCGGTGGCCCCGTCGTTCCCTACGCGATGGCGGCCGGCGGCCTCGGGCTCGGCGCCATCATCGGGCTCACCGTGCATCTGCCGTTGTACTATCAGGTGGTCCACCATCTCGACGCCACCCAATCCGGGCTGGCGCTGATTCCGATCGCAGCCGTCTCCACTGGAGGCGCGGCGCTTGCCGGCCGCACCATGATGCGCGCGGTTCATTACAAGCGGGTCGCGATCATCGGGACATCATTTGCCGCCGTCGTGGCCGCGATCCCGGCGTTGTTCGTGACGCCGCTCTGGGCGCTGCTGGTGTTGCTCTCGCTGTTCGCCTTCGGCCTCGGCACCATCTTTCCCGTTACCGTGGTGTCGCTGCAGAACGCGGTGGCGCGCCCGCAGGTGGGCACCGTCACCGGCGCGATGAATTTCTTCCGCGCGCTGGCCTCCTCGTTCGCCGTCGCCGGCTTCGCCGCCATCCTGCTGGTGGCGCCGGGTGTGGACGTTTCGATCGGTCATGGTGGCGGTCAGGCCAATGCGATCTCCGCGTCCGACCTGACCACGGCGTTCCGCTATGTGTTTGCCGCCGCCGCGGCGATGCTTGCGGGGGCGTCGCTGCTTTTGGTGTTGATGGAGGAGCGACCGCTCGCCGGTCCGGCGGCGTGATAACCGATAGAATTTCACCGTTCGATTTAAGCATTCATTGAGGGTATCGCTTAAGGGTCTGTGCAATCATTCGGGCGTAGACTTGGGTTTCCAGCCACGCGCGAAAGTGCGCATCGATCGATCGGAGTTGGCAGTGCGCTTCATTGCAAAGATTGCATCGGATTTCTTGCGCGACGAGTCGGGTGCGACCGCGATCGAATATGCGCTGATTGCCGGCGGCATCAGCATCGTCGTCATCACCGCGGTCAACAGCATCGGCAGTTCGATGAACGATCGCTTCGTCACGGTGAACGAGCGGCTGAAGTAACGCGGCAGGCCATCAGAGTCTGTTCGCTTCTCATGGAATAAGAAGCGAACTCAGGATTTTGACGCGCTTCTTCACGCAAATCCGTATCCATCCCCGGTCAAGCCCCGAGAGTCACCGTTTCATGGAAACGGTGAAAGACTCTGGCTTCTTGATTTGACGCGTTTTCTTCACGCGAACCGGATTCCACTTCGCTCGAAAACGCTTGAGGGACGCTCGAAAAAACCAATGAGCGCGCGGCAAACTTTCCTAGTGTCCCTTTGATTCCGAAGTTCGTATACCCTTGCAGCAACCTCTGATGCGAACTTCGGAATCAAAGGGACACTAGCAACTTTATGATTCTAGTGTGGTTTAGGTTCAGAAGTTCGCTTGACGGATTTGATTGAGCACTGAAGCGAACTTCTGAACCACCACACTAGGAAAATATACCTTGACAGCGTGACGCTGCCGAGGTAGGTTTACGCCATGCTCCACAGTTGCGCCGGAAAACGAGGTTCTCATCCGGGGCTCTCCGGATCGCTTCGGCGCGATGCGGTCTCGCTGTGCTGATCCCGGGCGGGATCGGTTCGGTCTTCCAGAGAATGACGTTCTGCTCCAGGGAAATTCGGAAGCCGGGTTTCATCGGCAATATCGATTCCGCGACGAGAGGGTTTTTCGACATCATGGTAGTGACGCGACCCGCCGGACCGGCACGAAAACCGGCGGCTGCTCGCGTTGCATCGCGAACGAAAACAGCCGCGGCCGGTCCTGCAAAGCGGGCCGATTCGAAAAAATCTTCATCCCCCGCAATGAAGAAGAAGTCCCGCAAGAAGCCGCTCACGCCCGCAAGCGTCGGTGCGAAAGCCCGCAAGCAAAATCAGGCCGACACCAGGCCTGGCAAGACCGCGGCCGCGCGCAAGGCGACGATGGCCGCCACCACGCGCTTCGTCGATGACGAGGTAGTTCCTGTCGATGAACACGACGAAGCAGCAAAAGCCGGATTGAGCCGGCAGCGCGCGCGGCGCACGGCCGTTCGGCGCAAGGATGAACCGAGCCCGCGCGTCAAGCGCACGGCGGTCGAGCGGGTCGACGATCCGCCGCCCGCGAGCGGCGCGCTGCTGATCGAACGGGTGACGCGCGCGATCGAGCGCGAACTGTCGCTGATCGAGGTCATCGTCGGCGGCAGTCATCTGAAACCGCAGCAGCGCACCGAAGCGGAGCGCCGCGCACGCACGCTTGCAAGTCTCGCGCGCACGCTTGGCGAAGTGACGCGGCTGCGCGCCAGTGAGGAGAAGGTGAAGCCCGCCGATGACGACGCCGTGCCCCGCGATCTCGACGAGTTCAGGCGCGCGCTTTCGCGCCGACTGGAGCAAGTGGTCGCCGCGCCAGCGGCAACTGCTGCTGGAGAGCATGAGTGAGGCGGAACTGGGATTTCTCGCCCGGCAGTGGGATATCTTCGCGCACGAGCATCAGCGTCCTCCGCAACTCGCGCCAAACGGCGCGCCCTGGCTGATCTGGCTGATGATCGGTGGCCGCGGCGCCGGCAAGACCCGCGCCGGGGCCGAATGGATTCGCGCGCAGGCGCTCGGCCTGTCACCGTTCGCGAGCGAGGCGGTGTCGCGCATCGCGCTGGTCGGGGAAACCGAACACGATGTGCGCGAGGTGATGATCGAAGGCGTTTCCGGGTTGCTCGCGGTTCACGCCGCTCACGAGCGGCCGTCATGGTCGCCCTCGCGCAAGCGGCTGGAATGGAGCAACGGCGCGGTGGCGCAGGCTTTTTCCGCTGACGATCCGGAAAGCCTGCGCGGACCGCAATTCGGCTGCGCCTGGTCTGACGAGATGGCGAAGTGGCGCTACGCGGAAGCGGCGTTCGATATGCTGCAGTTCGGCTTGCGGCTCGGCTCGCAGCCGCGCCAGTTGATTACGACGACGCCGCGGCCGACCGCGCTTTTGAAGCGCCTGATGAACGACGCGGCGAGCGTGGTCACGCGCGCGCCGACGCAGGCCAACGCCTTCAACCTGGCGCCGACCTTTCTGCAAGGCGTGATGGCGCGCTACGCCGGAACGCGGCTCGGGCGTCAGGAGCTTGACGGCGAGATCATCGAGGATCGTCCCGACGCGCTGTGGTCGCGCGCGCTGCTTGAGAAATGTCGCGTGCGCGAAGCGCCGCCGATGCAGCGTGTCGTGGTCGCAGTCGATCCGCCCGCGACCTCCGGCAAGCGCGCCGACGCCTGCGGCATCGTGGCGGCAGGGCTGGCGGAAGGCGGCATCGTTTATGTGATCGCCGACGAGACGGTGGCGGGCGCAACGCCGGCGCTGTGGGCGGCGAAAGCGATTGCGCTGTGGCGACGGTGCGAGGCTGATGCGCTGGTGGCGGAAGTCAACCAGGGCGGCGACATGGTGAAGTCCGTGATCGCGGAGGTGGATGCCGCGGTGCCCGTCATCCCCGTGCGCGCGACGCGCGGCAAGTGGCTGCGCGCCGAACCGGTGGCGACGCTTTATGAGCAAGGCCGCGTCCGGCACGCCGGCAGCTTCGCCGCGCTGGAAGACGAAATGTGCGACTTCGCTCTGTCGGGCCTGTCGTCGGGGCGCTCGCCCGACCGGCTCGATGCGCTGGTGTGGGCGGTGACGTCGCTGGCGCTCGCGCCGCGCGCCCAGCCACGGGTGAGGGAATTGTGAGAAAGAGCTTCCGCTTCCCACTGCCGGGAAGAGGTGAAGAAAGGGTCGTTGATGTTCGATCGTTTTAAAGCCTTGTTGACACCGCCCGAAACAAAAGCCAGTCGCACGGCGAAGCTGCTTGCCTTTGAGAGCGGCGGCCGCGCGCGGTGGACGCCGCGCGACTATGCGGCGCTGGCGCGCGAGGGTTATCTCAACAACGCCATCGTGCATCGCGCGGTGCGGCTGATCGCGGAGAATGTGGCCTCATGCAGCTACCTCGTGTTCGAAGGCGCGCAGGAGCGCGAGGCGCATCCGCTGTCGCTGCTGCTGTCGCGGCCGAACGCGCGGCAGGACGGCGGCGCGTTCCTCGAGATGCTGGTGTCGCATCTTCTGCTGTCCGGCAATGCCTATGTCGAGGCGGTCGCGCTCGACGGCGCGGTACGCGAGCTCCATGCGCTGCGGCCCGATCGCATGAAGGTGGTGCCTGGCGCTGATGGCTGGGCGGAAGCCTATGAATACGCGGTCGGCGGTCGCAGCATCCGCTTCGTTCAGGCGTCATCCGCCGTGCCGCCGATCCTGCACCTGACGTACTTCCATCCGCTCGACGATCATTACGGTCTCGCGCCGATCGAGCCGGCGGCGGTTGCGATCGATACTCACAACGCCGGCTCGGCCTGGAACAAGGCGCTGCTCGACAACGCCGCGCGCCCCTCAGGCGCGCTGGTCTATTCGGGACCGGAAGGCGCGGTGCTGTCGGATTCGCAGTTCGACCGGCTGAAGCGCGAACTCACAGACACCTATCAGGGTGCGGTGAATGCGGGACGGCCGCTGCTGCTCGAAGGCGGGCTCGACTGGAAGGCGATGTCGCTGACGCCGAAGGACATGGATTTCCTGGAAGCAAAACATACCGCCGCGCGCGAGATCGCGCTCGCCTTCGGCGTGCCGCCGATGGTGCTCGGCATTCCCGGCGACAACACCTATGCGAATTTCCAGGAAGCCAACCGCTGCTTCTTCCGCCAGACCGTGTTGCCGCTGGCGTCGCGTCTCGGCAATTCGTTCGCGCAGTGGCTGTCGCCGCAGTTCGGCGAGGGCATCCGCATCGTGGTGGACGCCGACAGGATCGACGCGCTCGCGGCCGATCGCGCAGCATTGTGGGAGCGCGTCAGCAACGCGGCGTTTCTCACGCTCAACGAAAAGCGCGAGGCCGTCGGTTATGCGCCGATCGAGGGTGGTGATCGGCTGGAGTAGGGGCGCGCTCAACGCGCCTGGCGCTCGCGTATCAATTCGATTTTTCCGGACGATTGTCATGACCGAGCACGAATCTGCGTGGCTCGCGCATCAGCGCGCGCGCTGGATGCGGCCTGACGCGGAGCGCTGGATCAGACCCGATGCCGCGCGATTTCTGAAGCCGGGCATAAAGCTCGCCGATGCATTTCCGACGCTCGTCCGCAAATACCGCCCGGACCAGCCACGGATTCCGGCTGGTCAGCCAGGCGGCGGACGCTGGACCGACGATTGGGGAAGCGCGCCTGCGGCGTTAAGCGATCTGATCAAGCCCATTCCAGCCGCTACGGCCGACGACCTGGCAAACCTGCGCGAGGTTGGCGGTGGCCGGCGTGGCGGCGGTTCGGTCGGCGATGTCTTTCCAGGAGCATCCGCTCGGCAGCAGTCGTTGCTCGATCAAGCGATGGCGCGCAGCAGCAGTGCGTTGGCGCAAATTCGTCAGTACGATCCGGACTGGAAGCCTCGTGAATCGAATTTGACGCGGCCGGGCAGCATTGACGGCGCTATCGCAGAGGCCGAAGCGCGCGCCAGGGAATCCGAAGCGCATCTCGATCGGCTTCGGTCGGGGATCGGCGGCAATCTGGGCCCGCCGCTTGATCCGCCGCGGGAAAGTCTGCCGTCGATGCGCCCGTTCGACGGGCAGGGCTGGATCAATGCCTATCGCACCATCTACAATGAGCCCAATCTTTTCGGCGAGCCGATGTGGCGGCCGGATAACGGCACGGTTGCCGCTGCCGAGATCGATGGAAAGCTGTATTTCGGGGTGAATTCCGGATCGCCGGGATATGGTGAAGCTGATCGTTTTGAGGCTGATGGGTGGAGGTGGAGCCTCGTCAACAAATATCCGGACATAATGAGGACCGACAATATCGGCCAACGCCCAAACGATGCTCTCTACCACGCTGAGGCGACGATTTTGATGAGGGCAGCACGCGATCAAAGCAGCTTGCTTGCAGACAGGTCGATCGATATTCAAGTTGACCGCGAAATATGTAATAGCTGCAAGGCAGTGCTTCCAAAACTTGCTTTGGAACTGGGCAATCCCTACGTTCGATATATCGAAGTTGATACTGGAATGACGAGCGTCATGCGGAACGGAAGTTGGCTACTGTGGAGACAGAAATGAAACGTTTCTTTCATTTCGACAATTTTGCTTCTGACAGATGGCCGGAGCTTTCCGAGCTTGAGCGATTTTTTCTCGCGCCAAAAGGACAGGAATGGTCGTTTCAGGGGGGCAACGACAGTTGGGGAATGGACGTTCAAGGGCTCTGCGGGACGGATGGTTTGCCGCGCGAGGAGCAGGTCAATGTCCATTTCTACATGACCGGAAACCCAGACCTTGGCGTAACTCTTCTTTACGACAAATGGGACGGGCGTATCCAGCGCAAGCAGACGTACAACTCGAAAGGCGACCTCCGTCGTCTCGGCGAGTTCGTGCGGTCGCTGCATGGTACACCGTTGTCGGTCGGGCTGTTCGTGCCGTTCCCTGTCGCCTGGAAAGCGGTGAAGGAATTCATCGAGACCGACGGTGAGTTGCCGACCAGCATCGAATGGATCGCAGATAGCGATCTGCCGCCGGAGACGTTTCCCGATCCGTAGCTTAAGTCTTGACCCGGTCGGACCTGACTCGCGTTTCACCCCTGCGAACTCTTTTGATGAAGACGATGGATTGGCTGGATCAAGTCCGGTCATGACGTCCGCTATGGGTTCATGCGATGTCCGACCTGATCCGCATCTTCGCAGAGCGCGGCGACCTCGCGCACCTGGCGCTGTTTCTGTGGGCGAGCGCGGCCAGCGCGGGTCTTCTGTTCGCGCTGCGCGAACTGTCGGCCGCCTCGCGTCGCTTCGACGATTTCGTCCGTGAACTGCAGCGGTTCAATCGCAAGGCGCAACGCCGCGCCGCAACCTTCGACAAGGATCAGGATTGATGGACAACCTTCACAGCGTACTGCGCTCGTTCAGCACCGAGACAAAATCCTCGCGGGATCATCTCACCGTGTTCCGCGAATTCCTCGCCCATCTCGATCGCGCCCAGCGCAAGGCGCCGGCTGGGAAATCGTCGCGTCCGAAGCCGGCGGCGCGGCGCAAGCCGGCGAAACGCAGCCGCAAGAGCTGAGCATCGCCAAGTAGCGTCCGCCACAAGCGCGCGGCGGGCACCACACGTCGTTTCGAATTTCATCAATCCGTTCCCCGCCCATTCCGCGAGGTCGATCATGCACGCCCCGTTGTCATCCGTGCCGCGTCTGTCGTTCTCCGGCGACGGCGCGGTGGAAGGCTATGCCAGTCTGTTCGGCGAGATCGACCAGGCGCGCGACATGATGATGCCCGGCGCGTTCGCGCACACCTTGAAAGCGAGGGGCTTGCGCAGGATCCCGATGCTGTTCCAGCACGATCCGAGTGAGCCGGTCGGCATCTGGCTCGAACTGCGCGAGGATTTTCGCGGGCTGTGGGCGCGGGGAAAGCTGATCCCCGACGTGGCGCGTGCGCGCGAACTGCTGGCGCTGGTCGAGGCCGGCGCGGTGGACGGGCTCTCGATCGGCTACCGCACCGTGCGCGGCCGGATCGAGCCGCGCACGCGCGTGCGCAAACTCTATCAGGTCGACCTGTGGGAGATTTCCATCGTCACCTTCCCGCTGCTGGCGGGAGCGCGTGTCCGCGCCGTGAAGCAGGCGACGCCCCCGTCGCCGTGCTCGCGCGTGCGGACACAGGCCGAGCGCGGCTGGCGGAGCATGACGGAGGCCGCGGATGAACCGGCGCCGCGGCTCCGCCCGCGCCCGGCGGTGGCGTCGCTGCGCGGCAGGCAAGCACGGCGCGCGGCGCTGCACGGCGCGCTGCGCGCGCAGATGGCGGGAGCACGCTGATGTCAAATCATGAAAGCCTATTCGAAGCCGCCCAGCGCGCCCGCTGGCTGCGGCCCGATGCCTACCGATGGATCCGGCCGGACGCCGCGCGCTTTCTCGCTCCCGGCACCGATCCGGCGAGCGTCTTTCCCGCGCTTCAACGCAAGTTCAGCCCGGACCAGCCGCGTGTCCCCGCCGGCAATCCGGACGGCGGGCAGTGGACCGATGGCGGCGGCGGTGGCGGCGGCATCAACGATCCGCGTGTTCTGTCGGATGCCGACCCTGAGGGGATACGCCCGTATGAACAGTATGCGCAAAACCTGGACAAGCGACCGGTCGACCTGCGGGAGGAGGAAGCCCGAGGCGGCCACGCCTTGCGCAAGCATGTCGGCAAAACGGATGAAGAACTGCTGGCGAGCACGACGGTTGATCGTGGTCAGACGGTCACATACAGATATGCGCGCAAGATTAACGGATCTTTCGCCTCCATGGAAAGTGCAAACGATTTCGTCAACCGGACGCTTGAGCAGAATCGGGATCGAGGCTGTGGCGACTGGACGGTCAGCAAAAGACTTTATAACATATCGTTTTGGCTACAAGACCGGCCGCGAGGCTTTCAGGGGAGACATCGATGCGGTGCCTTACCTCCGAGACACCTATGGGGTCGGCGTATCTATCGTACACGATCCACGCGCTGCCAGGGGTTTCAGCGTGATAACGGCCTATCCCAGAAACGAACCTAGCAAATAGCAAGGAGAGGTCATGGTGGTTCCGAAAGAGTTCGACCGCTTGGTCGAATGCTTCTATCAGGGCAGCGACGAGGAAGTCTCCACCATAGAAGAGTGGATTGCGTTTGCCCTGAAATATTTGAACAAACAGCAGCGGGCGGTCGTCAAGCGCTTCCTGCAGGAATTGCTCGAGCAAAACCTTACGGACGCGCAGTTGCAGCGGATATGGGGAGATGCCGGGGCCAACTACGACTTTGAAGATATACGCGGGGTGCTGACGCTGATCCGGGACTCGATCGAATAGGAGAAACGGAAAGAGGATATTGATGCCGTATTCGGCTCGCCAGGGAGCATTTCCCCGGAATGAATAGAGCGGATCATGGCGAACTATAAAGTCGAAGCCTACGTCGAGGGCCTTCAGGTATATCTGTCGTGGTCTGACGAGCACGAATACTGGCTGGTTCGGAAGTTCCTTGCCGATCTCGACGGTCTGGAATCGCAGCGCCGGCAGGATCCCAGCCATATCGAATGGTATGATCTAACCAAGGAGCAGTACGTCAAGCTGATGAATTTCTGCAAGGAGCTGCGAGAGAAGCGCGAGGGCCGGTAGATGCGGCGTTCGCGCGGCTGGTTCCGATAGAGTATTCCCGACCAACTCTGATCGCAGGCGGTAAAAGCCATGTCACTCCAATATAGCGTCGAAATCTATTGTGCTCACAGTGGCGTCAGCATGGTGTTGCCATGGCGGCACGAGGCCGAGTTCAAGGACGGCGTGGCTTTCCTGCGCGGCCTGGTCGGTGAGCCGGTGGGCCAGACGAAACGCTATCCCGATCAAGACTTTTACTACCTCGAGACCGAGGATCAGTTTGCGGCCCTGATCGAATTCTTGCGCGCGCAGGACGTGAAGCGACCTGACTGACGCTGGAGCATGATCCCGGCCATATCGAGAGAGCGCCGCTGGACGCGGCGTTCACCCGGCTGATGCCGATATCTCTCACCGCTTGTAGGCCAGCGCCAGCGAGAGGCCGGCGATGACGCCGACGCAGATCGCCGCGCCGCCGGCCGCCATGCCCCAGTTCAGGAAATAGAGCGAGATCGACAGCAGCGATTTTTCGGTGCTGCCGCCCAGCATCACGAAGGATATCGCGAACGCCGCCAGCAGCACCGCGCAGGCGGCGATCCAGAACCGGGCCGGACCGCGCCGCGATGGCTCCATCGCATACCACGCGCTGCCAGCGGCGGCGACGGCGAGAGTTATCCAGACAAAGATCAGAAAGCGCATGGCTTCGCCTCGACGGTGATCTCGTTGCGGGAAGTCATTCTAGAGCCATTTCCGCTCCGATGAAATCGGAACGGGGCTCCAGATTCTTGTTGTGACGCGTTTTCGTCGCGCGAACCGGTATCCATCCCTCGGGTCAAGCCCGAGGACATGCCCGGCTCGAAAACGCTCCAGCGCAGTGTCACGCGCAAGCCTTGGGCGACAAAGCCGTGAAACCAACCACCACCGAGGAGAATGTGAATGGACTTCGATATCACCGACACCGCGCTGGAACACAAATCCGGCGTCGCCGTCCGCGGCGACTATGACGACTTCCGCGTCACCTTCGAGGAATTCAAGGCGGCCAATGACGAGCGCCTGGCGCGGCTCGAGAAGAAGCGCGGCGATGTGCTGCTGGAGGAAAAGGTCGATCGCATCAACGCCGCGCTCGATGCGCAGCACAAGCGCATGGATGAACTGGCGCTGAAGCACGCCCGTCCGGCGCTCGAAGGCCGCGGCCGCATCGCCAGCGATGCGGCGTCGCGCGAGCACAAGAGCGCGTTCGAGGCCTATGTGCGCGGCGGCGAGGCGGGTGTCCTGCGGGACCTGGAGACCAAGGCGATGTCGGGCGGATCCAACCCCGACGGCGGCTATCTGGTACCGGTCGAACTCGAACAGAGCATCGGCGAGCGGCTGGCGGCGATCTCGCCGATCCGCGCGCTCGCATCGGTGCGCACCATCTCGGGCAATGTCTACAAGAAGCCGTTCATGACCGCGGGGCCCGCCACCGGCTGGGTCGGTGAGACCGACTCGCGCACGCAAACAACGTCGCCGACGCTGGACGCGCTGAGCTTCCCGGCGATGGAGCTTTACGCCATGCCGGCAGCGACCGCGACGCTGCTCGATGACAGCGCCGTCAATATCGACGAGTGGATCGCGCAGGAGGTCGAACTGACCTTCGCGGTGCAGGAAGGCGCGGCCTTCGTCAACGGCGACGGCACCAACAAGCCGAAAGGCTTCCTGCAATCCGACACCGTGGCCAATGGTTCATGGGTATGGGGCAAGCTCGGCTATGTTCCCAGCGGCCTCGCCGGCGGGTTCGCGACGTCGAACCCCTCCGATGCGCTGGTCGACCTGGTGTATGCGTTGAAGGCCGGTTATCGCCAGAACGCCGCGTTCGTGATGAACCGCAAGACGCAGGCCGCGATCCGCAAGTTCAAGGATACCGGCGGCTCGTATCTGTGGCAGCCGCCGTCGCTGGCGGGCGGGCGCGCGTCGCTGATGACGTTCCCGCTGGTCGAGGCCGAGGACATGCCGGATGTCGCGACGAATTCGCTGTCGATCGCGTTCGGCGACTTCCGTCGCGGCTACCTTGTGGTGGACCGCGCCGGTGTGCGCGTGCTGCGCGACCCCTACTCCGCCAAACCCTACGTGCTGTTCTACACCACCAAGCGCGTCGGCGGCGGCGTGCAGGACTTCGACGCCATCAAGCTGATGAAGTTCGCGGCGAGCTGAGCCGGCCGATAGTAAGCCGAATAAAAGGTGGTCATGGCCGGACAGAAGCGCGAAGCGGGTCTTCGCGCCAGATGATCCGGCCATCCTTCTTTCAAAGAAGAATGGAACGGCGCGCTTCCAGCACGCCGTTTCGCTTTCCAACGCGTGTCGTTCCTCAAGGATATATTTTTATGCCATCGCATCATGACGCCTGGCTGCGCCATCAGCAATCGCGGTGGCTGCGGCCGGATGCGGCCCGCTGGGTTCGTCCCGACGCCGCGCGGTTTCTTCCGCCCGGCGCGGATATCGCCAAAGCCTTCCTGCGCTGGCGCGCAAATACAGTCCGGACCAGCCGCGCGTGCCGGCCGGAAGTCCGGATGGCGGCGTAGGGGGAGGCAGTCTCGGCCTCTTTCAGATCACGCCGCGCGACAACACGATCGATGGTGTGCAACTCGCCGGCGATTGGCGGCCGGACGACGGCCCGCCGCCGCTTCCACCGAAAAGACCCGAGACCACCGAAGGACGGATGAAATTTGTTCGTCAAGCTGTCAGGTGGCTGCGTGTCGTCGGCCGCCTGTCGCCGGCGGCGGATATTTTCATCGGAGCGCTGGATCAAGCAGAGGATCTGAAGCGCCTGACCGATATGATCAAAACGGCTAATGATCCTCCGGCCACGCTGGAGGAACTACAGGCGCGCGCTCAAATGCCCCCCGAGGCCGGCTACGAGGACCATCATATTGTCGGCCAGTTCGCGCAGAACAGGCTGCAGTTCGGGGATCAGCGGATTGACAGTGTCGAGAATACGGTGCGGATTCCAAAGGTCAGGCATCTGGACATCAATGGATGGTATTCCACACCGAACGCAAAGTATGATGGCGTTTCGCCACGCGACTATCTCCGCGGCAAGAGTTGGGGCGAGCAGATGCAAATTGGCTTGAGGTGTTAAAGCAGTATGGGGTCATTCAATGAGGCGCGATATTTCAGAGGTCAACGTCGACGACCTCCTGATTGAGTTTGTTCGTTTGTGCATTGAACAAGGCGAGGCCCTCGAGTCATTGAAGGAAGGTTCCAGCGTACAAACACTAGGCAAGCGGATATTCGAAATCGCGACTGAATTGCGCAAGAGATCCAATACCCAACAGATTGGTTTGATGCGGCTCCTCAAACACCCCAACTCCTGGGTGCGGTTCCATGCTGCCGAGGGATGTATCGACCTTGCTCCCGTAGACGCGCGCCGAGAGCTTCAAAGGCTCGCAGATTCAGGAGACTACCCCGTGGCCGGTCACGCGGGCATGTTTCTCAGTCTTTACGATGGAGGGTGGTCTGGTCCAGGACGAAAATAGGTCGCGTATCGCCGCAAAGACTGAAAACCCCTGCGCGAAAAATGGGATGCTCAAGTGATGACCTCCGTTCAATCGGACGCCGTCCGGGTACGAAGTCTCATCACGCGGTTTGTCGAGGTCTGTTTGGAACAGTATGAAATTGTCTATAGCCTCGGCAGCACCTCAAGATACAATCGCCTTTTTGCCGAAATGCAGCGTATAAAAGCCGAACTCCAGCAGATGCCGGGCGATCAGCGTCGAGCGCTCCTGCCGCTGCTTTCACATTCCAACGTACAGGTTCAATTGCGAGCGGCCCACTCGCTTCTAGTGCTCTTTCCTGAAGCCGCCCGCAAATGTCTTGAGAATATTCGTGATTCCGGCATCGAGCCACAGAACGGAGAGGCTGCAACGGCTATCAGAAGGCTTGATGAAGGCAGCTATGTTCCCGAATGATGAATGGCATCGCATGTCGCCATGGGGACGGAAAATTCTGCGCGGTGTTCTCAAGCCATGATCTTCAGGAAAATCAGACTCGATGCGATGCCCGTCGATCAACTGGTCGGTCGATTTGCGGCAATCACGACCGCACAGGATGATGCGCTTCTCGGCCACGAACTCACGAAATTCAATCGTCCCTTTGATCGAATGATAGAAGTCAGGGACGAATTGAAGCGGCGTCCGGGCGATCAACGGCGCGCGCTGATGGCGCTTTACAGCCATCCCAACATGCAAGTTCAATTGCAGGCAGCCAAGCTCACGCTTGCTGTTGCGCCCGACGAGGCTCGCCGGAAAATTGAGGCTATTGCATCTTCGCGATG
>NZ_MKSM01000041.1 GCF_001897285.1 Nitrobacter sp. 62-23
CAAGGGCAAGCTCTCCGACTTCGGCACCCAGCTCCGCGCCAAGCAGAAGCTCAAGGGCTATTACGCCAACATTTCCGAACGCCAGTTCTACGCGATCTATGTCGAGGCGACCCGCATGAAGGGCGACTCCGGCGAGAACCTGATTGGCCTGCTCGAGCGCCGCCTCGACACCGTGGTCTATCGCGCGAAATTCGTACCGACCATGTTCGCCGCGCGCCAGTTCGTCAATCACGGCCACGTCAAGGTCAACGGCCGCCGCGTCAACATCCCGAGCTACAAGCTCAAGGTGGGCGACGTCGTCGAGGTCAAGGACGCCTCGAAGCA
This sequence comes from Nitrobacter sp. 62-23, assembly GCF_001897285.1. GTDB lineage: Bacteria > Pseudomonadota > Alphaproteobacteria > Rhizobiales > Xanthobacteraceae > Nitrobacter. The sequence goes on from NZ_MKSM01000041.1 coordinate 325, forward strand.
GCTCGCGCTGGTGCTGGAAGCCAACCAGCTCGCCGAACGCGACGTGCCTGACTTCATCGATGCCGACCACAACAAGCAGGTCGCGAAGTTCATCCGCATCCCGCACCTTTCCGACGTGCCGTTCGCGGTGCAGATGGAACCGCATCTGATCGTCGAGTTCTATTCGCGCTGATCCCTGCGGCCCGATTCAAAAAAAGCCCCGGATGTCTCCGGGGCTTTTTTATTGTCACTGTCATATGTCTTTTGTTGCCATATGCAGGCGCCGATCAGTCGTCGTCCCGTTCGCTCTTGGTGATCTCACCGCTCTTCGGATCGACATGAAGATCGTAACGGACGCCCTTAAGATCGGCCTCAAGTTCCCAATGACCGTCGTCGGCCTCGACCTTGCTGAAGTTGGTGTATCCCTTGGCCGTCAGCTTCTGGATGACCTGATCCGCAGGCATCCAATCGGCTCCCGGCTGGTCGGCATGGGCAAGGCCGGCAGCCGCCATGGCCGCCGCCATCGCGATGGCGACATATCGTATTTTCATCCCATGATCTCCCTGCAACGAATTGGCAAGAACAACCATTCGTCGTCAGGGTTCCTCATGCTGCGACGTCACGCCTCACGTCACATGAGCGATCACAGGTGACGACACAGGGAATCGCACGCTGTCGTCACGCGCCGCGAGCAATGGCGGATCCTCGCCGCGGCAACGGATCGCGCCATCGCCGCCGATCAGACCCATTCGCCGCCTCGACGATCGCGTCAACATCCAGCGCCATGATTCAGCACCATGACGTCCGCAGCGATAATCCCGAGCGCAGGGATCAGGAGCGTGTCAGGCCTGTCGTCAGGCCGACGCGGGCGCGTTGAACGTAATGCCCTTGTCGGAGAACAGCTTCTGCAGTTCGCCGGCCTGGAACATTTCGCGGACGATGTCGCAGCCGCCGACGAATTCACCCTTGACGTACAACTGCGGAATTGTCGGCCAGCTTGAATAGGTCTTGATGCCGTCGCGAAGGTCCGGAGATTCGAGCACGTTCAGACCTTTGTAGCCGACGCCCACGTGGTCGAGAATCTGAACCACCTGACCCGAAAAACCGCACTGCGGAAATTGCGGCGTGCCCTTCATGAACAGCACGACGTCATTCGACTTCAGCTCGTTCTCGATGAATTCCTTAATGCTCATCATCACATCCTTATAACCGCTGCGTATAGCCGCACGTTCAGAGGGCCGCCAGCGACCCTCCCAGTTGGGCTAGCTATAACCCGAAACCGTTGTGTAATAAAGTAAATAGCCGGGGAAACTGCCATGCATGGTCGCATCGCCCGTTGCCACGCCTTCCCGCCCGCGGGTCGCAACGGATAGCTGCCGCCTCCAGCACAGACGCGGGGCCTCTCGCAGGCGCGGAGCCGATTGTTCTCCGGAACCCATCCTCCGGAGCAACGTTCTCTCTTCCGAAACCGGAGATGTCCGTGACGAAACCAGCGTCTGCCGCGGCCGTGACGGCCATTTCGAACCTGCCGCTATTTTCCAGCTCCGGAACGCTGGCCAGCCGCCTGACGGAAGCATTTCTCGCCGTTCGGGGCGAGACGGAGCGACGCGCGGCGCCGCTGTCGCCGGAGGATCAGACGGTGCAGTCGATGCCGGACGCCAGCCCGGCGAAATGGCACCGTGCCCATACCACCTGGTTCTGGGAACAATTCCTGCTCGGCCAGCACAGTCCCGGCTACGTGCCGTTCCATCCCGATTACGCCTTCCTGTTCAACTCCTATTACGTCAGCGCCGGCCCGAGATATGCCCGTGCCCAGCGCGGCCACATCACGCGGCCGGGCGCCGAGGAGATCACCGCCTATCGCCGGCACGTCGATGCCGCGGTCGTCAAATTCTTTCACGACACCAACGACAAAATGCTGGCGGGGCTGGCCCCGCTCGTCGAAGCCGGCCTCAACCATGAACAGCAGCATCAGGAACTGATGCTGACGGATATTCTGCACGCGTTCGCGCAAAATCCGACATCGCCAGCTTACGATGCGTCGTGGCGTTTCCCGACGCCGGCCGCGGACGCGGAGGGATGGATCACGCTGAACGAGGGCATCCACACCATCGGGCATCAAGGCAAGGGCTTCCATTTCGACAACGAAAAACCTGCCCACCGCGCCCTCGTGGGACCGGTGAAGCTCGCGCGCGATCTCGTCACCAACGCCGACTGGCTCGCCTTCATGGACGACGGCGGCTATCGCACCGCGACGTTGTGGCTGATGGACGGTTTCGCCACAGCCACCGAGGAGGCGTGGGAAGGGCCCGGCTATTGGCACAAGACCGGCGACGGCTGGCACATCATGACGCTTGCGGGCTTGCGGCCGGTCGATCCCGACGCGCCGGTCTGCCATGTCAGCTATTACGAGGCCGAGGCGTTCGCGCGCTGGAGCGGCAAGCATCTGCCGACCGAGGTGGAATGGGAGGTCGCCGCGCGCGCTGGCCAACTCAATGACGCGTTCGGCAGCGTGTGGCAATGGACGCGAAGTCCATACGCGCCCTACCCCGGATATCGCGCGGACCGGGGCGCGCTCGGCGAATACAACGGCAAGTTCATGGTCAACCAGTTCGTGCTGCGCGGCTCGTCGCTGGCGACGCCCAAAGAACACAGCCGTGTCACCTACCGAAACTTCTTTTATCCGCACCACCGCTGGCAATTCACCGGTCTGCGCCTCGCGGATTACGACACCTGATCATCGTCAATTTCGAAAATGCGTCGCGACGCGCCAGGGAGGCTGTCATGAATCTGCACGCTGCCGCTTCGGCCGGGACAGTCCCCGATCAGACGACACCGACATTCGCAAGCGACGCCATCGCAGGACTGACGCAACATCCGAAACAGATTCCGCCGAAGTATTTTTATGATGCCACGGGCTCCGAACTGTTCGAGCAGATCACGCGGCTGCCGGAATACTATCCGACCCGCACCGAGCTTGGCATCCTGCGCGAGCGTGCAGCGGAGATCGCCGCGATCCTGCCCAAGCACGCGGCGCTGGTGGAGTTCGGCGCCGGCGCTCCCACCAAGGCGCGGCTGCTGCTGGAGGCATGTGAATTCGCCGCCTACGTGCCGGTGGACATATCGGGAGACTTTCTCAACGCGCAGGCGCGAGGACTGCGAAAAGACGTCCCGCACCTGCAAATCCATCCGGTGACCGCGGATTTCACCGCGCCGTTCGGTCTGCCCGATCAGGTCAGGGCGATGCCCAAGGTGGGCTTCTTCCCCGGCTCGACGCTCGGCAACTTCGAGCCGCACGAAGCCAGCCGCTTTCTGCGCGGAGCCTGCAGGATTCTCGGCGAAGGGGCGCATATGCTGATCGGCGTCGACCTCGAGAAGAACGAACGGGTGCTGTATGACGCCTATAACGATGCCGCCGGCGTCACCGCGCGATTCAATCTGAACATGCTGGCTCGCATCAACCGCGAACTCGGCGGCAATTTCGACCTGTCCGCATTCACCCATCGCGCGATCTACAATCGCGAACGTCACCGGATCGAAATGCACCTCATCAGCAAGAGGCCGCAGACCGTTCGTTTGCAGGGCCGCAGCATCCCGTTCCGCACCGGCGAGAGCATTCACACCGAAAGCAGCTACAAATACAGCATCGATCGCTTCACCGCGCTGGCGAAGGGCGCGGGCTGGACACCGATCGCATCATGGACCGATCCCGACGAAATGTTTTCGGTTCACGCATTGGTATGCTGAACCCAGGCGTCGCTTCCTACGCATCCCGATGCGAATCGGACCCCAGCGAGATTGCCTCCCACGCCGCCACGATCATCAGGACCGCCGCCGCGATTGCCGCGAGAGACAGCGGCGTGAACCGCGAGGCGAACGGTATCAGCACGAGCAGCAGGACGATTCCGACCAGGTGGGAGAGTTGGTAGATGCCGCGGATGGCGTGCTTGAACAGGATCGTTCCGATCAGGTAGAGCAGCGGGCCGCCGACAATGCTGAGCGTTTCCTTGGCTCCGACATGACCGCCCGGATGCGCCAGCAGCAACTCGTCGCCGACGGCGGAGACGATGATCCCGGCCACGACCGGAAGATGCAGATAGGTATAGGCGAGACGCGCCAGCCTTCCTGAATCCGACGATTGCGAAATGTGTTCCGATCCGGCTTCCGCGCCGAGATGAAAGTAGACCCACCACATCGCGATGCTGCCGACGAGCGCCACCACAAAGGCGCTAACCGCGGTCACCGTCCATACAGCGTCGGCGAAGGTTGCCCCGGTGACGACGATGGATTCGCCGAGCGCGATAATGATGAACAACGCGCAGCGCTCCGCCATGTGGCCACCCTCGACGTCCCAGTCCTGCGTGGTCGAGGCGCCGAGGCGTGGCGTGTGGAACCGCATCGCCGGACCGGCATATTCGATCGCGAGCGCGACGAGCCATAGAGCGATGCGGATATTGCCGTCGGCCAGCCCGCCCGCGATCCAGAATACCGCGCTCGCGACGAGCCAGGTCAGAATGCGGATAAAGTTGTTGCGCTGGCCGACCGCCGTCCTCGGCACCGACCAGAGGAAGAACAGCGTCCGTCCCACCTGCATGGCGGAATAGGCGGCCGCGAATGTCAGGCCCCGATTGTCGAAAGCCCTGGGGATCGAGGTCGACAGCAAGAGGCCGCCGAGCATCAACCCGAACAGCATGATCCGCACCGGCGCGCGGTCGGGGTCGAGCCAATTAGTTGTCCAGGACGTAAAGACCCAGACCCACCACACCGCCAGCATCAGCATGGTGACTTGCAGCACGCCGAGCGGCGTGAAGTGCGCGAGCAGCGTGTGGGAGATTTGCGTGATCGCGAAGACGAACACCAGGTCGAAGAACAGTTCGACGTAGGTCACGCGGTTGTGCTGGTCAGGGCTGCGTTCCCGCAGAAGCCTGCCATCGTTGTTGACGCGCGGCATCACCCCCTCTGCGACGGCGCGTCGGGAACTACTCCGGAACGCCGGTCTGCAACGCCAGTGCGTGGAGCACGCCGCCCATGTGTCCCTTGAGGGATTGATAGACGATCTGATGCTGCTGCACGCGGGACTTGCCGCGAAACGACTCCGAGATCACGGTGGCCGAGTAATGGTTGCCGTCGCCGGCGAGGTCCTGGATCGTCACCTGGGCGTCCGGAATCGCCTCCTTGATCATCGACTCGATTTCCCGCGCTTCCATCGGCATCAGAGTGCCTCCCAAATCCGCCACATCCCGGAATCGCCGCGACGGCATTTCAACTTAATATGGCTATCTCATCACGTCACGCAGCCCGATCCCATACTCGCACGAACTTTGCCAATCGCAAGAGCGAAGGTAACCGCGAGCCAGCGCCGGTTTATGGCACGCGTTGCGTGCCGTGAGCCGCGGTCACCCTTTTCCGGCCATATAGTCCGGCAGCCAGCTTTCAAAACCGTGCTGCAGGGCCTTGACGGCGACGGCGCGCTCGGCGGCGATGGCGATCTCGCGTCCGCCTGTCAGGCCGATCTGGACGCAGGGCACCCCGACCGCCCTGAGCTTGGTGAAAACGCTCAGCAGATCATTCTCATGCACGGTGACGATGTAGCGCGCCTGATCCTCGCCGAACCACCAGGCATGCGGCACGATCGCTTCCGGCGCGGCATCGAGAACGGCGCCGATGCCGCTCGCCATCGCCATTTCAGCCAGCGCCACCAGAAGTCCGCCGTCGGAGACATCATGCACGGCCGTAGCGGTGCCGGCGTGGATCATGCCGCGCACCACGTCGCCATTGCGCCTTTCCGCGACGAGGTCGACCGGCGGCGGTGCCCCCTCCTCGCGGCCGCAGACGTCGCGCAAATACACCGACTGACCGAGCCAGCCTTGCGTCTCGCCGATCAGCAGGATCGGATGTCCCTCGGCCTTGAAGGCGAGCGACGCGGATTTGGTGAAGTCGTCGAGCAGGCCGACGCCGCCGATCGATGGCGTCGGCAGAATGCCTCGGCCGTTCGTCTCATTATAAAGGGAGACGTTTCCGGACACGACCGGAAAGTCCAGCGCGGTGCAGGCTTCCGAAATACCCTTCAGGCAGCCGACGAACTGGCCCATGTTCTCGGGCCGTTCCGGATTGCCGAAGTTCAGGTTGTCGGTGATCGCCAGCGGCCGCCCACCCACCGCGGTGATGTTGCGCCACGCCTCCGCGACCGCCTGCTTCCCGCCTTGATAAGGATCGGCCTCGCAATAGCGCGGCGTCACGTCGACCGTGAGCGCAAGCCCCTTCGGCCCGTCCAGCACACGCACGACAGCCGCGTCACCACCCGGGCGCTGCACGGTATTGCCGCCGATGACGTGATCGTACTGCTCCCACACCCAGCGCTTCGAGCAGAGTTCCGGCGTCGCGATCAATTTTTCCAGCGCGTCGGTGACCGGCAGCGGCGGCGCGACATCGCGGGCGTGAACGACGGGCAGTTGCGGAGAAGGAACGTGCGGCCGATCGTACAAGGGCGCTTCCGATTCCAGCTCCTTGATCGGCAGGTCGGCCATCACGTCGCCGCCATGCTTCACCACGAAACGCTTGCTCGGCGTGGTGGTGCCAACGATGGCGAAATCGAGGCCCCACTTGCGGAAGATCGCTTCCGCTTCCTTCTCCTTCTCGGGCTTGAGCACCATGAGCATGCGCTCCTGGCTTTCGGAGAGCATCATCTCGTAGGCGCTCATACCGGTCTCGCGCGTCGGCACGCTGTCGAGATCGAGGTCGACGCCGAGGTCGCCCTTGGCGCCCATTTCCACCGCCGAACACGTCAGCCCCGCCGCGCCCATGTCCTGGATTGCGACGACGCAGCCCTTCGCCATGATTTCGAGACAGGCTTCCAGCAGCAGCTTTTCGGCAAAGGGATCGCCGACCTGAACGGTCGGGCGCTTCTCCTCGCTGTCGTCGTCGAATTCCGCCGACGCCATGGTCGCGCCGTGGATGCCGTCGCGGCCGGTCTTGGAGCCGAGATAGACGATCGGCATGTTCACGCCTGAGGCGGCTGCATAAAAGATCTTGTCGGCGTCGGCGAGGCCGACCGCCATGGCGTTGACCAGAATGTTGCCGTCGTAACGGGTGTGGAAGCGCACCTGCCCGCCGACCGTCGGCACCCCGAACGAGTTGCCATAGCCGCCGACCCCGGCCACAACGCCGCTGACGAGATGTCGCGTCTTCGGATGCGAGGGATCGCCGAAGCTCAGCGCATTGAGGCAGGCGATCGGGCGCGCGCCCATGGTGAAGACGTCGCGCAGGATGCCGCCGACGCCCGTGGTCGCGCCCTGATAGGGCTCGATATAGCTCGGGTGGTTGTGGCTCTCCATCTTGAACACCACCGCCTGCCCGTCGCCGATGTCGATGACGCCGGCGTTCTCGCCCGGCCCCTGGATCACCCAAGGCGCTTTGGTCGGCAGCCCGCGCAAATGGACGCGCGAGGATTTGTAGGAGCAATGCTCGTTCCACATCGCCGAGAAGATGCCGAGTTCGGTGAAGGTCGGCGTCCGGCCGAGCAGCTCGAGAATGCGCTCGTATTCGTCCGGCTTGAGGCCGTGCGAGACGACGAGTTCGGGTGTGATCGAGGGTTCGTTACTACGCAAAGGCTTATTCACGCCGCCCGCTCCAGATGCGCCACCAGCCCGGCGAACAGCCCGCGGCCGTCGGTGCAGCCCATGACGTCTTCGACGTGGTTTTCCGGATGCGGCATCATGCCGAGCACGTTGCCGCGCTCATTGATGATGCCAGCGATCGACTGCGCCGCGCCGTTGATGTTGTGGGTGTCGCCGATTTCGCCGGACGGCGAGCAATAGCGATAAAGCACGCGGCCTTCGCCTTCGAGGCGGCGGACGGTCTCTTCATCGGCGGCGTAATTACCCTCGCCATGGGCGACCGGCACGCGGATCACCTGCCCGGCATTGTAGCCGCGCGTGAACGGAGTATCCGAGCGCTCGACCCGCAGATGCACGTCGTGGCAGATGAACTTCAGCCGCGCGTTGCGCATCAAGATTCCCGGAAGAAGTCCTGACTCGCATAGAATCTGGAATCCATTGCAGACGCCGAGCACGAGACCGCCTCGAGAAGCAAAGGCGCGCACCGCGTCCATCACCGGCGCGCGCGCGGCGATAGCGCCGCAGCGAAGATAATCGCCATAGGAAAAGCCGCCGGGCACCACGACGAGATCGGTACCCTCAGGCAGCGAGGTTTCCGCGTGCCAGACCATGGCGGGTTGGCGCCCGGACACGAGCCGTAAGGCGCGCGCCATGTCGCGCTCGCGATTAATGCCGGGAAAGACGAGGATTGCGGACTTCATCTGCCAGATCCGGAAGCGTGACGTCCTTTGACTAAACCAGCCTCCGTCATGCCCGCGCTTGTCGCGGGCATCCACGTCTTGACTGCGGCTTGGCAAGACAGACGGGGATGGCCGGGAAGCCGGTCATAACGAGAGTGGAGCTTCTGCCTGCCCGGCATCGCCTAACCCAGAACCTCGACGCGATAATTCTCAATCACGGTGTTGGCCAGCAACTTGTCGGCGGCGGCCTTGAGCACGGCCTCGGCCTTGGCTTTGTCCGCGCCGGCGAGTTCGATGTCGAACACCTTGCCCTGGCGCACGCTGGCGATGCCGTCGACGCCGAGCGACTTCAGCGCGTCCTCGATCGCCTTGCCCTGCGGATCGAGAATGCCGGTTTTCAAAGTAACGGTGACGCGCGCTTTCATTTTGAAACGTAACCCGTCTGCTTCTCCTCTCCCCTTGCGGGAGAGGGTGGTCCGAATGTCGCTGGCGGCATGAGGACCGGGTGAGGGGTCGCTCCAAATGCCGAACCCGTCCCCTCACCCGGCTCGCAATGCCCGCCACCCTCTCCCGCGAGGGGAGAGGGATTTACCCCTTCACCAGCACCGGGCCGGAGCCGACGGGACGTTCGTTTTCCATCAGGATGCCGAGCCGCTTCGCAACTTCGGTGTAGGCTTCCACCAGCCCGCCGAGATCGCGGCGGAAGCGGTCCTTGTCGAGCTTCTCGTTCGACTTGATGTCCCACAGCCGGCACGAGTCGGGCGAAATCTCGTCGGCGACGACGATCCGCATCATCTCGTTCTCGAACAGCCGGCCGCATTCCATCTTGAAATCGACGAGGCGGATGCCGATGCCGAGAAACAGCCCGGTGAGGAAATCGTTCACGCGAATCGCCAGCGCCATGATGTCATCGATCTCCTGCGGCGTCGCCCAACCGAACGCCGTGACGTGCTCCTCGGAGACCATGGGATCGTTGAGCTGGTCGTTCTTGTAATAGAACTCGATGATCGAGCGCGGCAGTTGGGTGCCTTCCTCGATGCCGAGCCGCTGCGACAGCGATCCGGCGGCAACGTTGCGGATCACGACCTCGAGCGGCACGATCTCGACCTCGCGGATCAGTTGCTCGCGCATGTTGAGGCGACGGATGAAATGGGTCGGCACCCCGATGTCGTTGAGGTGCTGGAACAGGTATTCCGAAATCCGGTTGTTGAGGACGCCCTTGCCCTCGATCACCTGATGTTTCTTGGCATTGAACGCGGTGGCGTCGTCCTTGAAATGCTGGATCAGTGTGCCCGGCTCCGGTCCTTCGTAAAGCACCTTGGCCTTG
>NZ_MKSM01000042.1 GCF_001897285.1 Nitrobacter sp. 62-23
CCAGTTCGAAGAAAAAGCAGCCTGAGCGCCATCATGAACGTTGCATTGGTCAAGCCCACGACCGACCACGCTGCCAGCGATATTTTCGCGGCCGCGCGGGGTCGTCTTCCGGGCAAGGGTCCCGTTGCCGAGGTTCGCGAGGCTGCCTTTGCGGAGTTCGCGCAACGCGGGCTTCCGCATCGCCGGATCGAGGAATGGAAATACACCGACCTGCGCGTGCTGTTGCGCGAGGTCGCGCCGCTTGCCGCGCGCCCCGATGCGGATGCGCTGAAGCGCGCGTCAGAGGCGCTCGCTCAAATCGAGGTGAAGGGCGGCTGCAGGCTCGTCCTGGTCGATGGCACGTTCGCGCCGGAACTGTCCGATCTCGGCGCGCTGGAAAAGGGCGTTGATGTCCGCACGCTTCACGACATGCTGGAGAGCGCCGACAACGCGACGCGCGCGGACCTGCTGCGCACCAACGCCACCACGGACGTGATGGTGTCGCTCAATGCCGCGATGGCGACCGATGGGGTCGTTGTCGGCGTTGCGGACGGCGTCGTGCTGACCAAGCCGCTGCACATCGTGCACGTCGCGACGCAATCATCCACGTCCTCGTTCACGCGTTCTCTGCTGCAAGTGGCCAAGGGTGCGCGGGTCACGCTCGTGGAGAGTTTCATCGCAGCGAACGGCGCGCAAGGCTATCAGGTGAACGACGCCGTGGTGCTGTGGGCGGGCGAGGGCGCCGATGTCCAGCACGTTCGCCTCGTCGAGGATGCGCCGGACGCCAGCAACATCTCGACCGCGATCGTGACCCTCAACGGCAGGACGCAGTACAACACCTTCAGCCTGACGACCGGTTCGGTGCTTAGCCGCTATCAGGGCTTCGTCCGCTTCGGCGGAGAGGAAGCGAATGCGTCGATCAACGGCGTCAATCTGCTGAAGGATCAGCAGCACGGCGACGCCACGCTCGTTATCGAGCACGCAGTGCCGCATTGCCAGAGCCGCGAGATATTCCGCGCGGTGGTGGACGATCGCGCGCACTCGGTGTTTCAGGGCAAGATCATCGTTCAGCCCGACGCGCAGAAGACCGACGGCAAGATGATGACGCGGGCGTTGCTGCTGTCCGATGGAGCGGAAGCCGACAACAAGCCCGAGCTTGAGATTTTCGCCGATGACGTCACCTGCGGTCACGGCGCGACGGTGGGCGCGCTCGATGAGAGCCTGCTGTTCTATCTGCGCGCGCGCGGTCTTTCGGAAAAGGAAGCGCAGGCGCTCCTGATTCAGGCGTTCATTGGCGAGGCGATCGAATCCATCGCCGACGATGGCGTGCGCGAGATCGTCATCGGAGCCGGCGAGCGGTGGCTCGCGGCGCGCGGGTAAGAGATTGTCGGAGCGTCATTGCGAGCTGACGGGTCGTCGCGAAGCGGCCGTCCGATAAAAGGCTCCGCGAAGCAACCCGGAGGTCTCGGCAGAGCCGGATTGCTTCGTCGCTTCGCTTAGAACGAAACCGGCGTTGCCGGTTTTGTTCCGGCGTCGCAATGACGGGTGCTCCCTTCGCATGGGAGAAGCCCGAGGTTCTGACGATGGATATGGAAGTAGTGACATGACCCATCCGGCGGTCGCCAACGGTTCTTATGATGTGATGCGCGTGCGTCAGGATTTTCCGGCGCTGGCGATGAAAATTTACGGCAAGCCGCTCATCTATCTCGACAACGCAGCCTCGGCGCAGAAACCGGACGCGGTGCTCGAGCGCATGACGCAGGCTTACAAGACCGAATACGCCAACGTTCATCGTGGACTGCATTATCTCGCCAACGCCGCGACCGAAGCCTATGAAGGCGGCCGCACCAGGGTTGCGCAATTCCTCAATGCGAAGCGCACCGAGGAGATCATCTTCACCCGCAACGCCACCGAAGCGATCAATCTGGTGGCGTCGTCCTGGGGCGAGCCGAACATCAAGGCCGGCGACGAGATTGTGCTCTCGATCATGGAGCATCACTCCAACATCGTGCCATGGCATTTCTTGCGCGAGCGGCATGGGGCGGTCATCAAGTGGGCGCCTGTCGATGACGACGGCAATTTTCTGATCGACGAATTCGAGAAGCTGCTGACGCCGAAGACCAAGATCGTCGCCATCACGCAGATGTCGAACGCGCTCGGCACCATCGTTCCGGTCAAGGACGTGG
>NZ_MKSM01000043.1 GCF_001897285.1 Nitrobacter sp. 62-23
TCGACACCATCTTCGCGGCGGCGCCGGGCCTGACCGGAAAGACCATCCACTTCCTCGCCTGGGACGTCAACGCGCTGACGTTGATCTGCCTTCTGCTGTTCATGGGCGCGATGGGCAAGTCGGCCCAGTTCCTGCTACACACTTGGCTGCCCGACGCCATGGAAGGTCCGACGCCGGTGTCGGCGCTGATCCACGCGGCGACCATGGTGACCGCTGGGGTGTTCATGGTGGCGCGGCTGTCGCCGTTGTTCGAACTGGCGCCGGCTGCGCAGGCTTTCGTGATGTTCATCGGCGCGACCACGGCGATCTTCGCGGCGACGGTCGGTCTCGTGCAGAACGACATCAAGCGCATCGTGGCGTATTCGACCTGCTCGCAGCTCGGCTACATGTTCGTCGCGATGGGAGCGGGAGCCTATTCGGTCGGGATGTTCCATCTGTTCACGCACGCCTTCTTCAAGGCGTTGCTGTTCTTGGGCTCGGGATCGGTGATTTACGCCATGCATCACGAGCAGGACATCCGCAACATGGGTGGCCTGAAGGATCGCATTCCCTACACCTATTTCGTGATGGTGATCGGCACGCTGGCGCTGACGGGTTTCCCGTTGACCGCCGGCTATTTTTCGAAGGACGCGATCATCGAATCCGCTTACGCGTCTCACAATCCTTTCGCCTACTACGGATTCATGATGACCGTGATCGCAGCCGGCCTGACCTCCTTCTATTCATGGCGGCTGATCTTCAAGACATTCCACGGCGAGCCGCACGACAAGGCCCACCATCAGGCCGCGCATGAAAGCCCGATCTGGATGCTGATTCCGATCGGCATCCTCGCGGCGGGCTCGATTCTTGCGGGCTACCCGTTCAAGGAGCTGTTCACGGGCCATGGGATCGAAGAGTTCTTCCGGGATTCGTTGAAGATGCATCCGCACATCATCGAGGAGATGCACCATATCCCGGAGACGGTCGCCTACCTGCCCACCGTGATGATGATCCTCGGGTTTGCGGTGGCATGGCTGTTCTATATCCGCCGGCCTCATATTCCGGTTCAACTCGCCCGCGAACATCAGATGCTCTACCAGTTTCTGCTCAACAAGTGGTACTTCGACGAACTGTATGAGGTGATCTTCGTGCGTCCGGCAAAATGGCTGGGCCGCTTCCTGTGGAAGAAGGGCGATGGCTACCTCATCGACGGCTTTGGTCCCGATGGCGTTTCGTCCGGCGTGCTCGATGTCACGCGAAACGTGGTCAGGCTGCAGAGCGGCTATCTCTATCACTATGCGTTCGCAATGCTGATCGGCGTCGCCGGCCTGATCACCTGGTTCATGTTCGGCGCGGGAGGTCAGTGAAATGACGACCTGGCCGATCCTCTCTGTTGTCACGTTTCTTCCGACACTGGGCGCGCTGCTGATTTACGTGATGGCGCGGGGCGGCGATGAAGCCGCCAACCGGACGGCGCGCTGGATCGCGCTGTGGACGACTGTTGTTACATTTGCGGTGTCGCTGATTCTGGTCACTCGCTTTGATCCCGCCAATACCGACTTCCAGTTTGTCGAGGAGTCGACCTGGTTGGCGGCCGGCATTCGTTATCACATGGGTGTCGATGGCATTTCGCTGCCCTTCGTCATTCTGACGACGGCTCTGATGCCGCTCTGCATCATCGCGAGCTGGAAATCGATCACCAGCCGCGTGCCGGCCTACATGATGGCGTTTCTGATCCTGGAAACGCTGATGGTCGGCACGTTCTCGGCGCTCGACCTGCTGCTGTTCTATGTCTTCTTTGAAGGCGGCCTGATCCCGATGTTTCTCATCATCGGAATCTGGGGCGGTCCGCGCCGCGTCTATGCCACCTTCAAGTTCTTCCTCTACACGCTGCTTGGCTCGGTGCTGATGCTGCTGGCCATCATGGCGCTGTACTGGAATGCCGGTACGACTGACATTCCGACGCTGATGCACGCTTCTGTTCCCTACAATCTGCAGAAGTGGGCGTGGCTCGCTTTCTTCGCCTCGTTCGCGGTCAAGATGCCGATGTGGCCCGTGCACACCTGGCTTCCCGATGCGCATGTCGAAGCGCCAACGGCAGGTTCGGTCATTCTCGCCGCGATCCTGCTGAAGATGGGCGGCTACGGCTTCCTGCGTTTCTCGCTGCCGATGTTCCCGCTTGCGTCGCATGATTTTGCGCCGCTGGTTTTTGCGCTCTCGGCCATCGCGATCGTCTACACCTCGCTGGTCGCGCTGATGCAGGAGGACATGAAGAAGCTGATTGCCTATTCGTCGGTCGCCCACATGGGCTTCGTGACCATGGGAATCTTTGCCGGCACCATGCAGGGGATTCATGGTGGCGTATTTCAGATGGTGTCGCACGGCATCGTGTCGGGCGCGCTGTTCCTCTGCGTCGGAGTCGTTTACGACCGCATGCATACGCGGGAGATCGCGGCCTATGGCGGGCTCGTCAACCGGATGCCGCTTTACGCGCTGGCGTTTCTCGTCTTCACGATGGCCAATGTGGGGCTGCCCGGAACGTCCGGATTCGTGGGTGAATTCCTGTCGCTGATCGGCACCTTCAAGGTCAGCATCCCCACAGCGGTGGCGGCAACGCTCGGCGTGATCCTGTCGGCGGCCTACGCCTTGTGGCTGTACCGGAAGATCGTGTTCGGGGCGCTGGTCAAGCCGACGCTTGCGACCATCAAGGATCTCACCTTGCGGGAAGGGCTGACGCTGGCGCCGCTGGTGGCGCTGACGATCCTGTTCGGCGTTTACCCGAAGCCGGTGCTCGATCTGTCGGCAGCCTCCGTACAAAATCTTGTCAATAACTACGCAAGCGCGACCGCCGCCATCAAGGCGGCGGCGTTGCCATGATGACGGCAGGTCAGGGACGCCAGCTATGATGTTTGAGGCCGCCGGATATCAACTACTTCCCGTATTGCCGGAAATCGTGCTGGCGATCGGTGCGATGGCGTCGCTGATGATCGGGGCCTGGTGCGGCCCGCGCGCCGCCGCTTTTATTACGGTCCTGGCGATATGCCTACTCGGTGCGACCGGTGTGATCGAGTATCTGCTGCCGAAGGGCAGGCTGGTCACATTCGGGGGCGGATTCATCGTCGACGAGTTCGCGCGGTTTCTCAAGATCGCTGCGCTGGCCGGTTCGGCTGCGACGCTGGTTCTGTCTCGCGAGTTTATCGAGGACGACTCCCGGCGGATGTTCGAGTTCGCGATTCTGGTGATGCTGTCGACGGTTGGCATGATGGTGCTGATTTCGGCGGCCGACCTGATCATGCTGTATCTCGGTCTCGAATTGATGAGCCTCGCGCTTTACGTGGTGGCGGCGAGCAATCGTGACAATGTCAAGTCAACCGAAGCGGGCCTGAAGTATTTCGTTCTCGGCGCATTGGCGTCCGGGATGCTGCTGTACGGCGCATCGCTGATTTACGGCTTTACGGGAACCGTCAGCTTTGCGGGCATTGCAGCGGCTGCGAAGACCGGCAGCATCGGCATTGTCTTCGGCCTCGTCTTCCTGTTGGCGGGCTTGTGCTTCAAGGTGTCGGTGGTGCCTTTCCATATGTGGACGCCCGACGTTTACGAAGGCGCGCCGACGCCGGTCACGGCGTTCTTCGCCTCGGCGCCGAAGATTGCGGCGATGGCGGTGTTCACCCGCGTGGTGCTCACCGCGTTTTCCGGCATCGCCTCGGAGTGGCAGCAGATCGTGGTTTTCGTGGCGATCGCATCCATGGCGCTTGGTTCATTCGGCGCGATCGGGCAACGTAACATCAAGCGCATGATGGCTTATTCGTCGATCGGCCATATGGGTTTCGCGCTGGTCGGTCTCGCTGCCGGCACCGTCGAGGGCGCGCAGGGAGTCCTGCTCTATCTGGTCATCTACGCCGTGATGACGTTCGGGGCGTTCACCGTCATTCTCGCCATGAGCCGCAACGGCCAGCCCCTGGAGCAGATCAGCGATTTCGCAGGGCTGTCGCGCACCAATCCGCTGATGGCGTTCTTCTTTGCCATGCTGTTGTTTTCGCTGGCCGGAATTCCGCCGCTGGCGGGCTTCTTCGCCAAGTTCTACGTCTTCACCGCCGCGATCAAGGCGGGACTGTTCGCGCTTTCGGTGATCGGCGTCATCACCAGCGTCGTCGGTGCGTTCTACTATCTTAATGTCATCAAGGTGATGTATTTCGACGAACGCGCCGAAGCGACGGACGCGGTACATATCGAATTGCGGTCGGTCGTGGCAGCGACCGCGCTCTTCAACATGCTGTTCTTCGCCTATCCGGCGCCGCTGGTCAGCGCCGCCACGGCGGCTGCGAAG
Source organism: Nitrobacter sp. 62-23 (assembly GCF_001897285.1). GTDB lineage: Bacteria > Pseudomonadota > Alphaproteobacteria > Rhizobiales > Xanthobacteraceae > Nitrobacter. The sequence goes on from NZ_MKSM01000043.1 coordinate 4,307, forward strand.
TCATTATTCTGAATGGCATCGGCTTAAATGACATTCTCGCTGGGTCCACGAGCCACATCGTCAGGGTACCGGCTCGCGGCCTTCGACACCATCGGCTCGACCAACACCGAAGCGTTGACGCGTGCGCGCGCGGGCGAAACCGGCCCGATCTGGCTGGTGACGAAGGCGCAGACAGCGGGGCGAGGGCGCAGGCAGCGCGCCTGGCTCGCACCTCCGGGCAATCTGGCCGCCAGCATTCTTGAAGTCATAGACGTCTCGCCCGGTGCGGCAGCGACCCTGAGCTTTGCCGCGGGGCTCGCACTTGAAGCCGCGCTGCAGAAGGTGAGTCTTGAGGCGCGCATCAGATTTCCCGGTTCGGACAATGTGACGTTTCAGTTGAAGTGGCCAAACGACGTGCTCGCGGGGGGCAGGAAACTTGCGGGAATCCTGCTGGAGGCCGAGACCGTCACCCACGGCCGTCTGGCCGTTGTGGTTGGCATCGGCGTCAATGTCGCCGCTGCACCCGACGGAATGCCGAATCCTGCGGTCTCGCTGCGCGACCTCGGCATCGACATCAGCGCCGAGGATGTGTTTCACGCGCTGAGCGACGCCTGGGTGGAGTTCCGCGGCGTCTGGGACGAAGGACGTGGCTTTCGCAGCCTCAGGCGTCTATGGCTCGATCGGGCGGCCGGGATCGGCCAGACTGTTTCGGTTCAGTCCGGCGCGTCCACGATATCCGGTCGCTTTGATACCCTCGACGACGACGGCTGCCTGATCGTTGCGACTTCTGATGGCAGGCGCGTGGCTGTTTCCGCCGGCGATGTGTATTTCGGCGCGGCGGCATCGATCGGGGCCACATGATAGCGCGGCCCGATGAACTGATGTTTGCTCCGCTCGGTGGCGTGGGCGAGATCGGCATGAACCTGTCGATCTACGGGCTCGGCAACCGCCATCAGCGAAGCTGGCTCGCGGTCGATCTCGGTGTGTCCTTCGGTGACGAGGAGCATCTGCCGGGCATCGATCTCATCATGCCGGACATCCGGTTTCTCGAAAAAGAGCGAAAGAACCTCGTTGGTCTCGTGCTGACTCATGCCCACGAGGATCATTTCGGCGCGATCATCGATTTGTGGCCGCGACTGAAATGCCCGATCTACGCCACGAAGTTCAGCGCGGCGTTGTTCGAGGCCAAATGCGCGGCGGAACGCAATCCGCCGGAGATTCCGGTGACCGTGGTGCCTTCCGGCGGCCGCGTCGATATCGGTCCCTTTGGCGTTGAATTCGTTCCCGTGGCGCATTCGATTCCGGAATCTCATGCGCTTGCGATTCATACGGCTGCGGGAATCGTCTTGCATACCGGCGACTGGAAGCTCGATCCGACCCCGCTTGTCGGTCTGCCGACCGACGAGCGGCGGCTCCGCGAACTCGGCGACGAGGGCGTGCTGGCGCTGGTCGGCGATTCCACCAATGCGGTGCGCGAGGGGCGCTCGCCGTCTGAAACCGAAGTCGCCGGTACGATCGCAAAGCTGGTGAAGGCAGCCAAAGGCCGCGTCGCGGTGACGACGTTCGCATCCAATGTCGGGCGGCTCCGTGCGGTGGCCGACGCCGCGCGCGGGGCGGGCCGGGAGGTCGTGGTGGTCGGTCGCGCCATGGAACGCGTGGTGCAGGTCGCGCGCGAGACCGGACATCTGGACGGGATGCAGGAATTCCGCAGCGTCGATGTGTATGGCCATCTTCCGCCGGACAAGGTGCTGGCGGTGTGCACGGGCAGCCAGGGCGAGCAGAGAGCGGCCCTTGCGCGCATCGCCAGGGACGATCATCCGCAGGTGACGCTGAACCGCGGCGACACCGTGATCTTTTCCTCGCGCACCATTCCCGGCAATGAGAAGGCTGTCGGCGCGATCATCAATGGTCTCGTCACCCAGGGTATCGAGGTCATTACCGACCGCACCGAACTGGTTCATGTCTCCGGCCATCCGCGCCGCGACGAACTGAGAGACCTGATCGCGTGGGTTCGTCCGCAGGTGCTGATCCCCGTGCATGGCGAGGCCTTGCACCTTTCCGAACATGCGCGGTTGGCGCGCGCCGCGGGCGTCCCGAAAGTCCTGATTTGCAAAAACGGCGACCTTGTCCGGCTTGGACCGGGAGAAGTTGGCATCATCGATGAATTGCCATCGGGACGGTTCTACAAGGATGGCTCCATTCTGGAGGATTCAAAATCGCGCGCGGTCGTCGAGCGTCGGCGCATGGCGTTTGCCGGCTGCGTATTCGTGGCGCTCATTGTTACCGACAAGGGCGAATTGATTGACGATCCCGAGATCGATCTCGTCGGCATTCCGGAAAAAAATCCCGCGGGCGAACTGCTCGACGACATCGTATTCGATACGGTGGTTTCGACGTTGAAGTCGTTGCCGCGAACGCAGCGGCGCGATCCCGATGCCATGGCCGAGTCCTTGCGCCGCGCCGTGCGGGCAACGATTGCGGAAGAGTGGGGTAAGAAGCCGCTCTGCTACGTTCACGTTCTGGTGAGTTAGTCTCGTGAGTTTGATACGCCCCTTGACGACGAGCGTCGGACGTCGGACGTGAATGGTCCATCCTGCCTGCGCAGGCGTCGCCGAGTTGAAATCCAATCATCGAACATTGCAGGACGAGATGCTGGGCCGGCTCAATCATGTAGCGATCGCGGTCAAGGATGCTGAAAAGGCGGCCAAGATCTATGGCGCGGCCTTCGGCGCGGAGATTTCCGCCGCGGTGCCGCTGCCGGAACATGGAGTGATCACCGTGTTTGCGGTGCTGCCAAACACCAAGATCGAATTCATCCAGCCGCTCGGCGATGCTTCTCCGATTGCGAAATTTGTTGAACGCAACACCGATGGCGGTATTCACCATATATGCTATGAGGTACCCGATATCGTCGCGACTCGTGATCTTCTGATATCGGAAGGCGCACGCGTTGTCGGCGACGGCGAGCCGAAGATCGGTGCGCACGGCAAGCCGGTGCTTTTCTTCCATCCGAAAGATTTTTCTGGCGCGCTTGTCGAGATCGAGCAGTCCTGATGGCTTCTGCAATCTTCTCCGGTTTTGCTGTCTACTTCGTGTTCTGGTGGATCACGCTGTTTTTGATGCTGCCGCTTGGTGTCCGGAGCCAGCATGAAGACGGCGACCACGCTCCGGGTACCGATCCCGGGGCCCCGGTAATGGCGCTGATGCGCCGCAAAATAATCTGGACCACGATCGTTTCCCTGATCCTCTACGGAATTGCGACGTGGGCATATTATGCGGGTCTGCTCAATGTGACGCGGCTTTCGCATTTGATGGGCTTCCCGGATTAGCTTGCTCCCAATCCCCGCTCGACACCCTCGTCGGGTCATGGTAACGCTCGGCTCGAAAGGCTGGGGGTCCATGCGACGGCGGCTGGGGAAATTTCTTCCAATCGTCATGATTGCGATGCTGGTGCAGATTTTTGCACCGGTTGCGGCCTGCCTGGCGTTCAACAATGCAGCGGCGGATCCGCTGGCGGGGGCGATCTGCTCGCACGTCGCCGATGCGAGTTCTTCGCAAGAGGGGCAGACTGACCCGCAGCAAGGTCAAGCCAACTGCTGCACGTTATGCGGCGCGGTTCATTCCGCGACCCCGACACCTGACCCGCAAGGCTCGGTCGTTACGGTTGAGCGCGAGGTTAAAGCGGTCATCTGGCGCGAAACGAGCTTCGTGCCGCCGCCGTCCGCGGCGGCCTCCAACGCGCAGGCCCGCGGCCCTCCCGGCATTTCCTGATTTAGTAAATTTTGAATGATTGCTGCGATGACATCGCAGCGATCCGATCTGTTCGAACGCTCCGGCGATTGTCCGGCATCAGGAATATATCATGCTTAACCACCTCGCCCCCGGCGGAGGTAGCGCGCTTTGCGGCGCGCTCGCGACGATAGTCGCGATCGTATCGCCCGCCGCCGCTCTGGCGCAGTCCAGCTCCGACACCACCACCTTGCCAACCGTAACGGTCACGGCGCCCCATGCCAGCCGGTCCCAGCCGAAGCGCGCAACGCGCAGCGCGACCCGGTCAAATCAGGCCCCGCGCCGTGTCGCTGCGCGCCCCGCTCCGTCGCAGGTCGCCGTTCCGGCAACCGTCCCCGCATCCTTGACGGTCGCAACCGCGCAACAGGCGCTGCGGGAAATCCAGCAGACGCCCGGCGGCGTCGCGCTGGTGACGGCCGACGCCTACAAGAACTCGACGGTCGCCAGCACCATCAAGGACATTCTGGACTATGTGCCCGGCGTCTTCGTCCAGCCGAAATGGGGCGACGACACCCGGCTGTCGATCCGCGGTTCGAGCCTGTCGCGCAACTTCCATCTGCGTGGCGTCCAGCTCTATATGGACGGAATCCCGATCAACACCGCCGACGGCTACGGTGATTTTCAGGAGATCGACCCGACCGCCTACAAATACGTCGAAGTGTTCAAGGGCGGCAATGCGCTGCGCTTCGGCGCCAATTCGCTCGGCGGCGCCATCAATTTCGTCACCCCGTCCGGCCGCGATCCGTTCGTCAACGGCGCCAGCGTCGACGCCGGCGCGTTCGGCTTCTGGCGGCTGCAAGCCAATGCCGGCGGCACCAACGGCCCGTGGGATGGTTTCCTCACCGCATCGACCCAGGCGAGCGACGGCTTCCGCGATCACAGCTTCGGCCACTCGACGCGCGTAAGCGGCAATGTCGGTTATCAGTTCTCGCCGGATTTCGAGACGCGGTTCTATCTCAACGCCAATGACGTGCGGCAACGCATTCCCGGCACCGTCAGCAAGGATTCGGCGTTGACATCGCCCCAGACCGCCGCGGCCGGCAACGTCGCGCTCGACCAGCAGCGCAATATCGATACCGTGCGGATCGCCAACAAGACCACCATGCGGTTCGACGATACGATCGTCGAGTTCGGTGGGTTCGGGGTTGACCGGCACCTGATGCACCCGATCTTTCAATGGCTGGATTATCACTATCAGGACTATGGCGGCTTTGCGCGCGTGACTGATGACCGCTTGATCGGCGGCTTTCGTAACCGCGTGGTGGCGGGCGTCAATCTGCTCAACGGCCGTATCGACAACCAACAGTTCGCCAACCTCGCGGGCCAGAAAGGCGCGCTGCTGTCGTCGTCGATCGATCGCTCGCAGAACACCTCGGTTTACGTCGAGGATTCGTTCTATTTCCTGCCGAACGTCGCCGCGGTTGCCGGCACACAATTCCTCTACGCCACGCGCGACCGGCAGGATCGCCTCCTGAACGACGGCGATCAATCAGGCCGAACCGAGTTCAACCTGTGGAGCCCGAAGGGAGGGCTACTCTGGCAGATCGATCCGACCTGGCAGGCCTTTGCCAACATCTCGCGCAGCGCCGAGGTGCCGAGCTTTGGCGAGAGTTCGAACGGCCCCGGCATTCCGACGATTCCGTTCACCAGCATTCGCGCGCAAACCGCGACGACTTATGAGATCGGCACGCGCGACAGACGCCCGAATGCCACCTGGGAGTTGACCTACTACCGTGCGCAGATCCGGAATGAACTGCTCTGCCTTTACAGCGCGTTCGGCAACTGCAACGTCACCAACGCCGACCGCACCATGCATCAGGGCATCGAGGCCGGCGCGGGCGCTGCGATCTTCCGCAATCTGTTCGTGCGCGGCGACAGGCCCGACAAGCTCTGGCTCAACGTCGCCTACACCTTCAACGACTTCCGTTTCGACAACGATGCAGTGTTCGGTAACAATCTGCTGCCGGGCGCGCCGCGCCATTTTGTTCGCGCCGAGTTGCTCTACAAGCATCCGAGCGGATTCTACATCGGCCCGAACCTCGAATGGGTGCCGCAGGGCTACTATGTTGACAGCGCCAATACGCTGAGCACCAATGCTTACGCGATTTATGGGCTGAAGGCCGGCTTTGACGACGGCGAGCGCTATTCCGGTTACGTCGAAGCCCGCAACCTCGCCAATACGTCCTACATCGCCTCCAGTTCGATCATCGACCGCGCCAACGCCAATTCACCATTGTTTGAACCCGGCACCGGGCGAGCGGTCTATGCTGGGTTCAAGGTGAGGTGGTGAGCAATGCCAGTCACTGCGCGCGCTTGCTGTCATGATTTCACCCGGCGCTTGCAGCCGAGCATGCCTGCTGTGGCAGAACCAAAATCAGAATGGAGAATGTGATGACATCATCGTTGATGCTGCGCGGCATGGTCGGCGCGATCGCCGCGCTTGCGCTGGCCGCGCCGGTCCATGCCGAGTCCGTGAAGGCCGGCGACCTGGTCATTTCGCAGCCGTGGACCCGTGCCACGGCTGGCGGCGCCAAGGTCGGCGGTGGGTATCTCACCATCGAGAACAACGGCACGACCGCCGACAAGCTTGTCGGCGGCTCGACGGATGCCGCCGCAAAGCTGGAGGTTCATCAGATGAGCGTCAGCAATGGCGTGATGAAAATGCATCCGGTCGAAGGTGGCCTTACGATCGAGCCCGGCAAGACCGTCAAGCTGGCGCCGGGCGGCTATCACCTGATGCTGGTCGATCTCAAGCACCCGTTCAAACAGGGCGGTAAAGTGCCGGTGACGCTTGAATTCGAGAAAGCGGGCAAGGTCGATGTCACGCTCGATGTGCAAGGCATCGGCGCGAAGGCACCGAGCACGCAGGCCGGTGGAGCGATGACGGACCATCAGCATGACGGACATATGAAGTGATGCGTGCGGTACGATTGTGGACAGGGTCGGTCATTGCGGCGGCTGCCGCCGTGGCCACGTGCAACGCGGCGCTGGCGCACGTTACGGTCCAGCCGGCGGACGCGCCCGCTGACAGCTATTCGCATCTCGTCTTCACCGTGCCGCATGGCTGTAACGGTAGTGCGACGACGGCGCTGCGGATCAAACTGCCGGACGGAATCCTGTCGGCGAAGCCGCAGATGAAGCCGGGCTGGAAGGTCGAGATCAAGAGCAGAAAGCTCGATGCGCCGGTGCAGGGGCCGCACGGCAAATCCGTCACCGATGTTGTCGACGAGGTGGCGTGGCACGGCGGTCCGTTGCCGGATAACCTCTACGACACGTTTGGCTTGATCGTGCGGCTTCCGGACAAGGCTGGACAGAGTCTCTATTTTCCCGCCGTGCAGGAGTGCGAGCAGGGCGTCGAGCGCTGGATTGAAATCCCGTCTTCTGGGCATGACGCCGACAAGCTGCGTGCGCCTGCGCCGGCGGTTCGCCTGAAGGCCAGCCACTGAGGATTGCCTCCGTGAGACGTCTGGCGGCGGTATTGTGCTTGCTGCTGGCGGCATTGATGCTGCCTTCGGCGGCCTTCGCCCACGCCAGCCTGATCGCCAGCAGTCCCGCGGACGGTGCGCTGCTGGCGCGCGCGCCCGCGACGCTGACGCTGACCTTCAACGAGCCGGTCGAACCGCTGACGATCCGGATCGTCGATCAGGGCGGCGCGAGCGAGAGCCTCGCTGAGATTCGTCGCGACGGCGCGCAACTCGTCCTCACGCCGCCGGTTCTGGGTGATGGCGCGCATGTCATCAGTTGGCGGGTGGCTTCGGCGGACGGTCATCCGGTGGGCGGCTCCGTAACGTTCTGGGTTGGCCGGCGCGACGTGGATGCGCCGCAGGCGGTGCGCTCGAATGATGCGCTGCTGCGCGGCGCGATCTGGCTGGCGCGGCTGGCGATCTACGTCGGTCTGTTCGTCGGCGCCGGCGGCGCGTTCTTCGTGGCCTGGATGCGCGCGCCGTTCGCGCCGGCAATGCGCGTGATCGGAAGCAGCGTCGAGTTGATCGCGCTGGCCGCACTGGCACTTTCGATCGGACTACAGGGACTGGACGCCCTTGGCCTGCCGCTGTCGTCGTTACCTGACGCGGAGGTCTGGGCGGTCGGCGCTCGCGGCTCGTTCGGGTTGTCGGCTGCGATCGCGTCCGCGGCCTTGCTTCTGGCCCTGCTATCGCATCGTGTCGGCGGGATTGGCGGAAAGGCGATGTCTCTCGGCGCTCTGGCCGGCGTTGGCCTCGCGCTGGCGGCAACCGGCCACGCCGCTAACGCCTCGCCGCGATGGCTCACCGCGCCCGCGGTGTTCGTTCACGGCGCTGCCCTGGCGTTCTGGGTTGGGTCCTTGGTCCCGCTCGCATTGGCGATGCGCGAACCCCGCCAGACCGCCGTCGACGTCCTGATGCGGTTTTCACGCGTCATCCCGTTCGCCGTTGCCGCGCTGCTGGCGAGCGGCCTGTTGCTCGCTGTCGTGCAGCTTGAGCGGGTGGATGCGCTGTGGACCACGAATTATGGCCGCGTCCTCGCGGTCAAGCTGGTGCTGGTGGCATTGCTGCTGGCGATCGCGCTCTGGAATCGCCTGTACCTGACGCCGCGGATCGGGCAGGGCAGTCCCGCCTCTCGCCACAACATGCGGCGAACGATCGCCGCCGAACTGGTGCTGGTGGCCGCTATCCTCGGCGTCGTCGGTCTCTGGCGCTTCACCCCGCCGCCTCGGGCGCTGATGGTCGCAGCCCAACCCTTCTTCACGCACATTCATACCGGACGAATGATGGCGGATGTGACGCTGTCGCCGGGCCGCGCCGGGCCTGTCAGCATCGCAATCCAGTTGCGGACGCCGGACGAGGAACCGCTGTCCGCCAAGGGCGTGTCCGTCACGCTGTCCAGCCCCGACAACGGCATCGAGCCATCGATCACGGAAGCGCGATCGCTGGGCGATGGACAGTGGCAGGCGTCGATGGCCGTCCCCATTGCCGGACACTGGACCCTCGCGCTCGATGTTCTGATCTCTGATTTCGACCAGGTCCATGCCGAGGCGGAAATTCAGATCAAATAAAACCAGGTCTCTGGCAGCTCCGGGAGTGTCTCGCGATCCGGACACATAAATTGTCCGGGCCGAGCGGAATTCCGCCGCTTTCGCGCGGCTTGTCCTCCCGCAGGCCCTTGTATTTTGTCAGCCGATCCGGTTTCACTGCGAGCGTTCCCATCCCGAAGCGATTCCCAGGCCTGCCCATGCGTTTGTCGCGGTTCTTTTTGCCGATCCTGAAGGAAACCCCAAAGGAAGCCGAGATCGTCTCGCACCGGCTGATGCTGCGGGCGGGCATGATACGCCAGGAGGCGGCCGGCATTTATGCCTGGCTGCCGCTGGGTC
>NZ_MKSM01000044.1 GCF_001897285.1 Nitrobacter sp. 62-23
CATCAGCCTCCAGTTCCACCACAAAGCCGCAGAAGCCAGACCCATCCACAAAAACCAATGACAAATACTCCAAGCCACCAAAAAGGCCTTGGCGTCTTTACGCTGGTCATGATCGCTGTGCTGATCGGGCTTGGCGTGTGGCAATTGCAGCGTCGGACCGAAAAGCATGCTCTTATCGCTGTCCTCTCCGAGCGTCTTGCAGAAAAGCCATCCGCATTGCCGAACCCGTCAGACTGGGCGGCCTTGTCTCCGGACAAAGACGAGTTTCGCCGCGTGAGCTTTTCCGCGACCTACGAGTCGCGGCCCGACGCGATGGTTTACACCTTCGCCTCGGCGGTGCGCCCGGACGTCGGGGTCGGCACCTGGGCATTTCTGCCGGCGCGGTTGCCCGATGGCGGCACGGTCGTTATCAATGCGGGCTTCGTGCCAAACACCGTGCAGGATCGCAGCCAGCAGGACCGCGCCGTGAGTCCGCTGGTGACCGGTCAGCCGGTCGCAATGACTGGCTATCTCCGCTTCCCGGAAAAGGCCGGTCTGCTGACGCCATCACCCACCCGTGACAAGCGGCTGTGGTTCTCCCGTGATATCGGCGCGATGGCTCAGACCCTCGGCTGGGAAAACGTCGCCCCCTTCTACATCGACCTCGAGACGCCGGTGCCCGCGAGTGGTATCCCGAAGCCTGGTCCGCTCGACGTGCATCTGAAAGACGATCACCTGCAATACGCCATCACCTGGTTTGGCCTCGCGGCCGCAGTGATGTTCGCCTTCGGCGTGTGGTGGCGCAATCAGCGGCGCTCAATATAGTTCGCAAATAGCTCGAAAAACGTTCCCTGCGCTTGCTTATGCGCATCTTTCGGAACGAACCCTCGGACTCGGCAAAAGTCAGTTCGATGCGCGCACGCCGAACTGGTCGACATAAGCCGCAAAGCTTCGATAGGAGATTAACTCGCTCGATCGGCTATAGCGCTTTCGAGCGGAGCATTCGCCGGGTCCGACCCGGGATGGATGCCGGTTCGCTTGAAGAAAACGCGTTAAATCAAAGCCATGAAGTCCCGATTCCGGTTTGAATCGAGATCTGAGGTTGCGAGGCTATAGCTAGCTTGAGTGGCTATAGCTAGCTTGAGTGTTCCGCGGAGAGGGTTGGACGAACATCCATGAAGGGCCGATTCGCGCCGAGTGGTCGGTAGTGGTCGATTGATGCCATTAAACGGACATTTCCGAGCCCTGCGGCCACAAGGCCGCAGCTCGCAATGTGATCCCGCGCCGCCGGCACACGTCGCATTTTTCTGCCGCCCTGCAGTCCGGTCCTCAATCCGATCGAGCAGGTCTTCACCAATCTCAAACACTCATGCGACGCGGCCTAGCAAAACAGGATTCGCCGCTCATGTGCATTCCAAAATATCGTGGTCGCATCGCCGCCGCCTACGTCAGGGGATAATAGCGGTCGAACATGATCCACAGCGTGCCGCCAACCAGAATAAGAAGCACGACGGCTGCGAAGCCGAGCATGACCAGTCTGTTCTGCGACGATGAGTTCAGGTCGATGCGCAGGAAGTACAGCAAGTGGACGACAACTTGTGCAATCGCAGTCACGGCGATGATGGCAAAGGTCTGCGTCGGCGGCAGCGCGCGAGCGGCGACGAGACCGAATGGAATAGCGGTCAGGACTGACGCGAGGGCGATCCCCACGAGGCATGACTTCGTCGTGACGTCCTTGCGATGCTGCATGGCGGGTCCGTCCGGTGATGGCGGCGCGGCTGCCATGCTAGAGCGTTTTCGAGCGAAGTGAAATCCGGTTCGCGTGAAGAAAAAACGTGTTAAATCAAGGGTCTTTCACCGTTTCCATGAAGCGGTGAAAGACCCTTAGGCTCCACACTCGATCAGAATATTGAGGTTATGGAGCAAAGCAGGGTCAAGCTCGGCACGGGGCTTGACGATGGCGAACGAGTTTTGGCTAAGCGATGCGCAATGGGCAGCGATCGGCCCGTTGCTTCCGAAGAACCGCCCCGGAGCGCGCCGGGTCGATGATCGCCGCGTGATCAGCGGGAGCGTGCATGTGTTGAGGGCCGGTTGTCGCGGGCAGGCTTGCCCTTCATGCTATGACCCGACGACGATCTATCATCGCTTTCATCGATGGTCGGCGCGCGGCCTGTTGCAGAAGCTGTTTCGCGCCTTGGCAACAGCCAGCCCGAATGACGTGCACATGATCGACAGCACGATAGCAAAGGCGCATCGCTCGGCAGCGGGCGGAAAAGGGGGCGGAGGAACAGGCGATTGGGCGCTCACGCGGCAGGCGCACGACCAAAATCCCCGCCGTCGTCGACGGCCATGGCCGACCTCTCACTATCGAGATAACTCCCGGACAACGCGGTGATCTTCGCGTTGTTTTGCCCCTGCTCTCCGGGTTGTCAGCGGCACGCTTATGCGTCGCCGAGGCCGCTTACGACCGTAGCGGCTTTCGGCTCTTCCTGCGCCACTGCTGGACCATTCCGGTCATCCCGAACAACCCAACGCGAAAGCGAACCCATCCCTTCGACACCGACGTCTATAACTGCGCAACCGGATCGAGCGCATGTTTTGCAGGCTCAAGGATTGGCGCCGCATCGCCACCCGCTGCGACAAGCTGGCGCGCAACTCTCGAAGCGGCCGTCAATATCGCCGCTGTCATAACCGGGTGGACCAATTGAGTCTGGAGCCTAAAGCATGGCTCCGAAAAGCGGAAACCGGTTTTCGGAAAAGATCATGCTCAAACAAAAAGATAAGCGACGGGTCTGGTTCAACGCAGTTGGAACAGACCCTAGAGAAACGCCGGGAGATAGACGAGGGAGAAGATATTGATCCAGACCATCACGAGGAAATGCCAGAACAGGCCCAACCGATGGACCCGCGACGCGGCGAACGGGGTCACCCCGCGCAACATGACCTCGCATCCCAACAGGACGATCCACACCAGGCCGACACTCACGTGAGCGCCGTGAGCACCGACCAGCGTGAAGAAGGCCGAGAGATAGCCGCTTCGCCATGGGCCTGCGTCGGCGATGGCCATGCTGTGGAATTCGGCGATCTCGGCGGCAATGAAGCCTGATCCGAGCAGGAACGTCACGCCCAGCCAGAGCACCGCGCGCCGACCGCGTCCGGCTGCGATTGCAACGCTGGCGAAGCCGAACGTCGCGCTGCTCGCCAGCAGCACCATGGTTTGGGCGAAGATGTGCCGGAGGCTGAACAACGTGTGCCCGGCCGGCCCGTCGGCCGTGCTGTGCGCCATCGCTACAAAGATCGCGCAGAGCAGCGCGAAGATGATCGCGTCGCTTATCAGCCAGATCCAGAAGCCGTAGGTTTTTTCCTCGATGGCGCGCTGGACCGCCGTGGCTCCGGTCTCATTGTCGTCGTCTGCGGTCACGTCAGCGTCGGTCACGTCGTCGCCCCGACTGCGACTACGCAGGATACGGCGCGATGGTTCTCGATGGCTTCGACCTCGCTCGCCGGGATGCGGTGTCCGGCACGGTCATGGAATGTCTGCCACAGGAGCGCGGCAAACATGCCCAACCCGCCGACGGCGGCCAGCCACCAGATGTACCAGATCATGGCAAAAGCGAAGACGAACGACATCGCGCCAAGCACGATTGCGGCGCTGCTGTTGCCGGGCATGACGATATCGTGGAAGCGGGAGGGTCGGCGACCGCCCGTTTTCTCCTGCTTCATGGTCCACCATGGATCGATGTCATGGACCTCGGGCACAACGGCGAAGTTATAGGCCGCCGGCGGCGAGGCGGTCGCCCATTCCAGCGTCCTGGCATTCCAGGGGTCACCGCCCGGGACCGCAAGCGCGGCGCGGTCGCGGATGCTGACGGCGATCTGGACGGCCAGGAAGGCGATGCCGAACAGGATCAGTACAACGCCGCACTGGGCGACGATCAGATACGGCTGCCAGTCGGCGACATCGCTGCGGTTGAGGCGCTGCGGCATACCCATCAGGCCGAGAACATACAGCGGCAAGAAAGCCAGGCAGAAGCCGACGATCCAGCACCAGAAAGCGCGCCGGCCCCATTTCTCATCAAGGCGAAAGCCGAACGCCTTGGGAAACCAGTACTGGTAGCCGGCGAAATAGCCGAACAGAGCCCCGGGGATCAGCAGGTTGTGGAAGTGCGCCACCCGGAAAGTGGTGTCGTGGATACTGGCCGGCGCCACCGCGAACAGGAAACCGGAGACGCCGCCGACGAGAAACGTCACGATGAACCCGAGCGTGAACAGCATCGGCACCGAGAATTGCACGCGGCCCCGATACATCGTGAGCAACCAGGCCGCGATCGTCACGATCGTCGGCACGGCGATCAGCGGCGCCGCACTGCCAAAGAAGGCATTGACGTCGGCGCCCGACCCGAGGGTGAAGAAATGATGCAGCCAGACGACCAACGAGAGCACTGTGATCGCCACAGTGGAGTAGATGAGGGGATTGTATCCGGACAATTTCCTGCCCGAGAAGGTTGCCGCCACCTCTGAGTAGATGCCGAACGCAGGCAGGATCAGGATGTAGACGTGTGGATGGCCCCAGGTCCAGAACAGGCTGACATAGTTTGCGACGTTGCCGCCGCCCTGGAGGCCGGTGAAAAAGTGCGTGCCGAGGTGACGGTCGAGTCCAAGCAGGGCAGCGGCAACGATCAGGGCCGGATAGGCGAATATGATCAATATGCTGGTGCACAGCGCCGCCCAGGTAAAGAGCGGCATCATCATCAGTCGCATCCCCGGCGCGCGTCGCTTGACGATCGTGACGAGAAAGCTGATTCCCGCCAGCATCGAGCCGATGCTGCTGAGCAGGACCGCCCAGATCCAGTAATCGACGCCGACGCCCGGATTGAACTGTATTCCCGACTGGGGCGGGTAGGCGGTCCAGTAGGCGGTCGAGAACTTGCCGATAACCAGCGAGATCATCACCAAGGCGGCGCCGGACGCTGTGAGCCACAGCCCCACCGCATTCATGAATGGAAACGCCACCCGCCGCGCGCCGATCTGCTGCGGAACGACGATGTTGAGCAGGCCGAGCACGAACGGCATCGCCACGAAGAACATCATGATGGTGGCGTGAGACGTGAAGATCTGGTCGAAATGGTCGGGCGGCAGATAGCCGTGCGGTTCGAATGCGAACGCCTGCTGGGTGCGTATCATCAGGGCATCGATGACGCCGCGCACCAGCATGATCAGCGCCAGCGTCACGTACATGATGCCAATTTTCTTGTGGTCGAGGCTCGTCAGCCATTCGGTCCACAAATAGCGCCATCGACCAAGCCAGGTGATGAGCGCGACCACGCTTAGTGCAGTGCACACGACGGTCAGCGCACCTGCCATGGCGATGCCGCTATAAAACGGCAGGGCGTCAATCGTCAGCTTACCGAGCATATCAATTGGTCTTCAGAGACAGGGAGCCATGCTGTCGCGTTTATGATGGAACCGGGCGATGCATTCTCCAGCATTTCGAGAGTAACGGGTAGGACCGCGAGGTCAATTGAAATTGCGGGCGGGTCGCCAAGGGCGATTGGCATGTTCCTTATATCATTGAAAATACTTGTTAATCTCATACGTTTCAAGCTCTGTGCCTGGACCCTTGGACCCTGAGCGCGCCTTGCCGCAAGTGACATCGGCTGGCCGGCCGGGTCGTTGCATCAGGTCCAAGAGTCGACAACGCGGGACGGGCGGACCGCTGTTGCGACCTGTGACGACTTGACCTCGCTCAACATGATGAAGAGATCGGCCGGTTCATTCCGGAGGGATAATCTCGACGATGTTGTAACGGACTTTCCCGCAGACAACGTCACCCTTGTCGATCAATTGCAATGCGGGCTTCATCCGAGACAGAGCTTGCTCGTGCTCGGGAAGGAGAACTGCCATTGCCGGGGTGTTCAGTGCAGCCAGATCGTCCAGCGAAACCGCGCTGATCGGTCCTTTCACGTAAACCAGCATGTTGTGATTGGTTGCATCTCCGTTCACGACATAAAGACGGCCCGGTCTTTGCCGGAGGGTGGCGGCAATCGCCTGGCCAGCCAGCCGGCTTTCCTGAAACAACTGCGGAGCGAACGGCATGACGATCCAGCTTCGAACCAGCAGGCCGCCAAAAATCGCGTAAGTCACAACCAGTGCCGACACGATGACTTTGCGGTGGCTGTGAAGCCAGTGCTCGAACATCAGCCCGCAAACGACAGCCAACGTCATGGTTCCCGGCATGGCGTAGCGCGCAGCCACTTTACCCGGCCAGACCAGGAGAATGAGCGTGCAAGCCGCCGAGTAAAGTATCGCGGCCAGCAGCAGGTCATCCCGCGAATGTCGCCATTTTCGGACGGCGATCACGATCGCCGGTCCAATCAGGATGGAACCCGGCAGGAATTCAACAGCCAGACTCTTGACGAAATCTAGATGTCCGAGAACCGTCGAAAGGCCGGCGGTGGTATGCGCCAGACGCGAATGAGTTTGCCAGGTCTCGATATCGCCTGGCCGATAAACGAGGCCATACCAGCCGCCGATGACGAGTCCGGCACCAATGTGCGCTGCGATAAACGCCGGCATCTGATGACGCTGTTTCAAAAGGATGTAGGCGCCGACGCCGAGAGTGAAGTAAGCAACTTCCTGCGGCCCCTTTGTGAGGCCGGCGAGGGCGATCAATAGGCTGATGCAGAGCCATCGTCGGGGCGTCGTGCTGTTGTTGCGAGTGCCTTGCCACCAGATGCAAAATGCGGCGAACAGCAGGACTGAAAGGACGATGTCAGGTTCGGCGTTGATGAATTTGGGCGCGACGACCGGCATGCTGATCCAGCAAAGCGCGCCGAAAATTGCGGCACTTTTGCCGGTGGCGGATCGAAGCAGGCTGTAGATCAGCAGCGTTCCGGCAAGGAAGAAGCAAAGGTGAGGAATGCGCAACGACCAGAGCGTCACGCTTCCCGTCGCTTCGCCAAGGAGCGCGGCTATCCATGACACGAGAACCGGCCGCTCCGCGAATCTCTCGCCGTAAACGAATGGCGTAAGCCAATGACCATCCTCCAGTGCACCGCGTGCGATGGCGATGATCCGTCCTTCCTCGAGGTTGGACGCGCGGATGATGGCGGCGGGCACGGCCTGAACCAGAAAGAGGCCGATGACCCACAGAACCGGCCATCGTGACCTGTCCAAACCGGAAAAGCGGGAGAGCATCCATTCGCCCGGGACAAACGCGATGTCCCATAACCGTCCCACGGCTGAGCGCTCACTGGCCTGATCCGAACCCATTGTGTTCCTTAAGGAACTCACCTCCACGGCAGGACTCCTGGGAGGGTGCAGGGACCGATGCATTCGCGCATCATCGAGAGGGACAGCGGCGCGCCGGCATTGTGTCAACGATGCCGGAGAAGCGCGTCGTTTGCTCAGTGCGAATTCATCGTCGGGCTAGTCGTCCTGTGCGTCTTCAAGGTCTTTCACCTTGAGGCCATGCTCGATGAAGAAACGGTACTGTCTTGAATTTTCCTCGTAGAATGGTTTGTCTTCCACCGGGCCGTACAGTTCGAAGGCGTAGTTGTTGAATTCGCCGGCCGGCGACTCGTCCTTGACCGAGGACATTTCCAGAATGACGCCAAAAGACGGGGCGCGCAGGATCTTTAATTGATCGATCAGCTTGGTCGCCGCCTTGACGCCGGTTCGCTGCAGCGTCACGACCGCGGGCGGCCAATTCTGGTGATCCGGAAATGAACATACGATCGAATATAAGCGTGTGGCGGCCGGCGGCGAATTGGGATCGTTCGGATTATAGCTGCCGCGTTTATTCAGGCCCGATGCCGCCACCGAGCGGCCGGTTCGCCAGGTCACTTCTTCACCGCTTTTGAGCTTGACCGTGAACTCGGCATCGGCGGGCGTCCAATGCTTGCCATCGTCGGAGCGAGCGAGAATCCCGCCGCCCGCTTCCCGTGGCCGCCACAGGATGAAGCACCAGTTGATAAAAACCGGGCAGATGCGAATGGTCGAGCCGACGCTTCGGCCGAGCAGGCTGTGCCAAAATTCGCCCTGTTTGGCGTTGTCAGATTGCGCAAGTTCGGGTGACGACGCCTGAAGCAGCTTCAGTCGCGGCATTTCCACGTTGTCAAGACCGCCAAGACCCGGATGGTTCTCCAGGAACGCGGGCAGGCGCGACTTAGCCATGAATGTTCTCCTAGGTCGGGGGGAGGGAGTTCCGGTGCATGTTTAAGGATTCCGCACCGGGCTTCAACGTAATTGATCGATTGCGTAACGGCCGACAGCGTCGAAAGGCCGGCGTGTCCGCCATGAACGACGGAACGGGATCCTCGGCAATGCTCTGTCCTGTTGCGGACACGCGCGGGGCGTGGCCAAAAGTCGCAACGGTCGGGCGGTTTCCGCAAGTCTGCATCGTCCCCCGCCCTCGGACCGAGGCACTTCGCGCAATTGAAACGATATGGCAACGGTTCGGGCAATCGGGCAGGTGTCAAAACGATCTCGATCGCCCCGATCCGACAGCGCATGCGGTGCGAATATTTGCGGTGCGAATATTTGCCCGCGCATTGCGCGCACTCTTGCACCGCGCCGTTTCTCGCAGGTGGATCTACCAGTAAGTACCTGATAAATAGCTGAGCAGGAAGTGCTATCCGAGTAGCATATTTAGATGGTCGATGTGCTCGCGCAGGCCGCGAAAACAAGGGGTCTCCGCGCATTGATCCCGAGCGCAGCACTCAATCGATCGCATCGCAGTCGGTGCTCGATCGCAAGCGAAAAAAATACACATTTCTGGGATCAACGCCCTTGCGCTTTCTAACGATTCTAGTCTAGCATAACTTACCGTCGCCGATCATGTGGGTCTGAGAACGGCGGGTCACGAGCGGGAAACGTCTATCTAACATAAGCCTTAACACCCGCCCGATCATATGGATCTGAGGACGAGGGATCATGAGCAAAAAGCCCCTAGCGTCATGGCGTTTGATGCCACTTGTTGCGCTAGCTACGACTACAGCCATATGGGCAGCGTTGCCGAGCGTGGCTAACGCGGCCGATGCAGCGGCCGGCAAGGAATTATTCGAAGCAAAAACGTGCGGCGCGTGCCACACCATCGGCGGGGGGGATCTTGTTGGTCCCGACCTGAAGAACGTCACCAAGGAGCGCTCCGGCGAATGGCTGCACTCCTGGATTTCGGCGCCGGACGCGATGATCGCGAAAAAGGATCCGATCGCGGTCGAGCTGCTCGCCAAATACCATGGCATGGAGATGCCCAATCTGGGCCTCAGCTCCACTGAAGTTGACAATATCCTTGCATTTCTGGGGTCGGGCGGAGGCGGCGGGTCTGCTGCCGCGGCGGCGCCTGCCCTCAAGGGCGATGCTGAAAGGGGCAAGGATCTGTTCACGGGCAATGATCGCTTTGCGAATGGCGGACCGCCCTGCATGGCTTGCCACAGTACCGGTGGTCTCGGAGCGTTCGGCGGCGGCCGGCTTGGTCCTGATTTGACCGAAGTGGCGAAGCGCCTCGGTGGAACGAGCGGACTGAGCGCCTGGCTCGCTGGTTTGCCCACGCCGACCATGAAAGCGGTCTGGTCGAAGCAACCGCCGACCCCGCAAGAGCGTGCGGACGTCGCTGCCTTCCTCGCGCAGGAAGGTCTGGCTGTGCGTTCGGCCTCGGCGATTTGGCAGCTGGCGGGTCTGACCGGGCTTGGTGCCGCAGTCCTGCTTTTGATCGCGGGCTTCCGGTGGCGGAATCGGTTAAAGTTCGGTGTACGGCGTCCGATGATGGCTACGCCTACGACTGGACGAAGCACGGGTCCATACAACGGTGGTTGGTTTACGGGTACGTATGCCGACGGCTGGATTGGAAGATTTAAGGGTACTGACGGTAACAGGCCGCGCGGCCGGACGAATGCACCGAGGAGACACTGATGAGCTGGATATTGGATCTCGTTAATCCCCGGGAGCGCAAGTGGGAAGAGTTCTACCGCAACCGCTGGTCCCACGATAACGTCTTCCGCAGCACGCATGGCGTGAACTGCACCGGCGGCTGCTCCTGGGCGATCTACGTCAAGGACGGAATCATTACCTGGGAAATGCAGCAGACGGACTATCCGCTGCTTGAGCGCAGCCTGCCGCCTTACGAGCCCCGTGGCTGCCAGCGCGGCATCTCCGCCTCCTGGTACGTCTACAGCCCGATCCGGATCAAGTATCCCTACGTCCGCGGTCCGCTTTTCGATATGTGGAAGGAGGCGAAGGCCTCGTTCCCGGATCCGGTGCAGGCCTGGGCCTCGCTGGTCGGAGACGACCAGAAGCGCCTGCGCATGCAGAAGGCGCGCGGCAAGGGCGGTTATCGCCGCGCCAAGTGGGAAGAGCTGGTCGAGCTGATTGCGGCGGCTTGTTTGTACACCGCGCGCAAGCATGGACCGGACCGGGTGATGGGCTTCTCGCCGATCCCTGCGATGTCGATGCTGTCGTATGCCGCAGGCTCTCGCTTCCTGCAGCTCTTCGGCGGCGTGAACATGAGCTTCTACGACTGGTACGCCGATCTGCCGACGTCGTTCCCGGAAATCTGGGGCGACCAGACCGACGTGTGCGAAAGCGCCGACT
>NZ_MKSM01000045.1 GCF_001897285.1 Nitrobacter sp. 62-23
CTCGATGTCGGCTTTCTTGCCGGCGCCGTTGACGATGGTGGTGTTCTCCTTGTCGATCATCACCTTCTTGGCGCGGCCGAGCATCTGCAGCGTGACGTTTTCGAGCTTGATGCCGAGGTCTTCGCTGATCGCCTGGCCGCCGGTCAGGATGGCGATGTCCTGCAGCATGGCCTTGCGGCGATCGCCGAAGCCCGGCGCCTTGACGGCCGCGACCTTGAGGCCGCCGCGCAGGCGGTTGACCACCAGCGTCGCAAGCGCTTCGCCTTCGACGTCTTCCGCGACGATCACCAGCGGCTTGCCGGTCTGCACCACGGCCTCGAGCAGCGGCAGCAGCTCGTTCAGCGAGGAGAGCTTCTTCTCGTTGATCAGGATGTAGGCGTCGTCCATCTCAACGCGCATCTTTTCGGCGTTGGTGACGAAGTAGGGCGAGATGTAGCCACGGTCGAACTGCATGCCCTCGACGACGTCGAGTTCGGTCTCGAGCGACTTGGCTTCTTCAACCGTGATCACGCCCTCGTTGCCGACTTTCTTCATGGCGTCGGCGAGGAATTTGCCGATTTCGGAATCGCCGTTGGCGGAGATCGTGCCGACCTGCGCGATTTCGTCGTTCGAGGTGACCTTCTTGGAGTTGCGCCCCAGGTCGGCGACCACGGCTTCGACGGCAAGATCGATGCCGCGCTTCAGGTCCATCGGGTTCATGCCGGCGGCGACCGACTTGGCGCCTTCCTTCACGATCGCCTGGGCCAGAACGGTGGCGGTAGTGGTGCCGTCGCCGGCCGCGTCTGCGGACTTGGAGGCGACCTCGCGCACCATCTGCGCGCCCATGTTCTCGAACTTGTCGTCGAGCTCGATCTCCTTGGCGACGGTGACGCCGTCCTTGGTGATGCGCGGCGCGCCGAACGACTTGTCGAGCACGACGTTGCGGCCCTTCGGACCCAGCGTGACCTTCACCGCATTGGCAAGAATGTCGACGCCGCGCAGCATCCTGTCGCGGGCTTCGACGCCGAATTTGACATCTTTGGCTGACATTGTTTGATCTCCTGAGATTTCGATTTCGACGTCATGGCCGGACTTGTTCCGGCCATCCACGTCTGATGCGTGACACGTCTGAATGCGTGGGATGGGAGAAGACGTGGATCACCGGGACATGAGAGCGTTCACGCCCGTCTTCGACGGGCTATGCCCGGTGACGACTCCTCCCGGAGGTCATCAAGCGGCCTTCTTTTTGGCGGGCGTGGCGTCGGTGAGAACGCCCATGATGTCCGACTCCTTCATGATCAGGAGGTCCTGGCCGTCGATCTTGACCTCGGTGCCCGACCACTTTCCGAACAGCACCCTGTCGCCGACCTTGAGATCGATCGGCGTCAACTTGCCGGTCTCGTCGCGACCGCCGGGGCCGACGGCGAGGACCTCGCCCTGCGAGGGCTTCTCTTTGACCGTGTCCGGAATGATGATGCCGCCAGCGGTCTTCTCTTCTGCGTCGATGCGCTTGACCACGACGCGGTCGTGAAGCGGACGGAATTTCATGCGGTCCTCCTAAGTTTATGAAGATAGATGATATTTATGAATTTTTGGCAGTCGATGCCTTTGAGTGCCAAGGCGACCGGTCAGGACATAAGCCGTCGCCATAGCGCGGGCAAGAGCAGGAAGCAGATTTTTTAGAGGCTCCAAGAAGGCGGCTGGCTGACCAGCTGCCAATATCGGCGCCGAGCCGCGCGATACTGTTAGCAGACGCAGCAAGGCGCTGCCAGCGTTGAATTTTTAGCACTCTATTGAACTTTTAGGCTTGTGATTGGCTCGTCATGCGTCACATTTTGCTTATGCGCCTTTTTCAGGATCCCGGTCATCAGGACGCCGGTCTGAAGGTGGGTTCATCGAGGGATTGGAGCGCGGCGGCAAGCCGTTCGCCACTTTTGCCGATAGCGCTGCTTCCCTCCAAGGAGGTTTGGCATGGTCTCGAAAGGTGAAGCGCAACCCCGCGGAGTGTCAGACGACTTCCGCAAGCAGGTGGCAGGTTATGGATTGACGACGGCGGAAATCCTGTATCGCCGGCCCGACCGGCAGTGGCTGCTGCAAAGCTATGTCTGGCAAAACTACGACCTGTTTCCAAAATTTCCGGCGCTGTGCGACTTCCTCGCCTTTTGGGAGAGGCAGCTCGAAGGACCGCTGGTCTCGGTGACGGTCGCGCATTCGAGACTGATCAAGCCTGCGGAACTGCGCGCGGTGGACGGCGTGTTCCGTCTGCATTGAGCGTTGCCACGCCGGGCCCGTCGTTGTTCAGCATGCGCGACGAGTCGAGCATCGATCGCTCTGGGAGCATCGCGTATTTCCGTGCAATAGAGGAGACATGTTCGCCGTCTTGACGCTGGAGCGGCCGCGCGTCATGTCATGATCGCTGCTGACGTCAAGGAGAGGTCATGGGTGACATCATCACCGCGGGTGTTCTGGTGATCGGCGATGAAATCCTGTCCGGGCGGACCAAGGACAAGAACATCGGCTTCATCGCCGAATATCTGACGAATATCGGAATCGACCTCAAGGAAGCTCGCGTCGTTGCCGATGATGAAGCCGATATCGTCGCGGCGCTGAACGCACTGCGCGACCGATACACCTATGTTTTCACCACCGGCGGCATCGGCCCCACGCATGACGACATCACTGCCGACAGCATCGGGAAGGCGTTTGGCGTCAGCGTCGATTATCATCCCGAGGTGGTGGCGCGGTTCAAGGAACGCTACAAAAATCCGGGCGAATTGAACGAGGCGCGGTTGCGCATGGCGCGCATTCCCGAAGGGGCCGAGCTTATTCAGAGCGCGACCATTCTGGCGCCCGGTTTCAGGATCGGCAACGTCATCGTCATGGCGGGCGTGCCTTCGATCATGCAGGCGATGATGGATATCGTCGCGCCGACGCTGCAGGCTGGCGAGCGGATGCTGTCGGAATCGGTGCGTGGCAATTGCCGCGAAGGCGACATCGGCACGCCGCTACGCGCCATCGCCGAGGCTCATCCGGACACCAGCATCGGCAGCTATCCGTTTCTCGACGAGAACGGGCGGCCGAACACGAGCCTTGTGGTGCGCTCGCGCGATCAGGCCAAGCTGACGGCGGCAATGGATGCGGTGAACGCGATGCTGGCGGGACTCAAGACGGGGCAGTAGACTATCTAGTGGTCCGATTCTAACATTTGCATCCCGTTGCCGTAGGGAGTTCTTGCAAATGTTAGAATCAAAGGACCACTAGCAACTATCAGGTTTCTAGTGGAGTTTTGAATTTGACATTCGCCTGACAAGTTCGCTGCAAAGTGGGTAGCGAATGTCAAAATTCACTCCACTAGGCCCCGTATTCCGGATGCGCGTTCTCATGCGCGGATCCGGAATCTGAATATGATCGTAACAGGATTATGAGTTCACTCGCGCAATTGCGCTTGTGTTCCGGAAACGACGACAAGGACTCATGTGACCCAGACCCCCGACAAGGCCTTTCCGGTGTCCTGGGATCAATTTCATCGCGACTGCCGGGCGCTGACCTGGCGGCTGAACGAGACTGGACCATTCCATGCGGTGGTGGCGATCACCCGCGGCGGTCTGGTGCCCGCGGCGATCGTGGCGCGCGAACTCGGCGTCCGCGTCATCGATACCGTTTGCATCACGAGCTATGATCACACCAAGCAAGGCACGCTGACGGTGCTGAAGGGCATTTCCGATGCGACCGCGAAGCTCGGCGGCGGCACCGGCAAGGGACTCCTGATTGTGGATGACCTGGTCGATACCGGAGCGACGGCGCGGATGGTGCGCGCCATGATTCCGGATGCGCACTTCGCCGCCGTCTACGCCAAGCCGCTCGGCAAGCCGCTGGTCGATACGTTCATCACGGAGGTCTCGCAGGACACCTGGATTTATTTCCCGTGGGATCTCGGCCTTGCCTTCGCTCCGCCGCTGCGCGACGGCGCGGCGTAAAAAAGAATCTTCACTTCTCTCCGCCGGAAAAGTCGCGCCGCCGGCGCGGATTCCTGTGAGAGAAGTGGAGATATTCCACCACTTTTTCGGGACGACTCTCTGATGGCGACCATCATTGGCTCCCTGCAAAATCGCGTCACGCCTACAGGCGATATCGTCGCCGTGCCGCACCGCGGCACCTTCACCGGCAACCGTGGGATCATTCACGATCCGGCGACGCGGACGCTCTTGGCGCGGCGCTGGACCTCGAAAGCGTGGATCGTCTGCGTCTGCGAATTCCGTGGCCGTCGTCGCGACGTGATGGCGACGCGAAGCTGGACCGAACTGTTCTTTCTCGACGAAGCGACCGCGCTCGCGGCAGGACACCGTCCGTGCTATCATTGCCGTCGCGCGGATGCCGACGCATTTCGTCTGGCGTGGGAGCGTGGCAATGGGCGCGGCAATGCGCGCGCGTCCGAAATCGACTCGGTGCTTCATGGGGAGCGGCTCGACGGTCGCGCCAAGCGGCTGCATCCGCTGTTGACGCCGCTCGAAGAGTTGCCAGATGGCGCGATGGTGCAGGCGGAAGGCGCGAGCTACCTGATCGCCGGCGCGCGGGCGCTACTATGGACCTTCGACGGTTATCGCGAGGCAAGTTTGTCGCTCGCCGATGCGCGGCTGATCACGCCGCCATCCACGGTGCGGGCGTTGCAGGCTGGCTATCTCGCGACGCTGCATGAAAGTGCGGCGAGTTTGGTTCCACGACAGAGCAAGAAAAAGATATGTGAGCGTTCGACTCAATGATGCCGACTCGTTGTTGCCATCTGCGTCTGTCTTGAGCAACAGTTGACAAGACACGGACGACCGGGCCAATCCGATCAGATGAAACAGAGGGAAGCTCGCTCATGATCGAATTCTTTTTCGATTGTTCCAGTCCCTGGACTTATCTCGCCTTTCACAACATCCAGCCGCTGGCGAAAGAGTTCGGCGAGAAGATCTCGTGGCGGCCGATCCTTGTGGGAGGGATATTCAATTCCGTCAATCCGAGTGTTTATGCTTCGCGGGAGCATCCGGTGCCGGCGAAAATCCGCTACATGCATAAAGATCTCGCCGATTGGGCGAGGCTCGCGGGGCTCACGATCAAGATGCCGCCGACTGTATTTCCCGTGAACAGCGTCAAGGCCATGCGCGGCTGTCTCTGGCTCGGCAACGATGCGATGGTTCCGTTCGCGAAGGCGGTGTTCGAAGCCTATTGGCGCGATGACAAGGATATCTCGCGCGAGCCGGTGCTCGCCGAGATCTGCAAATCACTCGGCATCGATCCGGAAAAACTTCTGACCGGCATCGGCGATGAAGGCATCAAGCACGAACTCAAGGCAAATACCGACGAGGCGATCGCGCGCGGCGCGTTCGGGTCGCCGACGATCTTCCTGAACAAGACCGATATGTATTTCGGCAACGATCGCCTGCCGCTGATCCGCGAGGCGTTGCAACGAAAGAGAGCCGCATGAGGCCTGCGCGCCATTTGCCGCGAGCAGACGTTCTGCGAACTACACCCGTCTTGAATTGAGAAAGGCGCGGGCGCGCGCAATCAATTCCGCATGCTCGGAGTTGTCCGTTCGCATCGTTGCGATCAGCTCGATCATTTTTTCGGCTTCCTTCAACCTGGTTTCGGCGGCAATGCGGCGCCTGCCTTCGCGGCCGAGTTGCTCGCCGATTGACCGGTGGGATTGATCCAGCGCATCCCACTCCGCCGCAGCGTCGCTCAGCGCCCGGGATTGCGACTCGATAAGCTCGGCGGCCGCCACGCAAGCCTTCGCGGCATCCTTCACGACGACGCCGTGCCAGAGTTCGGTGAGATTGCGCTGGTAGCCGTCTCCGAGCATTTCGGCGTCCTGCCGCAACCTCTCGACCAGCGCGTCCACATCCTCGCCAGAGGGCATCGTTATCTCCCGCAAATCTCGATACAGCCGCTGGACACGATATGCTGGTGACAGCAGAACACCGCATGGTGGTCAAGCCAAAATAGGAAGAAGCTGTTGGAGATGGTGCGAGAGGGACAGGCCGGTTTGCTTCGGGAAAGATCGCTGGAATCGGCTGAAGCAACTCGTCAGGCCCGAATTTTACGATTTCGCTTGGCGGAAAACCGAGCAGACGTTCGATGTTTTACTTAGGGTTGTGATGCGGTTGCGATGCCGGGCGGCGCGGCGAAGCGTTGGCAGAAGCGGGGTTGGAAGCTGTCTATTTGAAGGGTGGCTCACGAGAGCCACCCTGTTAGTTCGGAGCTTAGCGGCAGACGCGCCTGGTCGTCACAATGCGCCGTCCCCAACGATCACGGCGAACAACACGCTCATTCCAGCAGCGATGATGACGCCAGTGAGGATGAGGCGGCCCCCACTGAACCTGTTCGACGTTACTCATCGTGTTGGCGAGGGTGCCTTGTGCTGGCATTGCTGATGCAGGTGCGCTCGCAGAAGCCAGAGCAAAAACGGCAGCGCCAGCTATGGCGAATAGAAGTTTCTTCATTGTCATAACCTTTGTTAGCTTTGACGATAGTAGCGTCGCAACAACAAATGAACGTGGAATGAACGGCTAATGTTCCCGTCTCTCGACGGCGTTTGCGCTGGATGGGACAGGGGAGTGAGAACGTGAAGAGAACGCAATCTGCAAAACGCGGGGAATGTTTTGCAGGGCAACCATTGCATTTCGACTCTAAGTGTTTGAAAAGAAATGCGCGCGGGCATGGTGGAATCGGTAGACACAAGGGACTTAAAATCCCTCGGCTCGCAAGAGCTGTGCCGGTTCGAGTCCGGCTGCCCGCACCATTTGTCCAGGATTGTGTTCGATGACCCAGCACCAGCGCAATATTGTCACGCCGATCGATCCGGTGAAGCTGGACCGTCTGGCTGAAGTCGCGGTCAAGGTCGGCCTGCAGCTCGCGAAGGGGCAGGACCTCGTGATTACCGCGCCCGTTGCTGCGCTGCCGCTGGTGCGGCGGATTGTCCAGCATGCCTACAAGGCCGGCGCGGGACTGGTGACGCCGTTTTTTTCCGATGAAGAGATCACGTTGTCGCGCTACAGGTTCGGGCCGGATGAGAGTTTCGATCGGGCCGCCGGCTGGCTCTACGAGGGCATGGCGAAGGCGTTTGGCGCCAACACCGCGCGGCTCGCCGTGGTCGGCGACGATCCGATGCTGCTGTCGGGCGAGGATGCCGCGAAAGTCGCGCGCGCCAACAAGGCGAATTCCATGGCGTACCAGCCGGCGCTCGAGAAAATCGTCGGGTTCGATGTCAACTGGAACATCGTCGCCTATCCCGGCGCTGCGTGGGCGAAATTGATGTTCCCCGACGATGGCGAGAGCGAAGCGGTGGCGAAACTCGCGGACGCTATTTTTTCCGCTTCGCGCGTCGACAATGATGATCCGATCGCGAACTGGACCACGCACAACGCCGCCTTGCGCCAGCGCACCGACTGGCTCAACGGCCAGCGCTTTCATGCCCTGCATTATTCCGGGCCCGGCACCGATCTCACGGTCGGCCTGGCCGATGGCCACGAATGGGTCGGCGGCGCGTCCACGGCGAAAAACGGCATTGTCTGCAATCCGAACATTCCGACCGAGGAGGTGTTCACGACGCCGCATGCGTTGCGCGTCGAGGGTCATGTGCGCAGCACCAAGCCGCTGTCGTATCAGGGCACGCTGATCGACGATATCGCTGTGCGATTCGAGAAGGGGCGCATCGTCGAGGCGAAGGCGTCGCGCGGTGCCGATGTGCTGAACAAGGTGCTGGATACGGATGAGGGCGCGCGTCGGCTCGGCGAGGTTGCGCTGGTGCCGCATTCCTCGCCGATCTCGAAAAGCGGGCTGTTGTTCTACAACACGCTGTTCGACGAGAATGCGGCCTGTCACATCGCGCTCGGCCAGTGCTACTCGAAGTGCTTCGTCGATGGCGGCAGGCTGTCGCCGGAGCAGATCGCGGCGCAAGGTGGCAACAAGAGCTTCATTCACATCGACTGGATGATCGGATCAGGCGAAACCGATATCGACGGCATCACCAACGACGGCCGCCGCATTCCGGTTTTCCGCAAGGGGGAATGGGCGTAAGCCGCCTGCACCTGACCGCATGGCCTCAATGCGGTCACGAGCCGGTGCTCTACGCAATCTCGATCACGCTCAGCGGAATTCGATGACAGGCTGAACAGGGGATCATGTCGGACCGCATCGCCAAAAACTGCCGTTCGCGGGTGCCCGCTGCCGCGATTGCGCTGGTGATCGCAAGCAGCGGCCTTGTGGGCTGCGCGAACCTCGGCGATGGCGCAGTCTCCGGTGCGTTCGTCGACCCCGCGAAATACGCGCTCTATGACTGCGCGCAGCTTGACGCGCAACGCAAGTCTCTGGCGGCCCGCACGGCCCAGTTGCAGCGGCTGATCGACAAAGCTCACACCGGCGCGGCCGGCGCCGTCGTTGCCGAGGTGGCTTATCGCAACGACTACGTCACCACTCGCGCATCCGCCAAACTCGCCGAAGAGGAATGGCAACGGAATAAATGTCACGAGTCGGGTTCAACGGCAGTCCCCGCGGAGATCAGTCCGGGCAGCGCGCCCCGGTCGGGAGGCTCCCGCGGCGCTGTTGATGGATCTCCGGCGAACCGGCAATGACCGTCATTGCGTTCCGCCTGATCAGGGCCGCCAATTGTAGATCCAGTCCTGACGCGCCAGCATGCGTTGCGGTCCGATTGCCTTGATGACCAGGTCACGCGCCAGTGCGGCGGGGCCCACGAGATGGCTAATCCTCCCGTTTCGTTCCGCAAGCGCCTGCACCCGTGCGACGCGTGCGCGGCGCAAGCCCGTGTAACGCGCAAGCGCAGCCGCGGCGCCAGCGGCATTCTCGTTCGCGGCCTCGCCGAGACATTGAGCGAGCACGGCGGCATCTTCGATCGCCATGCCGGCGCCTTGCGCCGCAAACGGGAGCATTGCGTGGGCGGCATCCCCGAGGAGAGCCATTGCATCACGGTGCCACGCGGCCATCGGCGGAATCGTAAACAACGCCCACTTGCGCCAGCCGTCTGCGGCTACGGCATCGATCAACATGCGTGCCGGCCCGGACCAGCGCGCTCGCGCGAACCTGTGTTTGATGTCGGCGGCGTCGCCCGGCGCACTCCAGCCTTGCTGATTCCATGTATCCGGCACCACCGCGACGATATTGATCTGCCTTCCGCCTGAGATCGGATAGGATACGAGATGCGCGTGCGGTCCCATCCAGAGCCGCACATGTTGCGCGGTCATGTCGTGCGGCAATAGAGTCGTCTCGACGGTGCCGCGCCATGCGATCAGGCCGGAAAATCGCGGGCTCGTATCCGGAAACAGACGGGTGCGAAGCGTCGACCACACGCCGTCTGCGCCGACCAACGCCCATGCGGTCTTTGCGCGATCTGTGCCGTCACGCAAATTAACGGTGACGCCGTCAGCATGGGAAGTCGCGTTTTCGACCACAGCGCCGAGGTGCAATTCGATATCGGGATGATCACGAACCTGCTCCAGCAGCGCCGCCTGCAGGCCGCCGCGATGCATCACCCAGTAGGGCGCGCCTGCGCGCAACGCGGCCGCCTCGCCGAGCGGCAGGCGGCAGATCTCGCCGCCGTGCCGCGCGCTCATGATGCTGATGGCCTCAGGCACGAGCGCGCGCGCGGACAGCCGCGCGTGCAGGCCGAGGCCGATCAGGATGCGTGTGGCGTTTGGAGAGAGTTGCAGGCCCGCGCCGATTTCTTCGAGGCGTCCGGCTGTCTCGATGATGAGGACGCGAAAGCCCTTGGCGGCCAGTGCAAGCGCTGCCGTCAGACCTCCGATTCCGGCACCGGCGATAACGACCGTGCGCGACGGGGGCACAGGCAGATCAGGCCACCTTGTCTCTTACCACGCACTCCGGAGGTCGGGCCTGTCCTGCGCCGAGATCGGCTGAGAAGCGGTAGAGCGTCGAGCAATACGGGCAGATGATTTCGCTGTCGTTGCCGAGATCGAGAAAGACGTGCGGGTGGTCGAACGGTGGATTGGCTCCGACGCACATGAACTCCCGGGAGCCGATCTGGATGACGGCCACGCCTGCATCGTTGTGAAAGTGGGGGACTACGTGATCAGACATGCTTTCCACCTTAAGTCGCTGCGCGGCATTCGACGCGCCGGATACGCAACGACGTCGCGCGGCACCATACTGGCCGGCGGCTTCGATTCATAGCTCGCCGGAAACGGATTTGAAAAATTCGCGGGTCAATTATCCATACAATTCGACATAATCCTGTCGTCTGGAGAAGCCCTTCTTTCGTCGAGGAAGTTGTGATTGAAAACCGGCACACCACGTTTTTACATATGACAAACGCGGATTTGACAGGATTTCGATGATGCAATGGCGAATTGGCGGCGCGATGACGGGAGCGGCGATATGCGCAACGGCGTTCGCGCTGCTATGGCCGCACGCCAGGGACGCCGGCGCCGTGCTGGTTGCGCAGGACGATCCCGCCCTTCTTGCCGATCTTCAACTCGATTCCGCGTTCCGGAATGATCCGGCGCTGGTGGCGGGAAACGTCGAGGCCGCGCTTGCGGTGCAAGATCCCGACCTCGCGAAGAGCTTCGTCGATCTTGCGGCGGCGAGAGGAATATCGATGCCTGACGAACTATCTCAACGCGTCGCCGCAGCCGTGAGAGAAGAAAATTCTACCGAACATATGGCCAAGAGATTTTTCATCGGGCTGGTCACCGGCAATGCTGATGACGGCGCAAGCCTCTCGGGCACAGTTGCCGGTGATCTGAGTGCGTTCGGTGATGTCCGGGACATCATGCGCGAGGGTAAGCACCTTGCGATGGGCGAGGAGACCGACCGGCTCCTGCTCGGGCTTGCCGCCACGGGTCTCGCTGTGACGGCGGCTACCTTCGTGTCGGTCGGCGGTGCGGCTCCGGTCCGCGCCGGCCTCACGCTGGTCAAGGATGCGCGGAAGACCGGGCGGCTCGGCGAGGGGCTGAGCCGATGGGCAGGCCGTTCGGCGCGCGAAATGATCGATCTGCGAAAACTGCAAAATGCGGCCGCGGCGGGGACGCTGGCGCGACCGCGGCAGACCGCGCTCAAGGCGGCGGTCCGCGCCGAGAAGGCCGGCGGGTTGGTGCGCCTCGCCAAGGATGTGGGCCGCATCGGCGAGAAGACCGGGACGCGGGGCGCGCTCGATACGCTGCGGATCGCGGAAGGACCGAAAGATGTCGCGCGTGCGGCGCGTCTCGCCGAAGCCAAGGGTGGCCAGACCCGTGCGATCATCAAGGTTTTGGGACGCGGCGCGCTGCTGCTGACCGCCGGCGCGTTCAATCTCGCGATGTGGATGTTCAGCGCGGTGCTGGCGCTGTTCGGCTTCCTGTCATCGATCAAGGCAACGACCGAGCGCCTGACGTTGTCGTGGCTGCAACGTTCAAAAGCCAGGCGCCTGCGTCGGCAGCTTGCTGCGCAGTCTGCCGGCAGCGGCGCGCCGGCATAAGCGTTCACCGGTCGTTTGCCGACCATCCCGTTTCCATCCCATTCACGGAATCGCTGATGCCGAGCTTTCATCACGACGACGTCGAAATTGCCTATCTCGATGAGGGCGAGGGCGATCCCGTCGTCCTCGTGCACGGCTTCGCATCGAGCAAGAACGTGAACTGGGTGTATCCGGCCTGGGTGTCGGAGCTGCGCAAGAACGGCTTCAGGGCGATCGCGTTCGACAATCGCGGTCACGGCGATTCCAGCAAGCTCTACGATCCGGAAGACTATCACATCGGCACGATGACGAGCGACGTCACCGCGCTGATGGATCACCTCGGCATCGCGCGTGCCGACATCATGGGCTATTCGCTCGGCGCACGGATGACGGGAATTCTGGCGCAGACCCGACCCGAGCGGGTGCGCTCAGCGATTTTCGGTGGCCTGGGAATCGGTCTGATCGAGGGCGGCGGCCCCGGAGAAAGCGTCGCCAAAGCGCTGGAGGCGCCATCGCTTGACGACGTGACCGATCCGTTCGGCCGCACGTTCCGCGTGTTCGCCGATCAGACCCGCTCCGATCGTCGGGCGCTGGCGGCGTGTTTGCGCGGATCGCGGCGGCTGATGACGGAAGCGGAGGTCGCCAGCATCAAGGTGCCGACGCTGATTGCCGTCGGCACCAAGGACGAGATCGCAGGATCGGCGCAGGCGCTTGCCAACATCATAGTGGGCGCCGAAGTGCTGGACATTCCCAATCGCGATCACATGCGCGCCGTCGGTGACAAGGTCTACAAGGAAGGCGTGCTGAAATTTCTGTCACGCCGGCCTTGAGGCCGATCCATAGCGGGCGGCGAGGGATCGCGCCGCCGCGATCAACACCACGAATGTCGCGATCCAGACCATGCGCGCACCGTAGCGGTTGTGCGGGCCTGATATCACGCCACAGATGAAGGCGTTGCCCAGCAGCGCGACGCAGACCGTTATGGCAAGCAGTTCGAGGTCGTCGATGCGCCGTCGCCACAAAGCCGCCAAGGCGATCCCGGCGAGCAACAGCATCGAGGCGAGCGCGACCGGGATGTGAACCCAGTTGATCGCGGCGAACTTGATGCTCCAGTGCTGCTGACGCGCGGCGCGCATGACCTTCACCTGTTCGGGCAGATAGCGCTCGATGATGCCATAGGTGTGCGGAATCCAGCCGCTGCTGCCTTCGCCGGTGCCGACCTGCACGAGTTGCTCCGCGGTGGCTTCGACCGCGGCTTCGGTCTGCCACAGCGGATAGGCAGCCAACGCTTCCGTTGCGATGAATTCCATCTCGTCGTTCATGCCTTCGAAGCGTCCGAGTTTGTTGAATATGCTGTCCTTGCCCCAGAGAAAATCATCGGCCGTCGCCGGCAGTTGGTTGCGATAGGGACAGAGCTTCAGCTTGATCTTGTCGCAATGGTCGTTGAGGTAGCGCGCGACGATGCCGTCCTGCATCATGCGCCCGAACGAGACGCCGGCGCCTCCCGGCGTCCAGGCAAGGTGACCCGACAGCGCGAAATTCGCAGCCATCAGCATGGCCGCGCCAGCAACGAGCGTCAGGCAGCCCTGAACCAGTCCGGCGACCGGAAGCCTTCGGCCAAGTAACGGCTTGACGATCCATCCGGCGCAGCACAGCCCGAATAGCACGCCGAAGGTCGCTGTGTGGGTCGCGGCGGCAAATGACGTATACAGAAACAGCGAAACCCTTTCGATCGTCGAGAGCTTGGCTTGCACGACGAGCACAAACAGTGCGAGCACGGCAAGACCCGCGAAAATATCGGTCAGCAGCATGCTGGCGAGCCAGGGCAGCGCGGTGGCCAGAGTCAGAAACGTGGCGATGGCGAGAAGCCGCAATGGCTGCGCCATGCCGAGCACGCGCAGGGTCAACTGAAGGATCCACAGCGTCAGCAGCGCCTGGAATGTCAGGTTAGCCCAGAAAAACGAGTCCTTGCCCAGGTAAAGGTAGATGCCGTACACGGTCGAGCGGCTTGGTTCGAGGTAGCCCTCGTACCATCGCGCCAGGTAGCCGCCGGTATCGTATTCCAGCAGCGGATAGCCGTTCCAGATAGCTGGGGCGAGCAGGAGAACGGGAATGACGACAGCCGCGATCCAGGCCCATGGCGCCTCCGCGATACGCATAGAGAGGACTCGGGTCGAAATGGACGTGGTCTCCGGTGGGGCGGTGCGCCATTCCGCAAGTTGAATATCCGGCGCAAATGCATAACTGGTTTGGCGGAAATGGGCCCCGATGGTGGCCGGAATTGTGAGGATTCCGAGCCATTGCGCGGCGGCGCAAAAGGCCGCCGGAAGGCCGATAAGGCACTTTCCAACCGCCCGGAGCGCGCCGGTTAACCCTAAGCGGGGCGGATGAATATACGCTGAACGGCGGGACATCGACCCCGCGTCATGCTATGCTGCGGGACGGAATTTTGAGCTTGCGAGACGACTATGGCGATCCATCACGTCAATCCGCAGAATCCGAAGCTTGCGGCGCTCGATCCGATCTGGGATCGCATCCGCAACGAGGCCGAGGACATCGTTCGCCGCGAACCCGAATTGGCGTCCTTCATCTATTCGGCGGTTCTGCATCACGATCGCCTTGAGGCCGCGGTGGTGCACCGCGTCGCCGAACGGCTCGACCATGCGGCGCTGTCGGGCGACCTGATCCGTCAGACTTTCGACGAGGCGCTGCGCGACGATCCCGATATCGGCAACGCGTTCCGCGCCGATCTGGTCGCGGTATTCGACCGCGACCCCGCGACGTCGCGGTTCATCGATCCGCTGCTCTACTTCAAGGGCTTCCACGCCATCCAGACCCACCGCCTCGCGCACTGGCTCCATCGGAAGGGCCGCAAGGATTTCGCTTATTATCTGCAGAGCCGCTCCTCGTCGGTGTTCCAGGCCGACATCAATCCCGCCGCCAAGATCGGCCGCGGCATCTTCCTTGATCACGCCACCGGGTTCGTGGTCGGCGAAACCGCCGTCATCGAGGATGACGTCTCGATCCTGCATGGCGTCACGCTCGGCGGCACCGGCAAGGAGAACGAGGATCGCCACCCCAAGATTCGCCATGGCGTACTGATCGGCGCGGGCGCGAAGATTCTCGGCAACATCGAGGTCGGACATTGCGCGCGCATTGCCGCCGGATCGGTCGTCGTGAAGCCGGTGCCCCATAACGTCACCGTCGCGGGCGTGCCGGCCAAGATCGTCGGCGCCGCCGGCTGCTCGGAACCGTCGCGCACAATGAACCAGATGCTGAATGCGATGGGGCTCTGACCGCAGAATTTTTTTCAATGCTCGAAATCCGAATAAACCGGTAGCGGCATCGACCTTCTCGCTTTAGAACCCTGCGAGCCCAGATCATAGCGGAGACCGCCGTGGACGTTCAGGAAGTCAGGAAGCTCGACGCCTATCTCAAGCGCGTGTTCGGCAATCCCAGGATTCGCGTGGTGCCGCGACCGAAGAAGGATGACTCGGCCGAGGTCTATATCGGCGAGGAGTTCATCGGCGTGCTCTTCGTGGACGACGAGGACGACGACCGCTCGTTCCAGTTCCAGATGGCGATCCTCGAAGAGGATCTGGCCGACGCCACCTAGAGCGTTTTCGAGCGAAGCATGTCCTCGGGCCAGACCCCGGGGACGGAATCCGGTTCGCATGAAGAAAACGCGTCAAATCAAGAAGCTAGTGGTCCGATTCTAACATTTGCATCCCGTTGCGGCAGGGAGTTCTTGCAAATGTCAGAATCAAAGGACCACTAGCAGCTATCAGGTTTCTAGTGGAGTTTTGAATTTGACATTCGCCTGACGGGTTTGCTGCAAAGTGGGTAGCGAATGTCAAATTCACTCCATTAGAACATGATCCCGAAAAGTGGAAACCGGCTTTCGGAAAAAAAGATCCTGCTCAAACAAAAGATAAGCAAGGAGTTTGATTCAACGCGGTTGAAACAGACTCCAGCCAATCGGAAATCAGCGATGCTCAGTGGCCGCTTAGCACCAGGGTCTTGACCGGCAACAGCAACGCCTGAATACGCAGCAGCATCGCATGCACAATTCCGACAGCATCGATGGCGTGCAGCCACAGACCCTTCAAGAAGCCGGTCTCCTTTGCGGCGATCAGATCGTGGTTGTCGGTGTAAGCATTCGCGATACAACGGCTGCCTGGCGTCACGCCATCGAGGCCGCCTTTGTAGATAGGCTCCATCAAGACAAGAATGGAGCCCGGCGCTGCGGCTTGCTGGGCCTCGATAAGCTGTTCGCCGCCGCGGAATTGACCCGCCGCGATATAATCCTGCACGCTCGTGACCACCATCGGGATTACGGTCCATGGCTTTGAAATGCATGTCGCCTCGCCCAACATGCCTACTTTCATGACCTGTGCTTCGATTTGTCCGAATCCCGCCGCCAGTCTCTGTCTTCCCGCACCTTCCGGGATCAGGATGCCGGCAGGTCGCATCATCGGATTGACGACATCGCCCGGCCGCAGCAAAAACTGTTCAACCCGCCCGGCGACGCCGGCGCGAATGAACGTCTTGTCCATTTCCACCTGCGCTTGAGCGAGAGCTGCTTCCGCGCTGGCCTTCTCTGCGGGCAGCAGTGCCGTCACGCGGGCTGTGATTGATTGCTTCGCCGCCACGGTTGCATCCACGGTGGCTTGGCGGCCGGCGGCGGCGACCTCGAGCTTTTCAATGTCACGCTGCGCCACGACGCCGGGATTGCGCTTCTGCAATTCGCGTTTGACGTTCAGCTCCTCGGCGGCCTGCTGATAAGCGCTTTTGGCTTCCTGAATTTGCGCGTCTGCTTTCAGGACATCCGCTTGCGCTGCCACCATGGCCGCATCGACTTCCGCGACCCGGCGGCGGGCGGTCTCAAGCGCAGCTTCCTGTTTGGAGCTGTCCAGCCTAAACAGGATCTCCCCTTTTTTAACGGGGGCGCTGAAATCGGCATGAACCTCCGCTACACGCCCGATGGTTTCGGGGACGATCGGAATGGTTCTGAAGTATAGGGTCGCACTGGTCGTTGATGGATGGAAATAGAAGATGACAGTGATCAGGGCGATAGTCAGTACCACGCACGCGGTGATGCCCCATCTCAATTCATACCAGACTGAAAAAAGCGTGATCTCCCGACCAATGCGTTTGCCTTGCGCATAGCGGCGATAGAGATAATCGGGAAGCACCGTCAGCATCGAGCAGAGAAGCAGCTCAAGCATGACCTTGCTCCCTCGCTTCGTCGTCCGCCGTCTTGTCGGATACAGGCGTAGCCGCGTCGGCCATTTCAGGCGGCTCCGTTGGATCGGCGTCGGGAGGAATGCCGGCGATTTTCTGAACGGAGGCCGCGATGCTGCGCAGTGGGGTGATGAAATCAGGCAGGTCGATCAGGGCCAGAAGCAATCCGGCTATCCAGAACAAATGATTATGCGTAAAGAGCGCGAGCAGGCAGAGCACAGCCACGATCTCGAACTGCAGCTTCTTCGAT
>NZ_MKSM01000046.1 GCF_001897285.1 Nitrobacter sp. 62-23
ATGCCCTGCGCGCCATTGGCGAGCAGGTTCGGAAAACCGCCCGGCAACACCACCGGCTCACGGCTCTGGCCGTCGTAGTTGGGACGGAACTCGACGGCATCCTCGTCGATCCCGTCGAGCAGCAGCCGCGCCACGTCGGTCATGCGCGCTTCGGTGTAGCGGTAGGCGGCGGGATTATCGCCGTCGATATTGCCGAAGTTGCCCTGACCGTCGACCAGCGGATAACGCGAGGCGAAGTCCTGCGCGAGCCGCACCATCGCGTCGTAGATCGCCTGATCGCCGTGCGGATGGAACGAGCCCATCACGTCGCCGACGATCTTCGCGGATTTCTTGAAGGCAGAGCCCGGATCGAGCCGCAGCAGTCGCATGCCGTAAAGAATGCGGCGATGCACGGGTTTAAGGCCATCGCGCGCATCCGGCAAGGCGCGGTGCATGATGGTGGACAACGCGTAGGCGAGGTAGCGCTCTTCCAGCGCATCTCGCAGTTGCACCTCGTGAATTTCGGCCGGCTCGGCCGGAATCAATCGTTTTCCCATGCAGACGGGTTAACCCCTGCGGGATGCGGCGACAAGGCGCGAATCCAGCCGGAATTGCATGTCCACCAAGCCAGACTGGTGGCCATCATCCGCGAGGTGGATGATCCAGTACGCCTCAACACTGGATCAAAAATCGCGAAGTGACACTTTACTGGATGCCCGCCTCTGGGTGCCCGCCTCCGCAGGCATGACGCTTGAATCCCATTCCTATCCGGGAATTGCCCCTGCACCAGCCCGCGCCTGATGCTTCATCACCGCGTTGATGAACCCGGCGCGCGCGTCGGAATGGCCCTGCCCGCGCGGTTCCAAAACGTGGCGCAACAGGAAGCGCCCGGTCAGGTCGAACCCGTCCCGCACGTCCTGTTCGGACCAGCCCTGTCCGGCTCGGCCATCCTCGCGCAAAAATGATGGCAGCCGCAACAGCCGGTCGCGCCAGGGTTCGCCGGCCTGCCGCGACACCGCGCCTCCCGATTTCGGCGAGACATAAACGAGGTCGGCGGTCGCGCCGGTCGCCACGCAGGCGGACAGGTCGAGACCGAAACCGAGTTCGGACAGCATCGCCAGTTCGAATCGGATCAGATGAATCGCCGCCTCACCCGCCGCGTCAAAGTCGTCCAGCGTCCGCTCCAGCATCTCAAAAATATCCTCATGCGGATCGCGCTCGGGCAGCAGCCGCGCCAGCGCTGCCAGATGAGTCACGCCATAGGCCGCATGGGGCGCCGCAAGCAGGGTCGCCGCGCGCATCCGCGTGGCCTCCAGCGCGTAGGTCCCAAGATGCTCGTCGAGCCGCGCTCGCCACAGCGCGCTGACTGAATTTCCGGGCTGCAGCAGTGGTCGCATCCGCGATCCGGCGCCGCCGCGCACCAGGCCGAGATGGCGGCCATGGCCGCGCGTCAGAAGTTCGACGATGGCCGAGGATTCGCCATGCCGCCGCACCCCGAGCACGATGCCGTCGTCGGTCCATTCCATGGCGGCAGCCTATAATATCGCGTGGCGTTTCGCAGCCACCGATCAGACGGAGTTGAACCAGTCTTTCGCGTCGTCCGTGAATGAAAAATACATCCCGGCCCCGGCCAATACGGTCGAAAACAGATCGATCCCGGAGGACAACGTCAATCCGCGGTTCAGCGAATCGAACAGCGAAAGCACCGAAAGCGCGAGCGCCGCAACGAGCGTCCATCGCGCCCAGTTCTTGCGGTACCGCGCGGCGAGCCAGACCAGAAGCAGGAAAAACACGAACACGAGAACGACAAACATGTCGCCGCCTGCGTCCGCCGCATCGCCGCCATAGGGCGGCGCGCGTTCCACGAACGCAGCCGACAACGTATCGATCAGGAGCGACAGATACAGCAGGACTTCAAACCGCAGTACGTTTCTCGGGATGAT
>NZ_MKSM01000047.1 GCF_001897285.1 Nitrobacter sp. 62-23
CATCGCCACCCGCTATGACAAGCGGGCCGATATCTTCCTCTCTACAATCCTCTTGGCCGCTACCCTGACTTGGTGGATCAATTGAGTCTCGACCCTAGATCGGTCGCTATAGAGCGATGAGCGTCGCGCAACGTTTTCGGGATGCCGAGGCCGGCATCGCAAACCACATACTCGATTATATTATCTTTGGGCCGAGCACTTACTTGGACAATTCCGCCAATAGGACTATTTGCGTGGTTCAGTACATTGTCAGCGATTTCATTTACGGACCACTCTATGCTTGCCACTTGCTGCCGGTCGACAAGATCTAGATTTCTCAAACTCAGATCGATTATCTTCTCGATTGCCTCGAATTGCTCATAGGGGTTTGAGTAAAGAATTGCCGGTAGATGAGTTGGGGATTCGAATTTAGAGCGGTCAAAGCTCCTTGGATCAATCAAATATGCCCAATTCGAGTTTTGGAAAAGACGGTTCAACTTTGGATCTTGGGGCAATTCTAGCATAATTTCAAAGCCTTGATGCATTAGGCTTCGACAGTGGGCAGATAAAGGGAGAAATTCGGGTGTATACCCTTTAGTTAGCCCGCCTAAATCCAGATTGGCTGACCGGTATCCCGCTTTCCGCAAATTGTGCAAGGCGGCCATAATCCGCCGGAGATCGGGCCGTTCAAATGGGCCCGAGAAACTTAGATTGTTCAAATTCGAAGTAAGTTGCCCCATGCCGGAAAGATACACTTTGAAGATTTGATCGCAATACCTTACACCTCTCTCGCATTGCTGAACGCAAAACTGGTCACGCGGCGGGTATTCTCGTCGAGGATCAGCGTACGGGTGATCGGCGGCTCGGCGCGCTGGGCGCAGTTCTCGCGCTCGCACAGCCGGCAGTTGACGCCGATCGGTGTGCCTTCGGCGTTGTCGAGGTCCATGCCCGCGGCATAGACCAGCCTCGATGCGTGGCGGATTTCGCAGCCCAGGCCGATGGCGAAGCGCGGCTGTGCCTGCGGATGCGGCGCGACGGGGCGGCGCACCATCTGCGCGATCGAGAAGTAGCGGCTGCCGTCGGGCAGCTCGATCACCTGTTTCAAGAGACGATCGGGTGTGTCGAAGGTGGAATGGACGTTCCACAGCGGGCAGGTGCCGCCGAATTTCGAGAACGGAAAGGTGCCGGACGAGAAGCGCTTGGAGACGTTGCCGGCGTTGTCGACGCGCAGCATGAAGAAGGGCACGCCGCGCGCGTTCGGCCGCTGCAGCGTGGTCAGGCGATGGCACACCTGTTCGAAGCTGGTGTTGAATCGCTGAGCCAGAACGTGGATGTCGTAGCTGAGCGATTCCACTGCCGCATGGAAGGCCTGGTAGGGCATCAGCACGCAACCGGCGAAATAGTTCGCGAGCGTGATGCGGTAGAGCCGCCGCGAGGTGTCGTCGAGCGCGCCGGCGCGCGCGATGATCGCATCAAAGGCGGGCGTGCATTCGGCGAGTCCGATCTGGAACGCGAGCTGGAACGCACGGCCAGGTCCGTCCACCAGTTCAGAGATCAGAAGCTGGCGGCGGTGACGGTCGAAGCGGCGCAGCGTCTCGCGCATGACATCCACGGGCATGATGCGCGTCTGAATTGAATGTTTTTCCCGTAACCGCGCGCCCAGCGCCGCGAATACATCCTGCGCAGGTGCGTTGATCTCGTCGCGCAGGGTTTCCGCCACCTGTTCGAGTTCGGGAAAATAGTTGCGGTTGGCCTCGATCATGTCGCGGACCCGCTCGATCGGGTTGGCCTCGAAGCGTGCCCCCGCATTCTCATCGCGATCGGCGAACTGCGCGGCGGCAAGCGTCTCGCCGCGTCGCGCCTCGGTATAGGCGGCATAGAGGCGCTGCAGCGCGTGGGTCACGCCGGGGCACAGCTCGGCGAGATCGCGCAGTTCCTGCTTCGGGATGTCGATCCGCCGAAACAGCGGATCGGAAAACACCTCGTTCAGTTCGGCGAAGAAGCGGTCCTCGTCGGCGGTTGCGAGGTCACGCAGATCGAGGTCGTAGGTTTCCGCGAGACGAAGCAGGATCTGCGCGGTGACGGGGCGCTGGTTGCGCTCGATCAGGTTGACGTAGCTCGGGGAGATGCCGAGCCCCTCCGCCATCTGGGTCTGCGACAGCCCGAGCTGTTGCCGGATACGCCGGAACCGC
Source organism: Nitrobacter sp. 62-23 (assembly GCF_001897285.1). Classification (GTDB taxonomy): domain Bacteria; phylum Pseudomonadota; class Alphaproteobacteria; order Rhizobiales; family Xanthobacteraceae; genus Nitrobacter. The sequence continues at coordinate 2,172 of NZ_MKSM01000047.1, forward strand.
GGGCCGACGAAGAGTTTTTTGCCCGGAACAGTTGCCATTTTGACATCCGATTATGACAATAATTACAAAATAACATATATGACATGAACATATGTTACATGACATCATCATTTGAGATCAAGACACCTATACGAATTGATTTGATTGGCGTTTATCTAGACCCACGTTTTGCAATGCAATGTCATGAATGTGGCACTGGAGATAGTGATGCTAAAGACGTTTGAGCAGCTCGTTCCCGCCCCCAAGGGCCGTTTTGAGGGAATCAGCCGTCCCTACACCGCTGAGGAGGTCGAGCGGCTGCGCGGTTCGCTGGAGATCAAGTACACGCTCGCGGAAAAAGGCGCGAACCGGCTGTGGAAGCAACTCAACGAGATGCCCTATGTGAACTCGCTCGGCGCCGTCACCGGCAACCAGGCAATGCAGCAGGCGCGCGCCGGCCTGCCCGCGATCTATCTCTCCGGCTGGCAGGTCGCCGCCGACGCCAATACCGCAGGCACGATGTATCCTGACCAGAGCCTCTATCCTGCCAATGCAGGGCCGGAGCTTTGTCGCCGTATCAACCGCACCTTCCAGCGCGCCGACCAGATCGAGCACGCCGAAGGCGGTGCGAAGATCGACTGGTTCGTGCCCATCGTGGCTGATGCGGAAGCCGGCTTCGGCGGACCGCTCAACTCCTTCGAGATCATGAAGGCCTATATCGAGGCTGGCGCGGCCGGCGTTCACTTCGAGGACCAGCTCGCATCAGAAAAGAAGTGCGGCCACATGGGCGGCAAGGTGCTGATCCCGACCGCCGCGCATGAGCGCAACCTGATCGCCGCGCGGCTCGCCGCCGACGTCTGCGGCGTGCCGACTTTCGTGCTGGCGCGCACCGATGCGGAGAGCGCCAAGCTCATCACCTCGGATATCGACGAGCGCGACCACGAGTTCATCACCGGCGAGCGCACGGCGGAAGGCTTCTATCGCCTCAGGCCCGGCAGCGGTCTCGATCACTGCATCAAGCGCGGGCTGTCGTTTGCGAAGTACGCTGACCTTCTGTGGTGGGAGACTTCCAAGCCCGACCTCGACGGCGCGCGCAAGTTCGCCGAAGCCGTGAAGAAGGTCTATCCGAACAAGCTGCTGGCCTATAACTGTTCGCCCTCGTTCAACTGGGAAGCCAATCTGGACAAGGACACCATCGCGCAGTTCCAGAAGGAGATCGCCGCGATGGGCTACAAATTCCAGTTTGTCACGCTGGCGGGCTTCCACTCGCTCAACCACGGCATGTTCGAACTGGCGCGTGGCTACAAGGCCGAAGGCATGGCGGCCTATTCCCGCTTGCAGCAGGCCGAGTTCGCATCGGAGCAGTTCGGCTATTCGGCGACGCGCCATCAGCGCGAGGTTGGCACCGGCTACTTCGATCTGGTCTCGACCACGATCAGCGGCGGTCAGTCGTCCACGACCGCGCTTCACGACTCCACCGAAGCCGCGCAGTTCAAGCCGCAGGGTTCGAAGATCAGGGCTCAGGCGGCCGAATAAATAAAAGGAGGCTCTCATGACCGGCAGCAATTTCTGGGTGATTGGCGGCGAGTTCGGTTCGATGAACTTCCACAAGCTCGTGGAAGGCTCGGCGCAGGTGCAGGGCCCGTTCAAGACGCGGAAGGAAGCCGAGGATGCCTGGCGGGTGGTGTCCGAGGAAAACCGTCACCGCGCCGGCGTGCGCTTCTCCATCGTGGAGGAACCGAACCGCATGGCGGGCTGACGCGCCCATCTTCAAGAAGAAACGTCCAGGGAAACGGACGGCCCTGCCCGGGAGACCGGGCGGGCCGTTTGTTTTTTGGGGACGGGAAGTACAGGGCGGACGGGAGCGGGATGCGCGTATTAAGCCTTTGTAATTAAACGCTCGTTGCTCGAAACGGGGTTGCTGTTAAGCTGCGGAGTTACCGGCAGGTTAACGGTGGCCGGAACGGAAGGGCACGATGCCGAGCGCAGGAGGCGTGGGGACAGGCGGGGCGGAATCCGCGAAGCCGGCGCGGCTGCGCGACGCCCTGCGCCAGGCGCGGATCGAGGCTGCCGACCGCACCGGCGTCGTTGTCGACCTGCGCGACGCGGAAGTGGCGCGGCTTGAGATCCTGAACGAAGCGCTCGATCCTCTGTTCGCCCAGATCCCCGATCAGGTCGACCTGTTCGATCGGGGGATCAGTCAGGGAGACATGCCGCGACTGTGGATCGATCTCGTGGCGCATGTTCTCATGGGCCGCGACAAGCGCATGTACCGTTTCGTCCAGGATACCCGCCATGGCCGGGTCGTGCTCGCGGAATCTCATGACGTTACCGTCGTCGTGAATGCCGTCACCGATTATGTCGCCCGCCGCATGATCGAGCGTGAGCGCGCGATGGCGACATCGCTGCCCGAGCAAGGGAGGCCGCAGGAGAAAGGCACGGAAGGCGGACAGAAGAAGCCACGCCGCGACCGCCTCTGGGCGTTCGCGTTCGGCTTCATCGCCGGCGTCGTCGGGTTGTTCGGTCTCGCACTGGTCGCGGCGCTCAGGAGTCCATAACGCGGGCCATGACCTTGATCGTGGCGTGGTTCACTTCCCCGCTGGCGAGACCCGCAGGATGCGCCCGGCCGCATTATCGGTCAAAAGCCACAACGCCCCGTCGGGCCCCTGCCTGACATCGCGGATGCGCTCATTGAGATTTTGCAGGAGCCGCTCTTCGCCGGTGACGGCATTGCCCTTGAGCGAGAGCCGCACCAGCATCTTGCCCGCCAGCGCGCCGGTGAAGAGGCTGCCTTGCCATGCCGGGAACAGCGTTCCGGTATAGAACGCCATGCCGGAGGGGGCGATCGACGGCACCCAGTATTTGATCGGCTGCTCCATGCCGGGCTTCGACGTGCTTTCATGGATCTTCGCACCGTTGTAATCGATGCCATAGCCGATCACCGGCCAGCCATAGTTCTTGCCTTTGCCGATGATGTTGACCTCGTCGCCGCCGCGCGGGCCGTGCTCAATCTCCCAGAGATCGCCGGTTGCCGGATTGAACGCGAGGCCTTGTCCGTTGCGGTGGCCATAGCTCCAGATTTCCGGACGCGCGTTGTCGTGGCCGACGAATGGATTGTCCGGCGGCACCGAGCCGTCAGGTGCGATGCGGACCAGCTTGCCGTTGTCGACGCGAAGGTTCTGCGCCTCGTCGCGCGGACCGAAATGATCGCCGAGCGTGACGTAAAGATTGCCGTCGCGCGGGCCTTGGGCGATCCGGCAACCATGATTGGCCTGGCCACCGGGACCGACCTGCGTGAAGATCACCTTCACCTCATCGAGCGCGGCGGCTTCCTCGTTCAGCCGTGCCCGCGCGACGGCGGCGTTGCCGCCGCTGTCGACGGAGTAACAGAAATAGAGCGTGTGGCTGCTCGGAAAGTCGCGGTCGAGCGCGACGTCGAGCAGGCCCGCCTGTCCGCCGACATAGGGCTTCGGCACGCCCTTCAAAGGTGGCGACAATACGCCGTCGGGAGTGACGATGCGGATGCGGCCCGGCCGCTCGCTCACCAGCATGCGCCCGTCCGGCAGAAAGGCAAGGCCCCAGGGGTGGACCAGGCCGCTGGCGATGGTCTTGACGCTAAGCGGCCCGGCCGACGATTTGAATATCGTGCTTTCGCCGCGCGCGGCGGCGGCGATCACGAAGGGGGCGGTCAGCACGATGGCCGCGCTCAGGACGGCCGTGGTCCATGCACTGGATGCTTTCATCGAATCGTCCTGTTGTCGAACGGGCGGTCACGACGACAAACGCCGGTAACCGCAAAAAGATCACGATGCGGTATACACGCCAGAGACCGGATCGGTTCAGGCGGGGATCGGCACCGCCATCGCGGCCTTGATCGACATCGCCGCAAAGGCCAGGCAGAGGCAGATGGCGACGGCCGCGATCGCCAGCGAAGCGGCGACTGCGTTGGTCAGGCGCGTGGAGGCAAGGCGTGTCACGCGTGCCTCAAAACCGCGGTTCGTGCTCTGCGATCGCATCGTTCATCAATCCTTCGAGGACGAATCACTCGCAATGCGGGAGTCTTTCACGTTGCGCGGGCAGGATTGGGGCAGCGACCGGTATGAAAAATGTCCAAAGCAGGGCGGGTGCCGTGCCGCTTCGGCCGAACGCCATCAGGTGCCGGCGGCGATGCCCGCCGCAGCATTCCCCGGCGGAGCAGCACGCCCGTCCATATCGGCGAAGCCGGGTTGCTGTTCAATCCGCCGCAGCCAGGCTTGGATCGAGGGAAACGTCGTGAGGTCGAAGTCGCACCGGTCGGCGACATGGGTGTAGGCATAAAGCGCGACGTCGGCGATGGTGAGCTGGCCGGCGGCGAAGAAGTCATGGGTTTTGAGATGATTCTCCATCACCTGAAGCGCCGCATAGCCGCGCTCCATCCAGTCGTCCAGCGCGTGAGTCTGCAGATCGCGGCCACCTTTCACCAGCGAGAGCCAGAAATAGGCCGCGCCGATATTGGGCTCCAGCGCGTGCTGCTCGAAGAACATCCACTGCAGCGCCTCGGCGCGCTCGATCGGGGAGTCCGGAGCCAGCGCGGTTCCAATCGCGACGTACCACAGGATCGCATTGGATTCCGCGAGGTAGCGCCCTTCCTCGACTTCCAGCAATGGCACTTGTCCGCTTGGATTCTTGGCGAGAAAATCCGGCGTGCGGCTTTCTCCGCGCAGGATATCGACCTCGACGGCATGATAGGGCTCGCCGAGGAAGGCCAGCGCAAGGCGAACCTTGTAGCTGTTTCCCGAGCGTTGCATCGAATAGAGCTTGTACATGCGGGAAGGCTGGATCCGTTCGGGCCGAAGGAGCGCGCCGGTTTGCTGCGCGGGTAAATGATACTGGTAAACAATGATGCCGCCGGCGATGCGCCGCAAGAGCAGGGAACAGCCCGATCGTTCGATGCGTGCGAAAGGCCGAGAGTTGCTGCCGGGTGCGCGATTCAGGAAAAAATCATGTCGGCAACCCGCGCGGATGCATGCGCAAGTTCGCGGTTCCGGCGCGCCGGTCCTGGCGGTCGCGCCACGCGCGGCGAAGCGCGAGCGCGTAGAGTGCGAGCAGAGCGATCGCGCCGAGCGGGATGCCTGTCGCGCCGGCAACGGTGCGGGCAAGCAGCGGCGACGCCCATGCCGCCGCCAGCACGCTGATCTCGAAATCGCGGAAGCCACGGGCAAACCCGAGAGCCGTCAGGAATGCGAGCGCCGGTGCAGCGATCGTCAGGTCGTAGTCGAGCGTGTGCGGCGAAGCCAGCAGAGCGGCGATGATGAGGGTCGCGGCCTTGAGGTTGTCGTCGGAGCGGCCGCGCCAGATCCATGCGACGCCGCAAATCGTTGCGGCCGATGTCAGGCCCTGGGCGACATACGCGAGCGGCAAGCCCCCGCCCCACATTCGGACCGCGGCGAACACGCTTTGCAGTTTCTCGAAGCCGACGCTGCCTTGTTCCAGCAACAGCCGGCGCGACATGTCGGTCGATGCGAGAAATGCGAACCACACATCGGTGCCGAATGCGAGCGAAGCGACCAACGCGAGCACGATCACGGCGAACGCCGCCGCGGCAACAGCTCGCCAATGGCCGGATACGATCAGCGCGACCGGGATCACCAGGGCGAATTGCGGCTTGTAGGCGAGACAGCCGAACAGCAGGCCGGAGAGCAGCGGCCGCGTCGGCAAAGTCAGCAATGCCGCGCCGAACAAGCCGGCGGTAAGCAGGCCGTTCTGACCGTGGCCGACATTGATGAAAATGGCCGGAAAGGCGAGCGCCGGAAAGATCCAGATGGCGGCCGGAGAACCGCGGGCCTGCCGCAGTGGCCGGAGGATCGCGCCGATTACGCCGAGATAAAAGGCGAGCGTTGCCGCCTGCCATACCGCGAGCGCGATCGGATAGGGCATCAGCGCCAGCGGCGCTGCGAGCAGCAGAAAGAACGGCGGATAGAACCACGCGTAATAGGGTATGCCGGCGCCGAAGATCTGCTGCTCGCGCGCGTAGTGCGCGGCCATATCGTAGACCTCGGCTGCGCGCCCTTCGAGAGCCAGCGACCCGGCGGCGTAGAAGCTGGAGAAGTCGGTGCCG
>NZ_MKSM01000048.1 GCF_001897285.1 Nitrobacter sp. 62-23
CCTGTCTATGCCGGGGTCGCGCGGCCATGGCACATCGGCACGCTCTATCACCGCAGTCCGGTGCTGCCGCATCTTTTGCTGTCGCTGCTGCGCGCCGAGGGAGATCTTGTTGTCGGCGACAACGAACCTTATGCGGTGAGCGACCTCACCGATTACACCATCCCCGTGCATGGCGAGGCGCGCGGCCTGATGAATACCGGCGTCGAGATCAGGCAGGATTTGATTGCTGATGACACCGGACAAGCGCAGTGGGCGGAGCGATTGGCGCGGCTACTTCACGAGATTGAAACGACGCTGACCGCGCCGCGATCGTCTTACGCCTAAAATCTCGGGTGACGGATGCCGGCGATGCGGCACCGGTTATCGGAGGGGTGAGCGGCGAAGCAATCCTATTACAGTTGGTTGATGGATTGCTTCGCCTGCAATGACGTTTCGACTTAACTTGTTTTCCGTTCAGCTATGCCAAGCTAAATGCGTCCCATCAGGAGAAGGATAAGCAGAATGATGATCACCAATCCGAGGCCGCCGCCGCCGTAATAGCCGGTGCCGTAAAACGGCCCGCCGCCGACGCCGCTGAAGCCGCCAAGCAGCGCAATAATCAAAATGATCAGAATGATCGTGCCGATGCTCATGTCGTTCCTCGCTCAGGCTTAGTGATGCATGAGAAGTGCGATGAGAATGATCAACGGGATCGGAATCCCGATCAGCCAGAGAAGAAGTCCGCGTCCGAAGCCCATGTGTTCGCCTCCTGTTGATGAGGCGACAACGCGACGCGCGGCGCGTCGTTCCCGTAGAGGAACTGAACTATTTCTCCGCGATCAGCGGAACCAAATTCAGCCGACGAGTGCGCGCAACTCACAGCGCAACACTTTGTTGGTGGCGATCATCGGCAGACTGTTATTCCGCGCGATCATCCAGTGATCATCGAGGGGCGCAATCGTGTCCCGGCGCGAATGCGGCATTCTTCATGCAGCTCCGCCGAACCGGGACCGCCGCAAAACATTATCATTGAGACGGCCCCGGATCAGTGGCGCCACGTCGCGGGCATGACGCACTGCGCCGCGTCCCGGTACGTATAGGACTTAACCGGTCAACGCGGCCTTCACCACGCCGCTGGCCTTGCCGAAATCCATCTGCCCCGCATATTTGGCTTTCAGCGCGCCGATCACCTTGCCCATGTCCTTGATGCCGGCCGCTCCAGTCTCAGCGATAGTAGCTGCGACGGCGGACTTCATATCGTCATCCGACATCTGCTTCGGCAGGTAGCCGGAGATCACAAGAATTTCGGCACGCTCCTGCGCCGCCAGTTCCTCGCGGCCACCCTTTTCGTAGAGTTCGACGGACTCCTGCCGCTGCTTGATCATCTTCTGCAACAGGCCGAGCAGATCGCCGTCCGACAGCGGCGGCTTGCCTTGTCCGCGCGCCTCGATGTCGGCATTCTTGATGGTGGAGTTGACCATGCGCAACGTGGAGAGCTTGCGCTCGTCCCTGGCCTTCATCGCCTCCTTGACGGCGTTGTTGATGTCGTCGCGCAGCATCAAAATCTCCCCTCACAGCGTTTCGCGCTGTCAACTGTGTCCGTCCCAGATTTAGGCCACCTTCGCCGGGGCGGCAACCGCGGCGTTGAAAGGCGATCAATCCCGATGCACCACATGCACGACGCCTTCGGACGACGTCGCGATGAGATCGACAAGCGGCCCAGGCTTGAGATCGATCGCTCCGGGCCCGAAGGACTGCGGTCGAACCCACCGAAACTCGAGATCGGTGTTCGTGTCGCGGCTGCGATGCACGATGTCCGTTTCGTGGAACGGAAACGGCCGGGGCAGTTCGGCTTCGTAGTAAAAACCTATCTCGTGGGCCTTTCGTCCCCCCAATTCGAAGAAGTTCTCGATGACAAAGCGCAGCGGTCCGATGGCGGCAGCGCAGCCCATCTCTTCTTTGATCTCGCGCGCCAGAGCTTCCGCGCTGGTTTCATGCAACTCAACACGACCGCCGGGGAGCGCCCAGAACGGATCCGAAACTGCGCGGTGAATCAGGACGTGCCCGCTGCGCCATATCAGCGCCCCGGCCCGAAACTGGAAGCGGGACGAACCTGCATCCATGACGATCATGGTTCTGGGGTCGGAATACAAGGGCTGGTCCTGTTGCTGGCGGCTTGGAACGCCGATGTAAGCCGCGGCGGCGCGCGAGACAACCGAAGTTTGACGCCGACGCAAGCGCGGGCTATGTCATGCGCTCATGACCACATCGGAAAACGCTTCAGCCTGGCCGGATCTCAAACCGACCGCGCTTCTCGTGCTCGCCGACGGCACAGTGCTCGAAGGCTTCGGTCTCGGCGCAGAGGGTCAGGCGGTCGGCGAAGTCTGCTTCAACACCGCGATGACCGGCTACGAGGAAATCCTCACCGATCCTTCCTATGCCGGGCAGCTCATCACCTTCACTTTTCCGCACATCGGCAATGTCGGCGCCAACGACGAGGACATCGAGACGGTGAACATGGCGGCGACGCCGGGGGCGCGCGGCGTCATCCTGCGCAGCGCCATCACCTCACCCTCGAACTACCGCGCCTCCAGACATCTCGACGTCTGGCTGAGAGCGCGCGGCATCATCGGCATCTCGGGCATCGACACCCGCGCGCTGACCGCGATGATCCGCACCAAAGGCATGCCCAATGCGGTGGTCGCGCACGCCAGGGACGGCAAGTTCGACCTGCATGGATTGAAGGAAGAAGCGCGCGAGTGGCCGGGGCTGGAGGGCATGGACCTCGTGCCGATGGTGACGTCGAGCCAGCGCTACACCTGGGACGAGACGCCGTGGGCCTGGGGCAAGGGTTTCGACCGGCAGGACAAGCCGGAATTCAATGTCGTCGCCGTTGATTACGGCGTCAAGCGCAACATCCTGCGCCTGCTCGCCGGCGAGGGCTGCAAAATCACGGTGGTGCCGGCAACCACGTCGGCGGAAGACATCCTGGCGATGAAACCGGACGGCGTGTTCCTCTCAAACGGCCCCGGCGATCCGGCCGAAACCGGCAAGTACGCCGTGCCGACGATCCGGAAAGTGATCGAGTCGGGGACGCCAACCTTCGGCATCTGCCTGGGCCACCAGATGCTCGGCCTCGCGGTCGGCGCAAAAACCCGGAAAATGCATCAGGGCCACCACGGCGCCAATCATCCGGTCAGGGACGAGACCACCGGCAAGGTCGAGATCACCTCGATGAACCATGGCTTCGCCGTCGACGAGGCCACGCTGCCGAAGGGCGCCAGGCAGACGCATGTCTCGCTGTTCGACGGCTCCAACTGCGGCCTCGAGATCGAGGGCAAGCCGGTGTTTTCCGTGCAGTATCACCCGGAAGCTTCGCCGGGTCCGCGCGACTCGCACTATCTTTTCAGGCGCTTCGCCGACCTGATGCGGGCGAACAAGCGGGCATAGGCCTGACCGCAATCAGGCGTCATCGTCCGCAAAAATAAACGATCCGACAAACGGCGAACGCCCTCCGATCAGGCTTCGTTGCTGCCTTCCTGGCGGCTCGCCTCGAACAGGAACCAGGTCCGCCGCTCGGTCGCGTCGATGAAGTTCTCCAGCAGGCTCGCCGTCGCGACGTCCTCGTACTTGTCACAGATGTCGTGGGCCTTGCGCATGGCCGCCACGACCTTCTTGTTGTCGTTCATCAGTTCGCGCAGCATCTCCCGTGGCGGGACGTAGCTCTCGTCATTGTCTTCGAGGGTCTGCAGTTTGGCGACCTGACCGATCGAGCGCAGCGTGGTGCCGCCGATCTTGCGAACCCGCTCGGCAATCTCGTCGGTGGTTTCAAATATCTGCTCCGACTGCTCGTCAAGCAGCAGATGGTAATCCCGGAAGTGCCGCCCGCTGACATGCCAGTGGAAATTCTTTGTCTTGAGGTAGAGCGCGAAGGTATCGGCGAGGATTGTATTCATGGCGGCGGAGATCTTGTCGACGCCCTCCTGTGAAAGATCGGTCGGCGTGTCGAGTTCGGGGTTTACTTTCCGCAAGGCGGAACTTTTGGCTTGGGTCACGATGCACCCTCCTGCTGTATGAAAAGAAGATGAACTGGGATTTCCGGCCGCGCAAAGCGAAAACGGAAAACCCGCTGCAGGCCCTGCTAACGCGCCATTCCGCAACAGGTTCGCCCGAGTCTGGTTCAGCTATGCGAAAACCGGTTTCCACTTCCCGCGCTCATGTTCTAACGTATGACCCCGCGAAGGGTTCCAATCGCGGAACAGGAAGATTGGCTCAGACCGTCCATGGAAGACTGGATCGACTACTACGATTCCACCCACACGATTTACGTCAGCAAACTGCACCGTGACGTCCATTTCCAGACCATCGCCCGGGACATCGTCGGCTATATCCCGTCGAAAGGGTCTGTGGTCCTGGACTACGCCTGCGGCGAAGCGCTCTCGGCCGAAACGGTGGCCGGCGCCTGCGGCCGGCTGATCCTCGCGGAGCCCGCGCCGGGCGTTCGCGGCCGACTGATCACGCGGTTCGCATCTAATACAAAAATCCGTGTGTGCGCGCCGGACGACCTTCGGCACGCGGACGACGGATCGGTCGATCTGGCGGTGATGAACTCGGTCATACAATACATGACGCCGGACGAATTCGATGCCGCGATCACGACAATTCGCCGGTTGCTCAAGCCGGCCGGCCGTCTGGTGCTGGGCGACGTCCTGCAGCCGGACGCAGGAATGGCAGGCGACGTGATCGCGCTGCTTCGCTTTGCAGCGAAGCACGGCTTCGTGAAGGACGCGCTGCTGGGACTGGGTCGCACAGCACTCTCCGACTATCGGCAACTGCGCACCAGGATCGGGCTGCAACGCTATGGCGAGACCGACATGGTCGCCAGGCTCGCAGCCGCCGGATTCACCGCGACACGGGTGCCGGTGAATATCGGCCACAACCCGTCGCGCATGACGTTTGTGGCGCGTCACGCCTTCGAGCGCAGCCGCGAGGCCGAGGCGCAAGGCAAGCGCGTCGAAACAGACCCCGCGTGAGGGATGCCGCAGGACCGACCGCCAGTTCCGAAACAGCGCGGGCGCTCACGCCGCGGTAGAGCCCGCAAGGTGCGGGCTCCCTCGGGCCGACTACCAGCGGCGCCAGTAGCCATGATGCCAGTGAGGATGACGCCACGGGTCAATCCGCGGAGGACCATAGAAGCCCCACCCGCCACCATAGAAGCGGCGGTTGGGCACGCAGCGCCCCCAGCCGTTGACGTGCCAGCCAGGTCCGCAACGCCAGCCGACCTGCGTGACAGGACCGGCCGTGTCGTGCAGCGGCGCGACAGGCATCGCTTGCGCTGACGCCATGCCGAGGCCGACGGCGAAAGCGATAGAAGCCAAGAGTTTCATGTTGCCTTCCTTCTTGAGTTCGGAAAAGCAGGATTTCACCCGGCCGCTGAATGTGCGATGAAGGGCGCCGTCAAGTTTTTGCCCCAATGCGACCACAAGCGGGCCGGCGAGAACCGGCGCTTCGGATCGTTTACCAAGCGTCGATGGAATCGAATGGTCTTCTGCATTCGCTCCGGCGACGCCAAGGCTCCGACAGCCCCAGAAAGACGCTCAAGCTATTGATGATAGAGCGGATTCGATGAATTGAACATCGGTCTGCGACCTGGAAGCCGCTGCTTTGCCACTAAGCTAAACCCGCGTCACCAAACAGATAGCATATCGCGGCCGCTCGTGCTGCCTAGGTTGCAATTAACGTTACATCGAGCAACCGCTCGACCCGGCGGAAATATCTGCAAATATACCGGCGGCCCGGTGGCGGAAGTCGACGCGGGAGCTGTGCAAAGCTTTTTATCCTGGTTCAAGTCCAGGCTGGGCCTCCAAGTTTTCCTTCTTGAAGACTACCCGAGTTCTTGAAGACTACCCGATCGCCGCATTCGTCGCAGCGGCCAGTTTGCTCTCAAGACCTTTCGCCGCAGCATTGAGTTTGTCACTCTGCGCATCGAATCCGTGGCGGGCGAAAACAGCCGATATGTAAGTCGCGTCGTTATAGCTGACGTAGACTTTGCCGGCCTGATCCTGCCAGACCAGCATTTTCAGCGGCAAATCGATCGCCAGCATGGGACGCTGAAGGAACAACGGCGTTCCGCCTTGTGGACTGCCAACGACCAGAACCGTCGCCGGAGGCATCTCAAGACCGACGGCCTTTGCCGCGGCCGCGTGATCGAGGCGCGTAAAGACCTTCAGGCCATTGTCCTTCACCGCCGTTTCCAGATGATCCAGCGTGATCTCGAAAGCGTGCGAACTTTGCTTCGTCACCAGATCCGTCGCAGCTTGTGCCAAACCAGCCATACAAAGGCTCCGAAACCGATGGTCCGATTGTTTCCGACAGTCGTATCCCGTTGACCATATAATAATTATAGCACGGGACACTCGTCCGAGCATGACACAACGGGTTCTCTCGCCGGCGGCCGCCGAATTCGTTTCATACCCCGCGCCGGATCGCCACCGAGGAGAAACAGACGGCTTCGAAAGGCTTTTCTCGCGCGTCCAACCCAGAATTGCCGGTTGATGAAGCACTTATAGTTCTTCCCCGCCCTGGAAATCTGGTCTAAAGACACCTCGCGCGCGAGGATCGCGCTCTTGCCCAAGGGACGCGCCGCCGCGCGCCCTTTTTTTGTGCCCAGTTTTTCGTTTCCAGGACTTAATGCCTAAACGCACCGACATATCGACCGTCCTCATCATTGGCGCCGGGCCGATCGTCATCGGCCAGGCCTGCGAATTCGACTATTCCGGCACCCAGGCGGTGAAGGCGCTGAAGGAGGAGGGTTACCGGGTCGTCCTGGTCAACTCCAATCCGGCGACGATCATGACCGACCCGGAACTGGCGGACGCCACCTATATCGAACCAATCACCCCGGACATCGTCGCCAGGATCATCGAAAAAGAACGTCACGTCGTCCCCGGCGGCTTCGCGCTGCTGCCGACCATGGGCGGCCAGACCGCGCTGAACTGCGCGCTGTCGCTGCGCAGGCTAGGCACGCTCGAACAATTCGATGTGGAGATGATCGGCGCCACCGCGGACGCCATCGACAAGGCCGAGGACCGGCAGCTTTTCCGCGAGGCCATGACCAGGATCGGTCTGGAGACCCCGAAATCGCGGCTCGCCAATGCATCCGCGATGAAAAAGGCCGACCGCGACCGCCACCTCGCCGAGCAGGAAAAGCTCTCCGGCGATGCGCTCGCCGAATTCGAGCGGCAATGGAGGCTCGGCGAGAACGAGCGCCGCAAGCGCTACCAGCAGCAGGCGATGGCGGAAGCGCTGATGGCGCTGTCGGAGATCGGCCTGCCCGCGATCATCCGCCCCTCCTTCACCATGGGCGGAACCGGCGGCGGCATCGCCTACACCCGCGACGAATTCCTCGACATCATCGAGCGCGGCCTGGACGCCTCCCCGACCAACGAGGTGCTGATCGAGGAGAGCGTGCTCGGCTGGAAAGAGTACGAGATGGAGGTGGTCCGCGACAAAAAGGACAACTGCATCATCGTCTGCTCGATCGAGAACCTCGATCCGATGGGCGTGCACACCGGCGATTCCATCACGGTGGCGCCGGCACTGACGCTGACCGACAAGGAATACCAGATCATGCGCGACGCCTCGCTGGCGGTGCTGCGCGAGATCGGCGTCGAGACCGGCGGCTCCAACGTGCAGTTCGGCGTCAATCCGGCCGACGGCCGCATGGTCATCATCGAAATGAATCCGCGGGTGTCGCGATCCTCGGCGCTCGCATCAAAGGCGACCGGCTTCCCGATCGCCAAGGTCGCGGCGAAGCTCGCGGTCGGCTACACCCTGGACGAGATCGCCAACGACATCACCGGCGGCGCGACTCCGGCCTCCTTCGAGCCCAGCATCGACTACGTCGTCACCAAGATCCCGCGCTTCGCCTTCGAAAAATTCCCCGGCGCATCGACCACGCTGACAACCTCGATGAAGTCGGTCGGCGAAGTGATGGCGATCGGCCGCACCTTTCAGGAGTCCTTGCAGAAGGCGCTGCGCGGACTGGAGACCGGTCTCACCGGCCTTGACGAAATCGACATCGAGGGCCTCGGCCAGGACGACGACAAGAACGCGGTCCGCGCCGCGCTCGGCACGCCGACCCCCAACCGGCTGCTGCAGGTCGCGCAGGCGATGCGGCTCGGCTGGAGCGACGAGGACATCTTCAATTCCTGCAAGATCGACCCCTGGTTCCTCGCCGAACTGCGCGGCATCGTCGAGATGGAGAACAAGGTCCGCGCCGACGGCCTGCCGGGCAACACCTTCGGCATGCGCACGCTAAAAAGCATGGGCTTTTCGGACGCGCGCCTCGCGGTGCTCGCAGGCAAGACCGAAACGGAGGTCAGGACGCTGCGCCGCGCGCTCAAGGTACGGCCGGCCTACAAGCGCATCGACACCTGCGCCGCGGAATTCGCCTCGCCGACCGCGTATATGTACTCGACCTATGAGCCGCCCTTCGCAGGGAACGTCGCCGACGAAAGCGCGCCGTCAGACAAGACCAAGGTCGTGATCCTCGGCGGCGGCCCCAACCGCATCGGCCAGGGCATCGAATTCGACTACTGCTGCTGCCATGCCTGCTTCGCGCTGTCGGAGGTGGGCTATGAGACCATCATGGTCAACTGCAACCCGGAAACGGTGTCGACCGACTACGACACCGCGGACCGGCTCTACTTCGAGCCGCTGACCGCCGAGGACGTGCTGGAGATCATCGACACCGAACGCGCGGAATTCGCCTCGCCGACCGCGTATATGTACTCGACCTATGAGCCGCCCTTCGCAGGGAACGTCGCCGACGAAAGCGCGCCGTCAGACAAGACCAAGGTCGTGATCCTCGGCGGCGGCCCCAACCGCATCGGCCAGGGCATCGAATTCGACTACTGCTGCTGCCATGCCTGCTTCGCGCTGTCGGAGGTGGGCTATGAGACCATCATGGTCAACTGCAACCCGGAAACGGTGTCGACCGACTACGACACCGCGGACCGGCTCTACTTCGAGCCGCTGACCGCCGAGGACGTGCTGGAGATCATCGACACCGAACGGCAGAACGGAACGCTGCACGGCGT
>NZ_MKSM01000049.1 GCF_001897285.1 Nitrobacter sp. 62-23
CGCTGCCGATGCTGTTCTACGTGCCGCCGCTGGGTCCGGTGCTCGCCAAGGTGGAGAATGGCGTCTACGACAACATTGCTTCCGAATCGAGGCTGGGCCCGTTGATGAGTTCGCTTGAGCGGTCGCGCGTATCGCTGCGCTACATGGCGAGCCTGTTGTCGGGAGGCAACGAGGTGATCATCCGCGAAGTCTACAAGAAGCTTGTCGCGGTACGGGTCTACATGCGTTCGAAGAAGGTGAAGGATATCCCGGAGGAGGAGGTGCAGCGGGCGCTTGCCGAAGGCAAGACCACCGCGGCCGAGGTCGAGGCGATCTGGCGGCTGACGTCGATGCCGACCTTCGAGGAGCGTTTTGTGGTTCCGCCGATGGAGCGTGAGGAAGCGGTCGATGCGCTGTTCCCGCAGCTCGATCCGGTCTCGCACAACTATCCGATCCGCAGGGGCGCGGTCGGCGTCGGCTTCCACACCGATCCGGCGAGAGGACCATAGCCTCTGTTCGCACTGCGGGGCGCGAGGCTGCGGTTGGTTTCGGATGCCCGACCGTTGTCTCGCGCAGCCGCCGGCTGCAAAGACCTTTCACCGAGCAGCGCCCTAGCTGGCGCTGGTTCAATTCATCGGAGCGGAATCCATGTGTGACTACAGCCTTCACACCGTCGCGTCGCGTCCGGCAAAGGCCGGAGATTTGCTTGTGACAACGTCCTTTTCCTTGTCCCATGATTTGCGTGGATTCTGCGCGAAAGATGAGCCCGGCGTTGCCGTTTGTCTGATGCCCGGAACGGAGCTGGCTTTCCGTACAGAACCAACGCGCCACCGCGTTCTTGCACCGTTAATATGGCTCGGCATCATGGGTCACATCGATTCAAAACTGGCGCGGTCCCGACAGGTTCGCTTGGGCGACAAAGTCCATGACGCACTTGAATTCTCGAACGGAAAGGTCGAGCTGGTGACGGCCTTGCGCCGGGGACTGGAGGCGACCGTTCTACAGGTCCCGGTCATGATTGAGGGCGCTCCCCCGGCCGCCAGGCACAGTTCAATTGCCTTGCAAAGGGAATCCGTACGGTAGGAAAACGTCATGACTATTGAAAACATTCTGAAGCGGAAGGGAGACGACGTCACCACAATAGCTCCGGAAGCCACTATCAAGAGGGCGGCAGACTGGCTTCGCGCAAAGAATATTGGTGCTCTCGTGGTGATGAGGGAGAACACGGTTCTTGGCCTTATTTCCGAACGTGAAATCGTTCATGCATTTTCTCGCTATGGCGAGACGGCTGGGTCGATGCTTGTGAAGGAAGTCATGCAGCACGGTGTGATAACCGTGTCTCCCGGCGAGAGCATCAATCGTGTGATGAACCGGATGACGAACCATCGCGTGCGCCATGTGCTGGTCGTACGCGACGGAGAGCTGGCCGGCATTGTCAGCATTGGTGACGTCGTCAAGCATCGACTGGAGGACCTCGAGCTTGAGACGAGTGTTCTCCGTGATGTTACGACGTCACGCGACTGGCGTTAGCTCATCGGGCGCCGGTGTATATTATCTTCCGGTTGGTGTTCCAATTGAAACCCGCTTCGCACACCTTATCGGCGGCCAATCGCGCTTTGCCGTTTCTCAATTGCTCAGAGCATGATCCCGAAGAGCATGATCCAGAAACCTGGAAACCGGCTTTCGGAAAAGATCATGCTCAAAGAAAAGCCACGGGTCTGATTCAACACGGTTGAAACAAACTCTCGCCCTGAGCCGGCGTCATGGCTTTCAACGATGGATGTTGAACCGCTATTCTTTCTGCAATGTGTGAGTATAGTACCATAGCGTTCCGTTGAGCACCATCGCACCCAGGATATTGCCGATGGTGACCGGGATCTGGTTCCACACCCACCACTCGTAGATGCTCACATTGGCGCCCGAGAGGAT
>NZ_MKSM01000050.1 GCF_001897285.1 Nitrobacter sp. 62-23
TCTACAATCCTCTTGGCCGCTACCCTGACTTGGTGGATCAATTGAGTCTCGACCCTAGAGCATGATCCGAAAGGTGGGGAACCATTTTCGGACAAGGCCGCACTCACTCAGAAGGGTTAAGGCCAGGTGTTGATCAACGAAGCTGTATCCAACCCTGACAAGCCGGCTTAACAGTCGTATCATCCGTGTCCCAAAGCCTTGCGCCGAATGTTACCGAAGGATCAGGCAGGCAAACCTGCGTCATCAGGCACGTTCCCTCGCTCGGGGACCGGCACGCGACCGCGGCCGGTCCCGATCCGGACTATGAGAGCAGGGGCGACCATGCCGGATCGGAGGCGAAACCGGGGGTAGGAACTTTCAACTCGTTGCGGCCGGAGACATCGATCGTATAAAGCGACGGTCCGCTGTTGCCGCCGGGGTCGCGGAAGAACATCAGCACCCGGCCGTTCGGCGCAAAGGTCGGTCCCTCGTTGTGAAATCCCGAGGTCAGGATTCGTTCGCCCGAGCCATCCGGCTTGATGATGCCGATGGCGAACTGGCCGCCGCCCTGTTTCGTGAAGGCGATGTAATCGCCGCGCGGCGACCAGACCGGCGTCGAATAGGAGCCTTCGCCGAAGGAGATGCGCTGCGCCGCGCCACCCGTCGCCGCCATGACGTAGATTTGCGGCTTGCCGCCGCGATCCGACTCGAAACTGATGCGCCCGCCGTCGGGCGAATAGGACGGCGAGGTGTCGATCGCCGGCGTGTCCGTGAGCCGCGTCATCGATTTCGACCGCAAATCCATCACGAACAGGTTCGAGTTGCCACCCTGCTGCAGGCTCATGATGATGCGCTGACCGTCGGGCGAGAAACGCGGCGAGAACGACATGCCAGGAAAGTTGCCGACGATCTCGCGCTGCCCGGTTTCGATGTTGAACAGATAAACCCGCGGATCGCCCTGCCCGAACTCCATATAGGTGATTTCCTGGGTCGACGGCGAGAAGCGCGGCGTGATCACAAGGTCGGCGCCGCGCGTAAGGTAGCGCACGTTGGCGCCGTCCTGATCCATCAGGGCCAGACGCTTGACGCGGCGCTGCGACGGCCCGCTCTCGTCGACGAACACTACCCGGCTGTCGAAATAACCCTTCTCGCCGGTCAGGCGCTCGTAAATCTGATCCGAGATGATGTGCGCGATCCGCCGCCAGTATTCGGCCGACGTGAAATATTGCTGGCCGGCGAGTTGCTGGCCGGTCGCGACGTCCCACAGGCGAAATTCAGCCTTGAGCCGCCCGTCGCCCTGACGCGTCATGCGCCCGGTCACCAGCGCCTGCGCATTGATGGTCTTCCAGTTGGCGAACTGCGGCGGCACGTCGATATTGGTGATCTTCTCGATATAGGCGGCCTGATCGATCGGCGCGAACAAGCCGCTGCGCTTGAGGTTGTTGGTGATGACCTTGGCAACGCCGGCGCCGACCTCGCCATCGGATGGCGAACCGGCGACGAAATTCGGAATGGCGATCGGGAGCGGCGCGACGTTGCCCTGATCGATCTGCACCCGCGCCTGCCCGAAGGCCTGGCGGCCGCCCAGCAACATGCCGGCCGAGGCCATCGCGGAGATCATCTGTCGGCGGTTCAGGCGAAGGGGCATTCTCGGCAATCCAGATCTTTCAGTTTCAAATCTTCCAGTTCCAAATCTTTTAGGTCCATGTCTTTCAGTCATCGGTGCGGGCTTCTTCCATCTCGGCCAGGTTCATCGCCGCGGCGCTTTACGACCTTCGTTCGGTGAATACGGGTTCGAAGAATTTCCACTCGTCGAAAAATTGCGCCGGCAGATTGTACGGCTGGCATTCGATGATCGCGCGCAGCGCGCTCTCCTGATAGACGCGGAAATACGGCGTCGACGGATTGCTGATCGCGGTCGGCGTCGTCTCCAGCGTGCCGTCGTGCTTCAGCCTGATGCTGAATATCGCTTCTGTCATCTGCGCTTCGAGGCCGCCATAGGGTTTCTTCCAGCAACGTTCGACCTGCGACTTGAACATCGCGCCCCATGTCGCCGAATTATCGGCCGACTTGCCATGCGCCAGGCCTAGCGCGGCGTTCGAATTCAGCGTGTCGCCAGTGACCGCATGCCGCGTCGGGTCTCGCTTGTCGAGCAGCGCCGCGATCTTGGACTGGTCGAATACCCGCTCGGCCTTCTGCTTTTCAGGCTTGGGTGGCGCGGCCTTGGCCTGCTGCTTGGGCTTGGGCTTCTTCGCTTCTTCCTTCTTCAGCGCTTCGGCAATTGGATCGACTTTAGGCGGATCGGGTTTTTTCTCGATCGGCTTCGGCTCTTCCTTCGGCTTGTTCTCGACCACGGGCTTGGGCGGATCGGGCTTCTTCTCGACCGGCCTCTCCACGGGCTTCGGCACCGGCGGCGGCGCGGTTTCGGTCACGACCGGCGGCTTCTTGTCGTCGATCTTGCCGACGGTGTCCTCCGGCGGCGGCGTGGGATCGGCGACCTTCTCGACCAGCGGCTTCGGGTTTTCCTTCTTGCCGGTCTTCATGCCCGCTGTCACATGCGCGAGTTGATCGGCCGAGATGATATCGACCGGCAGCGACTCCTCCGGCACCGATTCGAAAGCCTTCGACGAAAACGACACCAGCCCCCACCCGATCACGAGGACGTGCAGGGCAATCGACGCTGCCAGTGTCTTGTCGATCCTGACCTTCAACCTAGTACCCCGACGATCCCAGCGTGCATACTAGAGCCTTTCTGCTTCCGATAGATCAGAGGCGGGGCTCCATGAGTTTGATTTGACGCGTTTTCTTCACGCGAACCGGTACCCACTTCGCTCGAAAACGCTTTAAGATCCCTGCTCCACTTCGGTAACCAGCGCCAGCCGCTTGAAGCCGGCGCCCGACAGCTTGCCCATCACCCGCGCCACCGTCCCGTAATCCGCCTTCTTGTCGGCGCGCATGAATATACGCTCGTCGAGACCGCCGCGTGCATCGGTGATCGCCGTCAATTTCGGGACCAATTCCTCCATCGTGACTTCGGTGTCGTTGATGAAGATTCGCCCCTGGACGTCGACCGACAGTTGCAGCGGCGTCTTGTCCTGCTCGAGGCTCTTGGCCTGGGTCTGCGGCAGATCGAGCGGCACGCCCACGGTCAGAAGCGGCGCCGACACCATGAAGATGATCAACAGCACCAGCATGACGTCGACCATCGGCGTGACGTTGATCTCGGCCATCGGCTGCGAGCGCCGCCGCCCGCGCCGTCCGCCGCCGCCCGAGGAAGCTGCCGCCGGATTCATCGCCATGATCGACCGTCCGTTCTCATGCCCTGCGACCTCAGGTCCGCTCGTCGATCTGACGGGACAGGATCGCGGAAAACTCGTCGGCGAAACCCTCGAGCCGCTGGGCCTGACGATTCACTTCCGCCGTAAACTTGTTGTAGAAAATAGTCGCGGGAATGGCGGCGATAAGGCCGATTGCCGTTGCGAACAGCGCTTCGGCGATGCCCGGCGCCACCACCGCAAGCGAGGTGTTCTTCGACGCGGCGATCGACTGGAAGCTCGACATGATGCCCCACACAGTGCCGAACAGGCCGACGAAGGGGCCCGCCGAGCCGACTGTCGCCAACACCAGCAACCGCCGTTCCAGCCGCTCGATCTCGCGCGCAATCGAGACGTTCATGACCTTCTCGATCCGCATCTGAAGTCCGGCGAACGAGCGCGCCTGACTTTCAAAAGACCGTTTCCACTCGCGCATCGCCGCCACAAAGCAGGCGGCCATCGACTGCGTCGGCTTGGCCGACAGCGCCCGGTACAGATCCTCGATCGACTCTCCCGACCAGAACGCCTGCTCGAAACGATCCATCGCGCGCTTGGTGCGGGCGTAGAGAAACATCTTGTCAATCGCGATCGCCCACACCCACACCGAACAGCCGAGAAGGCCGAGCATCACCGCCTTCACGATCCAGTGAGCATGGAAAAAAAGCGTTATCAGCGACACGTCGGCTGAGGCGATGGGCAAGGCTGACTGGGCCACGTCGGCCGGGTTCATAAGCGGTATCCTCTCAACGCAAGATATCCCTATCGACCCCGGGGCGACCTCCGCCGCCGGTTTCACAGCCGCGAAGCGCGCGGCGTAAGCGCCAACGCGGAAAGCTGGTTGGGTCACATGGGAGGCTGGTCCAAAGCCAGAACCCTGCTTCCCCTGCCAACGTGTCAAAACGAGGGCTATCGGCGCGTCTGCACGCTCGTAACCAGACGCTAATCTTGGTTAAAATCGGGTTACCAGGAAGGAACCAGGGCCGCGAAAAACGGCTCCTCCTCCGTCACTTGCGCGCGAGCGACGGCGGCAAGACGGATCGACGGGGACTGGCGGTCGAACCCCGCCGGCCGGTTCTCGTACATCACCGGCTCGAACTGGTCGGCGTTCGCTGATCCGGTGCGGCATCGAAAATCCTTTGGAGGACTTCAATGCAAAATGACAGCAGAAAAAACCGCCCGCCTACGGAACAGGCGGACGGTGATTTCGGCGTCGTGACGGACTGATCGGCTGGTCTCGTTTACTGACCTTGAGCCTGATCGTTTGGCGGCGTCGGACGGGTGCGATGCTGCGCCATGAACGCATCGAACTCTTCCTTGTCCTTGGCGTGGCGCAGCCGCTCGAGGAAATCCTTGAATTCCTTTTGCTCTTCCTCGAGCCGCCGCAGCGTCTCCATGCGATACTCATCAAAGGCACGGTTGCCGCTGGAGGGCGCACCGAAGCCGGGGAAGCCGAAACCCCTGCGCTCCATGTGATCGCGCATCCGGTCCATCTTGGATTGCATCCGCTGCATCTTGTTCTCGAAACGATCGTTGCTCCAGCAACCCATTTTTCTGCTCCCGAGTGTGAAGAAGAGAATCGCGAGACCGATCGGCCACCACACCATGAAACCCAGCACGATCAGGACGATCCGAAGCGGATGCCACGGCGCGTTCATGAAGCGGGAATAGGGGTAGCAACCTTGGCCCTGCATCTGGTTGGGGCCGTTCCAGCGGTCGTAGTCAGTGGTTTGAGCCATGGCCTTCTCCTGAACGGCATCATGTCGCGTGAATGTAAATAACATTTACATAGGTAGATCATTAAGGGATTTTGTCAAGCGTGGAATGGTCAGCAAATAGTGGTGTTAATGGGCGCGCGGTTCCCGATTGTGACGACTCGTCACATTGGCCGCCGGCCAGTCTCCAAGCCGTCCCGGGTCAAAAAGGCGATCCGCCACAAGATATTGACCGCGATCATGCGTGCGGCGACGGATCAGACGGCGGGTCCAAAGAGAGGCGCTCGCCCGGTCAGGTCGCGGATTTGTGACCCCACGGTCCCCGAGGCGGCACAGGTTCTGACGGCGGTTCAGGTCGCGCCGCCTCGTCCGACGGCTTACGGTCGGCCGGAAAGCCAAGCCCGCGCAGATAAATCAGCACGCCGGCTTCAAGCAGGTCTTCGGCGGACATCGGCAGCTTGCGTCGCGCCGCATCGCCGCGGCCGAACAAGGAGGCGATGCCGTGCGACATCGACCAGATGTGCAGCGCCATCATCAGCGCCGGCGGCCGGGCGACGCCCGGCGGCGTCAGCGCGGCGAGCCGTTCCGCCGCTGCGCGAATGATGGCGAAGGCGCGCTCGCTCGCGGCCGACAGCATCGGATTGACATCGACCGGCACGCCGGATTCGAACATCGCCGAATAATAGGCAGGCTCGTTGCGGGCGAAGGCGAGATAGGCGCGGCCGACGCGCTCGAACGCGCTGACGGTGTCGGGGCGGCCGTCATCCCAGGCTTTCGTCAACACCGCCTCGAACTGCTCGAAGCCGCGCTGCGCGATGCTCGCCAGCAATTCGTCGCGATCGCGGAAATGCCGGTAGGGAGCCGCCGGGCTGACTCCGGCCGACCGCGCAGCATCGGCGAAAGTGAAACCCGCCGGTCCCTTCTCCGCGATCAGGCCGAGCGCCGCCTGCAGCAGCGCTTCCTTCAGATTGCCGTGATGATAGCCGCGCTCGGGGCGGCGATGGTCCTTGCGCCAGCTCATGTGAATAGTGTTTACATGAGGCGCAGAGAGACGTCACTGGTTTCGTTCGGCTCATCCCCCGGCGACCGACCGGTCTTCCGCCCGGCCCGGCCCGCAAAAATTTTTTCGGCGCACAAGCTGCCTTTCAGCGCGCAAGCCGGCCTCTCAGGCGCCCTCTGCTTGGTCGCTCTTCGGAAACATATGGAAGTACGGCTCGGCGTCCCTCAACACGCGGGCATAGGATGGCCGCGCCTTGAGCCGCTCCAGGTAGGAGGCAAGATGGGGATGGCTGTCCGCATACGGCAGCACCTTGGCGGCATAGAACAGCGCCGGCGCGGCCGCGCAATCCGCCATGGAGAAATCGTCTCCGGCGGCCCAGCGGCGGGACGCCATCTCGCGCTCGGCGATATCGTAGGCGACGCGCATCCGGGTCTTTGCATCCTCCACGCCCTGCGGGTCCTTGCTGCCCGCGGGCCGCAGCCGGTCGCCAACCACCTTCTGCATGTGGTTATGGATGTGCAGGTCATAGAAACGATCTTTCAGCCGCACCTCGCGCGCGACATCGAAATCCTCCGGCACGAACCGCGTTGCGCCCGGATAATACCGATCAAGATATTCGATGATGATGCTGGATTCCGGGACCACGTTGCCGCGCGCTTCATCCTGCAACACGGGAAACTTGCCGATGCCCCACAACTTCAGCAGCATGGCGCGCTCGTCCGGATCGCCGAGGTCGACCGACGCCGCCGTAAACGGCGTCGTGTTCTCATGGAGCCCGATCAGCACCTTATGGCAATAGGACGACAGCGGATGGAGATAGAGCGTCAACGACATCATGGTCTCCTTGATGCAGCGGCGGCGGCGCCCATGCGTGTATCGATCTTGTCGGATATTTGCCAGACCGGCTGAAGCCTGGCGAGCGAAGACATCTTCAGCCGCGTGGATGCCCCTATGTAAGCATCCCATGTAATCAGAAGGAAAGACGAGAGCCCATCAGGAGCGAGCGCGGACAGCACCGCGCATGATGAGACGATTGCGGGCAGCAGACACCATCACGCGCCGCCAGACAAAAGCGCGTCGCGCGCGTTTCACCGCAAACAAATTCCTGCCGCATTGCTTGATCACGCTTGCGTCATTGCTTCGGCCGTGGGGACAAATGCGGCCGCAGCAATTCCAAGGGGCGTTCCGCGTACATCGATTCCGATTTTGACTCGCGCAATTCGCGCCACGATGAGTCGTGCCCAAACCACCCTGGTCAGCATCGCTGACCAAAGCAAATGGCGAGGACATCATGACCGATGCAACAAGGCGGACGGTTTCCGGCGCGCTCGCGCACCTGTTCGCACATGCCATGGCGGTGACATCGCTGCTGGTGATCGCCGCCTGCATCTTCTATGTGAGGTAGTGGCCAGTTTCTTTCGGCCGACCGACATGCATGCGGACAGCGCCGGCTCAGGCGTTAACGGTTCCGTTCGCAGCCGCCTCGATATCGGCAATAACGATCTTTTTCATCTTCAGCATCGCCTTTATGGCGCGGCCGGCCCTGGCGCGATCCGGATCCTGCAACAGGCGCGGCATCATATCAGGCACCACCTGCCAGGACACGCCAAACCTGTCCTTGAGCCAGCCTCCCTTGAGCGGGCCGCCGCCGCCGGCGGTGAGCTTGTTCCAGTAATAGTCGATCTCGTCCTGCGACTTGCAATCGATGCTGAACGAGGTCGCTTCGCTGAACTGGAAATGCGGGCCGCCGTTCAACGCCAGGAAGCGAGTGCCGTCCAGCTCGAACTCTATGGTCAGCACGGTCCCGGCCGGCTTCGAGCTGCCTTCGCCGTAATACGTCGTTTCAATGATCTTCGAATTGTCGAACACCGAAACGTAGAACTTCGCGGCTTCCTCGGCCTGCGAGTCGAACCAAAGAAACGGAGTAATTCTGGGCATGGCATGCTCCAATGATTGCGTGCGGGTTGATGCATGGGAAAGCGGGAGGAGGAAAAGTGTGCAGGGTTTTTCCGTCCGCATCCGCTCTGGAATAAATATCGGAATCCGCCTTCAGGATTTTGGATCGATCCGATCCGAATTCATCTGCTCTAGGCAACTCGCCAGCAAACGGCGGGTTCCGATCGAGACATGATCTTCGCGTGCGGCGGGCGCGGACGACGCGATCTTGCGAACGTGATCGCCGGTGATCAGACTTGATCGGCCTTCATCGCCAAACGCAGCGCCTTCGGTATCGGCCTTGCCTGGCCGCCGGAGACGAACGCCACCTTCACCTTCGCATCCAGCAGCAGCACGTCGCCGCGCCTCACCTCCTGATGCAAGGTGATCGAGGCGCCGCGCACCTCCAGCGGCCGCGTCACGATGTCGAGCACCTCATCCATATGCGCGGGCTTGAGAAATTCGAGCTGCATCGAGCGCACCACGAAGGCGAAACCCGGCGCCTCGCTTTCGGCCTCGTCGAACAGCGCGCGCTGATCGGCGCCGAGCAGGCGCAGGTAGTTGCTGCGCCCGCGCTCCATGAAGCGCAGATAGTTGGCGTGATAGACGAGGCCGGTGAAATCGGTGTCCTCGTAATACACGCGAATCTGCATGTGATGGCGGCCGTCGCGGATGTGTCCGTCGAGCTGTTCGGTCTGCGGCGGCGTATTCATGGGGAGAGCATTCATTGATCCTCGTCCTGCCCAAACAACCCGAATTGCGCCGCATCGCGCGAGGGTTCGGCGAGGCCGAGATGGCGGAAGGCGTGCGAGGTGAGCAGCCGTCCGCGCGGGGTCCGCTGCAGGTAGCCGCATTGAATCAGAAACGGCTCGATGATGTCCTCGATGGCGTCGCGCGGCTCCGACAGCGCCGCCGCCATGGTTTCCACACCCACAGGCCCGCCGCCGTAGTTCAGCGCGATGGTGGTGAGATAGCGGCGATCCATTGCATCGAGCCCCGCGGCATCGACTTCCAGCGCGCCGAGCGCATGATCGGCGATCCTGCGATCGATGGCGGACGCATCGGCGGCGGACGCGAAGTCGCGCACCCGGCGCAACAGCCGACCGGCGATGCGCGGAGTGCCGCGGGCGCGGCGGGCGATCTCGTTGGCGCCGTCCGCCGTCATGCCGACTTCGAGCACGCGCGCGCCGCGGCTGACGATCTTCTCCAACTCATCGATGGTGTAGAAATTCAGGCGCACCGGAATCCCGAAGCGGTCGCGCAGCGGATTGGTCAATAGCCCCGCGCGCGTGGTGGCGCCGACCAGCGTGAACTTCGCCAGCTCGATCTTGACCGAGCGCGCCGCCGGCCCCTCGCCGATGATGAGATCGAGTTGAAAGTCTTCCATCGCCGGATAGAGCACCTCCTCCACCGCCGGCGAGAGACGATGGATCTCGTCGATGAACAACACGTCGCGCTCTTCGAGATTGGTCAAGAGCGCCGCGAGATCGCCGGCCTTGGCGATCACCGGACCGGAGGTGGCGCGGAAGCCGACGCCGAGTTCGCGCGCGACGATCTGCGCCAGCGTGGTCTTGCCGAGACCGGGCGGACCCACGAACAACACATGATCGAGCGCCTCTTTTCGTTTACGGGCGGCATCGATGAAGATCTGCAGGTTGGCTCTAGCCTGCGCCTGGCCGACGAATTCGGACAGTTTCTGCGGGCGTAGCGCGGTATCGCCGACGTCGTCGGCGCGGCGCTCGGGCGTAACGATGCGGGAGGGATTGGTCACCTTGCCAGTTCCTTCAAGCCCAGCCGGATCAGTTGCGCGGTCTCCGCAGTTTCGCCGGCGCTGCGCGAGGCGGCTGCGATCGCGGCCGCCGCCTGCGGCTGGCCGTAACCGAGATTGACCAGCGCAGAGATCGCATCCGCCACCGGACCCGGCGCGCGCTGCTCGTCGATAGCGCCCGCCAGTTGCACGACGGCGGGATCGACGCTGGCGAAGGACGGCGCCTTGTCCTTCAGCTCGGTCACGATGCGTTCGGCGACCTTCGGGCCGACGCCGGGCGTGCGCGCCACCGCCGCCTTGTCGCGAAGCGCGATCGCGTTGGCGAGATCAGCCGGCGACAGCGTGCCGAGCACCGCGAGCGCCACCCGCGCACCGACGCCCTGCACCGTCTGCAACAGGCGAAACCACTCGCGCTCGTGATCGGTGCGAAATCCGAACAGCTTGATCTGGTCCTCGCGCACATAGGTCTCGATCGACAGCACCGCCGCCTCACCCGGCGACGGCAGCGCCTGCAACGTGCGCGACGCGCAATGCACCTGATAGCCGACGCCGCCGACGTCGAGGATGACGTAATCCTCGCCGTAGGAGTCGATGATGCCTTTCAGTTTGCCGATCATTACCCCACCACCTTCATCCGAAGCGAGGCATGGCCGCGGTGATGCGCGTGAGTGATGGCGATGGCGAGCGCGTCGGCGGCGTCGGCGCTCTTCGGGTCGGCCTTCGGCAGCAGGATCTTCAGCATCGCCTGGATCTGCGCCTTGTCGGCATGCCCCGCGCCAACCACCGTCTTCTTCACCTGGTTGGGCGCATATTCCGCAACCCCGATACCGAACATCGCCGGCGCCAGCATGGCGACGCCGCGCGCCTGCCCGAGCTTCAGCGTCGCGACGCCGTCCTTGTTGACGAAGGTCTGTTCGATCGCAGCCTCCGCGGGACGGAACCGGTCGAGGATCAGGCCGAGCCCCGCATGGATCGCCAGGAGCCGGCTCGCCAGCGCCATCTGTTCGCGCGTCTCCACCGAGCCGCAGCCGACGAACATCAGCCGGTTGCCCTCGACGTCGAGCACACCCCAGCCGGTGCGGCGAAGGCCCGGGTCGATGCCCAGAATGCGAATCGGGGAGGAGATCATGGTTCATATTAGCGTAACCGGCCACACGCGTCCGCTTTGGTAACAGGGTCAAAGAAGCCGTCATACTCCGCGAAAGCGGAGTATCCGGTATCACGTGCCAACTCGACGCTGCATCGTCTACAACAGCGTCCCGCTCAGGATCAGCAGCGCGACGCTGAAATAGATCATCAAGCCGGTGACGTCGACCAGCGTGGCCACGAACGGCGCCGAGGCGCTGGCGGGATCGAACCCCGCGCGTTGCAGGATGAACGGCAGCATCGAGCCCGCCACCGAGCCGAACGTCACCACCCCGATCAGCGCGGCCGCGACCGTGATGGCGACAAGCACCCAATGCTCGCCGTAATCGAAGATGCCGAGCTTCTGCCACGCCACGACGCGGATCAGTCCGATCACGCCGAGGATCGTACCGAGGATCAGTCCCGTCGGCAGTTCGCGCAAGGCCACGCGCCACCAGTCGCCAAGCCTGACCTCACGCAGCGCCAGCGCGCGAATCAGGAGCGAAGTCGCCTGCGATCCGGAGTTACCACCGGAACTCATGATCAGCGGGATGAACAGCGTCAGCACGATGGCCTTTTCCAGTTCGCCTTCGAAGTGCTGCATGGCGCTCGCGGTCAGCATCTCGCCGAGAAACAACACGCAGAGCCAGCCGCCGCGCTTGCGGATCATGCTCGGGAGTCCGATCTGCAGATAGGGCTCGTCGGTCGCTTCCATACCGCCAAACTTCTGCGCGTCCTCGGTATTTTCCTCGATGATGGCGTCGATGATGTCGTCGACCGTGACGATGCCGAGGACATGCCCGGCCTTGTCGACGACGGGAACCGCCAGCAGATCGTGCCGCGTGATCAGCCGCGCCACGTCCTCGCGGTCGGTCAGCGGAGAGGTCGTGATCGGCGAGCGCGCCAGGTCGGAGATCCTGGCCAGAGGCGCGCCGGCGACCAGCCGCCGCAGCGATACCGCGCCGACCAGGCGGCGGGTGAAGGCATCCAGCACGTAAATGGCGTAGACCGTTTCGCGGGTGCGCTCGACCTGCCGGATGTGCTGCAAGGTGCGCTCCACGGTCCAGGTCGCGGGCACGCTGACGAACTCGGTCGTCATCATCGCGCCCGCGGTATTCTCGGGATAGGCGAGCAGGCCCTCAATGGTCGTGCGCGTCGCCGCGTCCAGCCCCTGCATCAGCTCGGTGCGGACCGGCTCCTCGAGTTGCTGCACGATGTCGGCGGCCATGTCGGCCGACATGCCGGCGAGCAGCACGGTCGCGGTCCGTCGCGGCAGCGCCTCGATGATCTCGGGGCCGAAATTCAGCTCCGGCTTGTCGAGAATCTCGACCGAGGTATCGATCGGCAGCAGAACCAGCACCGCGGCCGCGTCCTGCGGTGCGAGCTGATTGAGAATTTCGACGTTGTCCGCGACATGGCCGTCGCTCAGCCGCGAAGCCAGCGCGAACACATCAAGGTCGCCGTCCGTGGCGGTGTGGGTATCCGTCATAGCTCACCTTCAGGGTCTGCCGGCAACGGCAGGCCGTGTGAGCTCTCATCAAGCTCTCAGACCGGCGCCGCTGTCGGCGAGGTACCTGGCAAGGTACCTGGCAAGTTACCAGGACTGTCGCTTGGCATAATGAGTGGTGTTCCAGTGATGGGCGCGCGACCGAGGCCGCAGCATCCCGCTTTTGTTGACATGATCCTTCAACCGGACGCCGTCAAGGGAAAATCGCGCGATCACCGAGGTTCGAAAATCGATGCGACCCGCGCGAAGACGGGACGCATGCGCCAAGGCGCGCCTCTCAAGGAGCCGCCGCCGTCAGCATGTCCATAATATCGTCCGGGAAGACCTGCTCGGCAGGGCTCGCGAGTTCGGCGCGCGACCACCAGCGATGTTCCACCATCACCTGGCGTTCAAGCTCGGTCCACGCTCCGCTGGAAACAACATGAAAGCCGGTTCTCACCAGAAAGAACCGCTCGTCCGCCAGCACACGCTCGCCGCCGATGAGCTCGAGAACGAACCGGCGCTGCGCGATTTCCGGTCCGACGCTGGCGACACGCAGGCCGGTCTCCTCCCACAACTCCCTGATCGCCGCCTGCTCGAAGGTCTCGCCCTCGTCCACGGCTCCGCCCGGAGTCGCCCAATACGTCCCGTCGATCAGCGCGCTGTCCTTATATGCGAAACGAAACAACAATAAGCGCTGATCGGGGTCGAGCAGCAGCAGCCGCGCGGCCGGACGCCGGCGCAAATCGCTGTGCGATATCGGGCTCACCCGCCGAGCTTCGCCATCAGCGCGTCCGACACCTCGAAATTGGCGTAGACGTTCTGGACGTCGTCGTGTTCGTTGAGAAGATCGATGAGCTTGAGCAGCTTCTCGCCGGTATTGTCATCGACGGCGATCGTGTTCTGCGGCTTCCAGATCAAGGCGACCTTGCGCGCCTCGCCGAACCGGCCTTCGAGCGCCCTGGCGACGTCGCGGAAGGTGTCCTGCGAGGCATAGATTTCGTGGCCGCCCTCACCTGACGCCACGTCGTCGGCGCCGGCCTCGATCGCGGCTTCCAGCATGTCGTCGGCGGACGCCTTGTCCGCGTCGTATTCGATCACCCCGAGCCGGTCGAACATGAACGACACCGAGCCGGTTTCGCCCAGGTTGCCGCCGGACTTGGTAAAGTAGGAGCGGATGTCGGAAGCCGCGCGGTTGCGGTTGTCGGTCAGGACTTCCATGATCACGGCGACGCCTCCCGGACCGTAGCCCTCGTAGCGCAGTTCGTCATAGGTCTCCGCGTCGTTGCCGCTCGCCTTCTTGATGGCGCGCTCGATATTGTCCTTGGGCATGTTTTCCGCCCGCGCGGCGATCACGGCCGCGCGCAGCCGCGCGTTCATCGTCGGGTCGGGCGTGCCGAGCTTGGCCGCCACCGTGATTTCGCGCGCGAGCTTGCTGAACAGCTTCGACTTCTGGGCATCCTGCCTGCCCTTGCGGTGCATGATGTTCTTGAACTGGGAATGTCCGGCCATCGGCAGGTCTCTCTCGAATCCGGGCAGGTGCCGGCGGGGCACCGGCGCCCTCTGCAAAGGTGGAAGCGGTGCGGCGTTATAAGCCGGGACCGGCCGGAATCAAAGGCTGGCGCGAAAACATCCGTACCATCGATCCCGGTTCGGCCGCGTCAGGTCCAGAACGACGGCTCCGCCGGCTCCAGCCGTCCGCCGAGCCGCACCGGCGCGATTCGAAGCGCGAGCCCGGTCGCGTCATCGGTCTCGACCGCGACGCCGCTCAAGGTGGCGACACCGCCGGCCGGCTCGAACCGGCCGCTCGGAATGCCCGTGGTGAAGCGGCGCAGCGGCTCCTCCCTTTGCATCCCGATCACGGAGTCATAATCGCCGGTCATGCCGGCATCGCTCATATAGGCGGTGCCGCTGGGAAGGATGCGATGATCCGCCGTCGGCACATGGGTGTGCGTCCCGACCACGAGGCTGGCGCGACCGTCGCAGAAGAAACCCATGCTTTGCTTCTCGCTGGTCGCCTCGCCATGGAAATCGACAACGATCGCGTCCGCCGCCTCACGCAACGGACAGGCGTCAAGCTCGCGATCGATAGCGCGAAACGGGTCGTTGAGCGGCTCCATGAAGACGCGCGCCATGGCGTTGATGACAAGCGCGCGGCGGCCGTCCCTGGTATCGATCAGCGCGGCGCCGCGTCCCGGCGTATGCCGCGGAAAGTTCAGCGGGCGAATGAGCCGCGGCGCGCGCTCGATGAACACCAGCGCCTCTTTCTGATTCCAGGCGTGGTTGCCGAGCGTGACGGCATCCGCGCCGGCATCGAGAAATTCCTGGTAGATCGCCTCGGTGATGCCGAAGCCGCCGGCGGCATTCTCGCCGTTGACGACGACGAGATCGAGCTTCCACCGGGCAATGAGCGCCGGCAGGTGTCCGCTGATGGCGGTTCGTCCGGTCTTGCCGACGACGTCGCCGATGAAAAGAATACGCACGGCTCTACTGTTCCGATTTCAACGCGGCTTACTTTCCAAAGCTGAAAAGCCCGGCTTCGGTTAGCACATAATCGAGCCTCACGTCGTGGGACAATGCGGGCACCTGCGGGATTTCCTGCACCGCGAAGGCGAGACCTATGGCGATGACCGGCCTGCTGTCGCGCAATTGCGCAAGCGTGCGGTCATAATAGCCCGCGCCATAGCCGATGCGATGACCCGCGCGATCGAATGCGGCGAGCGGCACCAGCACGATATCCGGGACGACCTCGGCCGCGGTGGCGGGCGGCTCGGCAATTCCGAACACGCCCCGCACCAGCGCCTCGCCCGGCTTCCACGCGCGGAAGACGAGCGCGGCGTTGCGCGCCGCAATTGCCGGCATCGCCAGCGCAGCACCCCGCGCGGCCATGCTCTGCATCAGCGGCGCCGGATCGATCTCGCTTCGGATCGGCGCGTAGCCGGCGATCGTGGACGACGTGATGTCGAGCGGCGGCATCAGTGTCGCGATGGCGCGCGCCGCGCTGGTGCGCTGCTCCGCGCTCAAGGCATCGCGACGAGCCAGCGCGGCGGCACGCAATTCGTTTTTGGATGGGATGTCCGAGGAAACCGTCATGCCGAATGTTTAGTTCACCGTCACCATCCGCGAAAGCGGATGATCCGGCACTCCCAATCGCGACATGACGAATGCCTGCCGCCTGCGCAGACGCTCGAATCGGGAAAGTGCGAAGCCGCGATCGCCGTTGGAGCGCTCGATCCCGGAGTTCCCTACGAAAGTAGGTGGGCACCATATGTCCGGATCCACGGACCCGGCCAGGGACAGTTCCCTTAAGGATCGATAAGGCCCCGGGGATAGTGGCTCCTGACGCGCGGCGCAGCCTCGCAAGGCTCAATGTAGGCGGGAATGAACGCGGATGCCAGCGTCGTCTCATGTGACGACGTGTATCTATTATCCATCGGCATGTCCCGGGCGCGATGCGGGCGCTGGTCTTCACCCGATGGCGATGCCGCCGCCGACGGTGCGGTTCAGCACCTGCGTGGTCTTCTCGATCCGCTGCGCCGCCATGTTCAGCGCGGCAGCCACCGCGGTTTGCGTGGCGCGCGCGCGCTCAGCAGCCGCGGCGCGCACATCGCCCAATGCGTTCAGTTCGCCCTCCAGCGCGCGGATGCGCTGATGCGCATCCAACAATTCGTCGGAGGCCGTCAGCGCCGCCATGACTTCGAGCCGCTGGTCGCCGATCTCGCCGAACTTGCCGCGCAACTCGCCGATGCGGCGTTCCAGATCGCCCGCAAGTTTCTGCAGCCGGTCTTCCTGGCCGTCCTCGCAAGCCATCCGATACTGGCGGCCATTGATGGTGACGTTGACATGGCTCACGACGTCTCTCCCGTGTCTCCCGCCGCTTCGAGCACGGACTTGATCGTCCCGATCGCTGCGTCGAGCTTTTCGGCGATTTCGCGATTGGTGCGTTCGAGCTTGCGCGTGCGCACCAGCGAGCCGTCAAGCTCGTCCGCGAGCCGCGAACGGTCCGCGCCGAGCGCCTGAATGCGGCTCGCCAGTTCGTCCTCGTCGCGATCCGCCTCGCGCCGCCGCTCCACCGCTCTTTCCAGCGCATCGAGTGCGGCCGTCAGCCGCCGGGTCGCAGCGTCGATGTCGACTGTCCCATTATTGGACGGCTCGGCACTGGCGGAACGGTTGACGGGTCGGTCGTTCATGTTCGCTCTGCACGCCTTTCGGCCGGTTGTAGACCGGATTACAAAGCTACGGCTCGGCAAGCCCTTAGAAGCTGAAATTTACGTGGCGGGCGAGGCCAGCGCAACGCCGCAGCATAGCTATTCACCGCAAAACATTCTCCCCATGAGGAGGCCCTCCCGCACTTGGACTCCGCCGACGCAGGTGCTATGCCCCCGGCACGCCAGTCTGGCTCCGCCGGGCTGCATCGAATTCCAATGCGAACCGTTTAGCCCTTCTCATCTAGTCTGGACCGGATATCCCACATGCCGACCGTCGATTCCTCCCGTATGGCGAATGCAATCCGCGCGCTCGCGATGGACGCCGTAGAAAAAGCAAAATCGGGCCATCCCGGCCTCCCCATGGGCACGGCCGACATCGCCACGGTGCTGTTCACCAAGTTCCTGAAATACGACGCCACCGACCCGCACTGGCCGGACCGCGACCGCTTCATCCTCTCCGCCGGCCACGGCTCGATGCTGCTCTACGCGCTGTTGTACCTGACCGGCTACAAGGAGATGACGCTCGACCAGATCAAGAATTTCCGGCAGCTCAACTCCAAGACGCCGGGGCACCCGGAGAACTTCATCACCGAGGGTGTCGAGACCACCACCGGCCCGCTCGGCCAGGGCGTCGCCACCTCGGTCGGTTTCGCGCTGGCGGAACGCCTGCTGGCCGCCCAGTTTGGCCGAGATGTCGTCGATCACTACACCTATGTGCTGTGTTCCGACGGCGATCTGATGGAGGGCATCAGCCACGAGGCGATCGCGCTGGCCGGTCATCTCAAGCTCAACAAGCTGATTTTCCTCTACGACGACAACGGCATCACCATCGACGGCCCGATCTCGCTGACCGATGACGTCGATCAGGTGGCGCGCTTCAAGGCCTGCGGCTGGGACGCAAGGCGCATCGACGGCCACGATCAGAAGGCGATCACAGCCGCGATCCGCCGGGCACAGAAGTCCGACAAGCCCTCGCTGATCGCCTGCAAGACCATCATCGGCTTTGGCGCGCCCACGCGGGCCGGCACCTCCAAGGCGCATGGCGAAGCGCTCGGGGCGGAAGAACTCGCGGGCGCGAAGAAAGCGCTCGGCTGGAATTACGGCCCGTTCGAAATCCCCGACGATATCCTCAAGGCCTGGCGCAGCGCGGGACGCAGGGGCAAGCGGTACAACAAGGAGTGGCGCGCGAGATTTGCGGCCAAGTCCGAGACCGAGCGCAGCGAGTTCACCCGCCGCGCCATCGACCGCAAGCCGCCGCAAAACCTCGACGAGGTGATCGGCAAGCTCAAGGACAAGCTGGTCGCAGAGCCGCCGACAGTCGCCACCCGCAAGGCCAGCGAAATGGCGCTTGAGGTGCTGGTGCCAGCGGTACCGGAGCTGCTGCTCGGCTCCGCGGACCTCACGCCGTCCAACAACACCCGTCCCAAGGGATTGAAGGAGGTCGAGCCGGGTCACGACGACGGCCGCTACATCCATTACGGCATCCGCGAACTCGGCATGTCCGCAGCCATGAACGGCATTGCGCTGCATGGCGGATTCGCCCCCGCCGGCGGCACCTTCATGTGCTTCACCGACTACGCCCGCCCGGCAATGCGCGTTTCGGCGCTGGCGCATATCCCGGTGATCTACATCATGACCCACGACTCGATCGGGCTCGGCGAGGACGGCCCCACCCACCAGCCGGTGGAGCATCTGGCATCCCTGCGCGCGATGCCGAACATGCGCGTGTTCCGTCCCGCCGATGCGGTCGAGACCGCCGAGTGCTGGCAGCTTGCCCTTGAGCGGCCGAAAGGACCGACGGTGCTGGCGCTGTCGCGGCAGAACCTCACGCCGGTGCGCAAGACCGCGCATTCGGACAACCGCTGCGCGCATGGCGCCTATGAGCTGGTCGCAGCCAACGGCGAGGCGAAGGTGTCGATCTTCGCTTCCGGATCGGAAGTCGAGATCGCCGTCGCGGCGCAGCAGCAGCTCGCCGGGCGCGGCATCGCGTCGCGGGTGGTCTCCGTGCCCTCGCTGGAACTGCTGCTCGAACAGCCCGAGGAACGCCGGCATGCCATTATCGGCAAGGCACCGGTCAAGATCGCTGTGGAAGCGGCCGTCCGCTTCGGCTGGGACGCCGTAATCGGGCCCGACGGCCTCTTCGTCGGCATGCACAGTTTCGGTCACAGCGCTCCCGCCAAGGACCTCTACAAACATTTCGGCATCACCGCCGAGGCCGTGGTGAGCGCTGCGGAGAAACGCCTTCGTTGAGGTTGAGATTGCCTCAAAATCAAAAAGGCGCTAGCTAAAACGCGCGGAATGTGGATTTGACATGAGCGGATCGGCCCCCCACAGGTCGAGATGCGAATGTCAGATCCAGATTTCCGCTAACAGCTTATTTTGCTGGTGGTTCTTTGATTTTGACGTTCGCGGATTCTCTCGCTCAGGGCGGGATGCGAATGCCAGAACCGGGCCGCCGGATATCACCAATGGTCGCCGCCCGGCAGAACCGGGTGACACAGGCGTCGACGCTCGCGCGCGGAGCTAAACTTGCGGTTGCGCGGAGGCAATGCCCTATTTGAAGGAGAAAGAGAATGGCAGTCCGGGTCGCAATCAACGGCTTTGGCCGCATCGGCCGCAACGTTTTGCGCGCCATCTACGAGGCCCAACGCGACGATCTCGAGATCATCGCCATCAACGATCTCGGCCCGGTCGAAACCAACGCGCATCTCTTGCGCTTCGATTCCGTGCACGGCCGCTTCCCCTATGAGGTGAAGGTCGAAGGCGACAGCATCGTCATCGGCAAGAACAGGATCAAGGTGACCGCCGAACGCGATCCCGCCAAGCTGCCCTGGAAGGAGCTCGGCATCGACATCGCGATGGAATGCACCGGCTTCTTCACCGCGCGCGACAAGGCTGCCGCACACCTCACGGCCGGCGCCAAGCGCGTGCTGGTGTCGGCTCCGGCCGAGAACGCCGACATGACCGTGGTCTACGGCGTC
>NZ_MKSM01000051.1 GCF_001897285.1 Nitrobacter sp. 62-23
GAGGCGGCGGCGGCGGCGTTGGCAGCGAGAGTGGCATGAGCACGCAGCCGTTGTGGACCCTGGACGCGATGGCCGCAGCGATGCGCGCCGAACGTCGAGGGGCGTTGCCCGCGGCCATCACCGGCGTCTCCATCGACAGCCGCACCATTACCCCGGGAGAAGCCTATTTCGCGATCAAGGGTGACGTGCATGACGGCCATGCCTTCGTCGATGCGGCCTTGAAGGCGGGCGCAGCGCTGGCCGTCGTCGAAGCCGCGCAGCGCGACAATTTCGCTGCCGATGCACCTTTGCTGATCGTCGAGGATGTGCTTGCCGCATTGTGCGATCTGGCGCGGGCCTCGCGCGCGCGGCTTTCAGCGCAGGTGATCGCAGTGACGGGCTCGGTCGGCAAGACCTCGACCAAGGAAGCGTTACGGAGCGTGCTGGCCGCGCAGGGCAAGACCCACGCCTCGGTGGCCTCGTTCAACAACCACTGGGGCGTACCGCTGACGCTGGCGCGCTGCCCGGCGGACGCACGTTTCGCGATCTTCGAGATCGGGATGAATCACGCCGGCGAAATCGCGCCGCTGGTGAAGATGGTGCGGCCGCATATCGCTGTTATCACCACGGTCGAGCCGGTGCATCTGGAATTTTTCTCCGGCGTCGAGGCGATCGCCGACGCCAAGGCGGAGATTTTCGAAGGCGTCGAGCCGGGCGGCGCCGTCGTGCTGAACCGCGACAACGCGCAGTTCGCGCGGCTGCGGCAGTGCGCCGAGAAACTCGGCATCGCGAGGATCGTTTCGTTCGGCGCGGAGGAGAAGGCCGACGCGCGCCTGCTCGACGTGGCGCTGCATCCGGCATGTTCGGCCGTGCATGCCGGGATTTTTGGTCATGAACTGACCTACAAGCTCGCCATGCCCGGCCGCCATATGGCGATGAACTCGCTGGCGGTGCTGGCGGCGTCGTTGCTGGCCGGCGCGGACCTCGCGCTGGCGGGTCTTGCGCTGTCGCAGGCGCAGCCGGCTGCGGGACGCGGCGTACGCCATGTCCTGACCGTGCCGAACGGCGAAGCGACATTGATCGACGAGAGCTATAACGCCAATCCGGCCTCGATGGCGGCGGCGCTCAACGTGCTCGGCCAGGCCGAAACAGGTGCGCAAGGCCGTCGCATCGCGGTGCTGGGCGACATGCTGGAACTCGGCCCCGGAAGCGCCGATCTGCACCGCGGCCTGGCCGGGCCGATCAATGCCAATGCCATCGACATGGTATTTTGCTGCGGTCCCCTGATGCGCAACCTGTGGGATGCGCTTTCCTCCGGCAGGCGGGGCGGCTATGCAGAGGGATCGAGCGCGCTCGAATCGCAGGTGGTAGCGGCGATCCGTGCCGGCGACGTCATCATGGTCAAGGGCTCGCTCGGATCGCGAATGAAAGTGATCGTGACGGCGCTCGAAAAGCGATTTCCCGGCAACGCCGCGCACGACGGAGTCGCGGTTTAGGGTTTCACATGTTTTATTGGTTGATCGACCTTTCCAACACTGTTCCGGGACTCGGCATTTTCAAGCCGCTCCTGAACGTCTTTCGCTACATCACTTTCCGCACTGGCGGCGCGATGGTGACGGGTGCGCTGTTCGTGTTCCTGTTCGGCCCCTGGATCATCGACAACCTCCGCTTGCGCCAGGGCAAGGGACAGCCGATCCGCACCGACGGGCCGCAGTCGCATCTCATCAGCAAGAAGGGCACGCCGACCATGGGCGGCCTGATGATCCTGTCGGGCCTTGTGGTATCGACCGTGCTGTGGGCCAATCCGCTCAATCCCTATGTCTGGATCGTGCTCGCGGTGACGCTCGGTTTCG
>NZ_MKSM01000052.1 GCF_001897285.1 Nitrobacter sp. 62-23
CAATGCCGTAGGTGACCGACTGACAAAGTCCGGGGAACAATGGTCAGGGTCACTCGGAGAGCAAAATGCCATCGCCGCCCGTATCGCAAAGGTCGAGGTTCGCACCAAGCACTTGGCTGTGACCCTCAAGACGATCGAACCCATGCTAACTCATGACCATGAACTGGCTCGACACGACGATGCCGGCACCACGCAAGGCGAGGTCATCCTGATTCCCTGGACCAAGCCGCCGATGCGCAGGTTCCGAGATGTGATCCAACCCGCATCCGCTTCTCTCCGGCGAACACGACCGATCCGCGCCGAGCGTCGCGCCGGCCTGATCCGTGCCATTGCACGCGGCCGGCAATGGCTGGACGAGATCGTCTTTGGACGAGCAACTATCCAAGAGATTGCGGTCGGGCAAAAGTGCAGCGTGCGGCAAATCAATCTGACGCTGTCGATGGCTTTCCTCGCCCCGTCACTGGTCAAGGCGGCGGTCGAAGGTCGCCTGCCTCGTGGCATCGGCATCGCAGAACTCCGCGATGCGCCGCCCGAATGGTCGAAACAGTACGTGAAACTCGGATTGCCCACTTTTTGAAAACAAGGTCGAGGTTTCTATTCGATCCGCATCGTCCCGTGGCCACGTCACGCGCCGGAGTCTATGCGGCGTCCGGCAGGCAGACCTTTGTTCTGAGCTGAACGGAATCCTGCCAGGAACGGGAATTTTCTGACCAGAGACAGCGGCCGAAACCGGCCACATCCACGAGCGGAGACCGCCATCTACAAAACTAGTGTTAGAAAACCCCGCCAACCGCGGGCTTTTCCCGTCAGTCTCCATACAATGGCAGAACAGCAGACTGGGTGGTGGCGGACGTAGTCCGGTACGAACCAGTCTCAAGTCCGATTTCCCTAATAACAGGGAAAAATACAGGGAAAACGGCGTTTTCTTGCTGTGAGCGGCTTGGGGCAGGTCCGTAATATAGGTTTTTCGGGGCTTTTGGAAAATTTTCCCTAGTTAGCTTATCAGGGAAAACTTTGATGCTACCAGGGAAGCTCCTCTGCTTAAATCAGGACCAACAAAATCGAAAATGATCTCTGATGAGAGAGACCACGCAGAATGCCTTTGCTGCTAGATTGCAGGGCGGAATCCATAGAGGGCGTCCTTGCTGAATTTCGACGACGCGGCATCGTATCCGAAGATGCTGAGATCATCCTATCAGTCGGAGCCTACCATGCCGCCGATCGCCGACTGGTGCTATCTGCCGCCGCTTCAATGAAGCATGGCGATGAGGTATTTGTGATACCTCTGGTTTCGTTCAAGGATTTTCAGGCGTCGTTGATCGACGGCACTCCGATGGCTCAAACGGAGATTTTGGCACTCGATGGTGCTCAGATCTTCCTTGACGGATCCGTGAAATTATCCCCGCAAGAGGGCTT
Organism: Nitrobacter sp. 62-23; assembly: GCF_001897285.1. GTDB lineage: Bacteria > Pseudomonadota > Alphaproteobacteria > Rhizobiales > Xanthobacteraceae > Nitrobacter. Next base: position 1,417 of record NZ_MKSM01000052.1, read on the forward strand.
GCCGGAGGGTTTGGTTCTCAAGAATATTCGCCTGCGAAAGTCGGGGCCCAGCTATCGCTGGTCAGAATTTGACAGCTACGTCGTAGAATTGGCCCTCGAGGGCCTTCCGCACCGTATATTCCGAGAGTTCGCGCCTGGCATTCTACCTCTTGCAGTTCTTGATTTTGCGAAAGTTTCAACGGTCAAAATCCAGAAACTCAAAAACCTACTCAATCGCTTGGAAGATCGTCTGCGAGAGATATGGGAGGGCAACGATCTGACAGCCGAAGGCCGCGTCGCTTTCAGAAAATGGCAGGGTCGATGCAGCCTTAGACAGGCGATCACCCGTACTCTGAGAGAGTCAGGAATGAGACCTTCTCGAGAACAGGGTTATGGTCGGCGTTCTCAATAGCAGGCCTGAAGTGATGAGTGCGCGGTTCTACGCCCTCTTCCAATGAGCAGCCGTGCGATTTGCCGCTTGTCAGTGGCTGACTCTGCGGAACTCGGCCAGAGTTCCGTAGTCTAACCGCCTATCCAACCCTTAGTAATTGATCCGCGTTTAGCGGAGCAAAAGAGTCATGCGGAAACGAAAGATCATAGCCGACATCCTCCCTTTTCAACATCCGGCCATAACTCATGCCGCTTTAAGCGACTTAAAACTTCCAGATCTCAGGTTGAGAACTCACAACCGTGAGTCTCGCCGAAAGTTGGCCGCAATTCTGCGGACCGTTGGATTTATCGATCCGGTCGTCGTCGATGAAAACAACAATGTTTTAGCCGGAATCCTGCGTTGCGAGGTGGCTGGCGAGCTCGGGCTGGAAACGGTCCCGATCCTCCAGATCTATCATCTCAACGAGATTGAGAAACGAACCTACATTCTGGCCGCCAATCGTCTCGCGGAAGATGCCGGCTGGGACCGGGATCTCCTTGCCATCGAACTCGGCCAACTCGCGATTGCCTTGCCAGAAGCGGGAATTGAACTCGAGACGACGGGATTTAGCATCAATGACCTCGATCAGATCATTTCTGATCGGAGCGACCCCTCTCCTGACCCGCTCGAGCCCGAACTACCGGGCGCCGGACGGCCGGTAACGCGACCGGGCGACCTCTGGATTTGCAATAGAAGCCGGGTGCACTGCGCCGACGCGCTGCAGCCAGCGAGCTATGTAACGCTGATGGCTGGACACCGTGCCACCATGACGTTCACCGATCCCCCATACAATGTCTCGATCCGTAAACACGCTCGTGGGTTGGGACGCAGCAAACATCGAGAATTTGCTGTCGCGTCGGGTGGACTGTCGGATGCCGAGTTCTTGCGGTTTCTTCAAACCATCTTCGACCTCATTGTCAGCGTGAGCATTGATGGCAGCATCGTTTTCTCATGCATTGACTGGGCTCACGTGCGGATCATGCTTGACGCAGGTACAAATGTATTCTCGGAGCTTAAGAATATCTGCGTTTGGGTCAAGTCGAACGGTGGAATGGGTACGTTCTACCGCTCCCGTCACGAATTAGTATGCGCTTTCAAAGTCGGCACCGCGCCACACATTAATACGTTTGAGCTTGGCCAATATGGGCGTGCCCGAACCAATGTTTGGGAATATACTGGATTAAACGCCTTTAAGTCCGGCCGTGACGACGAATTGGCCATGCATCCGACTGTAAAGCCGGTTCGCATGATCGCCGATGCGATGCTCGACTGCTCAAAACCTCAGTCCATCGTTCTCGACCCGTTTCTAGGGTCCGGTTCGACCCTTCTGGCCGGCGAAATGGTCGGCCGGCACGTCTACGGCCTCGAGATCGATGCTGAATATATCGACGTCTCGATTCGCCGCTGGCAAGCCTTTACCCACCGCGACGCCATTCTGGAATCGACCGGCCAAACGTTCGAGGAGGTCGAAGCAGAACGCAATTCTCCTATCACACAGCCTCCTAAAAAGATCCCAGCGTCGCGTCCGGGGGCCTGCCATGGCTAATCGCCATCGATCCGGAAAATATGCGGTGGGCAAGGGACGACCTCCTGTCGCGACACAGTTCAAGCCAGGCCAGAGCGGAAATCCCAAGGGCCGGCCGAAGGGCTCGAAAAATTCTCAAAGTCTGGCAAAGGCGGAGCTCAACCGGAAGGTTGTGGTCACCGTCAATGGCCGAAAAAAATCGATGACGGTGGCCGAAATTGCCTCGCGCAGGCTCGGTGACAAAGCCATGGCCGGGGATGCCAAGGCCTTCAGCTTCTTGATCGCAGTTGCAGGCGTAGGCCACGGCTCTGACGAACTACTCGCCGATCGGATCACAACGCCTGAGCAGGACCAGGCCATTCTGGCCGACTACTTCAGCCGAAACGGGTACACGAAATGAAAAAACGGGAACCTCGAAAGACGATACGCCACACGAATCGACCAGTTCGGAAAAGGGCGTCACGCGCCAAACCCAGCGTTGTTGATGCTCTTGTGGCAGCGGCGCGCGACGACCTGGTCACGTTCGCTCAGCTTTGCTTCTATATTCTAAAGCCGACCACGCAGCTCTTGATGAACTGGCATATCAAGGCGATTGCGCATCAACTCGAGCGTATCAGGCTCGGTCAGCAAAAGCGGCTCATTGTGGCAGTACCGCCCCGACACCTCAAATCAATCATCACGTCGGTCGCCTATCCAGCATTCATACTTGGCCAAGACCCCTCGAAAACAATCATCGTCGCAAGCTATGCGGCAGACCTCGCGATCAAGCATGGCAACGATTTCCGCGCCATCATCCAGTCAGACATGTATCGAAAAGTCTTTCCCAACGTTCATATCGCAAAAAATACCGAGAGCGAAGTCACGACCACCGCGGGCGGGTGCCGGATTGCAACATCGGTGGACGGTCCCATTACCGGCCGTGGCTGCGATATCGCTATCATTGACGACCCCTTGAAGCCCGGCGAAGCATTGTCAGATGCCCGGCGTGAACGTGTCAACGACTGGTACTATCAAACGTTCCTGTCGCGGTTGGACGACCCTCGCAATGCGGCCATCGTCCTTGTCATGCAACGACTGCACGAGAACGATCTCGCCGGCACGCTTTTGCGATCGTCTGAAGAATGGTTTTACTTGAAGTTGCCGGCAATCGCGGCCTGCGATGAGACCATCGTTGTTGGATCAAGTCAGATCTACGAGCGTCGGGAGGGCGAAGCGCTTCATGCGGGGCGCATGCCACTGGATGAGCTTGAAAAGCGCCGAGAAGAAGTCGGAACTGACACCTGGCAAGCTCAATACCAACAAGAGCCGGTGCCTCCAGGCGGCTATATGATCAGGCGCACCTGGGTCCAGCGCTATGACGTACCGCCGCCACGGACCTCTCGTTCACGCGTCATTCAAAGCATCGATACCGCGATAAAGGCCGGCCCCCTCAACGACTACTCCGTCATAACGACCTGGCAAATCGAGGACCATCGCTATTACTTGATAGACGTTGCGAGAAAACGCCTGGAATATCCGTATCTCAAGGCGTTCGTATGGGAACAGATGGAAAAACACCGGCCAAATGAAATCCTGATCGAGGACGCCGGCACCGGCTGGGCGCTGATTCACGAACTCAAATTGACGCGATATAATGTTATTGGTGTACGGCCCGAAGGTGACAAACGCACCAGAGCACAGATCGTGGCAGCAAAATTTGAAAGCGGAAAGATTTTTCTGCCTTTGTCAGCTCCGTGGCTAGCGGAGCTTGAGGCAGAATTGTTCTCCTTCCCCCAATCGCGCCATGACGATCAGGTCGACAGCATCTCTCAGGCGCTCGCCTATGAAAGCACGGGATACGACACCACCATGAGATGGGCCAGATACCTTTGACGACGATAACTCGCGGACATCGTCCGCGAGCCTCGCCCTAACGAGGTGGCTCAGACCGAATCGTATTTTGGAAACGCGCGCTGCAGCCGATCAATGGTGGTGCGCCATTCCGGAATCTTGGGTGCGCAGACGGTGTTGCGGTTGCTGAATAAGCCGCTCTCGTTGATGGCCTTGTCTTCCGGCACGGTCTCGGCCCATTCGATGGCGACAAAGTGCTCCATCTTCTCAGGATCATCCGGCAGCTGGTGTGAAGCCAGGACATCGGAGACCGGCACCTGTTTGCCATCGACGCTGACGCGGAACTCGGTTTGGGGAGTGGAGAATCCGCTCACCCGGCCGACGCCGACATAACCGGTGCGGGGAATCTTGACCCAGACCCGATCGCCGGGCTTGAGCAGTTTCAGCGTGTTCGAATACCATGTTCCACCACCTGCACTGATGAAGCCGTACTTGACCGCCTCCTCCCAGGAACGGCCCTCCCCTCCAAATGAGACATAATACTCGCCATTCCAGGGCCCTGACGGCGATTTTGAGGTGGTCGCACTGGCGGCCTGTGACTCCACGGGATCGCGGAGCCAGGCCCGGCTGAGCAGTTTCTCCACCCCACACTCAAAGACTTTGAAGCAGAGCACATTGATGGCGACCGAGCGCTTGCTGAGATAAGCGACGATCCGCTCGGAAGCGGCGTCCAGCGCGGCCGCCACAATGACGATCTGGTGCTGGTAAGGGAAAACCTCGGTATCGAGGCTCACACCAAATCTGGCTTCAAAATCCTTGGCAAGATCTGCACCCTTCTTGAACCGGGCATAGATCCGGGCCACGGCCTCCGCATCCAGTGCCTCGACCCAGGTGGCATAATCGATCGCCTGGGCGACCACCTCACGTGGCGAGCGGCCACGCTTGAGTTCGATCAGGATCAGGGAGCTATCTGGCGCGATCGCCAAAAGATCGACCCGGCCGCCAAAGCCGGTCTCTTCCTGCTGGCCGATGATCATCCACTGGTCGGAGACGATTTCGGGTTTTGCGACGATCATGTCCTCCAGCTGCCGTTCCGAGGCGAGCCGGGCTTCAGAAAGGCGCTCGGGCGACGGACCGACCCGCCAAATGCGCTGACTGACCAACATGTGTAACCTCCGTGGCTTGAGTGACCATGGCTACAAGCATTTGCTTCGCTGCGCGCCTGTATCCACTCCAAAGCGAGGTAGTCAGCTCAGAACAGCAGGTCAGAGTTAATATTATCCTATTTTGGGATAATCCCGTCTCAGGATCAGCTTCTCCGGGCGATGACAGCTTCCGCCCGCGGGATCGGCAAGACCGTTCACTCCTCAGACCAGGCCGCCTTCTGCGCCCTGATGGTGGCTGCCCGCAAGGAGGCTGGCCTGACCCAGCACGAGCTGGCGCGCCGGCTGAAGCGTCCCCAGTCCTTTGTCGCCAAATACGAGGGCGGCGAGCGCCGCATCGACGTGGTCGAGTTCGTGACGATCGTACGCGCCATTGGCACCGATCCCGTCAAGCTGCTGCGGGATCTGATAGTTGGAAAGCCGCCGGGCAAGCCTCGCCGCGCGTCGGCGAAATAGCTCACCCTCGTATTCGGGGCCCCTGCGATCACATCGTGATCCAATGTCGCTGATCTTCGCCACAAGATTATCCAGTTTTCGCTCGACTTCCAGCGGCAGCAGAGCGGTAGTAGGTCCAATTTTTAGGGAGGGCCCCGATGGAGCACGCCAGCATTGAACCGGCAATCAAACTCATCATTGCCGAGGTCCATAACAAGCTGAGCGAAGCGGCACGAATTGCCAAGGCCGCCGAGGCCTGTGCCATGCTGGCAGCATCACCGAGGGTATCGAAGTCTCCGTACCCGCGTCTCGACCAATGCCGGGCTCGATCAGGAATTCAACTCGCTCGATGCCCAGTATGATGCGTCGGAGGCCTATTCCCGCGGCAGCAGAGGGTCCTATCAGTACAAAACGGGAGTAACCCATGGACCGTGACACGCTCGATCGGACAATCACAACGTTGCTTGACGAGATTCATTCTCACCTGAGTGAGGCGACCCGGATCGCCAAAGCCGCGCAGGCCTGTGCCAACGCGGGCAGCGTCACCGAGGGTATCGAGGTCTCCATGGATATCGAGCAACTGATCCACGAGGCCGGAAGGCTCCATGACGCAATTTCGCTGCTCGACGGCATGCGGCGGGAATCAACTTAGCCGTGATGCACCGACTTCATGGGCTGCGACACCCCGTCGTTCCGTAACCACACGAAGGTCATCAGCGGGGGTTCGATGCGGCGAACAAAACGACGCTCAGACAGAGAGAACGACTCAACTCGTCAGTTGATGGCAACGATGACGTGCGCGGCGTCGAAAAGGGCGAAGGCAGACTTCCCCCGCGACAAGCCAAGCGACTTGGCGCTGTGCGAGGTGATGCTTGACGTAAGCGTCTTGCCGCCGCCGATGTCGAGGACGACCTCCGCGCTTACATCCGACGTCTCGCATCGATTGACGGTTCCCCGGACGCAATTGCGCGCGGACGTCTTCGGCGCTGTCTTGCCGGTC
>NZ_MKSM01000053.1 GCF_001897285.1 Nitrobacter sp. 62-23
TTATGACAAGGAGCGCGAGCGGCATGAAGATGTCGAATGGCCAGATTGGCCGCCGGTTTGGCCGCCGGTTTCTGGGATTGTTGTTTGGGTTTGCGGCGGCAGCCGCGGGTGGCTCAGCGTTTGCGGAGGAGGCCACTGGCCAGCCGCATGCCTGGGGGATTGATTTTCAGGCGGCGGCGTCTCCGGTGATGGAGAGCATTGCCCGGATGCATAGCGGGCTTCTGGTTGTGATCTCTGTGATCACGCTGTTTGTGACGGCGCTTCTTGTGATTGCGATGCTGCGTTTCAACGCGCGGGCCAATCCGGTGCCCTCGAAGACGACCCACAACACGATGATCGAGGTTGCGTGGACGATCATCCCGGTTCTGATCCTGGTCGGCATTGCGATCCCCTCGTTCCGCCTGCTGTTTGAACAGCTTGACATTCCGAAGGCGGACCTGACGATTAAGGCGACGGGCAAGCAGTGGTACTGGAGCTACACCTATCCGGACAACGGCAAGTTTGAGTTTGACTCGCTGATTGCGCAGGACAAGCAGCCCCGGATGCTGGCGGTTGACAACGAGCTGGTCGTTCCGGTGAACAAGGTGGTCGTGGTGCAGGTGACCGGGGCGGACGTCATTCATTCGTTTGGCGTTCCTGCGTTTGGGATCAAGATCGACGCGATACCGGGTCGCCTCAACGAGACCTGGTTCAAGGCCACCAAGACCGGGATGTTCTACGGCCAGTGTTCGGAGCTGTGCGGCCGGGATCACGCCTTCATGCCGATCGCGGTGCGGGTTGTGAGCGATCAGGACTTTACGGCCTGGGTTGAGACCGCGAAGAAGAAGTTTGCTTCGAATCCGGCGAACGCGGTGGCGTCGGCCGCCGACGTGATGCGCTAGGCGAGGGCGGCAGCCGCAAGGCTCACAAAGCCCACAAGGTTTCGCAAGCCCCGGGGCTGGTTCCCGGGGGTTGCAAGCCCCGAGGTTCGCAAAGCCCCGAGGTTCGAGGACTTCCAAGGTCCAGGGACGTAAACGACAGGATTTAACAATGGCAACCGCAGCATCTGCTCACGACCACGATCATGATGATCATGCGCACCATCCGACCGGGTGGCGGCGCTTTGCATATTCGACCAACCATAAAGACATCGGGACCATGTACCTGGTGTTCGCCATCGTTGCGGGGATCATCGGCGGCCTGATGTCGATGGGCATCCGGGCGGAACTGATGTATCCCGGGGTGCAGGTTTTCCATCCTGCGCACGAGTACAACGTGTTTGTGACGTCGCACGGCCTGATCATGATCTTCTTCATGGTGATGCCGGCGATGATCGGCGGCTTCGGCAACTGGTTCGTGCCGCTGATGATCGGGGCGCCCGACATGGCGTTTCCGCGCATGAACAACATCTCGTTCTGGCTGCTTCCGGCGGCGTTTGCGCTGCTGTTGCTGTCGACGGTGATGGAGGGCGAGCCGGGAGCGAGCGGCGCGGGCACGGGCTGGACGCTGTATGCGCCGTTGTCGACGAGCGGGCATCCGGGTCCGTCGGTGGACTTCGTGATCCTCTCGGTGCACTTGGCCGGCGCTTCCTCGATTCTGGGCGCGATCAACTTCATCACCACGATCTTCAACATGCGCGCGCCTGGCATGACCATGCACAAGATGCCGCTGTTTGTGTGGTCGATCCTGGTCACGGTGTTCCTGCTGTTGCTGTCGCTGCCGGTTCTGGCGGGCGCGATCACGATGCTTCTGACCGACCGCAACTTCGGCACCACGTTCTTCGCGGCTGACGGCGGCGGCGATCCGGTGCTGTTCCAGCATCTGTTCTGGTTCTTCGGTCATCCCGAGGTGTACATCCTGATTCTGCCGGGCTT
>NZ_MKSM01000054.1 GCF_001897285.1 Nitrobacter sp. 62-23
CCAGGTCCCGTACTTCATCGATTACGTCAAGCGCTACACCGACCTTCCGTTCCTTGTCGAGCTGGAGCCCAACGGGAATACCTACAAGACCGGACGCTTGCTGCGTGCCAATCGCGTTGCGCGCTACCAGGACGTCGAGAACGGCGACTGGAAGATGCTCGTCGTCGACGAGAAGAGCGGCGAGCCCCGGGCGTTCAAGGGTCAGGTCGGCGATCGCTGGGGATCCACGCACGGCAAGTGGAATCTGTCGGCGGAGGATACGCTGGACAACAGCCCGATCGATCCGGTGCTGAGCTTCATCGATCATTCCGATGGCGTGGTTCAGGTCGGCTTTGACGACTTCGCGAACGGCCGTGTTGTTTCGCGCGGCGTTCCGGTGAAGCGGATCGCGACGAACAAGGGTGAAGTGCTGGTTGCCACCGGCTTCGACATCATGATGTCGCAGTTCGGTCACAGCCGCGGGCTGGAAGGCTCGTTTGCGACCAGCTACGACGACGAGGATGCGCCTTACACGCCGGCCTGGCAGGAGCGTCACACCGGTATCGGCCGTGAGACCGCGATCCGGTTTGCGCGTGAGTTTGCGACCAACGCGGAACTCACCAACGGCAAGTCCATGGTGATCGTGGGCGCCAGCGCCAACCACTTCTACTACAATAACCTCTGTTACCGCTCGGCGACGGTTGCCCTGATCCTGTGCGGCTGCTGCGGCGTCAACGGCGGCGGCATCAACCACTACGTCGGCCAGGAAAAGCTTGCGCCGGTTGCGCCGTGGAACACGATTGCGATGGCTCTCGATTGGACCAAGCCGCCGCGGGTCGTGCAGTCGTCGACCTGGCACTATGCCCATAGCTGCCAGTGGCGTTACGAGCAGGAGTTCACCGAGTACGGCCTGACGGCGCCGAACCCGCGCTGGGCCAAGGGTCACGCGATCGACCTCCAGGCGAAGGCAGTACGCTCGGGCTGGATGCCGTTCACCCCGCACTTCAACCGCAATCCGATTGAGCTTGCGTCTGAAGCGGAGCGCGCTGGCGCGAAGTCTACTGATGACATCGTGACTCACGTGGTCGATCAGCTCGCCAGCAAGAAGGTGAACTTCGCGATTGAAGATCCCGATGCCGAGGAGAACTGGCCGCGGTTGTGGTTCATCTGGCGCGGCAACGCGATCCAGTCGAGCGCCAAGGGGCACGAGTTCTTCCTGCGTCACTATCTCGGTGCGCATGACAACTCGATCGCCGAGGATCGGGCCAGGGGCAAGACCACCACGGTGAAATACCGTGACAACGCCCCTCGCGGAAAGTACGACCTGGTTGTCGACATCAACTTCCGCATGAATACGTCGGCACTTTATGCAGACATCGTGCTGCCGACGGCGTTCTGGTACGAGAAGAACGACCTGAACACGACGGACCTGCACTCGTTCCTGCACGTGCTGGGACAGGCGGTTCCGCCGGTGTGGGAATCGAAGACCGACTGGGAGATCTTCAAGCTGCTCGCCAAGAAGGTTAGTGAGCTGTCTCCGCTGGCGTTCTCCAAGCCGATGCGTGACGTGGTTGCTCAGCCGCTGATGCACGACACTCCCGACGAATTGGCACAGCCGGAGATCCTGGACTGGGCCGAGGGCGAGTGCAAACCGGTGCCTGGCAAGTCCATGCCTCACATCAGGATCGTCGAACGTGACTACGCGAACTTGTACAACAAGTTCATCTCGTTCGGGCCCAAGGCGCGTGAGGATGGTGTTTCTGCGGTCGGCGTGCAAATTCCGATCAAGAAGCAGTACGACCAGATGCTCGACAATCCGGTCATGCCGATGCCGGATCCGAGGCACATGCGGTGCGTCGAGTGGGGTGGCAAGCGTTACCCGAGCCTCGAGGACGTTCTCGATGCCTGCAACACGTTGCTGATGTGTGCGCCGGAAGCGAACGGTGAGGTCTGCTACCAGGGCTTCGTTAACGAGGAGCATCATGTTGGTCTGCCGTTGGCAGACATTGCGGAGCCAACTAGGGCCGTCTCGTCGATGTTCTACGACCTGACGCGTCAGCCGAGACGGATTCTCACGAGCCCGTGCTGGACAGGTATGACTAACGATGGTCGTGCTTACTCCGCCTGGTGCATGAACGTCGAACGGCTGGTGCCGTGGCGGACATTGACCGGCCGGCAATCGTTGTACCTCGATCACCAGTGGTATCTCGACTTCGGCGAGCACATCCCGACCTACAAGCCGCGGCTCAACCCGCGCAAGACCGGCGATATCGTGAAGAGCCGGGTTGATGATCGCTCGCTGGTTCTGAACTACATCACGCCGCATGGTAAGTGGAACATTCACTCCACCTACAAGGACAACCACCGCATGCTGATGCTGTCTCGTGGCATGGATCCTTGCTGGATCAATGACCGGGACGCGGAGAAGGTGGGTATCGAGGATAACGACTGGGTCGAGGTCTACAACGACAACGGTGTGGTCGTCACCCGTGCCAACGTCAGCCGGCGAATTCAGCCGGGTACCTGCATGTACTACCACGCGGTCGAGCGTACGGTGTACATTCCGAAGTCGCAGGAGCGTAAGTGGCGCGGCGGCGGTCACAACAGTCTGACGCGCACTCGTATCAATCCGTTGTTCCTGGCGGGTGGATATGCCCAGTTCACATATGGCTTCAATTACTGGGGCCCGACTGGTATCTTCACGCGCGACACGCACGTTGTCGTGCGCAAGATGGAGAAGCTGGAATGGTAGGCGATATCACGACGCATGATCATGATCATGACCATGATCATGACCCGGCTCCGGCGCACCTCGGTGCGCCAGAACGGGTCGGCGTCGGGAAATACGTGACCATTAACTACACCCTGCGGACTAACGGTCAGATTCGTCACATTCGCTCTGCTGTGTGGGGAGACGAGCCGTTGGAATATCAGCATGGGAGTGGACGGTTGCTGCCTGCCCTCGAGCGAGCGCTCGAGGGTAGGGTTGCCGGCGAACGTTTTGATGTGACATTGCCTCCCGAAGAGGCATACGGAGAGCGCGACAAGGCACTACAGCAACGGGTACCCGTTGAGACGTTTGGCGGTGTTGATCAGATCGAGGCGGGGATGTGTTTTCTCGCGCATAGTGATGATGAGCGTCGTGTCGAAAATGTGATGGTTACCGAGGTCGATGAGGATAACGGGTATGTGGTGGTTGATACCAATCACCCGCTCGCTGGTATGACGCTCGAGTTTGAGGTTAGCGTCGTGGCTGTGCGAGATGCTCCGACCCCTGAGGGACACCGGCAAATTGACCCGACTATGGCCAGCATGGGAGATGGACTTGCGCTGGCTGCTGCACAAGCGACTGTCGCATCGCGGCGCAAGTCGGTGAGCGACGAAACATCGAACCCATCGGCGCCCAACGCTGTTAAAGACAGCGGTAACGCATAGGCGCCAAACGATAACCGAAAACGAAGCCATAAGAACGAGCCATAGGAACGAAGGAGTACTACACATGGACATCCGAGCTCAAGTTTCGATGGTCTTTCACCTGGACAAGTGCATCGGCTGTCATACCTGCAGCATCGCGTGCAAGAACATCTGGACCGATCGCAAGGGCACCGAGTACATGTACTGGAACAACGTGGAGACCAAGC
>NZ_MKSM01000055.1:0-7246 GCF_001897285.1 Nitrobacter sp. 62-23
ACCAGTTCGATCGGATCGACCTCGATCACGATCCAGTTCGATCTCAACCGCAACATCGACGGCGCCGCCAACGACGTTCAGGGCGCCATCAACGCAGCCGGCGGCCAGTTGCCGAAAAATCTGCCGAGCCCGCCGACCTACCGCAAGGTCAACCCGGCCGACTCGCCCATCATGCTGCTGTCGGCGACCTCCGACACCCTGCCCCTGACCACGGTGAGCGACGACACCGACGCCAATATGGCGCAGCAGATCAGCCAGATTTCCGGCGTCGCGCAGGTGTTCGTCGGCGGCCAGCAAAAGCCTGCGATCCGGATCCAGATCGATCCGGCCAAGCTCGTGGCCAAGGGATTGTCGCTGGAGGACATCCGCAGCCAGATCACCATGACGACGGTCGACAGCCCGAAAGGCAGCATCGACGGCGGAACGCGCAGCTACACCATCTACGCCAACGACCAGTTGACCGCGTCGAAGGACTGGAACGACGTCATCATCGCCTACCGCAACGGCGGGCCGCTGCGCATCCGCGACATCGGCCGGGCGGTGACGGGGCCCGAGGACAACAAGCGGGCCGCGTGGGCAAACGGCGAGCGCGGCGTGTTTCTCGTCATTTTCAAGCAGCCCGGCGCCAACGTCATCGACACGGTCGACCGGATCAAGGCGGAACTGCCGAAACTGATCGCGGCGATCCCGCCGACGATCAAGATCAGGATCATCAGCGACCGCACCGAGACGATCCGCGCTGCCGTCGAAGACGTGCAGATCACCCTGCTCATCACCATCGTCCTCGTCGTGATGGTGATCTTTTTGTTCCTGAGAAGTTTCTGGGCGACCATCATCCCGAGCGTCACCGTTCCGCTGGCGCTGCTCGGCGCGTGCGCGCTGATGTGGCCGTTCGGCTATTCGCTCGACAATCTCTCGCTGATGGCGCTGACGATTTCGGTCGGCTTCGTCGTCGATGACGCCATCGTCATGCTGGAAAACATAAGTCGCTACATCGAGCAAGGCGAATCGCCGATGGCGGCCGCGCTCAAGGGCGCAGGCGAGATCGGCTTCACCATCATGTCGATCAGCATTTCGCTGATCGCGGTGCTGATCCCGCTATTGCTGATGGGCGGCATCATCGGGCGTCTGTTCCGCGAATTCGCGGTGACGCTGGCGATGGCGATCTTCGTGTCGCTCGTGGTGTCGCTGACATTGACGCCGATGATGGCGTCGCGCTTCCTGCGAAACCAGCACGACGTCCGGCATGGCAAGCTCTATCAGCTCAGCGAACGCGGCTTCGACGCCATGCTCGACGCCTATCGCCGCGGTCTGGACCTCGTGCTGCGCTGGCGGCGCGCCACGCTTCTGGTGTTCTTCGTGACGCTCGGCCTGTCGATCTACCTGTTCGTCATCATCCCGAAGGGCTTTTTCCCGCAGCAGGACAACGGCATGATCATCGGCACCTCCGAGGCCGCGCAGGACATCTCCTTCGACGAGATGAAGCGGAAGCAGGAGGAGCTGGGGCGGATCGTGATGTCCGATCCCGCCGTCGCCAGCATCGCCATGTTCATCGGCGGCGGCGGCAGCGCGCTCAACAACGGCCGCATGTACGTCACGCTCAAACCGCGCGGCGAGCGCGACGCCTCGGCGCAGCAGATCATCGCCCGGCTGCGGCCCAAGCTCGACAAGGTCGAAGGCGCGCGGCAGTTCCTGCAGGCGGCACAGGACGTCCGGCTCGGCGGGCGCGCCACCCGCACGCAGTTCGAATTTACGCTACAGGATGCCAATCTCGACGAATTGAACACCTGGGCACCGAAGGTGCTGAGCAAGCTGCAGACGCTGCCGCAACTGCGCGACGTCGCCACCGACCAGCAGACCAACGGCACCACGCTGACGCTCACAGTGGATCGCGACGCCGCCTCGCGTTACGGCATCGCACCGCAGCTCATCGACGACACGCTCTACGACGCCTTCGGCCAGCGGCAGGTCGCGCAGTACTTCACCCAGCTCAACAGCTATCATGTGATCCTCGAGATCCTTCCCGAGTTGCAGGGCAAGGTCGATACCCTGAACAAGATCTATGTGAAATCACCGCTCACCGGCGAGCAGGTCCCGCTCTCGGTCTTCGCCAAGTGGACGACGGTGCCGGTGCGCCCGCTGTCGATCAGCCATCAGGGCCAGTTTCCGGCGATCACCATCAGCTTCAACCTCGCGCAGGGCGTCGCGCTGGGACAGGCCACCGATGCCGTGCAGACCGCCATGCGCCAGCTTGGCACGCCGGCGACGCTCAACGGCAGTTTTCAGGGCACCGCGCAGGCCTTCCAGCAGTCGCTCAGCACCGTGCCGCTGTTGATCCTCGCCGCGCTCGTCGTGGTCTACCTGATCCTCGGCATCCTCTATGAGAGCTACATCCACCCGATCACCATCCTGTCGACGTTGCCATCGGCGGGCGTCGGCGCGCTGGCGACGCTGATGCTGTTCGGCTACGACTTCAGCCTGATCGCGCTGATCGGCATCATCCTGCTGATCGGCATCGTCAAGAAGAACGGCATCATGATGGTCGACTTCGCGATCGCGGCCGAGCGCGAGGAGCACCTGTCGCCGGAGCAATCCATTCGCAAGGCCGCCCTGCTCCGCTTCCGCCCGATCATGATGACGACCATGGCCGCGATGCTCGGCGGTGTGCCGCTGATGCTCGGCACCGGCGCCGGCGCGGAAATCCGCCAACCGCTCGGCTACGCCATGGTCGGAGGATTGGCGGTCAGCCAGGTGCTGACGCTGTTCACCACGCCGGTGGTCTATCTCTACCTCGACCAGTTCTCCAACTGGCTGTCCGGCTGGGGACGCGGAGGCGCCGGGAGCGATCGGAACCTGCCGGGGGGCGCCGCGATCAAGGAAGCGGCCGAATAGCGCGCGGATCAGAAGCCGACGCCAGCGGCTTCGAATTTGTGGTCGCCTGCGCGCGTGCCGCCTTCAACCTTCTCAGCCAGCCCCCGGATCGCTTTCCTTCGAAACGATTTCCGCGATGAGCCGCCCTCAGATCCGGAACGATGCGAGCAACGCTTTCTGTGCCTGACTGGCATAACGCTCTTTGTGCCGCAAAACAAAGAAGGAGCGTCGCGGGAGTTCGATCCTGACGCGATGAAGCGTTCCGGCTTTCAGCGATTGTGCCACGACCAGGTCAGATATCGCGGTCGCGCAATCGCCCGACTCGACGGTCATGCGCACGGCCTCGTTCGACGGCAATTCGAGCCTGATTACAAGATCCGATATGTTCAGCCCAAATTTTCCAAGTGCGGCCTCGAACATCGATCGGGTACCGGAACCGGGCTCTCGCAAGATCCAGCCCGTGGCAGTCAGGCTTTTCGGCGCAATCCTGGTCTGGCCGGCCCAGGGATGCTTCCTGCCAACGACGACGATCAACGAGTCTCCCTCGATTTTCCGAACGGCCAGCAGAGGATCGCTGGTCTCGCCTTCGACAAATCCAAGGTCCGCGATGCCGTTATGGACGGCCTGTGTCACCTGTTCCGTGTTTGCGATCGTGATTCGAAGGTCGATGCCTGGATGGGCCGCTTGAAATTGTTGGATACGCCCGGGCAACCAGTAATTCGCCACCGTCTGGCTGGCTGCGATCGTCAACGATCCGCGCTTTAGACCGGCCAGATCATTTAGTATCTGCTCCGCCGCCTTGGCGCGGGCCACGACGCCACGGGCTTCGTAAAGGAAGTCGCGTCCCGCTTGCGTCAGCACGATGCCACGTCCGATACGATCGAACAGCTTTATGCCGTAACGCGTCTCCAGCGATGCGATAGCGGCACTCGTTGCCGATTGCGTCAAATTCAACTCGCCCGCGGCCTGCGTGACGTGTTGCCGTTCCGCAACCGCAATGAAGATGCGCAATTGTTCCAGCGTCATGAAGCCCACAATCCGGCCAACTTGATCCGTGTGAGGCTGAAGCCCGCGACAGTGAGGAATTGCAAGGCGCCGCGCCCCCAACATCTCGATCAGCTTTATCGATTACCACAGAAAATTACTATGATGTAATCAATCGATTCTATGACTTAATCAGGTAGCCGCATTGTGGACTCCTGCACCACGCCGTATGTCGCGAATAGCAGCATAGCCGTCGGACACAGTCCTTTACCCATCGGCAGGATCGATTTGAATGATACAAACAATGAGTTGGATCGCTTGATCGACGGGCTTTATTTTTTGGTCACAAGCTCCGGAGTGTTCGCAAAACCGGACCGGAGCAATCAATCCGATCATGGCAACTAGCTCCCAGCTAAGTGCCACAGCCCGATGGTGCGCATCATGCAGGAGACCGCCTCAACGGCAGCGATTTGCAATGCCAAACCGACCCACGAAGGCTTGGCTGGTGGAGAGAAAGCGGCGTGGCTCGTCGCTGCGATGGTCGTCATTGCGATGGCGCTTCGGCCTGGCATCGCGTCAATCGGTCCGGTTCTACCGCTCATCAGTCGAGAGTTCGCGCTCTCGCATACGATGGCATCGTTGCTGACGACCATCCCGACACTCCTGATGGGGCTACTGGCGCTGCCGACTCCGTGGTTGGCGCGGCGATTGGGAAAAAACGAGTTGTTGCTCGGGTCTCTCGTGCTGCTGTTTATCTCAATGGCGGCACGCTCGTTCGTCTCGGACGTCGCGCTGCTGCTGCTGACTACGGTCGGCGTGGGGGCCGGGATCGCGATATCGGGCACACTGTTCGCCGGGATCATCAAGGCCAGGTTTTCGACCAACGTCGCCATGATGATGAGCATCTATACGACCGCACTCGCGGGCAGCACCACGATCTCCGCAGCCGCGACTGGACCGATTGCGGCGTTTGCCAGCGCAAACGGATTGAACGGATGGCGGATCGGAACAGGCATATGGAGCCCTGTTGCTTTGATTGCGATTTTCGCAGCGCTCGGAATCCTCCTGTGGGAAAAGCGCGAGTTGGCCGGAGCCCCGGCCAAGGCCGTCAAGGCTGTACGATTACCGCTCGGGAACCCAAAAGCCTGGCTAGTGGCGCTTTTCTTCGCTTGCGACAATTTCCTGTTCTTCGCGTTCCTGGCATGGACTTCTCCGATGTACCGGGAGCATGGCCTGTCCGCGTCATCTGCGGGTCTCGTGCTTGCAACCTTCACGGTGGTTTTTACGGTTGCGATGCCGGTGCTCGGCTTGTTGAGCCGGGCGCCTGATCGCCGGGCGTGGCTCGCGGTCTGTGCGGCGCTCGCAGGCACAGGAACCCTCGGGATGGCATTGGCGCCGCCATCAGCGGCGTACATCTGGATCGCCATCGCCGCATTTGGCGTAGGCGGCGGCTTTACGCTCGCAATGACCTTGCCGCTCGATAACGCGCATGGTTCGGACGAAGCGAATGCTTGGAATGCATTCATGATGACCGTCGGTTACCTGCTCGCCGCCACCGGACCTTGGCTCGTCGGCTTGCTGCGAGATGTCACCGGCACTTTCCAGGCTCCCGTCTGGCTTTTGTTCCTGGTAGCGCTTGGGATGTTCGCCCTGACGCCCTTCCTCGCTCCGCGAAAGCACGAAGGGGCGTGAGCGGTAAAAGAGAAAACCCGGCGGCCAGCCTCGGGGTCTTTTTACACCTAGAGTCTTTCACCGTTTCATGGAACAGTGAAAGACTCTAGGCTCTTGATTTGATGCGTTTTCTTCACGCGAACCGGATTCCACTTCGCTCGAAAACGCTATAGCTATCGAGCGACCGTCGGCCTCTGCCGACTATCCTTGAACGATAGCTTTGAACGATAGCCGCCTCACGAGACCAAGTGCATCGATCGTGGCTGGGGAACTAGGATTCGAACCTAGACAAACAGAGTCAGAGTCTGTTGTGCTACCGTTACACCATTCCCCAAGTTTTCATCAACGCCCGCAAGGCGTTACTGATAACGGCCGAGGCCGAAGGCGAGCGCGGCCGAAACGTGGTCCTTCTACCCGCTCGTTCCCTCCCTTGGCAAGCGCGCGGACAGACCGGGACGCATTTCTTCTGGCTCTTCTGGCTGGACCGGGCACCTCCCCGGTGCAGTCGGCTTTGGTCCCAACGCGGGCCATTCAACGGCGTCCATCGACCCGAGCCTCCGAAAGCAACTTCCAACACTGGCAATTCCGCCTGCGGCGCCGCAGGCTCCCCCTGTGGTTAATGAATCGCGAACTTCCGCCGATCGCGAACTTCCGCCTGGCGCATCCGGCCGGCACCGCGAGGGGCTGATTCAACTTCGGGGACCACACGAGCATGATCTTATCGGAAAAACCGGTTCTCCTTTTTCGGGATCATGCCTTAAAGGCCCATTCTCCAACGAAATCAGCGCGACGCACTGAACCGCTCAACACGCATGGCAGATCTGTCGTACTCCCAAAGACAGGCCGGGTTTAACCGTTTTGACAATAACTGCGTGCGACAGTCCGGGTCGACAGCACAAGAATTGTGATCAGCAAATGCTTCATACGACTTCCGCCAGTTCATTCGGACGCGTGATCTCGGTACGCGGATCGCAGGCGCGCGTCGGTATTCTGAAGGCCGGCCGGATGTCGCCCGCGGCAGCGCGAGCCACCGTCGGACGGTCCGTCAGCCTGCGCAGCGCGACTTCCACGATCGTCGCCATGATCACCGAGGTTTCCTGCGAGCATCTGCCGTCCTCGGACGAGTTCATGGCAAGCGCCTCCGTCGACCTGCTCGGCGAAATTCTCGACAGCGCCAGTGCCCGCCCCCGCTTCCAGCGCGGCGTCACCAATTATCCGGCGATCGATGACCCGGCGGAGCTGATCACAAACCAGGAACTGCGCACCATCTACGCACCCAACGGAGCGGATCAGATCGACATCGGCACGCTGCAGCAGGACCGGTCCGTAACAGCCTATGTCGACATCGAGGAAATGCTCAGCAAGCATTTCGCCGTGCTCGGCTCGACCGGCGTCGGCAAGTCGAGCGGCGTGTCGCTGCTCATCAACGAAATCCTGAAATCGCGGCCCAGCCTGCGCATCTTCCTGCTCGACGTTCACAACGAGTACGGCAGATGTTTCGGCGAGCGCGCGATCGTGCTCAACCCGCGTAATCTGAAATTGCCGTTCTGGCTGTTCAACTTCGAGGAAATCGTCGACGTCCTGTTCGCGGGCCGGCCCGGCGTGCCGGAAGAACTCGACATCCTCGCCGAGGTGATTCCGATCGCGAAGGGAATCTATACGCAATATCAGCACGCCGACCGCGTCGGCCTCAAGCGCGTCGATCCCAAGAGCGTCGGCT
>NZ_MKSM01000055.1:7254-7318 GCF_001897285.1 Nitrobacter sp. 62-23
GATACCCCGGTGCCCTACCGCCTGGTCGACATGATCTCGCTGATCGACGAGCGAATGGGCAAAC
>NZ_MKSM01000056.1 GCF_001897285.1 Nitrobacter sp. 62-23
AGGCGCGCGAGCGGTCGGCGGAAGCGGAGGCCAAGGCGACGCGGATGGTGAGCGAGGCGATCGCCAAGGGAGACGTGGCGTCGCTGAACTACTTCATCGCCGACAAATACATCAAGGCCTTCGGCCAGCTTGCCAACTCGCCGAACCAGAAGGTGGTGATGCTGCCGTTGGAGGCCACCAGCATGCTGGCCTCGCTGGGCGGCATCGGCGAGATCGCCAAGGCGACTTTCGGTGAGAGCGCGGCGTCGGCTGCCGCCGTACGGCGGAGCGCGGTGCCGAATGCGGGCTCGCCGGCCCAGACCGTCCCGCCGCAGGGATAGGATCAGGGAGCGTCTCTATGGCTGACATGTTTGCGTCACTCGGAACCTGGAACTGGCTCATCTTCGGTCTCATCCTGATGGGACTCGAATTGTTGACGCCGGGCGTGTTCCTGTTCTGGCTCGGCCTCGCCGCGTTCCTGGTCGGCGTGTTGTCATTCGCCCTCGATCCGGCGTGGCAGATGCAGCTCCTGATGTTCGCGGTGTTCGCCGTCGCGGCAGTGCCGCTGTGGCGGCGCCTGGCGCGGGCCAAGCCGGGAGCCGCCGATAGCCCGTTCCTCAACAAGCGCGCCGACGCGCTGGTCGGTCGCGTCTTCACCCTGGAAAAGCCGATCGTCGACGGGACCGGCACCGTGCGCATCGACGATACCGTCTGGCGCGTGACGGGACCGGACGCGCCGGCGGGCAGCCGGGTGAAGGTCGTGAAGGCTGACGGCGCGCGTCTGACTGTGGCGGCAGCGCAGTAATCCTGCCCGCGGCGATTATGCCACGCCGGCGCGCAGCAGGTCGTGCAGATGCACGATGCCGACAGGCTTTTTTTCGTCGGTCACGATCAGTGCGGTGATCTTCGACGAATTGAGGATTTCCAGCGTCTCGCCGGCCAGAAGGTCGCGTCCGATCGTCTTCGGATTCGGGGTCATGACATCGTCGACGCGCGCGGTCATCAGGTCCGGGCGCATGTGACGGCGCAGGTCGCCGTCGGTGACGATGCCGACGAGATGCCCCTGACCATCCACGATGCCGACGCAGCCGAAGCCCTTCGAGGTCATCTCGACCAGCGCCTCGGACATTTTGGTGCCGAGCGGCTTCAGCGGCACGGAGTCGCCGCTGTGCATGAGGTCGCGGGTGTATTTCAGCAGCGCACCGAGCTTGCCGCCCGGATGCAGCACGCTGAAGTCGACCGAGGTGAAGCCGCGGCCCTCCAGCAACGCGATGGCGAGCGCATCGCCGAGCGCAAGCTGCATCAGCGACGACGTCGTCGGCGCGAGATTATGCGGGCAGGCTTCGCGCGCCTTGGGCTGCACCAGCACGACATCGGCGGCCTTGCCGAGCGTGGACTCGCGGTCGGCGGTCATGGCGATCAAGGCGATACGAAAGCGCTTGGCGTAGGTGATGAGGTTTTTCATCTCCGGCTGCTCGCCGGACCACGACATCGCCAGAATGACGTCGTCGGCGGTGATCATGCCGAGGTCGCCGTGACTGGCTTCCGCGGCATGGACGAAAAAGGCCGGCGTGCCGGTCGAGGCGAAAGTCGCCGCGATCTTGCGGCCGATGTGGCCGGACTTGCCGAGACCGGTGACAATCAGCCGCCCTTTGGCGCTGCGGATCATGTCGGCAGCAGCGGCGAATGCAGGACCGAGATCGGAATTCAGGGCCGCGGCAAGCGCAGTCACGCCGCCGGCCTCCGCTTCGAACGTTCGCAACGCGGACTCGATCGCGGCCGTCGCCTGATCGGTCATGGCGGATGTTGCCTGTCGTGATTTGAGCGAAGTCATGCCTGGTTCCGCGATGAGACGGATGAGCGCGTCGGGATCTGCTTAGCATGCCAACGCGTAGGATGCGATGCAGCATTCCGCTCTCAACGGCCCATTAACCATAATTGTTTTAACTCCATTAACGATAGCCGCGCCTCACGGCGCGCCTTTGCAAGCATAAGTTCCTGCTGGAGTTTTTCGGGTCGTGACTTTGGGTCCAGCGACGGGCCGCCGCCAGCGCGCATCAACATGGCGCGCGGTTTTGGCTTGCCTTGTCCTCATCGGCCCCGGATGTCTGGCGACTGAGGCGCAAACGCTCACCCGCGATCTGATGAATCCGGCGCGCGGCGGCTTCTTTCAGCCGCAGGACTCTTATCTGCGCCGGGTCAGCGATGCCGGCACGGACGATGCCGCCCCTGACTCGTCGACAGCAGCAGCAGCGCCTTCACGCATCGGCCGGCTCCCCGATTACGGCGTATCCGCGGCAGTGGGTGCGGGCGACACCGGTTACGACTCGCTCAATCGCAAGCGCAAGAAGCCGCAGGCCTACCCTGGCGCGCCGAAACCGAAGCGGCCGCCGGGGCCGGGCAACTACGTCGCGGTTCCGCCGCCGCCGCCGTTGTCGGTGCCGCCGTCAGCGACCGCGAACAAACCTCCGGTCGCGCCGGCGATGGCGGGAAGCGTGGACGGACAACCCGCACGCCGCCGCCTGCGGCGTGACGACGATCCGTTCGGCGCCGTCGGCAATTATGTCGGCGGTTTCCTGGTCAAGTCGGCGGTGGAATTGTCCGGCGGCTACGATACCAATCCAGGCCGGTTCAACACGCCCAAAGGTTCGGCGTTCTATATGGTGTCGCCCGAATTTGTGGCCGCCTCCGACTGGGCGCGTCATTCCCTGCTCGTCGATCTGCGCGGCTCGTTTACGGGCTACGAGAGGTCGTTTCCGCCCGGTGTCGATAATGCCGGACAGCCTGTCGCATCGCCGGTGCCGACCAACGTGGATCGGCCGGATTTCACCGGAAAGGTCGATGGCCGTCTCGACGTGACGCACGATACCCGCCTCAATTCGGAGCTGCGGCTGCGGATCGGCACCGACAATCCCGGCAGCCCCAATATCCAGGCCGGTCTCGCGCGGTATCCGCTTTTTGCGACCACCGGCGGGACGGCCGGCATCGAGCACGACTTCAACCGCCTGCAAGTCTCGTTGAACGGGACCGTGGACCGCACGACGTATCAGGACTCGCGATTGACCGACGGCACATCGACGCCCAACGACGACCGCAACTTCAACCAGTACGGCGGCATCGCGCGCGTCAGCTACGATCTGCTGCCCGGGGTCAAGCCGTTCGCCGAGGTCGAAGCGGACACGCGCGTCCACGACACGCGGTTCGACCGCAGCGGTTTCCAGCGCGACTCCAGCGGTGGCTATGCCAAGGCCGGGACCAGCTTCGAATTCACGCGGCTGCTGATTGGCGAGGCCTCGATAGGCTATGCCGCGCGGAGCTACGCCGACCCGCGCCTCAACCAGTTGACCGGCCTGCTCACCAGCGCGTCGCTGGTGTGGTCGGCGACGCCGTTGACCACCGCGAAGTTCATCTCCGTCACCTCGGTGGATGAATCCACGCTCGCCGGCGTTTCCGGCGTGCTGACGCGCACCTATACCTTCGAGGTCGATCACGATTTCCGCCGCTGGCTGGGCGCGGTCGGCAGGTTCACCTACGGCACGCAGGATTATCAGGGTTCGACCCGCTCCGACGAGATCTACTCGATCTCCGGCGATCTCGTTTACAAGCTGACCCGCGAATTCCAGATCAAGGCCCAGGTGCGCCGCGATATTCTGAGTTCGAACATTCCCGGCGCGGGTTCGGCGTCGACCGTGGTGATGCTCGGCGTCCGGTTGCAGCGCTAGTGGAGTGAATTTGATATTCGCTACCCACTTTGCAGCGAACTTGTCAGGCGAATGTCAAATTCAAAACTCCACTAGAAACCTGATAGTTGCTAGTGGTCCTTTGATTCTAACATTTGCAGAAACTCCCTGCCGCAATGGGTGCAAATGTTAGAATCGGACCACTAGTATAGGCTGGCGTTGTGTTGGTGTCCGTCACGCCAGCCGCGACAACGCTTGGCGATGCTCGTGCATCAACAGAAACGCGCGATAGCGGCGGTCGAAGAAATCGCGCGATGCGGGAGCTGGCCAAACGGTGCGGCCGATCCGGGTCATCGCCGCCGCGGCTGCCGTGAGCGACGGATAGAGCCCGCAGCCGGCAGCGGCGGCACATGCGGTACCCGAAAGCACGCCGTCGGGTTGTTTTGGGAGGGATACCGAGACCCCGGCGGCATCGGCGTAAAGCTGGACCAGCAGCGGGCTCGCGGCATGGCCGCCGGTCAACCGGATCTGGTCGATCGCGTAGCCGGCGTCGTTCAGGGCATCGATGATATGTCGGGTTCCGAGCGCGATGCCGATCGCGGTCGCGAAATAAAGCCGGGTCAGTGAATCGGCGGAGGCATCGAGGCGCAGACCGTGGATCACGCCGACGGAATCGGGATCGGCGAGTGGGGAGCGGTTGCCGTGAAAATCCGGCAACACATGCAGGCCTTCGACGAACGCCAGGCCGCTCTCGGCCCGTGCGGCCTCGATCCGCACCGCCATTACAGCGTGGCGGTCCGCGCCGAGCGATTGTCCTTCGGCGTGAAGGTCGAGGATGTGATCGAGCAGCGAGCCGGTGGCGGACTGGCCGGCCTCGTTGAGCCAGTAGCCCGGCAGCATCGCGTCGTAATAGGGACCCCATATGCCGGGAATTTGCCTCGGATCGGGAGAGGCCGCCATGTGGCATGAGGAGGTGCCGGCGATCATGGCGAGCGTCTCGTTTAGCGCGGCGGCGTCGAGCCCGCCGAGGACGCCGATGCCGCCAGCATGCGCATCGATCGCGCCGACGCCGACGATGCAGTCGCGGGGCAGTCCAAGTTCGGCTGCGCTTTGGGCTGTCAGGGGGCCCGCGCTCGTTCCGATCGATTGCGTCGAGGCGGGAAGCGAGGCGCGATCCGGCAGGTCATCAAGGCCGATGCGCGACAGGAAATCGCTTTGCCAGCCCGGTTTCTCGTGGGCGAGATAAGTCCATTTGCACGTCACGGTGCAGGTGGAGACCGCGGCCCGTCCCGTCGCCTTCCATGTCAGGAAGTCGGTGAGGTCGAGCACAAGCCCGTAGCGACGCCACGCATCCGGACGATGCCGCTTCAGCCAGAGCAACTTGGGGATTTCCATTTCCGGCGACATCACATTGCCGACATGGTCCAGCACCCGATGGCGGGTAGCCGTAATCTCTTCGGCTTCGGCGGTGGCGCGATGGTCGGCCCACATGATGACGTTCCAGCGATCCTCGCCGGTTACCGAAACCGTGACCGGCCGGCCGGCGCGGTCAAGGGCGACGAGCGAGCAGGTGGCGTCGAAGGCGATGCCCTTGACCTCTCCCGCGGCGATGCGTCCGGTCGCAACGGCTTCGCGCACCGCCTGGCAGACCGCGGTCCAGATTTCGTCCGAACTGTGCTCGGCATGATTTGGCTGGGGATGCGCGGTCGAAAACGGAGCTTCGGCGCGCGCAAGCAGGACGCCGCGCTTGTCGAACACGCCGGCGCGCGCGCTGCTCGATCCGACGTCTACCGCGATCACAAGATCTTGCATGCGACCATCTACAGATGAAGGGCCGCGGTCGGTCAAGAACGTTATGACCGCGAGAGCTTATTTGAAGATCTCGCAGACCGTTGCGCGATCGTTTCGGCGCAGGCTGGCATTGCGGGCCGATACGAGACGCCACCACGCATCCAGCGATTCGCGGTCGCAGTGCAATTTGACGGTCATGCCGCTGGCGAACGTGATCCAGTCTGGAAAATGGTGGGTCGGCACCGCGATCACGACCGGAATGTCGGCACCGAGCGCGTGTGCGACCAGGTGGGCAAGGCCCTTGCCCTCACGCTCCTGCCGGCCGAAGCGGTTGACGATCAGGATGTCCGCGCCTTCGTCGAGGATCCTCGCAATCCGCTCGCCGACGCCCGTCAACTGTCCGAGGTCGAGCCGGCACCCCGCCGAATAGGTGCTTCTGTCCTGAAATAGTTGAAATTGCTCGCCGGTAGGCACGAGCGTCGCCGACAGGCTGGCGTCGGGACAGTAACGACCGAGTTGAACGATGCCCACGGCCCGGTGGCCGTTGGCGTTCAGACCCGAGGCGAACTCATGCAGGATCGCGTCCGGATCCTGACCTTCCGTATAAACCAGGGCGGCAAGGTCGCATTGGGCGTCGAACATGATTCGCCTCCTCAACATCGCGGCGAGCATTTCCTGACGGCTAAGCAGATTCCGCTTGGCCGGAAAATCGCGGGCCGGGCGTCCGCACCAACGTTATAGCTATATGTATATCACGTCCGGAAGGATCAGGCCAGAGCAGAGCGCTGCGGGCGGTCGACTGCTTCGGCTGAGCCTTGTCGGGCGCCCGACGTCACGGCGCTCCGGATCAACGAGCCCTGGTGTCTTTGTCTCGTTCCGCGCTTTTTTTTGGATGCCGGATGTCGTTACGCAGCGCCTCGAGTTCCTTGTGAACGGCGGTTGAGGCGTCGCGCTCGATCTTGCGATAGCGGGCGACCAGGGAGACCCCGAACGGCGTCAGGACCGCGCCGCCGCCATTCTTGCCGCCGGTCTGCCGCGCGACCGCGGCCTGCCGGCAGATGCGGTTTATTTCATCGACGAGATCCCAGGCGCGTTTGTAGGACATGTCCATGGCGCGTCCGGCGGCCGAAATCGAACCGCAAGCCTGTATGCTCTCGAGTAACTCGATTTTGCCCGGTCCAATCCGGCCTTTTGAGTCGAGATCGATCCGCAAGCTCAATGAGGGGATTGATTTGTTGGATGAAGCCTGCATGTCACGCCCGATAGTTCAATGGATATAGAAACTATACATCATTCCATGTTGAACGTCAGCTTTCGAATGATGCTATTAAGCGCGTTCGCCTTCGAGAAGAGCGGCGGTGATCGTCCACGATCACCTTGCCGTGTTGGAAACGATTCGCGCGCAACAGTGGCCCCGAGAGCGCGCTATGGCGCAGCGGAGCGTTCGGTTCCGGGCAAACCTGCTCCGGCCAAATCTTGTCCGGCCAAGTCTTGTCTGGCCAAATCTCGTGCAGCCAGGTCTTTTGCAGCCAGGTCTCGCGCGGCCAGATCTCGTCCAGCCAGATCTCGTCCAGCCAAGTCGCGAACCAGCGCTTCGATGCGGTCGAGATCCCGCACATGCAAATCCCGTTGAGGGTTCGGAAGGTTGATTCCCTCCTTGCGGAAGCGTTTGAGTATCTGGAGCCTGACCTCGTTGGCGGCGCCGCCGTCGATGCCGATATGCGCGACGTGAAAGAACACCGTGAACTCCAGGGCGTCGGCGCCGAAATTGCCGAGAACGGCAAACGGCTCGGGGGATTTCAGCGCGCGCGGGTGCTGGGCGACAATGTCGAGCAGGATTTCGATGACCTTGTCCGGATCGGCGTCATAGGAGGTGCTGACCGCTACCGACAGGCGGGCCGAATAGCTGCCATGCATCCAGTTGACGACCTGTCCGCTGATCAGGTCCGCATTCGGGACGATCACCGAGACGTTGTCGTAGGTCGCGATCTCGGTGGCGCGCACGTTGATGCGTTTCACGACGCCCATGCGGGCGCCGACCTCGATGCGATCGCCGACCTTGATCGGGCGCTCCACAAGAAGGATCAGGCCGGAAACGAAGTTGTTGATGATGGATTGCAGTCCGAAGCCGATACCGACCGACAGCGCGCCGGCGACGATGGCGACGTTTTGCAGGTTGAGGCCGACATAGGACAGCGCGATCAGGGTGGCCAGAATGACGCCGGCATAGCCCGCGCCGGTGCCGATCGAACTGCGAACGCCGACGTCGAGGCTGGTTTCCGGCAGGAAACGCTCCTCAAGCCAGCGCTTGAGCGCGCGCGTGGCCACGACACCGATGATAAAAACCGTAACCGCGCCGAGAATCACGGACGGCGCGATGGTGATATTGCCGATCTGGATGCTGAAGAACGCCGTGGACATCGACGTGGCGAGGTCGTCGGAACGGATTCCCCAGGTTGTGAGCACAACGAAGGCCGTCAACCCGATCAGCGCCAGTTGAACGAGGCCGCCGAGCACCGCGGCGATCTGCCGGACCGCACTGCTGCCCAGACCCGCGGTTTGCCGCAAGAAGCGGCCGACCGCGCCGTGAAACGCAAAAGTCGCATTGACGAGAACCGCGGCGAACCGGCTCAGCAGCACGAAGCTCATCAGCGCGGCGATCACCACCACCATTTCGATCGTGATAAACCGGCCCAAGGCGACATATCCCGCGAGCGGTCCGAGAATGGCGGCCGTGGCCATCACCCAGCCGACCGGAATCAACAGGCGCCACGCGGACTTGTTTACGGCGGTTGGCGGCGAGGGGGTGGTTTCGTCGTCGGCTTCGGTTGTGGCCGCAACGCGAAGCGCCCCCATGAAGAGCAGCGCCTTCGCAATGGCGATCATGCCCCGGCTTGCAATCGAAAGTTCGATCGGGGCTCTGATCGCGACGTTCACGGCGTCCACGACCACGCCGAACGCGATGACCATGGCAAGCAGGACTGCGTAGGAAATCAGGCCGTCGGCAGCGGCATTGTCCATTTCGATCAGACGCCAGGTCGGACGTCCCGGCGCCAGCACCGCGATCGTCAGGCGGACAAAGAAGAAGCCGAAGGTGATGCCGATGAACAAGGCGCGAACGATCGGACTTACATCGTCGGGCAGCACTCCGAGCATCATGAGCGCCTGATAGAGCACGAGCAGCGCGACGGCGGTGAGCGCGGTGTCAGCAAGCACGATGACGGCGGCGGAGCCGGTTTTCCGCAGCGGGCTCGGGCTGGCAATCTCGGGGTCGCGTTTGGTCCAGCGCGACCACCAGCGCCGGCCCGGCGACAGGAAGAACCCGAGCACCACGACGGCTGCGATTGCGAAGCCCGACGCCGCGCGAAGCGGCTGTGATGCCAGCACCCGACCCCATTTGGAGAGGAGATCGGTCAAGTGGCTGGCGGCAACCGGAACGGCGTTTGCGGCGGTGATCCAGAACGTGGGATTGAGCAGGCTTGCAGAGCGCTGCAGCACCGAATCGTTGAACATCGCGCGCCGCCGATCGGAAATCGCCTCGATCGTTTGCTGAGCCCGCACATTGATGAGCTTGGCCTGCTGAATGATGCCCTGCCGCGCGGCGACTTCAGCCAGCAGCTTGGCGCGCTCGAGTTTCACGTCGTCAGATGGGGGAGCGGTCGCATCGGGACTTGGCGCGAGTTCGGCCGCCCGTGCAGTCGCGGCTTCGAGCGGAGGCGTGATTTCCGAGATCAGGTCGCGCGCTTCACTTTGCGTGGCTGTGGTCCGGTTTCGCAGATTATTCAATACGGCATCGTCGATCACATGGGCGCCGAGAACCGTTTCGATCTGATCGAGCGTCTGCTTCCAGCCGTCGAGTTTCGACTGTGCTTGAGGAAACTGCGGTGCCGGTACCGATGGCAGATCTTCAGCGGGAGCCGCCGGCGGAGGCGCGGTTGCCGGGCTTGCCGGCTTGGCGGTGCCGGCGTTTCCGGGAGCCGGTGTTCCGGCGTGCAACGGCATCCACGATAGAAACACGATGAAGAAAATTGCCGCGCGGATGATCTTCATGGCTCTCTTGCCTATCGAAACAGTGCTGAAATTGACGATGCAGCCAACCGGAACGGAAGGCGAAGCCGGCCATGATGGTTGTTGTCCGGCTATGCGATGCGCGTGAGGCGCGCCATTTTGGTTTGGCGGTACGATAGGCAGAAATCCGCCTATTGTATGTATTTCAGTTCAGCCGCTGCTTGCTTGAATGACAGGGTCAACGGTGTCCCGTCAATGCTTGCATCCGCTCGTCATGCTTGGCGCGATCCGTTGGCGCGAATAGCCCAACCGAATTCCCAGCCTGTCCCCGTTGGGTTGACATGCCCGCGGGGGGCTCCGGCGCGGCCGCGCGGGTAGATGGCCTACATCTTCTTGATATCGTTGTATTTTATTTTGTGTTTCGCTTGAGTGATGAGCCTCACAGTTTCCCGGGCGCCGATGATCCAGGATGCGGCATCGACAATGGCCTCAGAGTCCACCGCAATCGAGGAGCCAAAGATGACCAGCGTTCGCACCGAGATCGTCCGTCAGATAGCCGCGACCCTGGCTGTCGCAGTCTTCTTCGTCATGCCGGCCAGCGCGAGCCATGCCTTCACGGCCGAAGCGCAACGTCAGTGCACCGGCGATGCGTTCCGCCTGTGCAGCTCCGAAATTCCGGATATCGGACGGATTACCGCCTGCATGGTCAAGAACCGCTCCAGCCTCAGTTCGGGC
Source organism: Nitrobacter sp. 62-23 (assembly GCF_001897285.1). Taxonomy (GTDB): domain Bacteria; phylum Pseudomonadota; class Alphaproteobacteria; order Rhizobiales; family Xanthobacteraceae; genus Nitrobacter. Next base: position 10,194 of record NZ_MKSM01000056.1, read on the forward strand.
TGCCGCGTCGAACTCGACAAAGGTCTGGCTGCTGCGACATTGCACAAGGTCGCCGAGCAGTAAGCCTTCGCCGGTTGCCATCGGTTGGTGATCCCCGTCATACTCGCCTATGATCGGGCAAGTACCGCAAGGTCGTCCGTTGCGCAGCGGACAGTGAGGATAACCAGATGGCAGGTATCAGCCCGCCTGCGAATCCGTCGTCAGAACCGGATTACGGTGATAACTATGCCGCCATGATGGCGCGGGCACGGGCGCTCGTGCCGCAACTGCGCGAGCGGGCCGCAAGGACGGAAGAGCTGCGGCGGCTGCCACCGGAGACCGAGAAGGATTTTCATGCGGCCGGCCTGTTCAGGATTCTGCAGCCCAAGCGGGTCGGCGGCTCCGAATTCGACTACGTGGCGCTCGTCGACTTCGCCGAAGCGATCGCCATGGCCGACGCATCCGCGGCGTGGACGCTGGCGAACCTTGCGAGCCATCACTGGATGCTCGGCATGTTCGACAGCCGTGCGCAGGATGCCGTCTGGAGCAAGGATGCGACCGCATTGATCGCCTCCTCTTTCGTGTTTCCTTCCGGCCGCGCCAGGAAGGTCGACGGCGGCTACCGTTTGCAGGGCCACTGGCCGTTTTCGTCCGGTGTGGATTGCTGCGACTGGAACATGCTCGCGGGGCTCGTCTCATCCGATGATGAAGCCGACGGCATCGAATACAGGATTTTCCTGCTTCCCCGCCAAGACTACCGCGTCATCGATATGTGGAACGCCGCCGGCCTGAAAGGCACGGGCTCGAACGACGTCGCCGTCGAAGACGTTTTCGTCGAAGACTGGAAAACGCTCTCGGTCGCGGAGATTGCCGGCGGTCCCTCGCCCGGCAGCGCCGCCAATCCGAACTCCCTTTATGCGCTGCCGGTGTTTGCACTGTTTCCCTTCGTGCTGTCCGGGGTGGCGCTCGGTAACGCCCAGGGCTGCCTCGAAGACTACATCGAGGTCGCACGCCATCGCGCAACCACCTACAGTCGCGCCATGCTCGGCGACCTTCAATCCACGCAGATCAAGATTGCCGAAGCGTCAGCGAAGATCGACGCCGCGCGGCTCGTCATGCGCTCGATCTGCATCAAAGCGATGGTGGAGGCGAGGCGTGGGCATATTCCCGACATGGCGGTCAAGACCGGATGGCGGCGCGACGGGGCTTATGCGGTGAACCTGTGTACCGAGGCGGTGTCGCTGCTGGTTGCAGCGAGCGGGGCGCGGGGGTTGTCTGCGGGTTCTCCGCTGCAGCGGCAGTTCCGCGATGCGAACGCGATCAATTCCCACATCGCGTTCAGCTTCGATGCGGCGGGCACGGATTATGGCCGGGTTGCCCTTGGCCTGCCGTCAAAAAACCTGACGCTGTGAGGTCGTCTGATGACAGACGGTCCTGACTTCCCCGGCGCGCCGGATCCGGCCAATGAACTCGCGAGCGACCAGTCGTCGCTCGATCCGCGCGACTTCCGCAACGCGCTCGGCACCTATGCCACCGGCGTCACCATCATCACGGCCGCCGACCAGGCCGGACTCCCTTACGGGCTGACGTGCAACTCGTTCACGTCGGTCTCGCTGAACCCGCCGCTGGTGCTGTGGAGTCTGGTAGTTTATTCGCGGAACATGAGCGTCTTCCAGAACGCCAGCCATTTCGCCGTCAACGTGCTTGGCGCGTCGCAGCAGGAACTGGCCGTCAAATTTGCGATGCCGTCGAGCCGCAAGTTCGAAGGGGTCGCCTGGGCGCCAGGCCTCGGCGGCGCCCCGCTGCTGTCCGGCGGCGTTGCGAACTTTCAGTGTCGCACCGTCGATCGCTATTATGGCGGAGACCACGTCATCTTCCTCGGTGCCGTGGAGGCCTACAGCTACAACCGGGACGAATCGCTCTTGTTTGCCCGCGGCAAGTATGGCCGCTTCGTCGGCGAATGACGCTTTGCCGGTGAGGGTTCTCCAAAATCTGCCGGAATGAGAGCGCGATGACCGATCCGATCCTGATTGCTGGAATTCCCCTCGATTTCATTCTCTTCGGGTTCATTCTGCTCGGCATCGCGCTGTTTCATCGTCATACGCTTCCGATCGCGCTTGTCGGCCTCGTCGCCATCATCGGCTACAAAATCGGCTTCACCGGATTCAAGTCCGGCGCAGGGTGGAGCGGGTTCGGACGCCACATGGCGCACGAGTGGGTCACGCTGGCGAACCTGTTCCTGCTGCTGATGGGGTTTGCCATTCTGTCGCGACACTTCGAGGAAAGCCGGATACCGGACGAAATGCCGGCCGTGCTGCCCGATGACTGGAAAGGCGGCGTCCTCCTTCTCGTCATCGTTTTCGTGCTGTCGAGTTTTCTCGATAACATCGCCGGAGCGCTGATCGGGGGCACGGTCGCGCGTCACGTCTTTCGGGGGAAGGTCCATATCGGCTATCTCGTTGCGATCGTAGCGGCCTCCAACGCCGGCGGCTCCGGCAGCGTTGTCGGCGATACGACGACGACGATGATGTGGATCGACGGCGTCAGTCCGCTCAGCGTCGTGGAGGCCTATGTCGCGGCCGTGGTGGCGCTCGCGATCTTCGCGGTTCCGGCCGCGATCAAGCAGCATCGCTTTTCGCCGATCGTGAAGAAGCCGCCGAGCGGATCGCGCGTGGACGGCGCCCGGGTCTTCATCGTGGCAGCCATCCTGACCGCGGCATTGGTCGCAAACGTGACCGCGAACCTGAAATTTCCGGCACTGCTCGATACGCTTCCCGTGCTTGGGCTCGCAGTCTGGGCCGCGATTTTGCTGACCGCGTTCCTGCGCACGCCGGACTGGAGCATCATGCCCGAAACCTTCAAGGGCACGATCTTTCTTCTGGCGCTCGTGACCGCCGCCTCCGTGATGCCGGTCGAGACATTGCCGTCGGCGTCATGGCAAACGACGCTCGGCCTCGGCTTTGTGTCGTCGGTGTTCGACAACATCCCGCTCACCGCGCTGGCGCTCAAGCAGGGCGGCTATGACTGGGGATTTCTTGCTTACGCCGTCGGCTTTGGCGGCTCGATGGTCTGGTTCGGCTCCTCCGCCGGCGTGGCGCTGTCGAACATGTATCCGGAGGCGAAGTCGGTGGGCTCATGGCTCAGGCACGGCTGGCCCGTTGCGGTCGCCTACGTTGCCGGCTTCTTCGTGATGCTCGCCGTTATCGGCTGGCATCCCGATCAGCCGCATTGAATGCCAGTCTCAACTCAAACATGGACCGGGGAATGAACGCGGCCGGCATGTCCGAACACCCGCAGGTAGCGTTCGATCTCCGAGGGCTCGCCGGTCGCCTTCTCGGGATTGTCCGACAGTTTCACTGCGGGACGGCCGTTGACCGATGTCACCTTGCAGACGATCGAGATCGGGTCGAGGTCGGCGGTGCCGTCGGGCGAACATCCCACGAAGTCGTTGGTCAGGTTGGTGCCCCAGCCGAAACTCACCCGGACGCGTCCGGCAAAATGCCGCTGCGTTTCCTCAATCGAATCGGCGTCCATGCCGTCGGAAAACACCAGCAGTTTTTCCCGAGGATCGCGGCCCTTCTGCTCCCACCACCTGATGATCTCCTCGCCGGCCGGGATCGGCGGCAGGCTGTCCGGGCGGAAGCCGGTCCAGTCCGCCACCCACTCCGGCGCGTCGCGCAGGAAAGCCTTGGTGCCGAAGGCGTCGGGCAGGGCGACCAGCAGGTTGCCTCCATAGGTGTGCCGCCATTGGTCGAGGATGCGATAGGGCGCCCGGCGGAGCGCGTCGTCGTCATCGGCGAGCGCGGCCGCGACCATGGGCAGTTCATGCGCGTTGGTGCCAATGGCTTCGAGATCGTTGTCCATCGCCAGCAGAACATTCGACGTGCCGGTGAAGGCGGGCCCCAATGCTTCCTTGGCGGCTTCCACGCACCAGCGCTGCCAGAGAAAGCCATGACGCCGCCGCGTTCCGAAGTCCGACAGCCGCAGGTCGTCGAGCTTGCGCAATCGTTCGAGTTTGCCCCACAGCTTTGCCTTGGCGCGCGCATACAGCACATCGAGCGCGAACCGGCCCTGACCCCTGGTCACCTGGCGCGACCGCAACTCGTTGAGAATGGCGAGCGCCGGAATCTCCCACATCGTGGTGTGGGTCCATCGCCCATGGAAATGCAACTCGTACTGGCCATCGACTTTCCGCAATTCGTATTCAGGAAGCCGGAACGCCGCGAGCCAATTGATAAAGTCCGGCGTGAACATCTGGGTCTCGCCGTAGAACGTGTTGCCCGCGAGCCAGATCAGCTCCTTTTTACTGAAGGCGATGCTGCGGGCATGGTCGAGCTGCGCCCGCAGTTCACCTTCGTCGATGACCTCGGCAAGCCGGACGTGGCGGCTGCGATTAATGACGGAAAACGTGACATGCTCGTTCGGATAGAATTCCCGGATCATCTGCAGCATGAGCAGCTTGTAGAAATCGGTATCGAGCAGGCTGCGCACGATCGGATCGAGGCGGAAGCCGTGGTTATAGGTTCGCGTCGCGATATCCGTAACGGTCATGCCGCAAACTATAAGGCAGACGCGTGATCGCGAACAGGCCGGTCTGGTGTCGCGGCGGGTACGCGAAAGCTCAGACCCGGAAAGCTGGTCCGTCGACTATCCAGGTTTGCCGAGGCACCCCGTTGCACATCGGTCGTCGCTGAGGTGGCATCCGTTCCGGGCTCCGACTAAAGCCCGCCGCTCGGAACGAAACCGTATTCCGGAAGGCGGCGTTGCGCATCCGGAGACACCAGGTAGAGCGCGAAGCGATACGCAGCCTCCCTGTGGCCCGCATCCTTGATTGTCGTCAGTATCGTCAGGCCATAATTGATGGGCATCGCGAGCGGCGGAGGCACTTCGACCCGCGTCAGCGGCAAATCCGACGGCTTTTCAGGTCCGGCGCTGATTTTCGTATGCGAACTGCAGTAACCGATGAAGGCGTCGGCCTCGTGCCGTGTAAAGAAATAGTGCACCGCCGTTTCGCCAGCCGGCAACTTGGGACTTGCTGGACCTCCAACCAGTTGATGCGCGTTTCTGATGAGAGTGTCCTTCGCGCCGGCGCGAACGGTCTCCGCGCGATCGAAGAACTGCCAGGCATAGTCACCTCCGGGATCCGCGCCCGGCGTCGACGTGCCGATTTTTACTGACGGCTCAAGCAGCTTGTCGAGCAGAGTGGCTTGAGTGAGGCCAAGCTCCGCGCGGCCGGTCACGCAGAGTTGATTTCTGGCGAAGATGACAGGCCGCGTGCCGGCGCCTTCGAGGAAAAGTTGCTGCGGATGCTCCATGTTGGCGGACACGAAAATATCCGCGCCGCCTTCCTTGCGGATCCTGTTCAGCAGCAGTCCCGCCGGGCCGAATGTAAATTCAAACCTCTGGCCCGTCGTCCTGGCGTAATCCTCCGCAATTGCGGGGAGAATGCCTCGCGTGCTTCCGGCCGCGTAAACCCGCAGCGCCGGCGCCTGCTCCTCCGCTTCCGCCCGGCAGACCCATGAGCCGACGATCCATGAGCCGACGATCGTCGTCAGAGCGAGGACGCCTGCATATGTGACCGCGATCGTCCGGTTCTTCATAGCTCAACCTGCAACGAGGCGCGGAAAGTCCGCGGCGCGCCCAAAATGCCGGTCGCTGAACCTGTTGCGTTATACCCATTCTGAGCGGCCGGCGTCACGTTGGCCCAATAATGATCATCGGTGACATTGAAAGCATCGAACCTGAATGTGACCCGCTTGTCGGCAATGAGTTGAGCGTAACGCATGCCAAGATCGAGCACGGCATAGCCGGAAACGAATGACGTGTTCGCGTAATCCGTCGGCCGGTTCGTCGCGTAGGTGACGTTCCCGGTGAATGTCAGTCCTTGGACAGTGGGAACGTGATATTCGACCAGACAATTCGCCACGAATTGAGATAAGCCCAAAATGCGTTGGCCGTCAGTTTGCGGCGAGCCCGTATTGTAGAGCCGTGGGTCAATGAACGTCATCCCGCTGAATACCGTCCATTCATCGTTGATGGCGCCTGACGCCATCAGTTCAATTCCACGATTGATCTGCGTTCCTTTAACGGAAAAAACGTTATCCGTTCCGGTGTAAGCATAGGGCCGTTCGATTCTGTAGAGCGCGGCATTCAGGTTGAAACGCCCGAAATCGAATTTGACGCCAAGTTCATTTTGATTGCTTCGATACGGGGCCAGGGTCTGGCCCTGATTGGCGGTGCCAGCTGGTGCGCTATCGCCTTGCTGCAAACTATCGGCATAGGTGTAATAGGTCGTTATGTCTTTACGTGGCTTGAACATAATGCTGCCGAGCGGGCTCCATCCGGTAGCACTGGATGCGCTCGTGAGGCTGCCAACCGAATTGTAGTTGTGGGTATCGATCCAACTGTCGCTGATGGCGCCCAATACCGACCATTGGTCGTTGAAAGCAATGGTGTCACCCAAGGTAAGCGACTGCTGGAATGTGTTCACGGATCTGTAGCGGTTTTTGAAATCAGGAAAATTCGGCTCGGGATAGACCGACGGATTGTCGAGGCTGGCGCGTCCAGCGGTGATTGTTCCTCTCTGGAACGGCGTGTAGCGATCCCAGGAGAAACCATTGGTGGCGAGAACCAGATCGTGCTTGAGCGAACCCGTCTCGAAACGGCCGTTCAGAGCGGCTTGATTGCTGTTGACCGTATCTAGGCTATAGGTCGTTGTCGCCGCGGTGGTGACGTAATTTCCAGCGTTGTTCGTGATCGTATTTGTCGGAACGGTGGAGGCGCGATCGCTTGTATTGCGCGAGACGCCGGCGGAGAAGCTCCAGTTCTCGTTAAAATCGTGCTTGATGCGGCTACTCAAGAATGTTGTCGTATTGTCGTCTCCTCCCCACGGCTGGCCGTAACCAACCCTTGTCGGGTCGACCGCCGCCGGAAAGAGGACGCCCTTTGCAACGGCGAACGTTCCAGGAAATCCCTCCGTTTTGTAATGGTAGATGCTCGCATTCGTCTCGAGCACCGTGTCGGGACTGAAGTGGATATCGCCGCCGAAGCTGGCGAGTTGGCGCTTCAGCCGACTGTTGCGGACGTAGCTTTCGCCATCCTGATCGAGAAGGTTCAATCTATAGCCAAAACGATGCTCGGGATCGGCGAAGCCGCCGAGATCGGCATGCGCGAGCCACTGGCCCGTGGAAAGATAGCCTGCCGTCAAACGCTGCAATGGATCGACGGTCGGGCGCTTCATGACGTAATTGAAGGTTCCACCTGGTTGAGCCGGGCCAAACAACGCGCCGGCAATCCCGTTCAAGACGTCAATGCGTTGAAATTGCTCGATCGGATATTCAGTGGTCGCGGCGATATTCAGCCCGTCGATGCGCGTATTTTGCACAACGCTTGCCTGAACACCGCGAGTCTGCGGACGGACGTTCTCGCCCTGAACCGAAGGAATGAAGCGAAATGCCTCGCGCACGCTTTGGATCTGCTGATTTTCGGCGAAACCTTCTGAAATCGTATTGACTGAGAAAGGCGTATCAATCAGCGGCTTCTTGCCCAGGGGGCCGAGTTCTATGCGGTTGACCTTGTAATCAGGAGTCACGTCGGCAGTTTGCGACGCATCGCTCCGGACATCGATTGTCGGAAGCATTTCTTGAGCCGATGCGCTTCCACACAGCGCTACCAAAATCGACAATGAAGGAACTCTGCGAAGGCGGTAACGCCTGGAACGACGGTCAGACGACATCTGGTCTCCTTAGCGGCAAAGACTGATATATTCATATAAATATAACGATGGTGCTGCATAGGGTGAAAATGTCACAGTGTCAGACTCTGTGCTGAAGGCCGGTTGGTAAGTTCTCGAGGCCGTGTTCGCGGGAGGTGTTCCGCAGAGCCGACCCATGACATCATGCTGAGCGGACCTGGCGGTCTTCGGACGGAGTCCCGCATCTCGTGGATCTGACGGTGAGGTCCATCACGCGCACGATCGTGCCGAGGACACGATGGGAAGGGACCTGCGGCGCTGCCGGATATCCGTGAAGCGCATCCGGCGCTATAACCGGCCGGTGGTCGTTGTTGACGGCAAGGGAATTGACAGGAACGACGCGGTCACGACATCTGCTAGCATTGCGGTTGCGCGGCCGAACAGATCGCGCGGACTTTTCCATGGAACGCAGACCTGATTGCCCGGCAGGAGAGATATGATGCGGAAGTTTTTGACGGTGCTGGCGGCGCTCGCCACCTTGAGCCTGACCAATTGCGGCTACAACGCCATCCAGTCGCAGGACGAGCAGATCAAGTCCGACTGGTCCGAGGTGGTCAATCAATACCAGCGCCGCGCCGACCTCGTGCCGAACCTCGTCAATTCAGTGAAGGGCTTCGCGCAACAGGAGAAGGACGTTCTGCTTGGCGTCACCAACGCGCGCGCCAAGGTCGGCAGCATCCAGGCGACGCCGGAAGTGCTCAATGACCCGGCTGCGTTCCAGAAATTCCAGGCCGCCCAGGGTGAACTCTCCAGCGCGCTGTCGCGCCTTCTGGTCGTCACCGAGAATTATCCGCAGCTCAAATCGGACACGCTGTTCCGCGACCTGATGAGCCAGCTCGAAGGCACCGAGAACCGCATCACCGTCGCGCGCAACCGCTACATCAAGGCGGTGCAGGACTATAACGTCACCGTCCGCTCGTTTCCCACCAACCTGACCGCCATGGCGCTGGGGTACAAGGCCAAGCCGAACTTCACTGTCGACAACGAAAAGGACATCTCGACCGCGCCGAAAGTCGATTTCAACCCGGCGCCGGCCGCGCCCGCGAAGTAGCCGGCACAGCCGGTGACGGCGATGCGCATCCTGAAGGCGGCGCTGCTGGCGCTGATGCTGTGCTGGGTCGGCGCGGCAGCCGCCGATGTCGCGGTGCCGCCTTTGACCGGGCGCGTGGTCGATCTGACCGCAACGCTGAGCAGCGATCAGAAGGCGTCGCTCGAACAGGAACTGAAGGCGTTCGAGGATCGCAAGGGCAGTCAGGTCGCGGTGCTGATCGTGCCGACCACCGCGCCGGAAACGATCGAGCAGTATTCGATCCGCGTCGCCGACCAATGGAAGATCGGCCGCAAGAAGATCGATGACGGCGCAATCCTTGTCGTCGCCAAAGATGACCGCAAGCTCCGGATCGAGGTGGGTTATGGTCTCGAGGGCGCGCTGACCGATCTCACCTCGAAGCGCATCATCGACGAAGAGATCGTTCCGAAATTCCGCAACGGCGATTTCGCCGGCGGCATCTCCGCTGGCGTGGATCGCATGCTGCGCGTGATCGACGGCGAGCCGCTGCCCGCGCCAAAGCCGCAGGGGCAGTTTGCGAACAATTTCAGCGTCGAGGATCTCTTCAATCCGTTCGTCATTGTCGGCGTGCTTGTCTTCGGCGGGATCTTCCGGAGCATCCTGGGCCGGCTGGTCGGCTCGGTCGCGACCGGCGTTCTTGCCGGCGTCGCGACCTGGATATTCGTCGGCTCGTTGATGGTTGCCGGCATCGCCGCGGTGCTGGCGTTCGTTTTCACAGTGGTGGGCGACACAATTGTCTCGGGCGCGGGGCGAGGCCGAGGCGGCGGCACCTGGGTCGGCGGCGGCGGCCGGGGAGGCGGGTCGTTCTCCGGCGGCGGCGGATTCAGCGGTGGCGGCGGCGGCTTCGGCGGCGGCGGCGCATCGGGGAGCTGGTAGAATGGGGATCGGCCGCATTGGCAGGCATCTGATCGGGCATCGCTGGCGGGTGCGAAAGCATTTTCCGCCGGACGTGATGGCCGCGATCGAACGGGCGATCCGCGCCGGCGAGACGACCCATTCGGGGCAGGTGGTGTTCGCGGTGGAAGGCGCGCTCGATGGCGTCCCGCTGTTCCGCGATCAGCCGGCGCGCGAGCGGGCGCTCGACGTGTTCGCGCATCTTCGGGTCTGGGATACGAAGCACAATAATGGCGTACTGATCTATCTGCTGCTCGCCGATCGCGACGTCGAGATCGTCGCCGATCGCGGCATTCATGCAAAGGTCGGCGCGGCGGTCTGGAAGAGTATCTGCGCCGCGATGGAGGCCGAGTTCAAGCGAGGCCGTTTCGAGGCCGGAGTCGTGAAAGGCATCGAAGCCGTTTCCCGGCAGCTTGCAGAACAGTTCCCGAAGCAAGGAGCCGGTCCGAACGAACTTCCCGACGCGCCGGTCGTGATCTGAAGGGGGCGTGGATGCCCCAACGTCGGCGGCATGGTGCGTCGAATCCGATATCCGGCTCCCCCATCAGTCATTCTTGTAGATCACGCCGTCCTTCATGATGACCTGAAAGTTTTTCTGCGGATCGGCGAGGAGGTCGATGTTGCTGAGCGGATCGCCGTCGACGAGGAGAAGGTCAGCGAGAGCGCCGACCTGCACAACGCCGAGCCTGCCGGGATAGGGTGCGCGCGGGCCGCTCAGCGCCAGGAGCTGCGCATTGTCGTAGGTCACCAGCCGGAGAATTTCGGCAGGGGAGAACCACTGCTTCAGCGACAGGATGAGGCGATTTTGTTCGGCGTTGAGCTCCGGCTCGAAAAGGATGTCCGTGCCCCATGCGAGCTTGACGCCGTACTTCTTCGCCAATGGCCAGATGCGGGCGTTGCCCTCGACTATGCCCTTGCGTTTCGCGCGCCGCTCCGCCGTCATGTTGGGCGAATCTGCAATCAGGTTCTGGGCGCTCAGCCAGATGCCTTTCTGAGCCATCAGCTTGACGGTCGGCTCGTCGAGCAATTGCCCGTGCTCGATGCATCTGACGCCCGCCTCCATCGCCCGGCGGACCGCGCGGGGCGTATAGGCGTGGACGGCGACGTAGGTATTCCAGTCGGAGGCGGCATCGACGGCGGCTTTCATCTCGTCGAGCGTATATTGCGTGACGTCGATCGGATCGTAGGCCGACGACGTGCCGCCGCCGCCCATGATCTTGATCTGGCTTGCGCCCATTCGCAGATTCTCGCGCGTCGCGGCCAGCACCTCGTCGCGGCCATCGGCGATAAAGGTCGCGCCTTCTTCCTCGGCGCGCGAAGGTTTTCCGAAGAAGCGGCGCGAGCGCTCGTCCGGCGTGCGGAAGTCGCCGTGCCCCGAGGTTTGCGAGATGATCGCACCCGACGGCCAGATCCGTGGCCCCCGAACCTTGCCGCTGTCGATCGCCCGCTTGAGCGGAAAGATCGGACCGCCCATGTCGCGCACGGCCGTAAAGCCGCGCAGCAGCATATCGGTCGCCGATTTCGCCGCGGCTGCGCCGAGCTGCTCGGCTGTCGTCTTCGGATCATAGAGATCGCTCAGCAAGACCGCGCCGAACGTCAGATGGACGTGAACGTCGATCAGCCCCGGCATCAGCGTGCGACCCTTGCCGTCAATAATTTCGGCCTTGGAATCCGCAACGTCTGCAGATGGTCCGATTGCGGCGATGGTATTGCCGCGGATCACGACGCTGGTCGGCGGGCCGAGACGACCGTCGACCACGTCCAGCACGCGCACATTGCGGAAAATCGTCTCGGCGACAGGCTGCTGCGCCACGGCCGGCACGGGGGACAGTGCGAGAAACGCGCTCAAGACCAGCGCGGCTCGACAAAAGTGATGGATGCGCAATTTATTCAACATGCTCAATACGCTCCCCGCTTATGCTCTCTGTGGCCTTTTATTGCTGCGTTCAAGTCAGTTCGTGGCCCGTTTCGGCCGCTTCGGTTAAGCCGTTTTGTCGGTCGGAAAAAATCCTAAAATTTCCGCAATGGTGCCGAAGGTAACGATTTTGCAAGTCATGAAAAGATACCGATAGTTCAACCTTTATTGGAGTTTTTAACGTGAGCGATCATTCGTCTGACCGGACCGATAGCGGCCCGGGTAACAAATTTACCGGCATGGACGCGTCGTCGCGCGCCACGGCTCCGGAGCTTGCGCCGGAGCAGGAATTGTCTGCGCCGCCGCCTGACGACATCGTGGCGCCGAGAGCCGAAGCATCCGAGCCTGAGGCCCCGAGGGTTGAAGCATCGGTGACCGAGCCTCGGCGTGAGGCCGATGTGACGGAAGCGCCGTTGATCGAGCCGAAGATCGACGCCGACGCTCCGAAAATGGATGCATCTGTCATCGAGCCGAAGATCGAAGCCGGGACCGCGAAGGCGGAAACACCCCCGAGCGCGATTGAGCCCGCAGCTTCAAAGGCGGACGCGCCCATAATCGAGCCCGGGCTTGGGCGTGACGCTCCGAAAGCGGACGCGGTGCGGGAGACCGGCAGGATGATGATGGTGCCGCCATCCCGCAGCACGTCATGGGATCGCCCGGCGATCGACCGGGGAGCGGCGGGAGACGGCGATGCGCAGCGCTCCGGCAAGCGACGCCTTGCGGCGATCGCAGCCGTCGCAGTGTTGGCTGCGATCACCGGCGCCATTGGCGGTTCGCTGGCAACGTCAGGCCTCCGCCACGACGTTGCGAGCGAGCAGTCGTCGGCGACGGCTGGTCAGACCGAGGCTCTGGAGGCCACGATCAAGCAGCTCCAGTCCGAGGTTGCCACGCTGAAGGGGGGCATCGATCGCGCGGCCAAGGGCGACGCCGGCCAGTTCGCCAGGATCAACGATCGTCTGGATAAGGTTGAAAAAGCGCATGCCGAGTCGGCGGCCAAGCTGACCAGGCTTCACGAGACGCTCGACAAGCAGCATGCGGCCGTGGCGCCGGCCGCGTCTCCGGCGGCAGCATCTTCAACGTCCGCCGCGACGATCGTGACAGGGTCGATACCAACAACTGCTGCTTCCACTGCCGCCACAGCTCCGGTGCCGCTGCCGGCGCCGAAGCCTGCTGTCGCGCGTCTGCCCGCGGTCGAAGGCTGGGTGTTGCGCGATATCACCGACGGCGGCGCGTTGATCGAAGGGCGCGGCGGTTTGTATGAGGTCTATGCCGGCGATCCGGTGCCCGGGCTCGGCCGCGTCAATGCGATTCGCAAGCAGGACGGCCGCTGGGTCGTGGTCACCAGCAGAGGTTTGATCGTCGCGCGCTGAAGCCGAGCCGTCGCGGTTTCTCGGTTCGGATGAACGCACGGAACCATACGCTGCGAAATGATTTGTTGGCCTGACGTGTTATTCGCGCAGGTCAGCCGATGCGAGAGCCGGAACAGAGCGAAAAAGATCGCAATCGTGAGATCGCGCAAAACGAGCGCGAGCGCACGGCGGACAGCGCCGTGCGTGTGAGTTCGTGGGCGATAGGCATTGCCGTTATCCTGGGCCTGATCGCGCTCGGACTCGCGTCGCCGTGGCTGGGCCGCTAGAGTATGATCCCGAAAAGTGGAAACCGGTTTTCGGAAAAGATCATGCTCAAACAAAAGACAAGCGACGAGTCTGGCTCCTTCGTTATTGCGGGGCGTTGCGAAGCGCGACGAACCCGGAATCCAGTAGTCTGATGATTCTTCGGATTTGCTGGATTCCGGATAGCCGCCACGTGGCTTCCGGAATGACGATGGAGAATTTTCGGTCATCGTTCGGGTAGAACTCGCGCTCGCCACCGTTCCCAGGCACGCAGCGATTTTGGCGTAGCGGTCGCTCCGGGGGACGTGGGTTACCCTTCTCCGCTCATCAATGCCGCGTTGCCGCCGGCGGCGGCGGTGTTCACCGTCACGGTCTGTTCGGTCGCGAAGCGCGCGAGATAATGCGGGCCGCCGGCCTTCGGTCCGGTCCCCGACAGGCCGTGGCCGCCGAACGGCTGAACGCCGACCACCGCTCCGATCATGTTGCGGTTGACGTAGATGTTGCCGACGTCGAGGCGGTCCACGATCGCTTCCACCGTGTCGTCGATGCGCGAATGGATGCCGAGCGTCAGGCCGTAGCCGGTATCGGCGATCGAGCGCAGAACCGCATCGAGACCGGACGCGCGATAGCGCACGACGTGAAGGATCGGTCCGAACACTTCCTCGGTCAGTTGCCGGGCGTTCGCCAGCTCAAAGATATGCGGCGCGACGAAATTGCCGGACGCGGGCGCTCGCCCAGCGAAATGCACGCGGGCCTCGCGCGTCATGCGCGCGATATGCGTATCGAGCCGCTTCTTTGCCTCGCGGTCGATCACCCGGCCGACATGGGTGGCGGGATCGGACGGGTCTCCGATCTTCAGTTCGCGCGCGGCTCCCGCGATCGTCTCGATCATGCGGTCGGCCACGTCTTCCTGTACGAACAGCAGCCGCAACGCCGAACAGCGCTGCCCTGCCGAGCGAAACGCCGAGGTCACGACATCGTCGGCGACCTGCTCCGGCAACGCGGTGGCGTCGGCGATCATGGCGTTGATGCCGCCGGTCTCGGCGATCAGCGGCACGATGGGGCCGTCCTTGGCGGCGAGCGTGCGATTGATCGACCGCGCCACCTCTGTCGAACCGGTGAAGACGACGCCGGCGATGTCGCGGTGCGCGACAAGCGCCGCGCCTGTCCGTCCGTCGCCCTGAAGCAGATGAAGCGCCGTGGGCGGAATGCCGGCCTGGTGCAGCAGGCGCACGGCCTCCGTTGCGACCAGCGGCGTCTGCTCGGCGGGTTTCGCGACCACCGTGTTTCCCGCCATCAGCGCCGCCGTCACTTGTCCGGTGAAGATCGCCAGCGGAAAATTCCACGGCGAGATCGCGGCAAAAACGCCGCGCCCGCGCAGCTGCAGCGTGTTGCGCTCGCCGGTCGGCCCGGGCAATGGCTGCGCATTGCCGAACAGCTTGCGGCCCTCCGCGGCGTAGTAGCGGCAGAAGTCGGCCGCCTCGCGCACTTCGGAGACAGAATCGTCCAGCGTCTTGCCGCCTTCCCGCTGCAGCAGCGCGATGAAATGCGCCGATCGCTGCTCCAGCAAATCGGCTGCGCGTTCCAGGGCGGCTGCCCTTGCCGCAGCCGGCGTACGGCTCCACGCGGGAAAACCATCGCGCGCCGCTACAACTGTGCGGTTCACGTCCTCCGGCGCGTCCTGCCGCGCCGTGACGGTAGGTGTCTTTTCCGCCGCAACGTCGGCAACCAGCCGGTTCAGCGCCGCGCGCTCGCCGAATTCGATGCCGCGCGAATTCACCCGCTCGGGTTGGAGCAGATCTCGCGGCAGCGGGATCGTCGTGTTCGCCGCGCCGTCGGCATTGCCGACGATCTCGGCGGGCCGGCGAAGCAGCACGTCCGCCGGCACACCGGGATCGGAGGCCATTGCGACGAATGACGAGTTCGCACCGTTTTCGAGCAGGCGCCGCACCAGATAAGCGAGCAGGTCGCGGTGACTGCCGACCGGCGCATAGATGCGACAGGGGATGCCCGGGCGATCCTTCGCGAGTTGCGCGTAAAGCGCTTCGCCCATGCCGTGCAGGCGCTGGAATTCATATCCCTCGTCGCCCTCGGTCAGATCAAGAAGCGTGGCGACGGTGAGGGCGTTGTGGGTCGCGAATTGCGGAAAAATCCGCGGCCGCAGCGCCAGCAGTTGCTTCGCGCAGGCGATGTAGTTCAGGTCGGTCATCGCCTTGCGGGTGAACACGGGATAGCCGTCAAGCCCGCGTTCCTGCGCTCGCTTGATCTCGGTGTCCCAATAAGCGCCTTTCACCAGGCGGACCATCATCCGCCGGTTCAGGCGTCGTGCAAGATCATCGATATAGTCGATCACCGCCGAGGCGCGCTTCTGATAGGCCTGGATGGCGAGGCCGAAGCCGCTCCAGCCGGAGAGCGAGGTCGCCGCGGCGACAGCGGCGATCACGTCGAGCGATAATTCCAGCCGGTCGGCTTCCTCCGCATCGACCGTGAAGTTGAGATCGCGCGCCTTGGCGCGCGCGGCGAGATCGACAACGCGCGGCACTAATTCGGTCATCACTCGCGCACGGCTCACCGCCTCGAAGCGCGGATGCAGCGCCGATAGCTTGACGGAAATGCCGGGGCGGTCGGGCAGGGGGTTGGCGCCGGCGCGCTCGCCGATCGCCTTGATCGCGGCGGCGTAGGAGTTGAAATAGCGCTCTGCATCCGCTTTGGTGCGCGCGCCTTCGCCGAGCATGTCGAAGGAGTAGCGGGCGTGACCGGCCGAGTGTGCGTGTGCGCGCGCCAGCGCCGCCTCGATGGTCTCGCCGAGCACGAAATGGTTGCCCATCAGCCGCATCGCCTGTCGCGTCGCCGCTCGTACCGCCGGAACGCCGATCCGCTTGGCGAGCCGACCGATCGTCCCCTGCGGCGTCTCGCCTGGCTGGATGACGAGCGCGGACAGCCCGAGCGCCCAGGCGGATGCGTTGACAAGGAATGCGCTGGACCTGGTCTCGTGATGGATGAAGTCGCCTTGTCCGAGCTTGTCCTCGATGAACCGGTCCGCTGTTTCGGCATCGGGCACGCGCAGCAGCGCTTCGGCGAGCACCATCAGCGCGAGGCCTTCCTTGGTCGACAGTGAAAATTCGCGCAGCATGTCTTCGACGCCGCCGAGCGGATCGTCGTTCCGCCGGATGGCGTCGATCAGGCCGCGCGCGGTGCGATCGATCCGCGCCTCCCGTTCAGGCGTCAGCTGCGCCTCGGCCAGCATCCGCTTCGCCATTGCCCTGTCGTCTGGCGCATAGGGAGACGAAAACGGCGGTGGAAGCTGGGACGACATCGGCTATTCCTCGGCCTTCCGCAAAACTGCCGCTAGTGGAGTGAATTTGACATTCGCTACCCACTTTGCAGCGAACCTGTCAGGCGAATGTCAAATTCAAAACTCCACTAGAAACCTGATAGTTGCTAGTGGTCCTTTGATTCTAACATTTGCAAGGACTCCCTACGGCAACGGGATGCAAATGTTAGAATTGGACCACTAGATTATTTGGGCCGTCCGCGCGCGGCACGAATCTGACATGCTGTTGCGGTCGCGCGACCCTTTCTCCAACTGAACAAGCTAAGCTCGATCCGGCATGGAGCCAATGGGACGACTGTGCCCGTGAATGCATGAGGCGTGATGGCGAGCTTTCCAAATCGGCGAACCGGCGGATCGCGCGCGTGCCGCGTCCCGTGGCTGTTTGCGGCGGCGGCGACGCTGCTCGCAACCCAAGCTGTGGACGACCCTGCCGTGGCGGCTGAACTCAGCCCCGGCATCGCGCAGCTCTACACCTCCGTTTCGATCTATCCGCCGAGCGCGAAATCCATGACGGTCTGCTACGGCTTCGTCTGCCGTCGCCGGGAGCCTCTCGATTTCACGTCTGCCGATCGTGGCGCGCTGACACGGATTCTGGCGGCAGGCCGGTCGTCGGCTGCCGCGGAGCGTCGGGCGGTTCAAAAGGCGGTTGTCTGGTTCGATCGCCGCATGGGACCGGTGCTCGGAACAGACAAGCGGGTGGCGCGGGCCGATTTCCGCGCCGGCGACGACAGCCACAACTTCGATTGCTGGGACACCACGCGCAACGTCACCAGCCTGTTGCTGGTTTTGCAGGACTGGGGATTATTCAAATATCACACCGTGGGGAATCCGCATTATCGCGGCAATACGCTCGCGCTGCAAACTCCACACAATACAGCGGTGCTGGTCGAGCGCGCCACGCATGCGGAATGGGTCGTCGACATGTGGCCACGGGGCTACGCGCAACTGCCCGACGTCATGCTCCTGGATCGATGGATCAAGGAAAATTGATCGACGCGATGCCGCGCGATCGCCAGCTTGGCTGGCCGATTTTCGTCGCCGGCGGATCGAGTCTGCGCCGATGGCGTAGACCGGATTGCGTCGGCGGAGCCGATGTCGTTTGCCGCGGAGTGCGTCCCATGGTCGGGACGCGACTTTTCCGGGGCGTGAGGATCGCGTCGTCGCGTCAAACCTTGAGGTTTTCGGCCGAGGTTTTGCCGCGGTTGGCGACTTCCTCGAATTCAACCGTCTGACCTTCGTTCAGCGTGGAAAGACCCGCTTTTTCGACGGCCGAAATATGGACGAATACATCCTTGCCGCCACCAGCCGGCTGAATGAATCCGTAACCTTTGGTCGGGTTGAACCACTTCACAGTACCCTTAGCCATTCCCAAGTCTCCGCAGAATTGAAATAGTCGTCGGCCCCCCGGAAACCGGCTCGTCCGACGGTGGACAAGATACGCGGTCTCGGCCCGGCTTGGTAGTTCAAACACAAGGTTGAACTATCTGAACCAACTCTATCCGGAGACGGTGCAATTTTGCCACAATCCTGGGAATTTCCTCGCCGGGGACGGCGAGGAAGCGGTGATCTGACAGCCGAATCCCCCGGATCTCCGTGGAATGCGGTTCCCGAGGATCAATAAGTTGCGGTCAGATAATCGACGATCTTGCCGACATCGGCCTCGGCGATCGGCGCGCCATACACCTTGATCATCTTGTTCACCTCCGCCTGCCAGAAATCCTTCTTGAATTTCGGGCCGCGCGGCTGGGTCTGGACGTAATCCGCCGAGTGACAGGCCGTGCAGTTGGCCTTCACCACGTCGAGATTGGGGCCCGGCTTGAATTCCACGGCCCTGTCCGGAAGCTTGTAGGAAATCGGCTTGGCGCCGGCGGTGGTAGGAGCGAAAGCGCCGCTCGCGGCGGCCAGCCCGATGATGGTTGCGAGCGCAAGGAGAACTGGACGCGTCATGAACACCTCCCTCAGGCCGCCGTCACGTGGACGGTCTCGATGACGTTGCGCATGTAACCGGCCGGATTCCATGTGGCCTCAGACGGCTGCACCTGGCCGCCGTTGCTGGTCGCGCGCACCTTCAGTTCGTGCGGACCGGCGGTGAGCTTGACCGGAATCTTCCATTCGCGGAACGAGTATTTGCCGTAGTCGCGGCCGAGCCGCGCGGTCTTCCAGGTCTTGCCGCCGTCGATCGATACCTCGACCTTCTTGATCCCGGTGCCGCCGTCGAATGCGATCCCCTTCAGAAGCTTGCCGCCGATTCCGACTTTCGCGCCGTCGGCGACATTGGTGATGAAGGAGCGGACGTTGAACCTGTTGATGGGAACCGTCGCCTTCGGCGCCGTGCCCGGCTCAACGCAGGCACAGGCATCGTCCGGAATGCGGTAGGCCGTCTTCATCCAGAAATTGTCGTAGATGCTGTCGATGACGGTGATCTCGTTGAGATGCTTGACCCAGTAGGTACCGTAATATCCGGGAACGACGAGCCGGAGCGGAAAGCCGTTCAAAAACGGCAAATCCTGTCCGTTCATGAGATAGGCCAGCATGACCTCACCATCACGTGCGTGGTCGATGTCCAGCGCCTTGGCGAAATCCGGCGTCTTGTCGCTGACGGGGCCGTCCATGCCGCCGAACACCACCTGTTTCGCGCCCTGCTGCACGCCGGCCTGATCGAGCACGGTCTTGAGCGGCACGCCGCGCCAGCGCGCATTCCCCATCGCGCCGTTGCCGAGCTGGCCGCCGGCGACGCGCGGGTTGAAGAACCCACGGCTGTTGCCCGAGCATTGATTGACGGCGACGATCTCCGTCGCCTTCATCTTTTTAATGTCCTTGAGCGACAGCTTGAGCGGATGATCGACCTTGCCCTTGATCTCCAGCGTGAACGTGTCGGGATCGACGTTGAGCGGAAGATCGGCGAGGTGATAGCGGACAAAGAAGGCGTCGTTCGGCGTGATCGGGCCTTCGTTGAAAACCGAGAACGGCGTTTCGAGTTGCGGCGGGCGGCTTGTCTGGCCGATCATCAGACGTTTCTGCGGATATTTCACCAGCGGACGTTCGCCGTTGTCGAACGGCAGGGTCACGCTGTCGAGCGCGAAAGCCTTGAAAGGGGTCAGGCTGGCGGTTGCGCCGAGCGCCAGTCCGGCGCCGACGCGTTTCAGCATCTCTCGTCTGTCGAGCATGGCTTCCTCCGAAGCTTCACCGTCGAGGCCCGTCATCACGGGTCATCGATCTGCAAGTCTCGCACCGTCAGATCGCAAGTCAATTGATGCTTTCGAGTGAGAGGACGCCAAATCGATTGCTTGCCCGCCTTCCGCGCGGGCAGATGATACCGCCGCCGACACGAAAGACCCCGGCTGCCGGGCAGCCGGGGTTTTGACTGAGTTAAAAAGCGGATCAGTCGCAGACGTTGATGGTGCGCAGACGAAAGCCGAAGGGGGTCGGCACGCGCCGCACGACATAGCAGCCCTCGTCATAGCCGCCGACATAGGCGACGCCGAAGCCATGGCCGTAATGATGACCGAAATGACCAAAGTGGTGGTGGTGATGCCCGCCCCAACCGTGCGCGGAAGCGGCTGAGGACGCCAGCGCCATCGCACCGAGGGA
This sequence comes from Nitrobacter sp. 62-23, assembly GCF_001897285.1. Classification (GTDB taxonomy): domain Bacteria; phylum Pseudomonadota; class Alphaproteobacteria; order Rhizobiales; family Xanthobacteraceae; genus Nitrobacter. The sequence continues at coordinate 30,342 of NZ_MKSM01000056.1, forward strand.
AGCAGCGGCAACAAGTCCGAGAGCAAGTTTACGAGACATGAACATTCTCCTTAAATGAAGCGCGTGATGCGCAGGTTTCGATTTCAATTCGCGTTCTAAATTTCCGTTTTGCGGGCTCTTGCGTGCCCGTCGCAGGTTCGTCGCATGCTTTCAAAATGCGGTTCGAAGAATCCGGCGAAGTAAAACCGACAATTTTCTGAATGGGCGTTCAGACAAGCGGGAGTTTGGCCGGATGGGTGTGCGAAATCTCACACAGCGCGAACGCGTCCGGAAAATATGGGCGAACCGTGCGGCGCGCCAAGCCTGCCGCGGTGCCGGATTGACAGCGGAAGCCGAGTGGTCAAAAACCCGAGAAAGCTGTCCGGAGAGCCATGCGGGGATGTGCGCTGAGCGTTGTCCCCGACATCCATATGATAATCGCAGAACTCGATAAATCGGCGTTGCAACCGGAACGCCCAGTGCGTTCGTCGCTGCTGTGGGTCGCGGCATTGATCGCTGCGATGACCGTGATGCGATGCATCTTTGCCGCCACGCTGGATCTGCGCACCGACGAGGCCTATTACTGGACCTGGTCAAAGGAAAGCGCGCTATCCTTCCTCGATCATCCGCCGATGATCGCGTGGTTCATTCGGTTCGGCACCGCGATCTTCGGCGACACCGATTTCGGCGTCAGGTTCGCCGGACTGCTGGCGATGCCGATCTCGCAATTGCTGCTCGCCGACATCGTCCGCCGCGTCACCCGCGACATCCGTGCCGCCGTGCTGGCGGTTCTGATGATGGAAGCGGCGTTGTATTACGGCCTGCTGATGGCGAAGGTCGCGCCCGACGTCGCGCTGATCCCGTTCGAACTGGCGATGGTGTGGTCGCTGGTGCGGCTCACCGAGAGCGGCGACGCGCGCTGGTGGCTTGCCGCGGGTTTCTTCGGCGGGCTGGCGCTATTGTCGAAGCTGACCGCATTGATGCTGGTCCCCGCCGTTGTTCTTTTCATTGTCGTGCCGGATTGGCGCTCACGCTGGCTGCGCAGTCCATATCTCTGGGCCGCGCCATTGATTGCGGCTGCGGTGTTTTCGCCGGTCCTGATCTGGAATTGGATGCACGATTGGGCCTCGTTCAGGTTTCAGTTCGTTCGCGCCACCGCCGCGCATGACGTCACGCTGCGCACGCTCGGCGACTATCTCGGCCTCCAGTTCGGTCAGGTCGGGCCGATCCTGCTGCCCGTGGTGCTGTTTGGCGTGGCGGTTACGGCATGGCGCGCGTTTCGATATCGCGATCCGGTTTCCGTGTTGCTGTCGGCGGCCGTGCTGGTGCCGTTCGGCTATTTTTTCTGGAAATCGCTGACGCTTCGCGTCGGCGACACCTGGCCAATGTTCATCTGGCCGCTGGGATTCGCCGCGACCGCAATCGACATCGCGAAGCGATCGCGCGAAAAATGGCCGGCGTGGATCGCAAGATCGTCCGCCTTCTGGGTCAACGCCGCGATCGCGTCGGGTCTCGTCCTCGTCGTCGCGGTGTTCCTCTATTATATCGTCAGCCCCTGGAATTTCATCGGCAAGACCGATCCGATCGGCGGCGAAGCCGGCTTCGCGCAGGTCGCGAGCCGCGCCGAAAGCGAATTGCAAACCTCCGGGGCGACATGGATCGCGACCGACGATTACCGGATCTATGCAATGCTGCGCTGGCATCTGAAGGATCGCGTGCCGGTGATCCAGATCAACGAACGCAGCCGCTTTATGGGTTTCCGCGATCCCGGTCTTGCGCTGATTGCCGGGCATGCCGGGCTGTATATCGCCCGCGAACAGGACGGCGCATCCCTTCTGGCCTCGACCGGCGCGGTTCTGACGCCTTTGGGCCGGGTTCAGCGGACCTGGCGCGGCCGGATCATGGACACCTATGTTCTGGAAAAGATCACGGGCTGGACGCCCGATCTCTCGCCGCCGCCGGACTCGCGGTTCTACAAATGGCGGCAACTGGCGGAAGACCAGACGAGTCGTCGTTATCTGACGCTCGCCGCCATCGTGGGGCGATAGTTCAGTCTTTGCTCCCGCGCTTGCGCAACAGGTCTTTCACAAGATCGCCGAGCACCGGCCGCGGCAGCGCGGTGAAGGGCATCGGGCGGGTGACGTCGATCGCCGCCAGGCCGAGGCGCGCGGTCAATAGTCCGTTGAGAACGCCTTCGCCCAGACGCGTCGACAGCTTCGCGGCGATGCCCTGGCCGAGCATCTGCTGGATCAGGGTGTCGCTTGCCGCCATGCCGCCGGTGATCGCGAGATGCGCGATGACGTGGCGCATCAGGCGGATCATCCCGAGCGTGCCGGGCCGCCCGCCATAGAGCCGTGCAAGCTGCCGCACCAGCCGTATCGCCGCGGCGAAGACGAACAGCACATCCACCACGGCGCGGGGGCTGACCGCGGTCACGATCGACACGCGCTGCGCCGCCACCGACACCAGCCGGCGCGCTTCCTGATCCAGCGGCGCCATCAGCTCGCGCTCGGCGAGTCGCATCAGGTCCGCGCCGTCGATGATGTCGGTGCCGTGGCTCCGCAGCGCGGCTCGCGCCCGCGCGAGATGCGGATTGTCGTGGGCGAGTTTCACCAGATCGCGAACGACCGCTTTCGCTCCCGTGCGATCGTCGGCGGCGATGGCGGCCAGCGCGCGCCGATGCAGGTTCTCGATGGTGGCCAGACGGGCGAGAGCGGCGATCTCGCGCGCCGCGATGACGATAGACGCAACCACGAACAGCGCCGCCAGCATCAGCCCGAGGAAACCCAGTCCCTCGCTGCGCGCGAACAGGTCGTGGATCAGGTTGACGGCGCCGAGCACGGTGCCAAGCGCGATGAAGCCGGCCAGCGACGACCAGAACAGCACGCCCCAGCGAAATCCCTTTCGCGCCGGAACCGGAGCTATCTCGGGCGCCTCTTCCTCGGGCAGCAAGACGGGCTCGGGCTCCGGCTCGGCTTCCGGCGTGATGCTGATGCTGCCGCGCGCGGGCCGGCTCACCGCTTCTTCGGGATCCAGGACCACAACGAGCGGATCGTCGAGCTTGAATGTGACGGGGCGGCGCAGGCCGGAACGCTCACTCATTGCAGTCGGTCTCCGATCAGAAACT
>NZ_MKSM01000057.1 GCF_001897285.1 Nitrobacter sp. 62-23
AAAAACCAATGACAAATACTCCAAGCCACCAAAAAGGCCGGTTGGAGCGGGCGCGAAGCGACATGGTTTTCGAGTGAAACTCCGGATGTGTTTCGCTTGAAAACCTTTTGGAGTAGCCGTCGTTTGCGCCGGCTGTTTTTCTTTCTGCCGGTTTCCCCTTCACCGCGAAACCTTCTATGGTGAAGGGCTGTCGCTCAAAGGCGAAGCGATTCAATATCGATCCTTGGCATCCTATGCCGCCTCCGGAGGCCGGCTTGACGTATTATCTTTCGACCCGTGGCGAGACCCCCAAACTCGGGTTCTGCGATGTGATGCTATCCGGGCTCGCTCGCGACGGCGGTCTCTATGTGCCTGAGGTCTGGCCGCAGTTGTCGCCCGATGCCATTGCGGACCTCTCCGGCCGGCCGTACTGGGAGGTGGCCGTCGAGGTCATCAGGCCTTTCGTGGCCGGCGATATCTCCGATGCTGAGCTCGGCCGCATGGCGAACGAGGCCTATGCGACGTTCCGCCATCCGGCGGTGGTGCCGCTCGATCAGATCGGACCCAATCAGTTCATGCTGGAGCTGTTTCACGGCCCTACGCTCGCGTTCAAGGACGTGGCGATGCAGCTCCTGTCGCGGCTGATGGATCATGTGCTGGCTCAACGCGGTCAGCGAACCACTATCGTGGTGGCGACCTCTGGCGATACGGGCGGTGCTGCGGTGGACGCGTTCGCGGGCCGCGATAATGTCGATCTGATTGCGCTGTTTCCGGATGGCCGCATTTCCGACGTGCAGCGGCGCATGATGACCACGACAGACGCGCCAAACGTCCACGCGCTCGCGGTCAAGGGCACCTTCGATGACTGCCAGGCGATCGTGAAGGGGCTGTTCAACAACCACCGCCTCCGCGACGAGGTCTCGCTTTCCGGCGTCAATTCGATCAACTGGGCGCGGATCGTTGCGCAGGTCGTGTATTATTTCACCTCGGCGGTCGCGCTCGGCGCGCCGACGCGCACCGTTGATTTTACCGTTCCGACCGGCAACTTCGGTGACATCTTCGCCGGCTACGTTGCGAAGAAGATGGGTTTGCCGGTGCGCTGCCTGCGCATCGCCGCCAATGTCAACGATATCCTAGCGCGCACCCTGAAGACCGGCATCTACGAGGTGCGCGAGGTTCACGCGACCACGTCGCCGTCGATGGATATCCAGGTGTCGTCGAACTTCGAGCGGCTGCTGTTCGAGGCGACCGGTCGCGACGCCGCGCAGGTGCGCGCGCTGATGTCGTCGTTGCAGCAGTCCGGCCGCTTCGTGCTGCCGGATTCCGTTCTGGCTGAAATCCGCTGTGATTTTGACGCCGGCAGTGCCGACGAGACCGAGACGGCGGCCGCGATTCGCACGGCGTGGCGCGAGGTCGGCGATCTCGTCGATCCGCATACCGCGGTGGCGCTCGCGGTGGCCGACCGCGACGCCTCCGATTCCAGGATTCCCAATATCGTACTGGCGACCGCCCATGCCGCGAAGTTTCCCGATGCGGTCGAGGCCGCCTGCGGCGTGCGGCCGCAATTGCCGGCCTGCCTCGACGGCTTGATGACGCGTCCCGAGCGGATCACGGTCGTGAACAACGATCAGGCAGACATCGAACGGTTCGTGCTGTCCGTCAGCCGCGCCGCCAAGCAGGGAGTTGCGGGATGAGTGTCGAGGTGACCAAGCTGCCGTCCGGTCTCACGGTCGTCACCGACACCATGCCGCATCTGGAAACAGCGGCGCTCGGGGTCTGGACCGGGGTCGGCGGCCGCGACGAGAAGCCGAGCGAACATGGCATTTCGCACCTGCTCGAACACATGGCCTTCAAAGGGACCGCCACGCGGACGGCGCGGGAGATCGTCGAGGAAATCGAGGCGGTCGGGGGTGATCTCAACGCCGCCACCAGCGTCGAGACCACGGCCTACTATGCGCGGGTGATGAAGGCGGACGTTCCGCTTGCGCTCGACGTGCTCAGCGACATCCTGTCCAATCCGAGCTTCGCCGCAGAGGAACTCGAACGCGAAAAGAGTGTCATCGAACAGGAAATCGGCGCGGCGCAGGACACCCCCGACGACGTGGTGTTCGAGCATCTCAACGAACTCTGCTATCCCGACCAGCCGATGGGACGTTCGCTGCTCGGCACGCCGCAGACGCTGAAGCGATTCAACAGCGAGATGCTGCACGGCTATCTCACGACGCATTATCGCGGGCCGGACATGGTGGTGGCCGCTGCCGGAGCGGTCGAGCATGAGGCGGTCGTCGCCGAGGTCGAGCGGCGTTTCACGGGCTTCGATGCCGCGCCGGCGCCGAAGCCGCAAGCAGCGAAATTTGGCGAGGGCGGCTCCAGGGTGGTGCATCGTGACCTCGAACAGGCGCATCTGACGCTGGCGCTGGAGGGATTGTCGCAGACCGACCGCTCGCTGTTCCCGCTGCAGGTGTTCGCCAACATCCTCGGCGGCGGCATGTCCTCGCGGCTGTTTCAGGAAGTCCGCGAGAAGCGCGGGTTGTGCTACTCGATCTATGTTTTTCATGCGCCCTACGCCGACACCGGATTCTTCGGGCTCTACACCGGCACCGATCCGAGCGATGCGCCGGAAATGATGAAAGTCGTCGTCGACGTCATCAGCGAGGCGGTGGAGACGCTGACCGAGGCGGAAATCGCGCGTGCGAAAGCGCAGATGAAAGCCGGATTGCTGATGGCGCTGGAGAGTTGCAGCGCCCGTGCCGAACAACTGGCGCGTCACATGCTGGTCTATGGGCGGCCGCAGAGCGCGACGGAATTGATAGCCAGGATCGATGCCGTCAACATCGAATCAACCCGTGACGCGGCGCGCAGTCTGCTGAAGCGCAGCCGTCCCGCGGTCGTCGCGCTCGGCAGCGGCAGGGGGCTGGACAGGGCGGTGACTTTTGCGGAAGGATTGGCGCAGTCGAAGGCGAGAGCGCTGCTTCACTAGAGTCTTTCACCGTTTCAGGGAAACAATGAAAAGGCTCTAGGCTCTTGATTTGACGCGTTTTCTTCACGCGAACCGGTATCCACTTCGCTCGAAAACGCTATGGAGTCTGAACAGCGTCTAGCAGTTTCAAAGCCAGGCATGTCCTCGGGCTCGGCCTGAGGATGGATTTGCCGGTCGCGTGAAGAACGCATCAAATCAAAATCCTGGAGCCCGCTTCCGATTCCATCAGAAGTAGAAACGGCTCTAGCCTTATTTTGGATCGGGCATGATCTTATGTTCGAAAACGGTTCCCATTTTCGGGATCATGCGCGAGGTCAGGGCTGACGAGTTCTGTATCGGGGAACGCCATGGCTCTGTTTCGTTTGCCATCCAGTGCGCCGTCGCTCATGCCGCGGGGACGCGGCCTGTTGCTGCGTGCGCCTGAGGCGGCCGATTTTCAGCAATGGGTGCAGCTTCGCGAATACAGCCGGGCCTATCTGACACCCTGGGAACCGATCTGGCCATCGGATGACCTGACCCGCGCCGGCTTCCGGCGACGACTGCGCCGTTACGCGGAGGATATCGCCGGCGACAGATCCTATCCGTTCATCGTGCTCCGCGAATCCGATGGCGTCATGCTGGGCGGAGTCACGCTTGCCAACGTCCGGCGCGGCATCGTGCAGGCCGGCACCATCGGATACTGGATCGGCGAACCCTATGCGGGACGAGGCTATATGACCGCAGCGCTGCGGGTATTGCTGCCGACGCTGTTTGGCGAACTGAACCTGCATCGCATCGAGGCTGCCTGCATTCCCAGCAATGCGCCTTCGATCCGGGTGCTGGAAAAGTGCGGCTTCACGCGCGAGGGACTTGCGCGGCGCTATCTCTGCATCAACGGGATCTGGCAGGATCACCTGCTGTTCGGGATGCTGCACGATGATTTTCACGACTGAGCGGTTCGCCTGCGTCGTGTGAGCGCAGGTCCGAGCGCGCTGCATTTCATATCTGCGTGAACAGGGGGCCAGAGCCACGCAAACGCATCTCGCTCGACAGAAACGGGGTGTTGTGCGGCCGTTTTGCGCCTTGGGATTTCCGTCATTGCCTTGCTATAAAGCCGCCGCGTGGAAACAATGATCGGACGGCGCGAATGGCTCCTGTTGCGGATTCGACCGAAGCGCGTGGACCGGGTGACGCCGGGCAACCACGACGCTTTCCGTTTCGTCTGGCGGCCGCGGCAACAGCATGCTGCATTGTCGCGGTCGCGCCGGCGCAATCGCAATCGCTTGGCGATCGTTTCAAGAGCCTGTTCGGCATCCATTCGCAGCCGGAGCGGGCGCCTGCATCGGGTACGACGGCTTCCGCGCCGGACGACCTCACCTGTCCGCCCGTGACCATCCGTTCCGGTGCATCGACATATGCGGTCGGCCTGCCAGGCAAGGCTGCAAGCGGCCCGGACCTCCGCTACCAGGCGACTATCGGCGAGACCGCGCGAGAATGCGATTACAACACCGACACCCATCAGATCGCGATCAAGGTGGGTATTCAGGGGCGCGTCATCGTGGGGCCGGCGGGCGCGCCGCCGACGGTGGAGGTGCCGTTGCGCGTCGCGGTCGTCGAGGATGGCGTCTCCTCGAAAACCATCGCCACCAAGGCCTATACGGTCACGGTAAACCTGTCGGGCGACGAAGGCGGGACGTACAGTTTCGTGTCGAGCGACATCGTCTATCCGGTGCCGCAAGGCTCTGCCGCCGATCGATATGTGTTTTACATCGGGTTCGACCCGCAGGCGCTGAAGCCTGAGCCGCGCTCCCGCGGCAAGCGAAGATAATCAAGCGCGCGGGTGCAGTTGAAAAAGCCCTCAACACACGTCATGGCCGGTCGAGGCGTTCCCCTCTCACGCGCAAGAAAAAAGCCGCCGCAAAATGATTGCGCCGGCTTGTCGTGGGATCTGAATAAACTCAGTTCAGCTTGGCGCGAACCTCGCTGACGCCCTTGGCGAGCAGGTCGTCGGCGACCTGTCCCTTCACGGACTTCGACAGGATGGCGGAGGCGGCGGCAACCGCTGCATCCGCAGCGGCGGAACGAACGTCGGCGACGGCCTGGGCTTCCGCCAACGCGATCTTGCTTTCCGCAGTTTTGGTGCGGCGCGCGACAAAATCTTCCATCTTGCCCTTTGCTTCTGCCGCGATGCGCTCGGCCTCGGCTTTCGCCGAAGCGATGATGTCCTGCGCCTCACGCTCGGCGCTGGCGTGGCGGGCCCTGTAGTCCGCGAGCAGCTTGGTGGCTTCATCCTTCAGGCGCCGCGCATCGTCCAGTTCGGACTTGATACGAGCGCTGCGACGGTCGAGCGCGGACAGCACCGTGCGGTGCACGCCGACATAGGCGAAGACGCCCATCAGGATCAGGAAGGCTATGGCAACCCAGGTTTCCGGCTCGGCAAACATGGTCGTCATCCCTTCATCGAGGCTTCGACGGCGTTGTCGACAAGGCTCTTGTCAGGCGTTGCGCCGGTCAGTTGCTGCACGATCGCCGTTGCCGCATCGCTCGCGATGCCGCGGACGTTGCTCATCGCCGCCGACCGCGTCGAGGCGATGGCCTTCTCAGCGTCGGCGAGTTTAACGGACAACTGTGCTTCGAGAGCCTTGCGCTCGGTGTCGGCCGCTGCGTTCAGCCTCTCGCGGGTCTCGTTGCCGATCGCCTGCGCGCGGGTCCGCGCGGCTGCGAGGTCGGCCTCGTAGGCCTTCAAAGCAGCGTCGGACTGGTCTCTCAGCTTTTGCGCTTCCGCGAGATCGCCCTCGATCGTGTTCTGCCGGTCATCGATGGTCTTGCGGACGCGGGGCAAGGCCAGCCGCGACGAGATCAGATAGAGCGCAACGAACGCGATCGTCAGCGACACCAGTTGGGACGCGAATGTGTCCTTCTGAAACGGCGGGAACGGAGCCTTGTGCCCACCGTCAGCCTCGGTATGGGCCGTCGCGCCCTGTGCGTTGCCATGACTCTCAGCCACGGGCTTCTCCTCTGCGGTCGATCGGGATCCGGCTTTTTCCGGGTCCCGTCAGCCAGTCAGTGATCTTAAAGAGCGAACAGCAGCAGCAGCGCGATCAGCAGCGAAAAGATGCCGAGCGCTTCGGTCACGGCGAAGCCGAAAATCAGGTTGCCGAACTGGCCCTGGGCAGCCGAGGGATTGCGCACCGCTGCGGCAAGGTAGTTGCCGAAGATGATGCCCACGCCGGCGCCGGCGCCACCCATGCCGATGCAGGCAATACCAGCGCCAATATACTTCGCGGCAATCGGATCCATAGAACAAACTCCTTGCTGAGGCTTGTGAGAGTGACTTCGAGGTTGCGGAAACCGGTCTAGTGACCGGGATGGATGGCATCGTTGATGTAGATGCAGGTGAGGATCGTGAAGACGTAGGCCTGAAGGAATGCGACCAGCAGTTCGAGCGCGGTGAGCGCCACCACCAGCGCCAGCGGCAGCACGGCACCGAACACGCCGACGATGCCCATGGCGCCCAGCATGGTGACGAAACTCGCAAATACCTTCAGCGTGATGTGGCCGGCCAGCATGTTCGCGAATAGACGCACGCTGTGCGAGACCGGCCGCGACAGGAACGAGATCACCTCGATCGCCACCACCAGCGGCAGGATCACGACCGGAATTCCGGACGGCACGAAGAGTTTGAAAAATCTCAGGCCGTTTCTGTAGAAGCCGTAGATCAGCACGGTGAAGAAGACGAGGAACGCCAGCGCGGCCGTGACAATGATGTGGCTTGAGATCGTGAAGGTGTAGGGGATGATGCCGACCAGATTGGAGACGGTCACCAGCATGAAGATCGAGAACACGAACGGGAAGAACTTCATCCCGTCCTTGCCGGCGGTGGTGCGGATGGTATCGGCGACGAATTCGTAGCTGATCTCGGCGATGGATTGCATGCGTCCGGGCACGAGCTTGCGGCCGGTGGCCAGCATCAGAAGCGACGTCAGCACCACGGCGAGCAGCATGTAGGCGGAGGAATTGGTGAATGCGATTTCCTGCCCGCCGATATGGCCGATCGTGAAAATCTTCTCGATGTTGAACTGGTGGATCGGGTCCATCATCCGCGTGCAACTTTCGGTCTGCCGGCTGGCCGGCGTTCAAGCAACTCAGTCGTCTCGGCAGCCATCCGTCATCGGTCAGTCTGCTCGGGGATCACGCCCGCCGACCGCATCACGTTGATCACGCCGGCCACGAAGCCGAGCAGGAAAAACACGATCAGCCCCCAGGGCGAGGTCGACAGCAAGCGGTCGAATCCCCAG
>NZ_MKSM01000058.1 GCF_001897285.1 Nitrobacter sp. 62-23
CCCGGCAGAATCAGGATGTACACCTCGGGATGACCGAAGAACCAGAACAGATGCTGGAACAGCACCGGATCGCCGCCGCCGTCGGCAGCGAAGAACGTGGTGCCGAAGTTACGGTCGGTCAACAGCATCGTGATCGCGCCCGCCAGCACCGGCAGCGACAGCACCAGCAGCCACACCGTGACCAGGATCGACCACACGAACAGCGGCATCTTGTGCATGGTCATGCCGGGTGCGCGCATGTTGAAGATCGTGGTGATGAAGTTGATCGCGCCGAGAATCGAGGAGGCGCCCGCCAGATGCACCGAGAGGATCACAAAGTCCACCGACGGACCCGGATGACCGCTCGTCGACAACGGCGCATACAGCGTCCAGCCCGTGCCGGCGCCGCTCGCCCCCGGCTCGCCCTCCATCACCGTCGACAGCAGCAGCAGCGCAAACGCCGCCGGCAGCAGCCAGAACGAGATGTTGTTCATGCGCGGAAACGCCATGTCGGGCGCGCCGATCATCAGCGGCACGAACCAGTTGCCGAAGCCGCCGATCATCGCCGGCATCACCATGAAGAAGATCATGATCAGGCCGTGCGAGGTCACAAACACGTTGTACTCGTGAGCAGGATGGAAAACCTGCACCCCGGGATACATCAGTTCCGCCCGGATGCCCATCGACATCAGACCGCCGATGATTCCCGCAACGATGGCGAACACCAGGTACATGGTCCCGATGTCCTTGTGATTGGTCGAATACGCAAAGCGCCGCCACCCGGTCGGGTGGTGCGCATGGTCATCATGGTCGTGGTCGTGGTCGTGAGCAGATGCTGCGGTTGCCATTGTCCAATCCTGTCTTTCGTCCCTTGAAGTCCTCGAACCCTGAAGAGGCTGTCGCCCTCGCCTAGCGCATCACGTCGGCGGCCGACGCCACCGCGTTCGTCGGGTTCGAAGCAAACTTCTTCTTCGCGGTCTCAACCCAGGCCGTAAAGTCCTGATCGCTCACAACCCGAACCGCAATCGGCATGAAGGCATGATCCCGGCCGCACAACTCCGAACACTGGCCGTAGAACATCCCGGTCTTGGTGGCCTTGAACCAGGTCTCGTTGAGACGACCCGGAATCGCGTCCACCTTGATGCCGAACGCAGGAACTCCAAACGAATGAATGACATCCGCCCCGGTCACCTGGACCCGGACAACCTTGTTCACCGGAACCACCAGCTCATTGTCAACCGCCAGCATCCGCGGCTGCTTGTCCTGCGCAATCAGCGAGTCAAACTCAAACTTGCCGTTGTCCGGATAGGTGTAGCTCCAGTACCACTGCTTGCCCACCGCCTTCACCGTCAGGTCCGCCTTCGGAAGATCAAGCTCCTCAAACAAAAGACGGAACGACGGTATCGCAATGCCAACAAGAATCAGAACCGGTATAATCGTCCACGCCACCTCAATCATGGTGTTGTGGGTCGTCTTCGACGGCACCGGATTGGCGCGCTCGTTAAAACGAAGCATCGCAATCACAAGCAACGCCGTCACAAACAGCGTAATAACCGTGATCACAACCAGAAGCCCGCTATGCATCCGGGCAATGCTCTCCATCACAGGAGACGCAGCAGCCTGAAAATCAAGCCCCCAGGCATGCGGCTGACCCGTGGCTTCCTCAGCAAATGCCGGTCCACACGCGGCAGCCGCCGCTACTCCAAACGCCAATCCCAGAAACCGGCGGCCAAACCGGCGGCCATCAAGGCCATTCGACATCTTCATG
>NZ_MKSM01000059.1 GCF_001897285.1 Nitrobacter sp. 62-23
AAAAGTACGAGACCTTCTCCTATCTGCCGCAGATGACGCCCGATCAGGTGCGCCGTCAGATCGCTCACGCCATCGCGCAGGGTTGGAATCCGGCAGTCGAGCACACCGAAAAGGGCACGCCCGCAAAGGCGAGCTACTGGTACATGTGGAAGCTGCCGCTGTTCGGCGAGCAGTCCGTCGATAACGTGATGGCGGAGATCGAGGCCTGTCACCGCGAATTTCCGGACCAGATGGTGCGGTTCGTCGCGTACGACAACTACGCCCAGAGCCAGGGCATGGCATTCGTGGTGTATCGCTGATGAGGCGGGCGCTGGAGCTGACCAGATTCGGCGCCCATGATTTGAACGCGGCGCCGCGCATCGGCGCCGCTCCCTTCCTCGGGTTCTTTGTGCTGAGGTCCGTATGACAAACGTCGCCCCCGGTCATGCCACTGCAACTCTATCCGGCCGTGAACTGGCGCTCCAGCGCCGGCAGGCCATGGCGCGTCACGGCAAGGCCGGGACCGTCAAGGCTGCTCAAACCGAGCGCTCCGCTGCTGATCGCTTCCGGCTGAATGCGGCGCAAACCTCCAACGCCCATCACGGCGGCGTTTCGGCGGTGCCTGCGCCAGCGGCATTCACTCCGCCGGTGGCGCAGAAGTCCGCGGCGCGAGCCCGGCGGCAGGCGCTGTCCACGGTTGGTAAGGCGGCGTTGAAGAACGCCGGGCATGGCACGGCGACCCGCCCCGCGGCGCATCTGCGCCCAAGCCGGGCGGCGGCCGAGGTGCGTGGCTCAGATTGCGGTTGCGGCTGCGGCGGACAGTGCAGTTGCGGCGGACAATGCGGTTGCAGCCATGGCGCGGAGCGCAAGGAGGCAGCGCATATCGAAGCGGTTCAGAGCGGCACACCGGCGGTGGAGCGTGCAGCGTTGAACACGCCGGAGGCTACGGGTCGCGTGCTGGCCAAGATGCGCCGTGCCGCGCTGAGTCAGGATGGCAAGAAGGGCCTCAAGCGCGTCGCCCAGGCGACACGAATCGCTGCCGCGATGCCGGCGCAGGATTGGCAGAGCGCCATGCTCAAAGGCGCAACCGGCCGTCAGGTCGCGATGCAGCGCCGCCTGGTCCAGGCGCTGGCGGGTCGGGTCGACAAGACGTCCGGCGCCAGCACCCGGCCGACCGGCCGTATGCGCGCCCGCAACGTGGTCGAAGCGCCGGCCAAGGTCGAGGAGGGGCATACCCTGTCCGGGCAGACCGTCACCGGCACTCAGGTCGAACGCATCTCCAAGGTGACCGGCAATGAGCCGGGCTCCTGCCGCGCGATCACCGGCACCGAATATATTGGCTTCGAGCAGTTCCAGACCCTCTGCGGCACCCGGCCTGAGCCGGCCGCGCCGAAAGTTGCCGTCAGTAGCACACTGCGCGAGCAACGCATCACCGGCACTGCGCTGGGCCGCTCCATCAAGACCACCGGTGATGAGCCGGGCGCATGCCGTCCGGTGACCGGCACCGAATATCTCTCGAGCGAGCGTTTCGAGCAGTTCTGTTCGACGCGGCCGTCCGCCCCGCTGGGGAAGGTGGCGTTCACCCGCACCGACAAGGGCCAGGCTGTCACTGGCGCGCTGGTCGATCGTCCGCGCCGCGTCACCGGCGTTGAGCACGGCGCCGACCGCGCCGTCACCGGTACGCGTTACGGACAGGGCGAAACCGATGACGCTCCGCCCAAGGTGGCGGTGACCCATACGGCTGCGGGCAAGCCCGTTACCGGTACAGTGGTCGGCCGCAGCGAGCGGCAGACCGGCGATGAGGCTGGAAGCTGCCGTTCGATTACCGGCACCGAATATCACACTGTTGAGCAGTTCCGCGATTTTTGTCGAACGGCGCCGCCGGGAGGTGCGCGAAAGGTCAGCGTAATGTCCACGCGCGACGAGCAAACCGTCTCGGGGACGGCCGTCGATCGTTCGGCCAAGGTGACCGGCAACGAAGTCGGCTCCTGCCGCAGCATCACCGGCAGCCAGTACTACACGACGGCTGATTTCGCGGGGCTGTGCAAAACACCCGGCCCTCAGAAAGTGGCCGAGATGCAGACGTTGCGCGGTCGGACCGTGACTGGCTCGGAGGTCGCTCCAAGCCCAAAATCCTCCGGTGACGAGTCATACGGGTGCGAACCCGTCACCGGCACGGACTACATTGGCACCCGCCAGTTGGCCGCGGTCTGTCCGGCGGTGCCTACTGTCTCTCCGGTCAGCAAGGTCATCGTTGACACCACGCTGAACGGCCAGACGGTCACGGGCATCGCCGCGGGACGTGCGGACCACGTCACCGGCAACGAAGCCGGCACGTGTTCGCCGATCAGCGGCACCCCATACATCGGCCAGGGCCAGTACGCCGCGTTCTGCCAGGCGCCGCAGCGTGAACGGCAGGCGGCGCGGGTTCGCGACAGCGCGGTGATTCCGGCCACGGTGGTTACCGGCGATCGGCCGGGCGCGGGCGGAATGCAAGTCACTGGCGACGAGCGTGGCGCTTGCGGGCCGATTTCGGGCACGCCCTATCTCGGGCTGGACAATATCGCGTCCGGACAATGCGCGATGAGCGATCGCTTCAGCGCGCGCGATGTGGATCAGCGTCCGCCGGCTCCCCGGGATTTCAGTATCAGCATTCCGGCGCGGCAGGCTCGCGAGGAGCGCCAAACCGAGGTCATCACCGGCAGCGGCATGGGGACTTCGCGCATTACCGGCCCGATCAACAAGGCCGACGGCCTGATTACCGGCACGCCTGAATTCCGTCACGGCGACCAGGCGCGGCGTCCGCGCGACGACGACCAGTCGCTCCCGGCCGCGCGCCGTTTGAGCGGCGAAGGCAGCCAGCAGGGCCGGCGCATTTCGGGAGACGCCTGGGACGGCAACAGCCGTGTCACCGGCACCGAAGGTTCGTCCAGCCTGGCGCGCAATCCATCGATGCGCGGACAGCCACGCGGCGCTGGCACCAGCGCCATGGCGTTTCGCAGCATCGAGCGGCCTGAAGTGCCTGTATCGGTGGTCACCGGCTCGGCCGGGAATACCCGGATCGGCGCCACAGTGACCGTCTCCGGCGGGGCGCGCGGCTGAGGATCGCGAAGATGGACACGCGCAAACGCTTTCAGGCCCTGCGACGAGAGGCCACCCCGGTTGCCAACGCCGCAGCGTCAGCGGCAGCGGTGCCTGACAATCCGGCGTGCATGATCGGCAGCGGGCAGACCTGCGAGCATGCGCTGGTCGATCGTGACCTCAATCGCCTTTTATTCGACTACGAGCGGACGGTGCGTTCGCGCTTCACTCGCATCGTCGACGTGCTCAAGCGCATCTCCACACATCAGCACGACGAGAACTTCACCGAGCGCGCGCAGCAGCTCGCACGCGAGCAACTCGGTTTCGATCTGCCGTCGCAGGTGCTGGAGGACGCATGGGTATGCGGGCTGGATTTGTCCGCCTTGCATTCGCGCTGCATCTTCAGCGGCCTCAAGTCGTGCGTCGAGAATGCTCAGGTCGAGCAGGCCGGCTGGCGTCAGCGTATGCCGCTCGATGAGAATTTTCTGCGGTCGTGCGGCTATCACACGGTGGACATCAGCCCTTGTTCGGATGGCCGCTTGCAAGGCGTCAGCCCTTATGTGCTACGCATGCTGCCTGGACCGAACGTGCGGGTGAAGGCCTATGCAGGCGCGCTGTTCGATGTCGAGGTCGATGTCTGCGATTGGGCGCAGCGCGAAGTCGAACGGCTGTCCGGCGCCATGGTCGATGGCGAGCGCCTGAACTACCTCAAGATCGCCGTCTACCATTTCAGCAGCTCGTCCCCCAACGGTCACGGTTGCGCCGCTCATGGCAGCAACGATCGCCAGGCCACGGAAGCGGCGCTGCAACGCCTGCAGAACGAGTTGCGCGTAGCCATCGATAGGACATTTGGCTCGGGCGCCGCGCCCGACGTGCTGCTCATCGGCGTGGACACGGATCTGGATGCGCTGCGCATCCACCTGCCCGACAGCTTTGGCGAGATCAACGCGCATCGCTATTTCGAGACGGCGCAGGTCTATCGCGACACCCTCGGCCTTGCGCCCGAAGCGGCACGGAAGCGCATCGCGGAGATCGTCGCCGATGCCGAGGGCATGGGCGGCTGGGGGCAGGGCAATGGCCGCATGCACGAGGGCATGCGCCGCCTGGTGCTGGCGCTTGCCGAAGCCAATCTGTCGCAGATCGAATACGTCATCAAGCATCATACCGGGCGCTACGCGACCATCGGCCACGACGAGGAATGCATTGTCGCCGGCGAAGCGGTGCGGCCGCTGCAATTGCGCAACCTGTTTTATTTCGCCCACCTCGACACGGTCGAGGAAGGCGCACCCGACATGGATGTCGGGATCGATATTTTTGCCAAGCTCAATGTCGCGCACGGTCTGCCGGTCCCGGTACTCGTCCACTTCGAGTACGATGGCCGGATCCCTGCATCACGCGAGCGGGCGATCGCACGAGGCCGGCGGGTGCGTGATGCGATCGCGGCACGCTACCCCGATCTGGCTGCAAGGGGCCTGCTCAATTGCGCAATCGCGGTGAGTGACCGTGCCGGCGACGAGTGCTGCGCCTTCGTCGCCGACGCCGCCGTCGACGATCATTGAGAGGACTTATGCGTCATGAGAATCATGCGTGTGATAACCACTCTCGTGTCGACCAATCGCATCGACGCCATGGGCCATCGCCCCTTGCTGGTCGTGCAGGAGACACCGAATGGGACGCGCAGCGTTGCGGTCGACGCCGTCGGCTGCATCCCGGGCGACTGGGTGATTTGTGTCGGATCCTCTGCGGCGCGCGATGCCGCCGGAGCCAGGGATTATCCGTCCGATCTCACGATCGTCGGCATCATCGACCACTGGAATCCGGAGGGAGCGTGATGGAAGTCTGGCGCGTGGTGGATGATCTGGTCTGTACCCGGCGTGTGCCGGGAATGAGTTCGGCTTCGCTTCGTATCCTGAAAGGCCAGAAGGGAGAAATCTCGGTGGCGACCGATCCGGTCGGAGCGCCGCCTGGCAAATGGGTGTTCACCGCCGCGGGCACGGCTGCACGTATGGCCATGCCCGATCGAACAGTGGCTACCGACCTCACCATCTGCGGCATCATCGATGGCTGGGAGGAGGGATGACGACGCGGTGAGCAAAGAGCAACAACGGCGCGTGCACAGCGGGCGTCAGAATGCAGTGACTGGCTTGAGATTCTTTTATTTCGACAACAAGGAGCGAACAAATGGCTGAAACGATGGGTATTGCCCTGGGCATGATCGAAACCCGCGGACTGGTTCCCGCGATCGAGGCGGCGGACGCGATGACCAAAGCCGCCGAAGTGCGCTTGATCTCGCGGCAATTCGTCGGCGGCGGCTACGTCACCGTGATGGTGCGCGGCGAGACCGGCGCGGTCAACGCGGCGGTGCGTGCCGGGGCTGATGCCTGCGAGCGCGTGGGCGATGGCCTGGTGGCCGCGCACATCATTGCCCGCGTGCACAGCGAGGTCGAGGGCATCCTGCCGAAGGCGCCGAGCGCTTAAGCCCGGCTTTTTTCTACTGTTAGTAACTGGAAGGACAACGACATGGCGACACACGTGAACGGTATTGCCCTGGGCATGATCGAAACGCGCGGACTGGTCCCCGCGATCGAAGCGGCCGATGCAATGACCAAGGCCTCCGAAGTGCGGCTGATCGGCCGTCAATTCGTCGGCGGCGGCTACGTCACCGTGCTGGTGCGCGGCGAGACCGGCGCAGTCAACGCGGCGGTGCGTGCCGGGGCAGACGCCTGCGAGCGTGTTGGCGACGGCTTGGTGGCCGCGCACATCATCGCTCGGGTGCACAACGAGGTCGAAGGCATCCTGCCGACCCAGCCGGATTCCAACGGCGGTGGCCGCGGCGGCCGCGACGCCGAGATCACGTCCACCCGCAGCTGATCCTGCGCGGAGCGCACCATGGTGATCGATCGGCGAATCTCGGGCCGGCCGGCGCGCGCGTTCAACTTTGAGTTGGCGGCGTGCGGCCGTGTCTCGCCCGAGCGTGCTTGCACGTCGGTCGGGACATGCCGAACTGGTGCGCCATCCGCGCGCCGGGGTGGATCAACCGGGGTGGGCCGAGCGTTTGATGGAGCGGGAAATCCTGCCCGGTATGACGCTTTGTGGCGGGTGGTGGCCTGCGGCGTGGCCGGACTGCGCGATCGCGGCCCAAGGTGAAGACCCTGCAGCGTCGGGCGAACGCGCTGAGGTATACGTGCTGGCTACGCGGCCAAGACACCGCGTCGCTGTTCGAAGATTTCTACAGGAGGCGCGAGCGCATCTCGACCACGTAACCCAGATCGAACCCGGGGTAGGACGCCGATGACTGATGATTTCCAAGGTTGGGAGCGCCGTGACAAACCGCCCACGTTGTTTCGCCGCTTCGCGTTTGCGCAGTATGCGCAGACCCGCGCCTTCCTCGATGCGCTGTCGGCGCTGTCGGAGGAGGTTCAACGCCATCCGCAGAACATCAATTTCGGCACCACCTACGTCAATGTCACGATCGGAGCGGCCGATGGTGACGTATTGAGCACCGAGGACGAACGGTTCGCCGAGCGTATCGCTGCTCTGGCCGGGCGCGGGGAGTGAGCGATGGGCAGTCCGCTGGTCATCGCGGTAATCAACCAGAAAGGCGGCGCCGGCAAGACCACTGTTGCGATGCACCTCGGCGCGGGTCTGACGCGGCGAGCCTCGTCCGTGGTTGTCGATCTGGATCCGCAAGGCTCGGCCACGCAATGGGCCGCCGCCGGGACGCAGTCCTTTCCCGCCACGGTCAAGCAATTGCGCGTAGGCGCGGGAGCGATCGATTTGCGACGGGACTTTCGCGCCTATCCCTTCGTCGTGCTGGACTGCCCGCCGGCGGTCGATAGTCGGGCGGCGGCTCTGGCGCTGCAAAGCTGCGACGTGGCGGTCATTCCGGTGCTGCCCTCGCCGGTGGATCTGTGGGCCAGCATCCGGCTGCCGCAGGACATCGATGAAGCGAGGCGGCTCAATCCGCGGCTGCGCGCCTACCTGCTGCTGAACCAGATCGAGGCGCGCAGCGCGCTGTCGGCGGCGATGCAGGAGGCGTTGGCTGAGTTCGGCCTGCCGGTCCTGCGCACTCCGGTGCGCCGCCGCGGCATCTACAAGACCGCTGCGCTCGAGGGCGTGTCGGCGTACCAGTTGGGGGCTCGCGGGCAAAGCGCCGTCGAGGAGATAGACGGCCTCATTGAGGAGATCCTTGAATGACCAGCATCAAAGACAAGCTCGCCAGCAGCGTCCGTCAGGCCAAGACCGGCGCGGAGTCTGCCTCTTCCGGCAAGGCGGAGGCCGACAACAAGGCGGAGGCAAACAAGACGCCGCGCTCGACCTCGGCCAAAAAAGCGTCCGCCACTTCCGCGCCTGCGGATTCGCTGGCGGCAGAGCCGCCTCCGAGCGTTGAGGAGTTATTTCCCGAGCGCATCTGGCCGGATTGAATAGCAGGAAGTTGATCATGCGTAACGACCTCTCCCAGCGCGGCTATCTGCCTAGACGCGACCCCGCCTTCCACACGCCCGCGGCCCCTGCCGCGTCCGGCACCAGCGCCGTGCGACCGGTCGTCGCGGATACGGCCGGATCTTCTCCGGTCGCACTCGATGCTTTTCGCGTGACCAAGGAGCCTTACTACCGCTCGGTGGCCGATGAAGTCGCGCTCTATGAGGCTGCCTATTCGGCCCGCATGCCGATGATGCTCAAAGGTCCGACGGGATGCGGCAAGACGCGCTTTGTCGAATACATGGCGTGGAAACTCGGCAAGCCGCTGGTCACCGTCGCCTGCAACGAAGATATGACTGCCAGCGATCTGGTCGGCCGTTTCCTGCTCGATGCCAACGGCACCCGCTGGCAGGACGGGCCGCTGACCATGGCTGCGCGTTTCGGCGGGATCTGCTATCTCGACGAAGTGGTCGAAGCGCGGCAGGACACCACGGTCGTGATCCACTCGCTGACCGATGCGCGTCGCATTCTGCCGCTCGAGAAAAAGGGCGAAATCGTCGAGGCGCATCCGGATTTCCAGGTGGTCATCTCATACAACCCTGGCTACCAGTCGCTGATGAAGGATTTGAAGCAGTCGACCAAGCAGCGGTTCGGCGCGCTCGACTTCAACTACCCCGAGCATGAGGTCGAGGCCGAGATCGTCGCACACGAGAGCGGCGTTGCGTTGGACGCCGCGAAAAAGCTGGTGCACATCGCGGAGCACGCGCGCAACCTCAAGGGCCATGGGCTGGATGAGGGTATCTCCACCCGCATGCTGATCTACGCCGGCTCGCTGATCACCCGCAACGTCGCGCCGCTGGCGGCATGCCGGGTGGCGCTGGTGCGCCCGATCACCGACGATCCCGATATGCGGGACGCGCTCGATTCCGCGGTGACGACGTATTTCTGAACGTCTCTGACGAGTTGAAGACGCGAGGGGAAAAAGGAAACTTGAGGTCGGCCGGGGTCAGCATCGCCAGGGCAGTCCGAATTTACACATCATGGCCATCCACCTCGACGAATTCCAGGAGATCCTCGACGAACTGCCAGGCGGTGCGCAGGAGCTGCTGCGCGCCTCCTGGAACGAGGCGGCGCGCGCTTTAAGTCCGCGCGGGCTGGACAATTATCTCAAGGGCGCGGTGGCGCTGCACCATCTTGGTCGCAGCGAGGATTTGGTAGTCAGTTTCATCCAATCCATGCCGGAGGTGGGGCGCGCGATCGGCGAGGAGGTGCTACCCGATCTGGTCAACTTCCTGCTGGGCATGGCGTCCAAGACCTCGGGGCAGGTGCTGGCGCTGATCGTCGGCACCGCGCCGCTGGTGGCGCATCGCGTGGGCGATGCCGATCTGTTTCGCCACTATCTGAAGGTGCTGGAGATCGTGGCGGCGCAGGCTCCGCGCGGCCTGCGGCCGATGCTGGAAAACCTCGACCGCCTGCTCAATCAGCTTACGCTGGGAGGCCTGCGCCGCTGGGTGCAATGGGGCGCACAGGCGTACAAAACCGATTTCGAAGGGCAGGCGGCCTATTTCGGGCTGAAGAGCGCCGACGCGCAGGCGGTGCTGCAGCAAGAGCGCAAGGGCACGCTGTTCGTCGACATCCAGAGGCGGCTCAACATCTACATGCGCGCGATCTGGGGGCGCGATTTTTTTCTGCGCCCGACCGCTGGCGATTACGAAAGCCGCGAAGGGCTCAGGCCCTACATCGAGCATTATGTCATCTACATCGCCGACGCCTATGACGACTACAAGCCCGAGGGCGATGCGACGGCGCCGGTCAGCGCTCTCGAGGTCTACCGCGCCGCCGCCAACCATTGCGCCGCGCATCTGGTGTTCACCGACAAGCCGCTGTCGATGCAGCAGCTGCTGCCGGTGCAGATGGCGCTGATCGAGCTGTTCGAGGATGCGCGAGTGGAAGAACTCGCGATCCGCAAATTCCCCGGAATGCGCGAGGCCTGGTTGGCGCTGCATCCGGTATTCGACTACTCGGTCCAGCCCGCGACCGTCGGCGAGTTGCTCGACCGCCTCGCCCGCGCACTGCTCGACCTCGAGTCGTCCGACCCGCATCCCTTTGTGCGGGAAGGCGTGGCCGCGTTTCGCGCTGAGCGCGACCTGGACAGCAATCAGGTGAGCTGGAATCTCGGCGTAGATTTATCGCACCGCCTGTTTGAACTCGACCTGCCGACCTACAACAAGCTCACCGACGGGCTCAGCGCCATCTATCGCGACGACAACCGCGCCGTCTGGTTCCTGGAGGAATACGACGAGGCGCAGGTGATGGCAGCCACCTGGGAGACCCGCCAGCAGGTGCGCAAAAAAGTCAACGTGATGGAAATGGTCAACGAGGTGGACGTCGAGTTCGCCGGCGACGATGCGCAGGAGGTGTGGGAGCTTCCGACCGAGTTCTATCTCGACCAGGAAAACGTGAGCATCAACTCGCTCGAAGGCCGTCCGCCGATCTCCGAGCCTTACCACTACCCGGAATGGGATTATCAGATTCAGCTCGAGCGGCCCAATTGGGTGACGTTGCTCGAGTATCATCCTCAGCTCGGTGAGCTGGAGGTGATCGAGGGCATCATCCTCGAGCACAAGCCGGTGATTTCGCGGCTCAAGTTCCTGATCGAGTCGATGGTGCCGCAGGGCATGCAGCGCATCCGCCATATGGAGGACGGCGACGAGATCGACATCAACGCCGCGGTGCGCGCGATGATCGACATCCGCATCGGCCAACAGCACGATCCGCGCATCATGATGCGTTACAAGCGTGCGCTGCGCGATCTGGCGGTGCTCGTTCTATTGGACATGTCCGAATCGTCCAACGAGAAGGTGCGCGGTCACGACTACACGGTGATGGACCTCACCCGTGCCGCCACGGTGTTGCTGGCCGGCGCGCTGGACCGCATCGGCGACCCGTTCGCCATTCACGGCTTTTGTTCTGACGGCCGGCACGATGTCCACTACCAGCGCTTCAAGGACTTCGACCAGCCGTATGATGATCTCGTCAAGGCGCGGCTGGCGGGGATGAAAGGGCGGCTCTCGACCCGCATGGGCGCAGCGCTGCGACATGCCGCTCACTATTTGGCGCAGCAGCCCAAGAGCAAGCGCGTCGTGTTTGTTGTCACGGACGGCGAACCTTCCGACAACGACGTGACCGATCCGCAATACCTGCGCCACGACGCCAAGGCCGCAGTCGAAGAACTCGGCCGCCAGGGCATCACGGTGTATGCGCTCTCGCTCGATCCGCATGCCGACCAGTATGTGTCACGCATCTTCGGCTTGAAAAATTTCACCGTGATCGATCAGGTCGAACGCCTGCCGGAAAAACTGCCGATGCTCTACATGAGCCTGACGCGGTGAAGGTGGGCCGAAGATGAAGATCACCCTGCGAACCTACGTGTTCATGGATGCGCTGCAGCCGCAGCTCGCGTCCTATATCGCCACATCCTCACAGGGCTTTCTGCCGGTGCCCGGCGATGCCTGCATGTGGATCGAGGTCGCTCCCGGCATGGCGGTGCACAACCTTTCGGACATCGCGCTGAAAAAAACCAATGTGCGCATGGGTGAGCAAGTCGTCGAGCGCGCCTTCGGCTCGATGGAGCTTCACTTCCGCAACCAGAGCGAGGTGCTCGCCGCTGGCGAACTGATCCTGCGGCAACTCAACACCACCATGGATTCGCGGCTGCGCTGCAAGGTGGCGTGGAACGAGATCATCCGCGCCATCACCCCTGACCACGCCACGCTGATCAATCGTCAATTGCGCAAGGGCTCGATGATCCTGCCCGGTAAAAGCATGTTCATCCTGGAGGTCGAGCCGGCGGGTTATATCATGTATGCCGCCAATGAGGCCGAGAAGGCCGCCCACATCACGCTGGTGGACGTCAAGGCCTTCGGTTCTTTCGGCCGCCTGACCATGATGGGTAATGAGGCCGAGGCCGAGGAAGCCCAGCGCGCAGCGGTGGCAGCGATTGAGCGCTTGAACCAGCGCGCCGTACCGCACGCGTGAGCCCCATGGAAATCGACTCTATCGCAAAAAAACTGCTGTTTTCCACCGTGCGAGTGGATACCGAACTCGAGGACGGCAGCTCCGGCTCGGGCACGGCCTTCATCCTCAGCCACACTCACCCCCGGGGCAGCACACCGTTTATCGTCACCAACCGTCATTTGGTCGAAGGCGTGCGCCGCGGCGGCTTGGTATTCACCCAGCTAAGAGAGGGCAAGCCGGCATTCGGCGAGCGCTTTCAGCTCAATATCGACGACTTCCCTGCGGCCTGGTTCGTCCATCCCGATCCCGAGGTCGATCTGGCTATCGTGCCGCTGCGACCGCTCGAGCGTGCGGCGCGCGATCTTGGCGTGCAGTTATATTACCACGCAATCGACAGCGAGCGCATTCCCGATGTGGCAACGGTGCGGGGCTTCGATGCGCTCGAGGATGTGCTGTTTGTCGGCTATCCCAGCGGGGTGTGGGATCAGGTCAACCTCATGCCTATCCTGCGCCGCGGCACCACGGCCACGCCGCTGGAACTCGACTTTGAGGGACACAAGCAATTTCTGATCGACGCCGCGGTATATCCCGGATCGAGCGGCAGCCCGGTATTCGTGATGCGCGACGATCCGCTGCGCCCGCGCGGCGACTCGGCGCGTACCATCTGGTTCGCCGGGGTGGTGGCGGCAGTGTTCTTCCGCGAAGAGGCCAACCAGCTCGTGCCTGGGCCGGTCCCGGCGCAGACTCAGGCGCAGTCCATCGGCGCGGAAATGATCGACCTCGGCCTCGTGATCAAGTCCGAATCTGTACGTGAACTCATCGACGCATACGTACACAAATGGCTGTCTGACTGAAGACGCCCACGCCGCGACTACGACGTCGGACATGAATGCACTGGATGGTGGTGGTTGCGTATTTCGCAAAAGCGGGACAGCAGTTTCGCCACTGAAGGATAATCCCTTCCCCATCGAGGTGCGAGATCGATGTAAGACCTGTCGAGCACACGGATGGCACCGACCTCGATGACGGATTTAATGACGCGCAGGCTGTGCCAAGTCGAGTGCGTGACCCCTGTCCCATGTCGGCCGGCACCAACTGGTCGCTCTTGCGCAGCTGCTCGATCGCCTGTGCAAGAAGTGCCGTTAGATAGGCTATCGGGGCGAGTAGGATATATAAGGTCCTATTGTAGATAGAATAAACAAATCAAATTTTTCCTTATTCATTTTTCTTCCTATGACGTTATGGCCAGCCGCCGCCGGTCAGCCGCGGCGGTTGGCGGGCACCTGACGCTTTCGCATCGCGAGCTGCGCCTTCACTGATGGCAAGGATCGCGGTTCTGGTGGCGCCGCCGTCTTCCCCGGGATTTCGTCATGCTCGCGCTACTGCAGCAGGGTCTCGCGGCTGTGGTGCTCGCGTTATGACTTTCGATCGGAGGAGGGTTATGGTGGATGCACTGAACCTCGGACGGCGTCTGCGGGTGCGCTCGACCGCCTACGTGGCGGGTGAGCCGGTGCCGTTTTCCTGGCCACTGCGAACTTTCATTAGCCGCAATCCGCTCTACGGCCTCGAGGATATGCCCTTCGAGCAGGCGGTGCGGCGCGGCGCGGAGCTGTTCCATGCGCGCATGTTCCTGCCGCGCGGCAA
>NZ_MKSM01000060.1 GCF_001897285.1 Nitrobacter sp. 62-23
CAGCCGAAAAACGGCATCGCCTATTCGGTGGAGCAGGCGCGGCTGGTGGCGGCCGATCTCGGCCTGCCGCTGGTGGTGCGGCCCTCCTATGTGCTGGGCGGCCGCGCCATGCAGATCATCCGCGAGGACAGCCAGCTCGGCGACTACCTGCTCGGCACGCTGCCCGAGCTTGTGCCCGCCGACGTCAAGGCGCGCTATCCGAACGACAAGACCGGCCAGATCAACACCGTGCTCGGCACCAACCCGCTGTTGTTCGACCGCTACCTTTCCGATGCCACCGAGATCGACGTCGACTGTCTCTGCGACGGCAAGGACACCTACGTCGTCGGCATCATGGAGCATATTGAGGAAGCCGGCATCCACTCCGGCGATTCGGCCTGCTCGCTGCCGCCGCGCTCGCTCGACGCCGCCACCATCACTGAACTGGAGCGGCAGACCCGCGAACTCGCGCTCGGTCTCGACGTCATCGGCCTGATGAACGTGCAATACGCCATCAAGGACGGCGATATCTACGTGCTCGAAGTGAACCCCCGCGCCTCGCGCACGGTGCCGTTCGTCGCCAAGGTGGTCGGCCTTCCCGTCGCCAAGATCGCAGCGCGGATCATGGCCGGCGAGAAATTGTCCTCCTTCAAGCTCAAGCCGCAGAAGCTCGGCCATGTCGGCGTCAAGGAATCGGTCTTCCCCTTCGCGCGCTTTCCCGGCGTCGATACCGTGCTCGGCCCGGAAATGAAATCGACCGGCGAGGTGATGGGCATCGACCGCTCGTTCGAGATCGCCTTTGCCAAGAGCCAGCTCGGCAGTGGCACGCGTCTGCCGCGCAAGGGCACCGTGTTTGTCTCTGTCCGCGAGACCGACAAGGTGCGGATTCTCGAAACGGTGAAGCTGTTGTCCTCGGCCGGTTTCAGGGTGATGGCGACGTCGGGGACGCAGCGCTATTTGTCCGACAGCGGCGTTCCGGCCGAGAAGATCAACAAGGTTCTGGAGGGCCGGCCGCACATCGTCGACGCTATCACCAACGGCGAGGTGCAACTGGTGTTCAACACGACTGAGGGACCGCAGGCGCTGGCCGACAGCCGCTCGCTGCGACGGGCCGCCCTCTTGCATAAAGTGCCGTATTACACCACTCTTTCGGGCGCCGTGGCGGCCGCGCAGGGTATCCGTGCCTATCTGGGCGGAGACCTTGAGGTTCGCACCTTGCAGAGCTATTTTTCCGAGACCTAAGCGCGATATGGTTCCAGGAACCCCGGCTAGCCGGAACCTGCCGGCCACGGGGATGTTTTCTAACCCAGGCCGGTCGTAAAACAGCTAGTGTGGTGGTTCAGAAGTTCGCTTTCAGTGCCTCGGCGAGTTGCCAAGCGAACTTCTGAACCAAACCAACACTGGAATTATAGAGTTGCCAATGCGGTTTGCAGCCCCGGGTGCGGACCGGAAGGCAGCTTCGCGCAACACCTCAAGGACCGCTGACGAAGCGAAGGACGAAGTGAGATGGTCGAGAAGGTTCCGATGACCCGAGGCGGACATGCCGCCCTCGCAGACGAACTGAAGAAGCGCCAGTCGGTGGACCGGCCGCGCATCATCGAGCAGATCGCCGAGGCGCGCTCGCATGGCGATCTGTCGGAGAACGCGGAATATCACGCCGCGAAGGAAGAACAGTCGCACAATGAGGGCCGCATCGCCGAGCTGGAGGATAAGCTGGCGCGCGCCGACATCATCGACGTCAGCAAGCTGTCCGGCGACACTATCAAGTTCGGCGCCACCGTGACGCTGATCGACGAGGACACCGACAAGAAGGCCGTGTGGCAGATCGTCGGCGAAGCCGAGGCTGACGCCAAGAAGGGGCGCATCTCGATCACCTCTCCGCTCGCGCGCGCCCTGATCGGCAAGAAGAAAGGCTCCTCGGTTGAGGTCGTCGCGCCAGGCGGCGCAAAAGCCTACGAGATCACCAAGGTCGAGTGGCGATAGCGGAGGTTTTCTCCGCTGTCGCGTATCCGCGAAGATCCTGACATATTTTATTTCGGCTTCGCAGCGCAGGATGAGAGCGGCATGCGGCTTTCCCGTTCAAGCCTCGCAATAGCGATGACCGCTGCAAGCATTGCCGGAGCCGCCCACGCTGCCGAGATTGATATCCCGCAGCATCCGCCGCCGAAGCAGAAGGAACTGTGGATGCAGAATGGCCCGCCGAATTGCAGCCGGTGGAGCGACGGCTGCACCAGTTGCGCGCGCGGCGCCGGCAGCGAGCCGATGGTGTGCTCGAATACCGGATTTTCCTGTCAGCCCAAAATGATCCGTTGCATTCAGCCCTGACCTCGCCGGGGGCAAGCCACGATCGCGGCCCGGTCGCAATGACGCAGCCGTCATGCAAGCACTCGATGCCGGACGTCGGAATGAGCGAATAAAACTTGCAAAATCAATAACTTATATGAAGTTTTGATAGTGCCAGAAGCGAAAACTCCCAACATCGACGTGTTCCAAACATGGAACAATTTTGCGTCGCGAACGTTTCGTTTCAGCTTTGCGGCGAGGTAAGCTGTGGGGCGACAGGAATATGCAACGGAAAGACCCAACATGGATCAGATCTCCAAATTGCAGCCGATCGTCCTCAGCCTGCTTCGTTTCATGAGCGGACTTTTGCTCATGCAGCATGGCACTGCCAAGCTTCTCGGCTTTCCGGCGTTGCCGATGTTCGCCGACCTGCGAATCGGCTCGATGGTCGGGGCCGCGGGAGTTATCGAACTGGTCGGCGGCGCACTGCTGGTGGTCGGGCTGTTCACACGGCCCGCGGCGTTCATTGCCTCGGGCATGACGGCGGTCGCCTACTTCATGGTCCACGAGCCGAAGGGTTTCATGCCGATCGTCAATGGCGGCGAACTGGCCGCGCTATATTGCTTCGTGTTTTTCTATCTTGTGTTCGCCGGCGGCGGTCCGATCAGCCTCGACAGGATCATCCACAAAAAGACCTGAAGACCTGGGGCGTACTTGAACATCGTGCTCGGCTTCACGCCGGGCACTCAGACAGGTGCGGCTTTGGCGCGCGCCTGTTGCGACCTGAGAGCGTTTTCGAGCAAAGCATGTCCTCGAGCTTGACCGAGGATGGAATCCGGTTCGCGTGAAGAAACGCGTCAAATCAAGAGCCTAGTGGAGTGAATTTGACATTCGCTACCCACTTTGCAGCGAACTTGTCAGGCGAATGGCAAATTCAAAACTCCACTAGAAACCTGATAGTTGCTAGTGGTCCTTTGATTCTAACATTTGCAAGGACTCCCTGCGGCAACGGGATGCAAATGTTAGAATTGGACCACTAGAGTCTTTCACTGTTTCCATGAAACGGTGAAAGTCTCTAGCCAGGCGTCTTCAATTCCAGCGGCACCGCCGCAGCGTATTTGGAGCTATGCAGGACAAGCGAGGTTCGCACGTTGCGCACGTGCGGCGCGGCGGTGAGATGCGAGACGAAATCCTGAAAAGTCGCCATGTCGGGCGCCACGCATTTCAGGATGAAGTCGACCTCGCCTGACAGCATCCAGCACTCGCGCACCAGCGGCTCACCGCGCACGAATTCCTCGAATGCGCGCAGGTCGGCGTCGGCCTGACTCGACAGGTGCACAGACGCGAACACCGTGACCTCGAAACCGAGCCGTTGTGGATCGAGCAATCCCCGGTAGCCCTGGATGTAGCCCTCTTCTTCCAGCGTCCGGACCCGGCGAAGACATGGCGGCGGCGAAATGCCGACCCGCTTGGCCAGTTCGACATTAGTGATCCGGCCATCGGCCTGAATCTCGCTCAGAATCTTGAGGTCGATCTCGTCCAAACTTTTTGACACGCGCGTGCAAACCCCGATGCTCGCCAGAGTCTGTTCCAACTGCGTTGAACCAGACTCGTCGCTTATCTTTTTGTTTGAGCGTGATCTTTTCCGAAACCGGTTTCCACTTTGCGGGATCATGCTCGAAACGGAGAGAATCTCCAGTAAACCTCTTAACGTAGATCGGGCCGTCTGCGCAATTTTATTGCGCAAGGCCCCGCTTTGGCGTTTAGAGGAATTTTTGCAGTGACGGGTTGCAAATCCTGCATAGCTAGCCAGATATCCAATATATGATCTAGATGTTTTTCCCCGCCTTCCGCCGCCTGCCATGGGCATTCGCTGCCCGCGGCCGGCCGGCTTCTCGCCACAGGATCCCAAATCCATGCCTGCTCCCGTCCACGCCAAGGTTGTCATCATCGGCTCCGGTCCGGCGGGCTATACGGCGGCGATCTATGCCGCGCGCGCCATGCTGGAGCCGGTGCTGATCCAGGGCATCCAGCCGGGCGGCCAGCTCACCATTACGACCGACGTTGAAAACTATCCCGGCTTTGCGGACGTGATCCAGGGTCCGTGGTTGATGGAGCAGATGGAGAAGCAGGCGACGCATGTCGGCACGAAGATCGTCACCGATACGGTGAACTCGCTCGATGTATCGCAGCGGCCGTTCCGGCTGACCTGCGACAGCGGCGAGGTTTATCTGGCCGAGACCGTGATCCTTGCCACCGGCGCGCAGGCGCGCTGGCTCGGCTTGCCGTCTGAAGACGCCTTCAAGGGATTCGGCGTCTCGGCCTGCGCCACCTGCGATGGCTTCTTCTACCGCGGCAAGAATGTGATCGTGGTCGGCGGCGGCAATACCGCCGTCGAGGAAGCACTGTTTTTGACCAACTTCGCTGCGCAGGTCACCCTCGTTCACCGCCGCGACCACTTCCGCGCCGAACGCATCCTGCAGGATCGCGCATTCAAGCATCCCAAGATCAAGGTGATCTGGGACAGCGTGATCGACGAGATCTGCGGCGCGGAAAATCCGCCCAAGGTCACTCATGTCCGGTTGAAGAACGTCAAGACCGGCGCGCTCACCGAACTTTCGGCCGACGGCGTGTTCATCGCGATCGGCCATGCGCCCGCCACCGAACTCGTGGCCGGCAAGATCAAACTGAAAAGCTCCGGCTATGTCGAGGTCGCTCCGAACTCGACGGCAACGTCGGTGCCGGGCCTGTTCGCGGCCGGCGATGTCGCGGATGAGGTTTACCGGCAGGCAGTCACGGCCGCGGGCCTTGGCTGCATGGCCGCACTGGAGGCCGAACGGTTTCTCGCAGCCCATGCGAGCGACCGCGCGGCCGCAGAGTAACGATGCTTCGGAATCGCGGCGGTTTTACCGACATGGACTGGGACAAGCTGAAGGTGTTTCACGCGGCTGCCGAGGCTGGCAGCTTCACGCATGCCGGCGAGCAGCTCGGGCTGTCGCAGTCCGCTGTATCGCGACAGGTCGGCGCTCTGGAACAGGAACTCTCGGTGTCGCTGTTTCATCGCCATGCGCGGGGGCTGATCCTGACCGAACAGGGCGACCTGCTGTTCCGCACCGCGCACGAAGTCTTCATGCAATTGCAGGCGGCGCGCGCCAAGCTCACCGACAGCCGCGAGCGGCCAAGCGGCGATCTCAAGGTGACAACGGCGCCTGGCATCGGCATCAACTGGCTGATTCCCCGCCTCGGCGAATTCACCGCGCTCTATCCGGAGATCCGGATCTCGCTGATTCTGACCGACGAAGAGCTCGACTTGTCGATGCGCGAAGCCGACATCGCGATCCGCACGCAGAAGCCAACCCAACCCGATCTCATTCAGCGCAAGCTGTTTGCGATGGGTTTCCACGCCTACTGCTCAACGGAATACGTCAAGCGCTTCGGCACTCCCCGGACGCTGGAGGAACTCGACGGACATCGTATCGTCCTGCTCAGCGAAACGCACCCCTCGGTCCATCCCCAGAACCGCAACTGGCTGGTCGAGGCCGGCCGCAACGGCTCCGGAACGCGCGAGCCGTACTTCATTGTCAACAACATACTGGGCTTGTTCAACGCATGTCAGCACGGCCTCGGCATCGCCGCGTTGCCGGACTATCTGGTCGGCGAGAACAACCTCCTGGTGCAGTTGTTCAGCGAATCCGTTTCGATTCAGCTCGATACCTATTTAGTGTATCCTGAAGAACTGAAGTCCGTCGCGCGGGTTCAGGCTTTCCGCGATTTCGTGGTCAGCAAGGCCCAGCGCTGGCCATCGTAATCCGCCAGCCCCGCCGGATAATGCGTTTACAGCGTTTTCGAGCAAAGTGGGTACCGGTTCGCGTCAAGAAAACGCGTCAAATCAAAATCATAGAGCCCCGCTTCTGATTTCGTCAGAAGCGGAAAAGCTCTAGCTCGCAGCAAGCACACGGCGGCAAACGGCAAACGCGCGAAACCCGCGCGCTTTATCAGCTCAAACAAAAAGACGAGCGGCGAGTCCGGCTCAACGCAGTTGAAACAGACTCCGGCATGCGGGGTCAGGCCGCGTTTTTGTGCATGGTCCCGTTCGATGACGCAGCGCCACGGATCGCCTTGACGGACCGCTCGATCGCCGCCCACAGCCGTCCGATCTCCGAGGCCGCGCGGCCTTGTGAATCGTATTCGCGGGCGCCTTCACCATGCGCAAGCGCCAGCAGCAGGTCGGCGCGATTGGTGATCTGACCACTCCAGACCGGAGCGCGGAATTTCGCAAGAGCCTCGCGGGCAATGGCGACGATCGGGCTTTCGGAGCCATCACGCATTGCGGGCGCGCCGTTCACGACGACAGCATAAGGCTTGCGCGCTGAGCGGCAGGTTTGGATGGTGTCCTGAACTGCATTGACATCGAAGACGCCGGGCCGCGCGGGAATTACAACCATGGTCGCATTCCGGATAGCGTCGTCGACGACCGCCGACAGGTTCGGCGGCGTGTCGATAAAGACCCACTCGAAGCCGTCACGCCTGGCCGAGTTGATGATCTCGGTGACGGAGCGGTTGGCTGTCCGGATCGGAGGTTCGTTGGTGCCGCGCAGCTTG
Source organism: Nitrobacter sp. 62-23 (assembly GCF_001897285.1). GTDB lineage: Bacteria > Pseudomonadota > Alphaproteobacteria > Rhizobiales > Xanthobacteraceae > Nitrobacter. Next base: position 6,865 of record NZ_MKSM01000060.1, read on the forward strand.
TGCCAAAGGGTCAACGACCCCTGCGGATCGGCATCCACCAGCAGGCAGGGCTTCGAGGCCTTATGAACTTGCGCGGCAAGGTGAGCAGCCAGGGTGCTTTTGCCCGAGCCGCCTTTACGCGATGCGAAAACAATAACGTTCATACCTTGGTCTCCAGATTGACCCGGGAGACTAAAATGAATCAGCATACTGATTCGTTAAAGACAAATCTTGCCGCCAACCGCCTCTTTACATCGGTTTTTCATGCAGAACTGGCATTTGAGTCACACTCCGCCGGATGTGTGAGTCATATTGCCGCAAAAGATTACAAAGCGAGTCGTCCCGAGGAAACGCGCTACGATCGACGCTTCGCGGCTTTTCGCTCGATCCATTTGCGTTCGATCCGGCCGAGCGTGCGCGCTATCGGTGCTTGCAGGAACGGCAGATCCTGGGCAAGCAGCATAAGTCCGAGCGGCAACATCCACAGCCCCAGCACCGGCAGAAAACTGAAGACACCGCCGACGGTGAGCAGCAACGCCAGCGGAACGCGGACCGGCCGCGAGGACGGCCTGCGCAGCCAGCCCATGAATTTCGCCGGGCGTGGCGGCATCTTGCTTTCGAACCAGATAAAATGCCGGTCCAGTTCCGCTCGGTGATCAGTGCTCACTGTTTGCTCCGTGACGGAAAGATGTTGGTCGATCACACCGCCACAACGCGGCGGGATGTCGCGCAAACAGCTCTGTCGCCGAAACAGGTGCGGGTCTCGTCAAACGCGCCGGCTTTCGGTTCAGAAACCGAACGTCCAGACCACGCATACCACCGTCAGCGTCAGGAGCATACTGAGCACCCAGCCGATGGCATAGTTCGTCTCCTCGGGCGCGATCCCGCGCATGTCGTCGACCGGAACGCTGTGGGCCGGAACGCTGTGGGTCGAACGCCAAAGGCGCAAATCGGTCATGACCAACCTCCCTTTGCGGACATTGCCGCAAGGGATTCAACGGTGAACGGGCGGCGCGAGTTCCATCGGACACGCGTGGCTTGACGCCGCCGCGCACAACCGTCATGCGTATCGCGTCAGTCGGCCGGACGGCCGCTCCCGCTCCGGCCGAAAGGCTTCCGGGAGAGGAAAGTCCGGGCTCCATCGACATGCGGTGCCGGATAACATCCGGCGGGGGCGACCCCAGGGACAGTGCCACAGAGAACGAACCGCCTTCTCTCCGGGGAAGGCAAGGGTGAAAAGGTGCGGTAAGAGCGCACCGCATCTTCGGCAACGGAGATGGCATGGTAAACCCCACCGGGAGCAAAACCGAATAGGGACAGCATCGCGAAAGGTTCGCTTCGGCGATAACATCGCAGGGCCGTGTCGGGCCCGCTGTCCGGGTAGGTCGCAGGAGGCGACGTGCAAACGTTGCCCCAGAGGAATGGCCGTCACGTATCGTGTGCGCAGGCACGCGATGCCCTACAGAACCCGGCTTACAGGCCGGCTGATATGTTCGCGAAGCGCGCGTCAAACAAACGCGTTCGACTGTGAATATTGCGAATGGGGGGTTCGGCGCAGCCACGCCGGACCCCTCGCCATTTCAAGAGTTCACAGGCAGGCGGCTTTGCGAATATCGGGGGCGCTACTCGTCGTCGTCAGCGTCATGACGGTGCGAACGGCTCGCTCTGCCGCCGAGCGATCCCGTCGCCGCAGGCTCGCGGCTGGCATATGAGCCTCGCCCGGCGCGCGCCGCGATGTCCTCGCCCGAGACCGCCGGCGGCTTGCAGATCGTGCGCCGGCTGGCGCGGCGCATCAGATCGACATGAATGTGATTGTAGTGATAGACGTTCGCGCCCGGCGCCAGCACCGTGGTGAAGCGCTGACAGGCCGTTGCCTCCACGTCGCGCAGGAAACCCTGTTCCTCCGGCAATCCCTTCCAACCATGCTGCACGGACACGTATCGCCCGTCCGCCAGCGTGAATCCCGCGATATCCAGCGCATTGCCGAAGGCGTGCTCGGAGATATGCGCATGGGGGTTGCCGTTCATGCCGCGGCATGAATAGGCGGAGATCTGCTTGATCTCGACGACGCGCGCGCCGAACCAGCGCATCGCCGCCGGCTGGACCGAATCCGCGAGCCAGCGATCGAGCACCGAGACGATCGGACAGGCAAGCGTCGCGGCCGGCTTCACAGCGACAGGCCCGACCGCGCTGGTGATCGTCCCGCGCGCAGGCCCAAGACGCGGCAAGGGCGAAGCCTGTTGTGACGACGCCCCCGATCCAGGCGTTGCTGGATATGCGGACGATCGCTCGCCGCTATAGAGCCGGGATTGAGGTTGGGATTGCGAACCCGGATATGATTGCGAGTAACCGTCGGATGGATAGGACGATGCGCGATCCGCATCCGGCGTTCCTTCCGGCGGCAGTTCGATCCCATCTTCGACGGGACGCACACCGGGCGCGGTCAGCGAGACCGGGCCGCTCGAGCCGCCGCCGTAAGCGGGCTGACGAGCGGCTGTCTCAGGATATGACGGCGGCGGGTAGGACGGCTTTGCAATCGGCCAGCGCGGCTGATTGCGGCCGACCGGCGCTGGAGGCCGGAGATCCTCGTCGGCAAAGCCGTAGGCCGGACTTTCCCCGAGCGCCGAGACCTTCAGCGGAAATTCGGCGCCGCAGACGCCGGGACCGTTGATCGGGCGGATGCGAACGAGATCGGCGCTTTCCCTGACCTCGCCGGATTTCAGACAAGCAGCTTCAGCCTCGGCCCGCCACGGCTCGCGTTCCGCGGTCTGAAAAAAACCGCGCCCGCAACCGGCCAGCGACACAAGGACGACGGAGCCGACGAGATACAAGGCAACTCTGCGCGTCATTCGCGCAAGTTCGGCGAATTTATTTAAGGCTTCTTCAACGCGTTGCGTTCAGACATTTTTAACGATACTGCCGCGGCGCACAATGGAAACTTGGGAACGGGTTGCGAGCCTGTCGCGTTACGACGGACCAACGGAGTCGTCACATGACTTTCGCAGGCCGCATCAGCATCGTGACCGCCTATATCGCGCTCGCCTTCGTCGGCGCGATCGTGCTGGGCGTTTTTTAGAGTTTCACCGTTTCAAGGAAACGGTCAAATAGCGACCAGCCGCGCCTTGCTCCCCGGTCTTTATTTTTTGCATATTTTCGCGAACCTCGAGGTCTTTGGATTCGCGTCACGGCAGCAACCGTGCGGCTGGCCTCCATCGCCCGCTGCCTGTAGACTCGCCGCGGGGCAATTTTCGTCGGGGAGCCAATGCGGCCTGAGTTCAACCTCAAGACCATCCTGCTTGGCACCGGAATCCTTGCGGTGTCCTTCTTCGTCAGCCTCAAGGCCATGGACTGGTTGTCGCCGTCCGCAATCAACAAGCCCGTGCTCACGGCATTGCCGCCGCTGCCCCCCGTCAATCGCGCGTCGAGCATCATCGCGCCGATCACGATTCCGCTCGCCGTCATTCGCGATGCCGCCGAGCGCGCCGCGCCGCGCAACTTCGCCGGCAAGGCAGACAACCCGGTCGCGCATATTCTTCAGAACGCTGACATCGGGTGGACCGCGTCGCGCGGCGCGATCAGCGCCACAGGCGCCGACAACACGCTGTCGCTGACGACGCCGCTGAGCGGCACCCTCAAGGTCAAGGGATCGCTGTCGGCCGAGGCCGAGGGCGCGATCGGCAACGCGCTTGGAAACCTGCTCGGCGGCAACGTCGCCAAGCAGATCGGGCGCGTGAATATCAAGAACCTGAACGCCAATGCCGAGATCAAGGGCAATGTCGTGATGACGGCGCGGCCGGTGCTGACCGCGAATTGGCGCATCGATCCCGGCATGACCGCGCAGGTCCATCTCGGTGACACCAACCTTTCGGTCGCCGGCGCCCGCGTCAACGTTCCCTCTCAGGTCAAGCCCGTCATTGACCGTGCGGTCAACGAACAGATCGCGAGCCTGCAACAGCGCATCCGCAACGACCCGATCCTGGAGCACAGCGCACGCGTGCAATGGGCACAGATGTGCCGCTCGATTCCATTGCAGGGCGCGGCCGGATTGCAGGACCTGTATCTCGAACTGAAGCCGGTGCGCGCCGTCGCCGTTCAGCCGCGCATCGATGCCAGCAACGTAACGTTGACGCTCGGCATCGAGGCCGAAACGCGGATCACCGGCACGGCGACGAAACCGGACTGTCCGTTTCCCGCAACGCTCGCCATCGTGCCGGCCATGCCAGGCAGGCTGAGCATCGGCGTTCCGATCGACGTGCCATTCACCGACATCAACAGGATCATCGAGGCGCGGCTGGCCGGCAAGACCTTTCCCGAGGACGGCAGCGGCCCCGTCGGTGTCACCGTCAGGCGGGCCAGCGTCGCGGCAGCGGGCGACCGGCTTCTGATCTCGCTGTTGATCGATGCGAAGGAAAAGAAAAGCTGGTTCGGTTTCGGCGGCGAGGCCACCGTCCATATCTGGGGCAAGCCCGTGCTCGACCAGACCCAACAGACCCTGCGGCTGACCGATATCCGGCTCGCGGTCGAATCCGAGGCGGCGTTCGGCCTGCTCGGCGCCGCCGCGCACGCCGCAATGCCCTATCTGCAACAGGCTCTGGCCGACAAGGCGACGGTCGACCTCAAGCCGTTCGCGTCGAGTGCGCGAGAGAAGATCGCCGCGGTCATGGCGGATTTCCAGAGGAGCCAGGGCGGGGTCCGCGTCGGGGCCGAGATCACCAGCCTGAAACTCGCCGACATCGCCTTTGATTCCAAAACGCTGCGTGTCATCGCGGAGGCGACGGGCGCCATGAACGTCGAGGTCAGGACGCTGCCGGCTCCATAATGTTCGGGAGGTTGGCTCGCGCGCCCCACGCAAAAACGCGCCCGGCCAAAACCGGGCGCGCTTTAATCCGCTTCGATCCGCCGACTACTCGGAGTACTTGAATTCCGGCATTGACTTCAACTGCTCCTTGGTCGCACTGAAGACCACGTGATCGGGGTACCAGGGATTGGACTTCGATGTCGTCGAGGTCGATGTGGTTGAACCCGTGGTGGTGCCCGTAGTCGTGCCGCCGGAGGTCGACGAGGTCGATGTCGATGGCACAGGCGTATCGACAAATTTCAGCTTGTCGAAGGATACCGCAACCAGGTGCTCGCCGACGCCGAGAAAGCCGCCGACGCCGATCACCGCGGCGTTGATCTTTCCACTCTTGTCCAACAGCATATCGCTGATCGAGCCGAGCTTCTCGTTGGAGTCGTTATAGACGTTAAGGCCGATCATCTTCGACGAGCGCCAGTCACCGTGATAGCCGGACTCTGAGGATGTAGCCGCCGGAGCGCTCATGGTGTTCGTGCTGCCGGGCGTCTGGGCGACCGCCGCCGTCGCCAGCAGCGCGGATCCGATCAATGCGACGGTGATGTGCTTGGCAATCATCAGTGTACCTCCTTCGGTTTTGAAATTCAGTAGCCAGAACACACAACTTGGGCACTCGTTCCCGGGAACATTTCCGACCGCTCGGGTTCCGGGCGCTGATGAGCGGATCGCGCACAAAAAACTGACGGCCGGATTCGCTCGCGCAGCAAACGAACGGCGCGCGAATGGAGTCATGAAGAATGAAACCATGAAGGAAGGCGCCCGCGCAAACGGCGACAACAAAAATCGAGGCCGCCGCTCCGAATGTGCTCGGAAGCACGGTGATGCGACGCTATGCCCCGCCGCTGCGCCTGCCGTCAGGCCGCGATCGCGTTCGGCTCGCCTTTGCTTTCGGCGAAGAACGCGACCGCTTCGAACCGGTAGCCACAGCTGGCGCACTGCCAGAGATACGTGGTCCGGCGCGGTTCGTGTTCAAACCAGACCGGCGCGGCGATCGGGTGGCCGCATTGCGCACACGGATTTTGATGAGGCAAATAATCAGATACGGCAGCAGCCATGACGCTTCTCCCATCTGTCTTGCTTTCGCGGACTCTCGCACTGAGTAGCCGCTTTCCGAAGTTCGAGAGACATTGCAGCACCCTTTTTAACGAACTTCGAAAAGCAACGGGGTGCTGGAGCATGATCCCGAAAAGTGGAAACCGGCTTTCGGACAAGATCATGCTCAAGAAAGCTAAGCGACGGGTCTGATTCAACGCTGTTGAAACAGGCGCTAGCAACTTTACAATTTTGATGCCGATTTGAATTTGAGATTCCCGAAAAACCCGCTGCAAGTGGTGCGGGAATACAAATCGGCGGTACCGGTATGAGCGCTGCGACATCCGTGTCGTGCGATCCCGGAGCGGGATGAAGATATCCCATAGCGGGATGACGAAAAGTGTGGTGCGGTTTTCCGCCCGCATCCCGCTTCTCAAAATATCGGGAATCGATCACGTTCATGATTTGAATCTGCTCGATCCGAAATCATCATGATCCTAGTGGAGTGAATTTGACATTCGCTACCCATTTTGCAGCGAACTTGCCAGGCGAATGTCACATTCAAAACTCCACTAGAAACCTGATAGTTTCTAGTGGTCCTTTGATTCTAACATTTGCAGGAACTCCCTGCCGCAACGGGATGCAAATGTTAGAATC
>NZ_MKSM01000061.1 GCF_001897285.1 Nitrobacter sp. 62-23
AAAGGCAATTGCGGCATAATTCGCAGCGCCACGGCGGAGCGCGTCGCCTGCGACCTCGACCAATGGCGGCGCCAGCCTATTGTTCCAGCACCATGCGCCCGTTGGCAAATTCGAAGCGCCTGAGTTTGGACAGAAACGACAGGCCAAGCAGGTTTTCCGACAGCGCCTCGTCGGGCAGCACCATGGCGTCGACGTCGCGCACGATGAGACCCCCGACATCGACCATGGGGAGCCGGGTTCGCGCCGCCTTGACCTTGCCGTTGGCCGTGGTCACCGTCGCATCATAATCGTTCTGCGAGGGCCGCACGCCGATCCGCGCGGCTGAACTTTCATTGAGCGCGATCACCGACGCCCCGGTATCGACCATGAAGCCGACGCGCTGGCCGTCAATCCGGCCTTCCGTCTGGAAGTGGCCGCGGCCATCCCGCGCGATGCTGACGCTGCGGCGACCGGCCTGGGCGTTGTCCTCGAACGTCGCCTGCTGCACGGGCGTCGTCGCCCGTGCCGCCGCGGTTGCGGTCATTTCGTCGGCCACCTGCGCCATGTAGGTACCCGCTCCGACAAGAAGCGCGGCAAGAATCATCAGATTTCGCATGGCGCACACTCACTGACAGACCCGACTCAACTAACAGACCCGAACAACGGCCGCGACCTTACGCGCGGTCGTCGGCTGGCCATAACCCGCAACAACCGTGAGGTTCTTTATTTGGGAAAAGGATGAGCGAAGCGTTAATGCGAAATCCATCGCGCGCTACGCCCACCCGCTCCGCGCTTCCGTCATCCTGCGCCAGCATGATCTTTTCCGAAAACCGGTTTCCACTTTTCGGGATCTGCCCTAGCGGCCGTCTTCGGTGCTCAAGGCGAACGCCTTGATCTCATAGCTCTTGCGGATCAGCGCCAGCAGATCCGTCGGCCGTACCGATCGCTCGGCGCGCCGCCACGAGACATCGAATGAACAATCGATCGACCCGTCATCATGCCGTTTCACATCGGCGAAGCGGGCGTGATAGCCAAAGCCTCCGATCAGGCGCGGCAGTTCGACGATCGTTCGCATCTCGGCATCGGCTGCGACAACCACCCGGACGCGGTGCTCGCGAGGGATGACATAGTCGACCCATTTCAGCGCCCAGAGAGTCATGACCGCCAGCACCGTCGCGGCGGCGCCCAGCACCAGTTGACCGCCGCCCAGACAGAGACCGATCACCGTGATCAGCCACAACGTTGCCGCGGTGGTGACGCCGGTGATGAGATCACCTTTCTTGAAGATGGTCCCGGCGCCGATGAAGCCGACGCCGGTGAGGATGCCGAGCGGCAAGCGCATCACATCCATCTCGGCGAAGGACGCCGGCGTCTTGCCGCTCGCCGACAGCAGGACGTTGGCCTGGATCATGGCGACCGAGGCGGCGAGTCCCACCAGAATGGTGGTGCGAAATCCGGCCGCATGTCCCCGCGTGCTCCGGTCCAGGCCAACGATGCCGCCGGCGACCATGGTCAAGGCGAGACGGATTGCGATATCCGGCCAGGTCGGTTGCAGGGGCATGTCCATGGGAGCCTCGGGGCGAGATGTCGTGGCCAACGTTGCGGCGACAGCACAGGTTCCGGATACGCGAGCCCTTCAGGTCCCGCGCGGCTTGACCCGGCGTGTCGGCGG
>NZ_MKSM01000062.1 GCF_001897285.1 Nitrobacter sp. 62-23
GCTGCCGATGCTGTTCTACGTGCCGCCGCTGGGTCCGGTGCTCGCCAAGGTGGAGAATGGCGTCTACGACAACATTGCTTCTGAATCGAGGTTGGGCCCGTTGATGAGTTCGCTTGAGCGGTCGCGCGTATCGCTGCGCTACATGGCGAGCCTGTTGTCGGGCGGCAACGAGGAGCTGATCAAGGACGTTTATCGCAAGCTTGTTGCGGTACGGGTCTACATGCGTTCGAAGAAGGTGAAGGATATCCCGGAGGAGGAGGTGCAGCGGGCGCTTGCCGATGGCAAGACCACCGCGGCCGAGGTGGAGGCGATCTGGCGGCTGACGTCGATGCCGACCTTTGAGGAGCGTTTTGTGGTTCCGCCGATGGAGCGAGAAACAGCGGTTGATGCGCTGTTCCCGCAGCTCGATCCGGTCTCGCACAACTATCCGATTCGCAAGGGTGAGGTCGGCGTCGGCTTCCACACCGATCCGGCGAGAGGACCATAGCCGTTTCGCCACGTTACCAGCGTAAGACAGCGGTTGGGCTTTGGCCCAACCGGGTCTCACGTAGATCGATCCGCTCGCGATCACGAAGTTGGGTGGTTGGTCGTCGGCGTCTATGGATGGCCTTGCCATGCATAATCAAAGACACAGCATAAAAGACAAAGACGCAGTATAAAGACCATGAGTCGCTTTTCACACCGCGCTGAGGTTTTGTACTCGAATCGCTCCAAGGTATTGGATCTGTTCGCTGACATCCTCGATTATCCTGCCCCGGGTCTGGAAGGCAAGGCGTCAGAGTGTGCGGCGCTGGTTCGTGGTGTTCAGCCACAGGCGGCAGCTTTGCTGGAGAGCTTCCGGAGCTTTGCCGAGGAAACTGGTGTTGGAAAACTGCAGGAGGTTTATAGCGGCTTTTTTGATCTGAACTCCATATGTCATCCGTATGTGGGTTATCAGCTGTTTGGCGAGAATTACAAGCGCAGTATATTTTTGGTGGAACTGAAGAAAAGCTATCGCGCCAGTGGTTTTGAATCGGACGCTTCGGAAATTCCGGATCGTCTGTCGATTGTACTGCGATATGCTGCGCAGAATGATGGCGAGGACGTCGATGCGCTGCTGAACAAGGGCTTGTTGCCGGCGCTTGAGCGCATGACAACGAAGCCGGAAACTGACGGTCATCAACATGGTCACGCTGATATTGACGGCGACACTGGTATCGAGCGAGCAAAGCTGGATGACCGGGAGTTACGTAAGCAGCTAAAGGATCAGCAGCGTGAAGCGCGAAAGCTGCTTGATGGACAGAGTCAGAACGATGACCGGAAGCAAATGAAGGGTCAGAGCCAAGGCGATGTTCTTGAGGGCGGCTTTCTGTTGGCGATGAGCGAAGATTACGATATCGAAGAGGCTGAAAAACGTACGCATCCGTACCATCAGGCACTTGATGCTCTTCGTCTCTTATTGAATGAAGGGATGACGAAGAAGCGCGCTGACAGATCGGCTGAGCAGGAACGTGTGCTTGGCTGGACACGCGAGCGATTCAATCTCGATGAGGATGAGACTATCATGGTGTCGGAGCTTCCGTGCTCCGACCCGGGCTGCCCGCCAGTGGAAACGCATGTTGTGTTTTGGACACAGGCTGGCCGACAACATTTCAAGGTTTACAAGCCACTCGCGGAGGTCGCCGCAGACGACCTGCTAGATTGGCGAGCGTGAGAGACATATCCCATGTGTGACGGAGGCAAATTCTATGTATGACGTATTCCTGTTTGCGGTTCTGCCATACTTGGCGATCGTGGTAGCGGTGCTCGGAGGCGTTCACAGATATCGCACCAACCGCTTTTCCTATTCTACGCTGTCGTCCCAGCTCTTAGAGAATCGGCGGCTGTTTTGGGGTTCGGTGCCATGGCATTATGGTATTGTCGTAGTTTTGCTTGCGCACCTCATTGGATTCTTGGTTCCCGGTATGTGGGCAAGTCTCACAGCAACGTCGACGGCTCTATATACGATTGAACTGATCGGCTTCACCTTCGGTTTGGCTGCATTGATCGGGCTTTGTGTGCTGATGGTGCGCCGCTTCACGACCGAAAGGATTCTTGCTGTCACAAGTCCGATGGATGGCGTGTTGCTGGTCGCGCTGCTCGTACAGGTGGCACTCGGTTTTTGGGTTTCACTTGCTTACCGTTGGGGTGCTGACTGGTATATTGATACGGCTGTGCCGTGGCTGATCTCGCTTGTAGCGTTGAATCCCCAGACGCATTATGTGTCAGCGCTGCCGTTCGCCGTCAAAGCGCACATGCTTAACGGGTTTGTGGTGATCGCGTTGTTCCCATTCTCCCGGCTGGTGCACTTGATTATGTTCCCGTTCTGGTACCTCTGGCGGCCCTATCAGTTGCAGATCAGAAACACTGTAAGGCAAGCGCACTAATCGTTAGCGCCGCAGCTAGAATTTGAGAAATTCTAAACGTGACGTGCAGAGTATCGCCGGCGAGTTGTTGCTCGCCGGCGAGCCTTATGCGGCGACCCTGTTGACGTTAAAGGAATATCTGTCCTGACGTTATGGCGGCCCCATCCCTCGTTGGTGTATGATCTCCCTCTCTCAGATAGACGAGAGGGGTAAGTAGTAAGTCAAGCGGGTTGGGCCGAGTCGAAACGATAGCTTTTAATTCAACGCACGAACCTGCTAGGTACATTTTTGTAGGAGCTACCCGTGGAACATATCGGGGTTGATAAGGCGAACGAGCCTCAGGGCAACGCGAGGGTTTTGTTTATATCGACCATGGCGTTTTCGCTTGGTTTCGCGATTTGGGGAATGTTTTCTGCCCTCGCGCCTTTTCTCATTGAGTGGTATCACTTTACGAGTACTCAGGTACTTGTTTTGGCGGCGATGGAACCGCTTTTTGCTGCGGCGATCAGTATACCCCTCGGTATTTGGACCGATCAGTTCGGCGGCCGCACTGTATTTACGGTGCTGCTGGTCTGCCTCTCGGTTGTTCTGATTTTTGGAACTTTTGCCGAAGGCTATTATTCCTTCCTTTTTCTTGGCTCGATGCTTGGACTCGGCGGGGCAACCTTCGTGGTCGGTAATGCCCATGTGTCATCGTGGTATCCAAAATCGAAACAGGGTATGGCTTTGGGTCTTTTCGCCTTAGGCAATGTCGGTATTACTATCGGCATGATGGTCGTGACGTTCGTGATTACGAGTCTCGCGGACGCCTCGGACCCTGAGGGATGGCGTATTATTTTTCCGATCTTCGCTATTCCTACGCTTCTGATGGCGGCGATTTACATGTTCTTTACGTCTGACCCTCCGAACAGGAAGCTTAAGAATACGTCGATGCGAGAGATCTTCGCCGTATATCGATCAGGCGTTGTCGTCTGGCTGGTGCCGGGGCTTTATTGGGTTGCTTTTGGTACGCTTGTTTTCTTTGCGTCGACGATGCCGACCTACTTGGTCGATTATTGGCATGTGAACCCCACAAGCGCGTCGGCGTTCTATACTCCGTTACTGGTCGTCTGCGTAGCCATTACGCGCCCACTCGGTGGTTGGCTTGCCGATCGGTATGAAGTTCTGTCACTTCTGACCTGGATGTTCGGAGCTATGTCCGGCTTAGCCATTCTTCTTGCGTTGCAGCTTTCGCTAAGCTTGGAATTGGTTGCCATTTATGGGCTTGCATTGCTGTCTGGCGCTGCGGCAGCGGCTGTCATCAAGCTCATCCCGATCTATTTCCAGCACGTAGGTGCTGTCAGCGGACTGGCGAAAGCTGCAGGTGCCGCGTGCGGGTTCACGATGACAGCAATCCTGGCCGCCAGCAATTTCCTCCTTGGCGGCTACACGCTGGGTTTCATCGTCTGGGCGTTGATGAACTTCGCTGCATTTTACGTAGCGTTTTCGCGAGTCGGCTTCAGAGATGTTCAACCGATCCGCGACACGATCGCCGAGGCTGTTCCCGCACATTGAGGCCGCTTCTTGAGAACGGCTCCCGATGTGATGTCGGTATTTTCTAAGACATCATTGCCGCCCCGACATCGGGGCGGTAGCGTTGAAACGGTGCTTGAGCTTAAGGTTAACAAAGTCTAGTGCAGCCGCTCGACAAATCAAAACGTCGCTTCCGGCTTCGCATGCGCGGTGCCCGCCGCCTCTCACCGGCATATTTCGCGCTTGTTATGGCGACGGGGATCGTCTCCATTGCGTCTGAGCGGGCAGGCTTTCATCCCATCGCGGTCGCTCTCCTGTGGCTGAACGCAACTCAGTTTGTTGTGCTTTGGATTCTCACGTCGTGGCGGCTCATACGTTACCGTCGAGCGTTGATCGCAGATCTGACAGACCACCGCTCGGCGCCAGGATTTCTCTCTGCGGTCGCTGCCACGGGCGTAATGGCAAATCAGCTGATACTTGCGGGGGCCCTTAACCTCGCGCTGGGACTTTGGATTTTTGGTATTTTACTCTGGATCATCCTGACCTACACGATTTTTGCCAATCTGACGATCATGGAGACCAAGCCGACCATCGATCAGGGCATCACAGGCGCTTGGCTGCTCGCAGTGGTCTCGACGCAAGCGATTTCGCTCCTTAGCGCACTCATCGCGCGGCATATCAGTCAACCCCTTCGTCTGGATGTCAATTTTCTTGCCCTCTCGATGCTGCTGTGGGGAGGCATGTTGTACATTTCGATTATCTCGCTGATTTTCTACCGCTATATGTTCTTTAAGTTCTCGCCAGCGGATTTTGTGCCTTCATACTGGATCAACATGGGAGCGATGGCGATCTCGACGCTCGCCGGATCGATCTTGATCGAGAATGCCGCGGATGCATGGTTTCTCGATGAGTTGCTTCCCTTCCTCAAAGGGTTCACGATCTTTTTCTGGGCGGCCGGAACTTGGTGGATTCCACTGCTTATCGTTCTTGTCGTTTGGCGGCATTTCCATCGGCGATTTCCGCTTCGATACGATCCGGCATATTGGAGTGCGGTCTTTCCGCTAGGTATGTACACCGTCTGCACGTACGAGATGGCCAGCGCCATGCGGCTGGAATTTTTGCGCCCCATCGCGGATGTTTTTATTTACGTCGCGCTGTTGGCTTGGACGGCAGCCTTCATCGGTCTGGTCAGGAAGCTTGCAAGTAATTTGATTCCAGCCCTTAGTCCGCGCTAACGCTGTTAGGAATTTTCCCAGAAGTCCGCGGCCTCATACCAGTGGTCGATACGGAATCCAAATGTCGGGTTGATCCGTATGGGATCGGGATTCTTAAGCGTACCGCTCAGGGCGACGATAGGCCTATGGCCGTAGATCGCCGAATCTGGCTTTCGGACGACCGTTCACGACCTTTGGTCCGCCGAGCTTCGTTTCTGATCTAATCAGAGACGAAAATGCTCTGGGCCCTTGAGTGTTTTTAAGTCTGCTACGACATTAAACGGCGATTGCGCGGCAGAGGTGGAGAGCGGATGTGATGCTGTTTTTCGAACAGCGACGTCCACTCGCGACGAAGCTTGGCTTGATTCATATGATTGAGAAAAAGTCAGCTATGAAATCTCGGAGAATCCACAGGATTTCTGAAAGGCCCTACCTCCGGCATTATAAAACTCGGAAAATATGAGCCGCAGCCCTTTCCAAAGTAAACCTATATTGATACATACGCTACGCACTGTGGGGCGTTTCCTGGGGGTGCATTCTCAGGAGCCTCCAGACGGTAAATCAGTCGGCGCCTTGAGCGCTGATAAGGCGCCTCCCAGCGACGATTTTCTTAGATACGCAAAAGTTTAGCGCGGGGTGGAGCAGCCCGGTAGCTCGTCAGGCTCATAACCTGAAGGTCATAGGTTCAAATCCTATCCCCGCAACCAGTCAACAAGCCCCTGAAAACAATATGTTTTCGGGGGCTTTTGCTTTTTGATTTCCATCCCTCGAAAAAGTCTCGTGGAAGCGTCGTGGAAGCACCCGGAGGAGAGTTGGAGCGTAGAATTGCGCAATTGCCTGCGACGATCTGACTCACGGGCCATCGCGCTGCTCGCTGCGTATTGCGCATCCATCCTTGACGAGACGCTTGCAAAAGCGCTTGCGGCTGACGGGACCGTCGGCGCGTGTGGAGAGGGTGTCATATAGAGAGTGAGAGTGCGGGCCGGGTTGGCCGTGACGGGTTAAGGGCTGGAGGAGAGGCCTCTAGCGTCCGTCGCGGAGACCCGCGATGTCCAGACACTTTGAGCATGCGCGCGCCGGCGGAAGTCGGGCGAGCCTTTACGATGAAATCACCGGCAAGATCATCGCCGAGTTGGAGGCGGGCCGTGTACCTTGGGTTCAGCCTTGGGGTACGGCGGCCGCGAAAGCGCCGCTGGCGATGCCGAAGAACGCTTCGACGTCACGGCAATACACGGGCGTCAATATTCTGATCCTGTGGGGTGCCGTGATTGACCACGGCTTCAGCGGCCAAAGCTGGCTCACCTTCCGTCAGGCCCTCGCGCTCGGAGGGCACGTTCGCAAAAGCGAGCGCGGGACGACCGTCGTCTATGCCGACCGTTTCATTCCCGATGATGAGAAGAAGCGCGCCGCCGAGACCGGCGAGGATGCGCAGGCTATTCCCTTCCTGAAGCGCTTCACCGTCTTCAATACCGATCAATGCGATGGCCTTCCCGACGACATCGCGACGGCCAATCCGCCGCCGCTACCCGGCATGATCGAGCCGCGCGTGGAGACGCTGATCAAGGCGACCGGCATCGACTTCCGCATCGGCGGCAACCGCGCCTTCTACCGGCCGGCCGAAGACTTTGTGCAGGTGCCGCCGCCGGCGGCTTATTTCGAGCCGATTAACTGGCACCGCACGGCGCTGCATGAACTGGGTCACGCGAGCGGCCACCGCTCGCGACTCAACCGCGACCTATCGGGTGTGTACGGCTCGAAGGCATACGCCCTTGAGGAATTGATCGCCTTATCTTGACAGT
>NZ_MKSM01000063.1 GCF_001897285.1 Nitrobacter sp. 62-23
GCTTCCCGAGCGCGACAAGCTGTCGATGTCGCTGGAGCAGATGACCTCGCGGCTCGCCATCATGATGGGCGGGCGCGTGGCGGAGGAAATGATCTTCGGCCACGAGAAGGTGACGTCAGGCGCCGCGTCCGACATCGATCAGGCGACGCGCCTTGCGCGCATGATGGTGACGCGCTGGGGCCTGTCGAAAGAACTCGGCACGGTGTCCTATGGCGAGAACAACGACGAGGTGTTCCTCGGCATGCAGGTCAACCGCCAGCAGAATGTGTCGGAGGCGACCGCGCAAAAGATCGACTCCGAAGTCAAGCGTCTGGTCGAGGCCGGCTACAAGGACGCGACCCGCATTCTCGCCGAGAAGCGGGCTGATCTGGAGACGCTCGCCAAAGGTCTGCTTGAATTCGAAACGCTGACCGGCGACGAGATCACCGATCTGCTGAACGGCAAGAAACCGAATCGGGAATCGGTGCTGGAGCCGACCACCCCGCGCACTTCGGCGGTTCCGCCGGCCGGAAAAACCCATCCGCGCCCGGACCCCGATCCGGGTCTCGAGCCGCAGCCGCAGGCGTGATGCCGCTCGGCGGCGCTGATCGACGAACAACAGACGAAGCAAAACAGCCTGGCGCAAGCCGGGCTGTTTTCGCAATTGGACTATCCTTTACGACTGGCATGACGCCACGAAGCCGAAATCGTGCTGCGCGCGGAAATGCGCGCAAAGCATTCGGCCGAGGAAACGATGGCTCGCGCAGCTTGCGTGGAGTCGTCAAAACGTGGTGTAAGGCAAACACGCTTTCCTTCACGTGGAATGGTTTCATCGCATGGCCAAAGCCGCCTCGAAGTCCAAGAAGCCCGCTGCGAAATCAAAGTCATCCGCGACACCTCGGGCGAAGGCCGCAAGTTCCGGCGGCAACCGCAAGGCGGCGGACAAGCCGGCAAAGGCGTCGGCGCCTGTGAAAAGCAAGTGGGTCTATACGTTCGGGGGCGGCAAGGCGGAAGGCAAGGCGGAGCTGAAGGACCTGCTCGGCGGCAAGGGCGCCAATCTCGCCGAGATGGCCAATCTCGGTTTACCGGTGCCTCCCGGCTTTACGATCCCGACCTCGGTATGCGCGTTCTTCTATGCGCATGACAAAACCTATCCGAAGGAACTGAAGTCGCAGGTCGAAAAGGCGCTGGAGCAAGTCGCAAAGATCACCGGGAAGGTGTTCGGCGATGCGACGAATCCGCTGCTGGTCTCGGTGCGCTCGGGGGCGCGCGCCTCGATGCCCGGCATGATGGACACCGTGCTCAATCTCGGCCTCAACGACAAGACCGTCGAGGCGCTGGCCGCGATGTCCGGCGACCGGCGATTTGCCTATGACAGCTATCGACGCTTCATCACCATGTACTCGGACGTCGTGCTCGGCTTCGCGCATCATCAGTTCGAAGACATTCTGGACGCCTTCAAGGACACCAAGGGCTATTCGCTCGATACCGATCTGACCGGCGACGACTGGATCGAGATGGTGGGCAAGTACAAGACAGCCGTTGCCCGCGAGACCGGCAATGAATTCCCGCAGGATCCCCACGAGCAGCTATGGGGCGCGATCGGCGCGGTGTTCTCGTCATGGATGAATGCCCGGGCGGTTACCTATCGCCGCCTGCACAATATTCCGGAATCATGGGGCACTGCCGTCAATGTGCAGGCCATGGTGTTCGGCAATCTCGGCGAGACGTCGGCGACCGGCGTGGCGTTCACGCGCAATCCGTCGACCGGCGAGAGCAGGCTTTACGGCGAGTTTCTCATCAACGCCCAGGGTGAGGACGTGGTGGCGGGTATCCGCACGCCGCAGGACATCACCGAAGCGGCGCGCCAGGAATCCGGCTCCGACAGGCCGTCGATGGAATCGGCGATGCCGGAAGCCTTCAAGGAGCTGACGCGCATCTACACCCTGCTCGAACGGCACTATCGCGACATGCAGGACATGGAGTTCACCGTCGAGGACGGCAAGCTCTGGATGCTGCAGACCCGCAGCGGCAAGCGCACCGCGCGCGCCGCGCTGCGCATCGCCGTCGAACTCGCCAATGAAGGCGTGATCTCGAAAAAGGATGCGGTTGCCCGCATCGATCCGGCCTCGCTCGACCAGTTGCTCCATCCGACCATCGATCCCAACGCGACGCGTGAGGTGATCGCCACCGGCCTGCCGGCGTCGCCGGGTGCCGCCGCCGGCGAGATCGTGTTTTCTCCCGATGACGCGGCCAAGCTGCAGGCCGACGGCCGCAGGGTCATCCTGGTACGGATAGAGACCAGCCCGGAGGACATCCACGGTATGCACGCCGCCGAGGGCATCCTGACCACGCGCGGCGGCATGACCTCTCACGCGGCCGTGGTCGCGCGCGGCATGGGCAAGCCCTGCGTATCGGGCTGCGGCAGCATCCGCGTCGATTACGGAAGCGGCACCATGAGCGTCGGCGACCGCATCTTCAAGGTCGGCGACGTCATCACCATCGACGGGTCGCTCGGAGAGGTGCTGGCGGGACAGATGCCGATGATCGAGCCCGAACTGTCGGGCGAGTTCGGCACGCTGATGGGTTGGGCCGACGAGGTTCGCAAGCTCCGCATCCGCGTCAACGGTGACACGCCGGTCGATGCCCGCACGGCGGTGAAGTTTGGAGCCGAGGGCATCGGCCTGTGCCGCACCGAGCACATGTTCTTCGAAGAGACCCGCATCCGCACCGTGCGCGAGATGATCCTGGCCGAAGACGAGCAGGCGCGCCGCGCCGCGCTGTCGAAACTGCTGCCGATGCAGCGCGCGGACTTCGTCGAACTGTTCGAGATCATGAAGGGCTTGCCGGTCACGATCCGGCTGCTCGATCCGCCGCTGCATGAGTTCCTGCCGCATACGCAAGCCGAGATCGAGGAAGTCGCGCGCGCGATGAATACCGATCCGCGCAGGCTGGCTGACCGCGCCCGCAGTCTGGCCGAGTTTAACCCGATGCTCGGCTTTCGCGGCTGCCGCCTCGCGATCGTCTATCCCGAGATCGCCGAGATGCAGGCGCGCGCGATTTTCGAGGCCGCGGTCGAGGCCGGCAAGCGCACTGGCAAGGTCGTTGCGGTTGAGGTCATGGTGCCGCTGATCGCGACCAAAGCGGAATTCGATCTGATCAAGGCGCGGATCGATGTGACCGCACAGTCGGTGATGCGCGAGACCGGCGCCAAACTGAGCTATCAGGTCGGCACCATGATCGAACTGCCGCGCGCCTGCCTTGTAGCGGGCGAGATCGCTGAGAGCGCGGAGTTCTTTTCGTTCGGCACCAACGATCTGACGCAGACGACCTTCGGCATCAGCCGCGACGACGCCGCGAGCTTCCTCGGCACCTATATCGCGAAGGGCATTCTGGAGATCGATCCGTTCGTCTCGATCGATCGCGGCGGTGTCGGGGAACTGGTGAAGATCGGCGTCGCCCGTGGCCGCAAGACCCGGCCGAATCTCAAAGTGGGCATCTGCGGCGAACACGGCGGCGATCCGGTGTCGGTGGCGTTCTGCCACGAGATCGGATTGAATTATGTGTCGTGCTCGCCCTACCGCGTGCCGATCGCGCGCCTTGCCGCCGCGCAAGCCGCGCTCCACAAGACGCCTGCAAGTCAGGCCTGATCTTCCGACCGTTTTGGGATATCGCCGCCGCGCATTTTTTTGACGCGTTTTCTTCACGCGAACCGTCAATCCATCCCCAGGTCAAGCCCGAGGACATCGCTCGAAAACGCTACGGCGTTGACCTGATCTTTACCATTTGACCTGAGCGGTTGTTTACCACCTTTGCAACGTCCGCCCGCGACCACGACTGCGCTCTTGCCTGTGGTGCGCGCGCATCGCCGATTAACGCCCTCGCAACTTTAATTGGATATTACCGCAATCGATCGAATTGCATGGAACGTGCGGATCGGTCGCATGTGTGGCGTTGCGTGAGCGTATCGATGTCTGTGTTGCGTAACCAACCGAAGAGTGCGCGTCTTGCACTCTTCGGTTTCGGTCTCTGCTTCTTCGCATTGATCCCGAACGAGACCGGCTATCAGGATATCGCCGCGCTGCTTGCGCATCAGCCCGGCGTTGCCGAACGCTGGCAAAAGCGAGTGTTCGCCTCCGCCGTAAGCTCCATTCAGGTCGCGACCTTTAGCTTCGGCCGTCCCGTCGGTACCGCCGCGCCACGCGCCGCCGCGCTTCTGCTTGCCAGTCTCGACGGTCACGATGCCGGCGTCGCCGCGCGCAACCCGCTGCTGCGGTCGCCGCCTCGCTATCAGGCCTCCGATTTTCCCAAGGTCGATCGGACGCTGAAAGGTGATCGTCTGACAATTGCGCCGCCGGAGACGCAACCGGTTGTGCCGGCGAGCGCGCCGCCACAGCAAACCCCGACATCAAATACATCGGTGATGGGAGCCAAGAGCGCGGCGGCCACGCATGCTGCCGAGCCGGCGGCGCTCGATCCCGAACTGGCGGAAGCGTTGCAGGCGCCGCCACTGCCTCAATATGATGTTTCGCGTTCGCTCGAAGCTCAGCCGCTCGGCAATCTCAAGCGAAATCGCGAAGCCGACGACGCGGCCGTCGAGCCGCAATCGTCCGCCGACGGATTTTCCTTCAAGACAGCAAGCCTGTATTTCGGAAGTTCGCTGGGCGTCGCGAGCGAGAGCCTGGAGCGCTGGCAGCCCGGTGAAGAACCGATGATCGTGACCCCGGGTCTGCCCGCGGATCCCGATATGAAGGCGTCCATGCCGTCGCGACAGGATACCGGGAAGGCTGGCGAAACCGTGGTCGGCAAGGGAGAGGTCGAAACGCCGGCCGAGCGACTCGGCCTGCTCGACCAGAAGAAACGCGCCAAGCAGGAAAAGTGTCTTGCCGAAGCGGTCTACTTCGAAGCGCGGGGCGAGGCGATCCGCGGCCAGATCGCGGTCGCGCAGGTGGTGATGAACCGCGTGTTCTCGGGCTACTATCCGACTACCGTGTGCGGCGTGGTCTATCAGAATGCGAACCGTCATCTGGCGTGCCAGTTCACCTTCGCCTGCGACGGCATTCGCGATGTGGTCACCGAGCCGGACATGTGGGATCGCGCCCGCAGGATTGCGAAGGCCACGCTCGACGGGCGGCTGTGGCTGCCGGAAGTCGGCAAGTCGACGCACTATCACGCCTATTGGGTGCATCCTTCCTGGGTCCGCGAAATGAAGAAGATGTATCGCACCGGCGTTCACACCTTCTATCGTCCGCGCGCCTGGGGCGACGGCAGCGATGCGCCGAGCTGGGGCACGGCGGCCCAGACCGCCGAGATCACGGCCAGATTGGCGGAAGCCGCGCACAGTTCGGCCGAACTGCGCGCCGGGCGGTAAGTCGCAGGTAACCGCTTCGGTTGCTCACGCATTGCGTGAGCTGCGTGTCGATTTATTATCCCGGCGAGTTGGCATTTTCATGCAGGCGCATTAACTTGCAGGGCTCGGCCTTGCCGGCCGGAGGTGCTGATGTTCCGTCTACATCTGCACCGGCAAATGGACAGTCCCGATGGCGACATCCGAAGACAGCGGTCCGCAGACCGTGCGTGAAACGGGGTGGCGCACACCGCTCGTGATCATCATATGCGGCTGCATGATCGGAATGCTGACGTTCGGGCCGCGGTCGGCGTTCGGCTTCTTCATGCAGCCCATGAGCAGCGAGTTCTCGTGGGGCCGCGACGTCTTCGCGCTCGCCTTCGCGGTTCAGAACCTTTTGTGGGGCATCGGCCAGCCCTTCGCCGGCGCGATTGCCGACAGGTTCGGCAGCGTGCGGGTGATTTCGGCAGGCGCGCTAATGTATGCCGCCGGCCTTCTGGTGATGCGCTATGCCGACACGCCGGTGTCGCTCAATATCGGGGCCGGATTTTTGGTCGGTTTCGGCCTGTCCGGATGCTCGTTCAACCTGGTGCTGTCGGCGTTCGGCAAGCTGTTGCCGCTGCAGTGGCGCGGTCTCGCGCTGGGCGCCGGCACCGCGGCCGGCTCGTTCGGGCAATTCGTGTTCGCGCCGTTCAGCGTCGCGCTGATCGACAATTTCGGCTGGCAGCCGGCGCTGACGGTGTTCGCGGTGCTGATGCTGTTTGTCGTGCCGTTCGCGCTGGTGTTGTCGACACCGCCCAGCAATGCCGGCGGCGCTGCTGCCGCCGCGTCGGAACAGTCTTTCAAGAGTGCGCTGGCGGAAGCCTTCGGTCACCGCTCCTACGTGCTGCTGGTGCTCGGCTTCTTCACCTGCGGTTTCCAGCTCGCCTTCATCACCGCGCACCTGCCGGCCTATCTGGTCGACCGCGGCCTGTCGGTCCAGGCCGGCGGCTGGGTGCTGGCGGCGATCGGCCTGTTCAACATCATCGGATCGCTCAGTGTCGGATGGCTCTCGACCAGGATGCCCAAGCGCTACATCCTGTCGGCGATCTATTTCATCCGCGCGCTGTCGATCGTCGCGTTCATTTCAACCCCGATGACGACGTTCTCCGCGGTCGCGTTCGGCGTCGTCACTGGCCTGACCTGGCTATCCACGGTGCCGCCCACCACGAGCCTCGTGGCGTTGATGTTCGGCACCCGCTGGCTGGCGACGCTCTACGGCTTCGCGTTCTTCAGCCATCAGGTCGGCGGGTTCCTTGGCGCGCTGCTGGGCGGCGTGGCGTTCGACCATTTCGGTTCCTACACCGTGGTCTGGTGGCTGTCGGTGCTGTTCGGCGTGCTGTCAGCATTGATCAACCTGCCGATCGTCGAAGCGCCGGTCCGGCGGGCGGTTGCGCAGCCTGCGTAATGGGTTCAATCTCCCGAAAGGCTCGCCCAGACATCCGGGAGCGACAGCGATGGCGACATTCAGGGCGATCCGGATCGACAAGGCCGAGAAGGGCACGACAGCGGCGCTGACTCAATTCGACGAAGCCGAACTGATGGATGGCGACGTCACCGTGCGCGTCGAATGGTCGACGCTGAACTACAAGGACGGCCTGGCGGTCACCGGCAAGGCGCCGGTGGTGCGGCGCTTTCCGATGATCGCGGGAATCGATTTCGCCGGCACGGTCGAGCAGTCGTCGCATCCTTCCTGGAAGATTGGCGACAAGGTGATCTGCAACGGCTGGGGCATGGGCGAAACCCACCTCGGGGCCTATGCGGAAAAGGCCCGCGTCAAGGGCGACTGGCTGGTGGCGCTCCCCGAAGGCCTGACGACGCGCGACGCCATGGCGATCGGGACTGCGGGCTACACCGCGATGCTGTCGGTGCTGGCGCTCGAAAGACACGGCCTGACGCCGAAGGACGAGCCTGTGATCGTGACCGGGGCCGCCGGCGGCGTCGGATCGGTGGCGATAGCCGTGCTCTCCAGACTCGGTTACCACGTCATCGGTTCCACCGGCCGTTCATCGGAAGCCGGCTACCTCAAGGATCTCGGCGCGGCCGAGGTGATTGACCGCAACGAGTTGTCGGGACCGGCCAAACCGCTGGCGAAGGAACGCTGGGCGGGAGGGATCGACAGCGTCGGGTCCACCACGCTCGCCAATCTGTTGTCGATGACGAAATATCGGGGCGCGATCGCAGCTTGCGGGCTCGCCGGCGGCATGGATCTGCCGTCGTCAGTGGCGCCATTCATTCTGCGCGGGGTGTGTCTGCTCGGCATCGATTCCGTAATGTGCCCGATCGAGCTTCGCAAAACCGCATGGAGCCGGCTCGCGACTGATCTGGATCGGTCCAAGCTAGCTGAAATCACTCATGAAATTGGTCTGGACGAGGTCATCGAGGCTGGCGCCCGGATTCTTGCCGGGGGGGTGCGCGGGCGCATCGTGGTAAAAATTCTCTAGGGATGTTCAGACTTTACCAACCAAGCTGCTCCAATGTTGCCACGGTTGGTATGGTAAGCAGTGGGTAAAGGCGTCGGTCCGCGGCCGACCCGTTCAGTTCGTTGGAGTTGCAGTCATGCTCGCGCGTTTCGTGTCAGGAGCCCTGGTTGCAGGTGCGATCGCGGCACCGGCAATGGCCGGTCACATCATGAATGCCGACGAGGCCAGGCGGTTCGTGGCCGGCAAGGTTTTCGCCTTCACCTGCTTCGACGGCACGCGCGGCGCTGGTCGGGTGTTCGAGGACGGCGGCGCGGCCGGCGCGGTACAGTTCAGCGGCTCAGGTCCGATCCGCCACATGAGATTGCCAGGCAATACGCTTCAGGTTCGCGGGCAGGCGGTCTGCGCCTCGCTCAAGGGGCTTCCATTCGAGCCGTGCTTCAACCTCGACAAGCAGAGCGATCGCAGCTTCCGTGGTTCGGTGTCGGGCATGGGCTTTGCCTATTGCGATTTCAACCATCAGGGCGGAAGGCAGATGCTGCTGGCGCGGGCGGCTGCGCGTCCGCGCGGCCGTGGGCATGGTCCGCGCACGGCCGACGCTTCGAAGACGGAGGTCACCGCGCGTGTCGAGACCCCGCGGGTCGAAAGCGCCAGGCTAGATCCCGTCAAGCCGGAAGCGAAGCCGGCCAAGGTCGAAGACGCTCTTGAGCTTCGCCGTTCCACCGATTGATCTGGTCCGACGCTGCGACCGTGCCGGATTGCTCAACCGGCGCGTCGGGCACGGGCCGCGCAGGGCTCTTGCGCGCTGCGTGAGCATGGCTGGCTCGCGGTGTTGAATTGTTGATCCGGCTTCGGTCGAGAGGCATGATCGTCGAACCATTTGCCGCGAGTCGCTCCTCCGCGAAGACCTTAAGATGTATATTCGGACCAACGACCCGCTGATTGAGTTGGGTATCTGGCGATGAAAAAGCCGGTGGTCGGCGTGATCGGCAGTTCGCACCGCCTCGAGAACCGATTTGAAATGCAGATGGTCAGCGAGCGGAACCTGCGGGCGGTTGCCGAGGTCGCACGCGCGCTGCCCCTGATGTTCGCAGGCTGCCCGAAGGTTACCGAGATCGGAGCGCTGCTCGATGCGGTCGACGGCGTTGTGCTGGTGGGCGCGCGCGCCAACGTGCATCCGAGCCGTTTTCGCGCCGAGCCGGATCCTCGGCATGAACCTTACGACGTCAACCGCGACGATCTCGCATTGTCACTGGCGCAGGCCTGCGTCGCCCGCCGCGTTCCGATCTTCGGCATCTGCCGTGGACTGCAGGAGATCAACGTCGCATTCGGCGGCTCGCTGCATCCGGAAATTCGCGAATTGCCGGGACGCCTGAATCACCGGATGCCGCGGCTTGAGAACGGCGAGATTCATCCGGACCTGAATGTGGTGTTCGGCGATCGCCACGATGTCCGGCTGGTTCAGGGCGGTGTGTTCGCCCGATTGCTCGGCCGCGAGACCATCCGCGTCAATTCGCTGCACGGCCAGGGCATCCTCGAACCCGGCGAGCGTGTCGTTGTCGAGGGCGTGGCCGAGGATGGCACCATCGAGGCGATCCGTATCGCCGATGCGCCGGCCTTCGCGCTCGCCGTGCAATGGCACGCCGAATACGATCCGCAATGCAATCCGGTCAACCGGACACTGTTCGAAGCATTCGGCGAGGCTCTGCAAGTGCGGCGGCGCGCGGCTTGATTGCGGTTGGCGGACCCGATGGCGGATTGAAGCCGGCGAGGGGCTAACGCTATTCCAGATCGACGCGGAACGGCCGGCCTTCGATCGCCATGTTGCCGGGACCTATCTCGTCAAGCGCGCGCAGCATCCGTCCCTCGCGGCCGAGCGCCTTGTCCGCCAACGCCACGATCAGGCGGTTCGGCTGTGCGACCGGCGACGCCGCGCGAATCTGCCGTGCGATCGAAAGTTCGTCGCGATGCGGATTGAGCGCGCAGGCGGCGGTGAAGGCGCTCGCGCTCGAGCGGCTGATCCCGGCGTAGCAATGCACCACCAGCGGCGCCTGGCGATCCCAGCCGCGGATGAAGGTTAGAACTTGCAGGATATGGCCGTCGTTCGGCGCGACGAAGCCGTCCGCGGGCTCGTTGATGTCGTCCATCGACACCTTCAGGTGATTGGCTTCGAGCACGGAGCGCGGACGCTGCACCTGATCGACATTGGCCATCACGGTAAGGATATGGCTGGCGCCCGTGGTTCTCACGGTATCGGCAAGCAAAGCAAGCGAGCAGACGTGGATCATGACATTCCCGGTTTTTTTGGAAATATAAGCTCGCGGGCGCGGGGACGAAAGGCGGTCTGCGGCCTGGAACGCCTGCTTCTGGCTTCTGATGGAATCAGAAGCGGGGCTCTATGATTGTGATTCAACGCAGTTCTCGACGCGAACCGAACCACTTCGCTCGAAAACGCTTCAGGCCATCAAGCCTGCAGGCTCTTGAACCGCGCCAGGAACCGCTTCTCGGCCTTTCCTGCCGACCATGGCGTCAGGTAGTCGTTGATCAGCGCCGCCGGCAGGCCGGGATCGCTGCCGAACAGGCGCTTCGCCTCGGGCTCGGAGAAGCCCGCAAGATGCGTCGCTTCGAGATAGGCCGCCCCCATGTCGGCATCCTTGATCTGTCGCTCAATGTCGGCGGGCAGCGCCGGTTGCAGCCCGAAGCGGACGTGGATCGCCGACAGCAGCCGCTTCTCCACCGTCTTGTAGGAGCCGCCGATCACCGCCTTGAACGGCGAGATCATGTCGCCGATGACATATTCCGGCGCGTCATGCAGCAGCGCCGCCAGCCGTACCCGGATATCGACGCGCGGGGTGTGCTCGCGCATCACCGCTTCGACCAGCAGCGTGTGCTGCGCGACGGAGAAAATATGCGCGCCGCGGGTCTGGCCGTTCCATCGCGCCACCCGGGCGAGGCCATGTGCAATATCCGCGATCTCGATATCGAGCGGGGAGGGATCGAGCAGGTCGAGCCGCCGGCCGGACAGCATCCGCTGCCATGCGCGCGACGAGATTTTCGGAGCCGCCTTTGCCGTCATGTCGTCGCATGACGCGGCTTGCGCGTCTGCCGGCTGCAGGTCTCATGGCAATGGCACGTCACCAGATGGTCGTTGACCATCCCCGTCGCCTGCATGAAGGCGTAGACGATCGTGGGACCGACGAATTTGAACCCGCGCGAGGCCAGTTCCTTCGAGATTTTGATCGAGAGCGGCGTCGAGGCCGGCACGGTCGCGGTGGTCTTGAAGCGATTGACCTTCGGCCTGCCGTCCATGAAGTCCCATAACAGATCGGAAAAGCCCGGACCCTGTTCCATGATCGCCAGATAGGATTTCGCGCTTGCGACGGCGCCCTCGATCTTCGCGCGATTGCGCACGATGCCGGCATCGTTCATCAGCGCGTGGATTTTCCTGTCGCCGTAGCGCGCGATCTTTTCCGGGTTGAAATCGTCGAAGGCGAGGCGGAAGTTGTCGCGCTTGCGCAGGATCGTGATCCACGACAGACCCGCCTGAAAGCCGTCGAGGATCAGCTTTTCGAACAGCGCGCGGTCGTCGTATTCGGGTATGCCCCATTCGGTGTCGTGATAGGCGAGATAGAGCGGATCGTCGCCGGGCCACGGACAGCGGGTCAGGCCGTCGGCATGCAGGCGCGCGGATTGCGTCATGCGACCGTCTTCTTCGCCGGGAGCTTGAGGTCGTCAGGATCGGCGACACGGATCGGAATGGCACCCGCCATCAACGCAATCCCGGCCTCGATCGCGTCCGCGGCGCGATCCAGCCGCAGCAGCGCAAGACCCTGGCCTGCGGCCGACGACCCCATGGTGCCGACCGGCTTGTCCGCGGCGACGATGGCCGCGCCGGCCTCCGGCACGCCGTCGTCCAGCAGCACGCGCACGATCCGGCTGCGCGCGGTGCCGCGATGCTCCATGCGCGACACCACTTCCTGACCGACATAGCAGCCTTTGTCGAAGTCGACGCCGTGCAGCCGGTCCATGTTGGCCTCATGCGGGAAGACGTCGCCGAATGCGAAATCGGTGCCACCGCTCGGCACGCTGGTTGCGATCCGGTGGGCCTCGTAGTCGGCGCTTTCGACCAGTTCAGCGCCGATCACGGTGGCCGCCCGGGCCGCGAGATCCTGCGGTGCGAGAATGCGCCAGCCGAGCTTGTCGCTGCGCGGATCGGCGAAGGTCAGGTCGGGGTGCATGGCGGGTTCGCCGTCCCAGGCCGCCAGCACGCCGAGCGTGCCTGAAAGGTTTTCGACCGTGACCTTGGCGCGCAGCTTGTAGAAGCCGAGCTTGGTCGCAAGCGGTTGCGCCAGCGATAACGGGCAGTCGATGAGGAAGCCGCCGCCATGGCCCGGCTGCGCCTCGGTGATGAGGAAGTCAAACGTGATCTTGCCCTGCGGCGTCAGCAGCGCCCCGAACCGGCCGAAGCCCGGCTGGACCTTGGTCACATCGGTGGTCACGAGACCGTTGAGAAAATTGCGTGCGTCGTCGCCGCTGACCTTGACCACCCCCCGGTCGGGAAGAAACGCTGCTTTCATGACATATCTCTTGGCCGGGCATTGTTGTCTTGGCGGGTCTTGCGCAGTACCCCGGGGAAACCTGCGTGCCGGATTTCGCTTCGCAACGTAAGCCGCTAAGGTGCCCGCAACAAGGGTCCGCGTGGCGCAGCGGCGGACGGAAAAAGCTGTCGGAGACGATGATCAGGACAAATGACCAAAACATTTGACGTGATTCTCAGAGCAGGCACCATCGTCAATCAGGACGGCGAGGGGATCGGCGACATCGCGGTATCGGACGGCCGCATCGCCGCCATCGGCGGACTTGGCCACGCCGACGCCGCCGAGGTGATCGACTGCCGGGGACTGCATATCCTGCCCGGCGTGATCGACACCCAGGTGCATTTCCGCGAGCCGGGGCTCACCCACAAGGAAGACCTCGAAAGCGGCTCGCGCAGCGCCGTGATGGGCGGCGTGACAGCAGTATTCGAGATGCCGAATACCAATCCTCTGACGGTGACGGCGGAAACCTTCGCCGCGAAGATGAAGGCGGCGCATCATCGCATGCATTGCGACTTCGCCTTCTTCATCGGCGGCACCCGCGATAACGTGCAGGACCTGCCCGAACTGGAGCGCGCGCCCGGCTGCGCCGGGGTCAAGGTGTTCGTCGGATCGTCCACCGGCGCGCTGCTGGTCGAGGATGACGACAGCCTGCGACGAATTTTCAACGTGATCCGCCGCCGTGCGTCGTTTCACGCCGAGGACGAATACCGCCTCAACGAACGCAAGGGATTGCGCATCGAGGGCGATCCGCGCTCGCATCCGGTGTGGCGCGATGAGACAGCCGCGCTCAAGGCGACGCAGCGGCTCGTCACTCTCGCCCGCGAAACGGGAAAGCGCATTCACGTGCTGCATATCTCGACCAAGGAAGAGATCGAGTATCTGCGCGACCACAAGGATGTCGCGTCCTGCGAGGCGACGCCGCACCATCTCACGATGGTCGCGCCCGGCTGCTATGAGCAGCTCGGCACGCTGGCGCAGATGAATCCGCCGGTGCGCAATGCCGCGCATCGCGCCGGCATCTGGAACGGCATCAAGCAGGGCATCATCGACGTGCTCGGTTCCGACCACGCGCCGCACACGCTGGAGGAGAAGCAGAAGGCCTATCCCGCCTCGCCCTCGGGCATGACCGGCGTGCAGACGCTGGTGCCCGTGATGCTGGATCACGTCAATGCGGACCGGCTGTCGCTGGCGCGATTTGTCGATTTAACCAGCGCCGGTCCGGCGCGGCTGTTCAATATCGCCTGCAAGGGTCGGATCGCGTCCGGCTTTGATGCCGACTTCACCGTGGTCGATCTCAAGCGGAGCGAGACCATCACCAACAAGTGGGTGGCCTCGCGCGCGGGCTGGACGCCCTATGACGGTGTCGAGGTGACGGGCTGGCCGGTCGGCACCTTCGTGCGCGGCCGCCGCGTGATGTGGCAGGGCGAATTGACGACGCCAGCCGCGGGCGAGCCGGTGCGCTTTCTGGAGACGCTGAAAGCATAGCGAGGGCTGCAATTCTGGACGGCATCACCGCGAAAGCGGATGATGCCATATTGCAGGGCGCTGAAGTATCGAGGGTCTCGGGTCGCCCGGCGATGAGCAACGAGTGAACAGCTACTGCTTCGCGAGACCGATCGAGAATTCGCCATTGCGGATGCGGCCTGCGAGACCTTCGACGAAATTCGCCACGGCATCTTCGCCATAGGTGCTGACAAGTTCCGCGAAAGCCGCGAACAGGCTGGCTTGCGCCAGACAATCGCCGTCGACGCCGTCGTGGCGTGCCTCGGCCCACGCTTCGTTGAGGTAACTCAGTGCGGCCTGCTTCTGCTCCTGATCGGGCAGCGAATCACGGGCCGGGCTGAAGGTAAATGGCGGGCGCATGAAAAATCCGGTCGTCTGACGAAACGAAGTGCTTAACAACCGCCGTGGTTTAGCACGCGAATCGGGGTCCGGCAGCCGGTTCTTTAGGAAAGGTTAACGAGCCTCGGCGCATTTGAGTTGGAATTCGGATTTTCAGGGAAACCCGATATGCGGCTGCCTGCGAACCCGAGGCGCGACGGCCAATCAGTTCAGTTCGCGTATCTGGCGGTCAGGTCGCGGGCAATCTTCGCGCCTTCCTCGATATAACGGCGGATCGCGACATTGGCGGCCGGGGTGCATACCCTGTAGGTCTGCTGGAAGCCGGTATAGCCGCGGTTGAAGGCTGCGATCATCCTGGCGCGGCGCTCGCCGGCAGGCGTTTCAGCGTCGATCAGAGCCTGCATTTCATTACGCCATTTGGCGCCTTCGTTGGCGCCGCAGATGCCGCGCAGATAGTGCAGCGTACCGAGGATCTCGGCCAGCCGCTGCAGGTCGGCATCGAACGGCGCAGCCCCTTCCTGCCCGCGCGCGGGCAAGGCGCCGCAGATCGCGGTCAGAACAACAACGGCAAAAACCGATTTGCGCATCGAGGGAGTCCGGCTTCGTCGTGATATGCCTTTTCGATGCGATGGAAGCAAGGCCGGGCGATTCACAGCGCCTCCCGCGACCTAGTGGTCTGATTCTAACATTTGCATCCCGTTGCGGCAGGGAGTTCCTGCAAATGCTAGAATCAAAGGACCACCTAGCAACTATCAGGTTTCTAGTGGAGTTTTGAATTTGACATTCGCCTGACGGGGTTGCTGCAAAGTGGGTAGCGAACGTCAAATTCACTCCACTAGCTAGACTCCGACGAGCAGCCGCGCCGAATCGATGATGTCTTGCAGCCCCTCGGTGACCTGCAAATCGTCCGGCAGGTCCGGCGCGGCCCAACTGAAGCCGTCGAGTTCGTCGCTTAAGGCGGGCTCACCGCCGACCCAGCGCGCCGCGAACGCCATCACCACGAAATGCCCGTGGCCGGATTCGCCCGGGATTACTTCGCGCCATCCCGCGGGACCGACAATCTCGATCCTCAGCCCGGCTTCTTCCGCGACCTCGCGATGCAGCGCGTGGGCCATGGTCTCGCCGAATTCGACGCGGCCGCCGGGCAGCGAATGCAAGCCTTTGCCGGGCGGCCGGGCGCGGCGCACCAGCAAAACCTTGCCGTCGCGAAAGATCGCGGCGCTGACGGCGAGCCGGGGAGTCTGGAAAGGTGTGGGCGACGGCATCAGTGGTTCATGATGTAATCGACGTCGGTTTCGCCACGCTCTCCATTGATGATGCCGCCGGCCAGCATGACCAGCGGCTTGACCCAGCCCGTCGCCTGAATGGCGAGGACCGCGCGGGTCTTGTCCTGGCGGACGCCTTTCATCGCTGACGCCACGGCAGTCAGGATGGTCGTCATATCGCCGGTGACGTTGTCGAATCTGGCGCGAATGTCGGGATCGGCCTGCTCATAAGCCTCGATGGCGAGATCGCGCGCCTTGAAGTTCGAAGCCATGAAATGCTCCGGATAGGTCAGCGGCTGCCATTCCATGAAGTCCCCGGCGCAGTCCGGCATGTCGGGGATCATTTCAAGCAGCATGACGGCTTCGTTGAAATGATTGAGGTAGTCGGTCGCAAGGCCGGTTCGCGGGTTGATGTTGGCAGCCGATAGCTCGGCTTCCCGACCGGACCTATTCAGATCGGTCTGCTTCGCAACTGGAAAAAGGGATGGTTTGCTGGACGCCGTTGTCATTGGTTGTAGTGTTAGGCTCCGGGATTAATACGAGTTGAATCTCTCACCTCCGGAAAGGCGAAATGTGTGGACGCTACGTCATCCTGTCGCCGCCGGAGGCGATGCGTCAGGCTTTTGGCTATGCCGAACAGCCGAATTTCCCGCCGCGGTACAATATTGCGCCAACCCAACCGATCCCTGTGGTCATTCTCGAGAACGGCGACCGGCATTTTCGCCTGATGCGATGGGGCCTGATTCCGGCCTGGGTCAAGGACCCCCGCCAGTTCGCGCTTCTTATCAACGCTCGCGCTGAGACCGTGCTGGACAAGCCGGCTTTCAAAAACGCAATGAAACGGCGGCGCTGTCTGCTTCCGGTCGACGGATATTACGAATGGCATC
This sequence comes from Nitrobacter sp. 62-23, assembly GCF_001897285.1. Classification (GTDB taxonomy): domain Bacteria; phylum Pseudomonadota; class Alphaproteobacteria; order Rhizobiales; family Xanthobacteraceae; genus Nitrobacter. The sequence continues at coordinate 16,378 of NZ_MKSM01000063.1, forward strand.
AATCGGAGGGACGCAAGCGGCCGTTCTTCATCCGGTCGCGCAACGGCGGGTTGATCGCCTTCGCAGGATTGGCAGAGACCTGGGTCGGACCCAACGGCGAGGAGCTCGATACGGTCGCCATCGTCACCGCTGCGGCCCGCGGCGATCTCGCAGCGCTGCATCCACGGGTGCCGGTGACGATCGCGACCGCGGATCATGCGCGCTGGCTCGACAGTAATGCGACCGATGCCAGAGAGGCCATGCCGTTGCTGCGCGCGCCGGAGGACGGCGAATTCGTCTGGCATGAAGTCTCGACGCGCGTGAACCGTGTCGCCAACGACGATGAGCAATTGATTCTGCCGATCTCGGCGGAACAGGCAGAAGCCGAGGCAACGAAACCGGCGAAGAAGACTGCGGTTCGCAAGGCTGCGTCTGCCTCCGACGAGGACGGTCAGGGTTCGTTGTTTTGACGTGCGATCATGGTCTTGCGTGCGCCGGCTTGCGCGGGCGCTCACAGCACCTTGCCCGGATTCATGATGCCGAGCGGATCGAGCAACGCCTTGATGCCGCGCATCACGTCGATCGCGGTCCTGTCCTTCACGCGGGGCAGGTCATCGCGCTTCAGTACGCCGATGCCGTGCTCGGCGGAGATCGAGCCGCCCATCCGCAGCGCGATGGCGAAGACCACGGCATTGACCTCGTGCCAGCGGCCGAGAAAGTCCTGCGCCGTCGTTCCGGTCGCGGGCTGGCTGACGTTGTAGTGGATGTTGCCGTCGCCGAGATGGCCGAAGGCGACCGGGCGCGCACCGGGAACAAGCTTCGTCACCGCAGCATCCGCCTCGGCGATGAAGGCGGGCACGGCCGCGATCGGCACCGAAATATCGTGCTTGATCGAGCCGCCCTCCGGCTTTTGCGCCATCGGGATCACCTCGCGCAGTTTCCACAGCGCCGCGCGCTGCTGGAGGCTGGTCGCGATCGCCGCATCCTTGACGGTCCCATCCGCCATGCCCCGCTCCAGAACGGCTTCCAGCGTCGCAGCCGCATCGTCGCGCGACGAAGAGATTTCCATCAACACGTACCAGGGATGGCGCTTGGCGAGCGGATCGCGGATGCCGTCGCCGTGCCTGACGCACATGTCGACGCAGATCTCCCCGATCAGTTCGAAACTGGTCAGGCCGCCGGCGGCCTCGGTCCGGGCGATGGCCAGCAGTCTCAAGGCATCGGCCGGCGATGCCAGGCCGACGAAAGCGGTCGCCACCGCGTGTGGTCGCGGAAACAGTTTCAGGACCGCGGCGGTGATGATGCCGAGCGTGCCCTCGGCGCCGATGAACAGGTTGCGCAGGTCGTAGCCGGTATTGTCCTTTTTCAGCTTCGACAGACCGTTGAGGATGCGCCCGTCGGCGAGCACCACCTCGAGACCGAGCGCCATGTCGCGCGCCACGCCGAAGGCCAGCGCGCCGGTGCCGCCGGCATTGGTCGAGAGATTGCCGCCGATGGTGCAGCTTCCTTCCGCGCCGAGCGACAGTGGGAACAGGCGGTCGACCTCGCTGGCGCGCTGCTGGACGATCTGCAGCACCACGCCGGCTTCGACCGTCATGGTGTTGGAGGCGGTATCGATCTCGCGGATTTTATCCATCCGTCGGGTCGAGACCACTACCTCGCCATGGTGCGGCGTCTGTCCGCCGACGAGACCGGTGTTGCCGCCCTGCGGCACCAGCGCGATCCGGTGCTCGGTCGCGAGCTTGCAGATCGCGGACACCTCCGCCGTCGATGCCGGACGCAGTACCAGCGGTGAGCGGCCGTGAAACAGGTTGCGCGGCTCGGTGAGGTATGGCGCCAGTTCGTCGGTATCGGTCACCGCATATTTGTCGCCGACGATCGATGCAAAGCGCGCGATCAGATCGGGCGACAGCGGCGGCAATGCGGATCTTGGCGGAACGATGGTCATGGCGCGTCAGGTGTCCGATGGATTGGACGATTAGTCTTGCGGCGCGGCGGCGCGGCGCAGCCGGTCGTTGATGGCTTCCCCGAGTCCATGGTCGGGGACCGGCATCACCGCGATGGTCCGCGCGCCGCTGGCGTCGAGGGCGCGAAGATAGCCGAAAAGATTGGCGGCGGCCTCCTTGAGATCGCCGCACTCGGACAGGTTCATCACCGCAGTCGCGGTCTCGCTGCCCGCGAGAACGGCCGGACCGAAAGCCAGCAGCGCCTCGCCGCGTGACAGGCTCGTGGCATCGAGGCGGACCGTGGCGCGCGGCGCGTAATGCGAGGCCAGCATCCCGGCGGCCGGCGGCCGGCCATCGATCGCGCCGGAATCGGGCCGCGCCAGAGAACTGCCGAGCACGCGCTCGATCTCGGCGCGCGGAATTCCTCCTGGACGCAGCAATGTCGGGGGCGCGAAACAGCCGACGATGGTGGATTCGACGCCGACCTCCACTGCTCCTCCATCAACGATCAGGTCGATCCGCCCCGAAAGATCGCTTTGCACATGCGCCGCTGTCGTCGGGGAAACATGGCCGGACAGGTTGGCCGAGGGCGCCACCACCGCGCCGCCGAATTCGTGCAGGATGTCGCGGGCCACCGGATGGGCGGGAACGCGGATTGCAACGGTGTCGAGGCCGGTCGTGGCAAGTTCGGCCACCGGGCAGTGCGGAGCCTTCGGCAGCACCAGCGTCAGCGGGCCCGGCCAGAACGCGTCAGCGAGCGCAAGCGCCGTGGCATCGAAACAGGCGATCCGGTGCGCGGCTTTGAGATCGCCGACATGCACGATCAGCGGATTGAAGGCGGGCCTGCCCTTGGCGCGGTAGAGCCGCGCGACCGCTTCGGCGTTGGCGGCGTCGGCGCCGAGCCCGTAGACCGTCTCGGTCGGGAACGCGACCAGGCCGCCGTCGCGGAGCGTCCGGGCGGCTTTTGACGTCGCGGCTGGGCCGGCCGGTCTGATCTGCGTTGTCAACTCCACGGTCATGGGAATTTCAGTTTTCGATCCAGCTTCTTGCGGTGCGCGAAACCCGAGGCTATAAGCCGCGTCTTGTCGGAGTGTGGCTCAGCCCGGTAGAGCACTGCGTTCGGGACGCAGGGGTCGCAGGTTCAAATCCTGCCACTCCGACCATTATTTCAATGACTTATAGTTTCGATGCCGCGGCCTTGCAACGAATTGGCCTGCTTCCGCGCGCTTTTGTGGCCGCCCGCGCGGTGCAGATGCCCGCTTGCGCCCGGCGATATGATCGGATCACAGCGTCATGTTGAAACGTGACGGCTTTGCATGGACATGGCGATCATAACTGAAGGGCGCGAAAACGAAGGCGTCTGATCTATTCACCTGACCGGCGACTCCGGCGGCGGCCGACCCGCGCCAACCAGAGCGCGCGGCAGGAACTGTTTGCCGCTGGCGACCAGAAAATCGAGCATTTCCTGCGCCGGGGGGAGCAAGACCTTGTCTTTTCGCCTGACAACGAACCACTGTCGCACGACCGGGAGTCCGGCGACGTCGAGCATGATCATCCGGCCTTCTTTCAGCTCGGTCGCGACCGTGTGCGCTGAAATGAATGCGATGCCCAGACCGGCAATTACCGCCTGCTTGATCGTCTCGTTGCTGCTCATCTCCATGCCGATCTGGGGCTGAAGAGAGATGTTCTCGAAGAACTGCTCCATCAGGAACCGCGTTCCAGAACCCGGCTCGCGGGAAATGAAGGTTTCCTGTGCCAGGTCAGCCGCCTTGAGCTGCGTCGCGCTTGCAAGCGAGTGCCCGGTCGGTGCGACGACGACATGTGGATGATCGCCGAGCAGGTGGACATCCATTTCGATATCCGGCGGCGGGCGGCCCATGATGGCAAAGTCAAGCGCATAACCGTGCAGGGCCTGACGAATATCGTGGCGATTGACGATTGTAAGGCTGATGTCGATCCCCGGATGAAGCTTCGAGAATGCTGAAATCGCAAAAGGAACAAAATATTTTGCGGTGCTGACTGCGCCGATCGAGATGCGGCCGCCGGTTCGGCCTGCGATCATGTCGAGCGATGTCGCGCAACTCTCGATCGCAGCCTCGAGACGTTCGTAGAGCGTATACAGTTCCTGGCCGGCGGGAGTGAGGATCATCCCGTCGCTGGTCCGCTGCAGTAAAGCCAGTCCGGTGAGTTTCTGCAGGTTTCGTAACTGCAGCGTGACGGCGGGTTGAGTCAAATGCAACTTGTTGGCCGCGGCTGTGACGCTGCCCCCGGTCGCAACGGACGCCAAGGCGCGCAATTGCCGAAGGGTCACGTCACGGAGACTGGTGTGCATATAAGAAAATTTTTGGTTCGATGAAGGATATTGAAATTGTACTTATTACATGCCACGAGTCAATATCCCGCAACGCTCTGGAAAGCGCCAAATCGGCTGTTTGGAGATTGCGGCCGAGAGGAAAACTGAATGAGCCAGGAGCTTACATTACAACAGCGATTGGAGGCCTTAGCGGGTCCTGATCCGCTGCGCCGAGCTGTCAATGAAGCCGTAGCTGCGCTTGCGCAAGCTTCGATCGAGATCTCCGACCTGACATGCCGTGGCGCGCTCGCCGGGATAACCGGACAGGCGCGTGGACGCAACACTGACGGCGACGTGCAGAAGGACCTTGATGTTCGCGCCGACGATATCATCCGCGCTGCTCTTGGCCGCCTTCCGATTGCCGTGCTTGCTTCGGAAGAGATGGCCGATCTGGACATCCTCAATGCGAACGCTCCGATCAGCGTTGCATTCGATCCGCTGGACGGTTCGTCGAACATCAACACGAACATGTCGGTCGGTACGATTTTTTCCATCATGCCGACGCCGTCTGATGCCAGCGCCGCCTTCACGCAGCCGGGAAGCGCGCAGCTTGCCGCCGGCTTCGTTGTTTATGGTCCGCAGACGTCTCTCGTCCTCACCCTCGGACAGGGTGTCGATATCTTCACGCTCGATCGCGATTCGCGCGAATACAAGCTCACGGGATCGACGGTTCAGATCCCGCCGAACGCAACGGAGTTCGCGATCAACGCTTCGAACAGGCGGCACTGGGATCTGCCGGTTCGCGCTTACATCGACGAGTGCCTCATGGGCGCCGACGGGATGGGCGGCAAGGATTTCAACATGCGCTGGATCGGCTCGCTGGTCGCGGAAGCCTTCCGCATTCTCATTCGCGGCGGCATTTTCCTTTATCCCGGCGATGCCCGGCATGGTTACGAAGAGGGCCGCCTGCGCCTGGTTTACGAGGCTCATCCGATGGCCTTCATCATCGAGCAGGCGGGCGGCGGCGCCACCACCGGACGTCAGCGGGTTCTGGACCTCGTCCCCCGTACCCTCCATCAGCGCGTTCCGCTGATCATGGGGTCGATCAAGAACGTCCAGCGGCTTGAGCATATGCACACCGCACCCGACGTCGCTTTGGAAACGAATGCCCCGTTGTTCGGGCATCGCGGCTTGTTTCGCGTTTGATTGAGGGGCTGTCGCAATCGTGTCCAGAAAGCATCCTATCATCTCAATCACGGGTTCGTCGGGCGCCGGCACGACATCCGTCAAGCGCACCTTCGAGCAGATCTTCCGCCGCGAAAAAGTGGTGGCCGCATATATCGAGGGAGACGCGTTCCACCGTTACAACCGTGTCGAAATGCGGACCCGCATGGCCGAGGAGTCGGACAAGGGTAACAAGCATTTCAGCCACTTCAGTCCGGAGACCAATCTGTTCGCCGAGCTGGAGGCCGTGTTCAAGAGCTATAGCGAAACCGGAACCGGCAACACGCGCTACTATGTCCATGACGACGTGGAATCCGCGTTGCACAAGGTTCCCCCCGGGACGTTTACCGACTGGCAGAAACTGCCCGAGAACTCGGACCTGTTGTTTTACGAAGGTCTGCACGGCGCGGTGGTCACCGATAAGGTCAATGTCGCCCAGTATGCCGACCTCAAGATCGGCGTCGTTCCCGTCATCAATCTCGAATGGATCCAGAAGCTGCATCGCGATCGCAGCGCGCGGGGCTATTCCACCGAGGCGGTCACTGACACCATCCTTCGGCGCATGCCGGATTACGTCAACTACATCTGTCCTCAATTCGCTGAGACGGACATCAACTTCCAGCGCGTGCCGACGGTGGACACTTCGAATCCGTTCATCGCGCGGTGGATACCGACCCCCGACGAATCGATGGTTGTGATCCGGATGAAGAATCCGCGCGGCATCGATTTTCCGTACCTGCTGTCGATGATTCCGAACAGCTTCATGTCGCGCGCAAACTCGATTGTCATTCACGGATCCAAGCTGGATCTCGCGATGCAGTTGATCCTGACGCCGCTGATCCTTCAGCTCATCGAGCGAAAGAGGCGCGCATGACCATGACGATGGATAAAATCGAGCGGAGCCGCCGCAATGATGGCTGGAACCGCGACATCGAAGTAGTTGATCGGTGCACGGGCAAGGGGCGTATAATCCCCGCCGTGACTGCTATCAGCACATCCCAAGGGTGAGGAAAAAATGGCTCGTATTACATTGAGGCAATTGCTGGACCATGCGGCTGAGCGCGGCTACGGCGTGCCGGCGTTCAATATCAACAACATGGAGCAGGGGCTCGCCATCATGGAGGCGGCGGCCGCCGTCGACGCGCCGGTCATCATACAGGCTTCGCGCGGCGCGCGTTCCTACGCCAACGACATCATGCTGGCGAACATGATCGATGCGCTGGACCAGATGTATCCGCACATTCCGCTGTGCATGCATCAGGATCACGGCAACGAGGAAGCGACCTGCGCCACCGCGATCAAGTACGGCTTCACCTCGGTCATGATGGACGGCTCGCTCAAGGCCGACGCCAAGACTGCGGCGGACTATGAGTACAACGTCGACATCACCCGCCGCGTCGTCGACATGGCGCATTGGGTCGGAGCGTCGGTGGAAGGCGAACTGGGCGTGCTCGGCTCTCTCGAGCACGGCGGCGGCGAGCAGGAGGACGGCCACGGCATTGAAGGCCCCGTCAGCCACGATCAACTGCTGACCGATCCGGATCAGGCCGTTGATTTCGTCCGCGCCACCAAGGTCGATGCCCTGGCGATCGCGATGGGCACCTCGCACGGCGCCTACAAGTTCTCGCGCAAGCCGGACGGCGACATTCTCGCCATGAAGGTGGTCGAGGAGATCCATCGCCGCCTGCCCAACACGCACCTGGTGATGCACGGCTCGTCCTCGGTGCCTCAGCACCTGCAGGACGAATTCAACAAGTTCGGCGGTGAAATGCCGCAGACTTGGGGCGTGCCGGTCGAGGAGATTGTCCGCGGCATCAAGCACGGCGTCCGCAAGGTCAATATCGATACCGACTGCCGTCTGGCGATGACAGCGGTGTTTAGGAAAGTCGCCAACACCAACAAAAGCGAATTCGATCCGCGCAAGTTTCTGAAGCCTGCGCTGGATGCGATGCGCGACCTCTGTCGCGAACGTTTTGAACAGTTCGGCACCGCCGGAAATGCCTCGAAGATCAAGGTGATCCCATTGGCTGAAATGGCCAAGCTTTATCGCACGGGCAAACTTGATCCGCGCATCGGCGATACGGCCGTCGCCGCGGAGTAAGATTGGATCGAACCTCCGCGGATCATCAGAGAGAAGGAGCACAATATGAATGCCCAAAATGAGAAATCGCTGACCGTCCGCGGCAAGGATCGCTACAAATCCGGCGTCATGTCCTACAAGAAAATGGGCTATTGGGAGCCCGACTATACGCCGAAGGACACTGACGTCATCTGTCTGTTCCGGGTGACGCCGCAGGACGGCGTGGATCCGGTCGAGGCCTCGGCGGCGGTGGCCGGCGAGTCCTCGACCGCCACCTGGACGGTCGTCTGGACAGACCGTCTGACGGCGGCAGAGAAGTATCGCGCCAAGTGCTACCGGGTCGATCCGGTTCCCGGTGCCGAAGGCCAGTACTTCGCCTATATCGCCTACGATCTCGACCTGTTCGAACCCGGCTCGATCTCCAACCTCACCGCGTCGGTGATCGGCAACGTGTTCGGCTTCAAGCCGCTCAAGGCCTTGCGGCTCGAGGACATGCGGTTGCCCGTTGCTTACGTTAAGACGTTCAAGGGGCCGCCGACCGGCATCGTCGTCGAGCGCGAGCGCCTCGACAAGTTCGGCCGTCCGCTACTCGGCGCTACCGTCAAGCCGAAGCTCGGCCTGTCCGGCCGCAACTACGGCCGCGTGGTCTATGAGGCCTTGAAAGGCGGTCTCGACTTCACCAAGGACGACGAGAACATCAACTCGCAGCCGTTCATGCACTGGCGGGAACGCTTCCTTTACTGCATGGAGGCGGTCAATCGCGCGCAGGCAGCGACCGGCGAGATCAAGGGCAGCTACCTCAACGTCACCGCGGCGACGATGGAAGACATGTACGAGCGCGCCGAGTTCGCCAAAGAACTGGGCTCGGTGGTCGTCATGATCGACCTGGTGATCGGCTACACCGCGATCCAGTCGATGTCGAACTGGGCGCGCAAGAACGACATGATCCTG
>NZ_MKSM01000064.1:0-1976 GCF_001897285.1 Nitrobacter sp. 62-23
ACCTGTTCCACTTCCAGGAGGAAGGTCCCGGCGTGGTGTTCTGGCACGCCAAGGGCTGGACCATTTTCCAGGCCGTGATCGCCTACATGCGCCGGCGGCTTGCGGAAGATTATGACGAGGTCAACGCGCCGCAGATGCTCGACAAGTCGCTGTGGGAGACGTCGGGCCATTGGGAATGGTATCGCGAGAACATGTTCGCGGCGCAGTCGGCCGGCGACGAGGCCGAGGACAAACGCTGGTTCACGATCAAGCCGATGAACTGCCCCGGCCATGTGCAGCTCTTCAAGCACGGGCTGAAGAGCTATCGCGACCTGCCGCTGCGGCTTGCCGAGTTCGGCGTGGTGCATCGCTACGAGCCGTCGGGCGCCATGCACGGCTTGATGCGGGTGCGCGGCTTCACCCAGGACGACGCGCATATCTTCTGCACCGAGGACCAGCTCGCCGACGAATGCCTCAAGATCAACGAGCTGATCCTGTCGACCTATGCCGACTTCGGTTTCGACGGCGAGTTGACGGTGAAGCTCTCGACGCGCCCCGAAAAGCGGGTCGGCTCCGACGCCGCGTGGGATCACGCCGAAGCAGTCATGGCCGACGTGCTCAAGCGCATCGCCGCGTCAAACAATCGCATCAAGACCGAGACCAATCCCGGCGAAGGCGCGTTCTACGGACCGAAGTTCGAATACGTGCTGCGTGACGCCATCGGCCGCGACTGGCAGTGCGGCACCACGCAGGTGGACTTCAACCTGCCGGAGCGGTTCGGCGCGTTCTATATCGATGCCGACGGCGCCAAGAAGGCGCCGGTGATGGTGCATCGCGCGATCTGCGGCTCGATCGAACGCTTCATCGGCATCCTGATCGAGCATTTCGCCGGCAATTTTCCGCTCTGGCTCGCGCCGGTGCAGGCGGTCGTCACGACCATCACCTCCGACGGCGACGAGTATGCCAAAGAGGTCGCCGCCGCCGCACGGCGCGCAGGACTTCGCGTCGAGATCGACCTGCGCAACGAGAAGATCAACTACAAGGTGCGCGAGCACTCGCTGGCGAAGATTCCGGCGCTGCTCGTGGTCGGCAAGAAGGAAGCCGAGAGCCGGTCGGTCTCCATCCGCCGTCTCGGCAGCGAGGGTCAGAAGGTGATGCCGACCGCCGACGCGATCGCGGCGCTGGCGGAGGAAGCCATCCCGCCGGATATCAAACGGGAGCGGAGCAAGGCCTGACGCATCACGGCCTGCGCTCCATCCTTCGCTCCATCAGCAGATTCAAGAAAATATCCATTTCAAGAGAGCATCATGTCCGACATCATCGATTTCCTGCGCACCCGCCGCTCGGTCAAACCGCGCGACATGAGCGAACCCGGTCCCTCGGCTGAGGAAATCGAGACGATCCTCACCATCGGCGCGCGCGTGCCAGATCACGGAAAGATCGCACCATGGCGGTTCATCGTGTTCGAAGGCGATGGCCGCGCCCGCGCCGGCGATGTCATCGCCCGTGTCTATGCGCGCAAGAATCCGTCGGCTCCGCAGGAGGAGATCGAAATCGAAAAGCACCAGTTGACGGAAGCACCGCTGGTGATCGGCGTGGTGAGTTGCATCAAGCAGCACCCCAAGGTGCCGTCGTGGGAGCAGGTCCTGTCGGCAGGCGCCAGCGCCATGAGCATTGTCAACGCCGCCACCGCGCTCGGCTACGGCGCGAACTGGCTGACCGGCTGGTTTGCCTACGATCGCGACATACTTGACGGCCTCGGATTGAAGCCGGACGAAAGATTCGCGGGCTTTATCCACATCGGCACGCCGACAAAACCGAACAAGGACCGCCCTCGCCCGGCCTTGTCGGATGTCGTGACCCGGTTCTGAACGACGTCTCACACGCTCGACGGTCAGCGATGGCCGTCCCGGATGCTGTCACGTTCGCCCGCCCGGATGCCTCGGTCCCGGGCCGGGGCAGTTCCCCACCCGGTGAGCTGGGAGTGCCGCGGAAGC
>NZ_MKSM01000064.1:2007-72362 GCF_001897285.1 Nitrobacter sp. 62-23
AGGGAATCAGCGCATTCGTGGTGATCCGTCGGATCGAAAAACGCTGGAGCCGGCGGCAGGACGGATGCTCAGGTTTTTCCCGCGCCGGCAAGCGCGGCAATGGTTTCCGATGCAATCTGCGCATTGGCATCGAGCGGCTTGCCATGGACATGCTCATCCACAAGCGCGAACGCTTCGTCTTCGGGCATCCCGCCCCCGATCAATCCGAGCACGATGACATTCTCCACATCCTCGGCCGAATAGATCTTTTCGACAAAGCGTTGGTGGCAAGCCGCCGGGGTATCGCCGTATTGGCCGGCGAGCGGGGCCCTGCCAATGCCGAGACGGGCAATCGTGACCATTCTCGCGACCTGCTTCAATTTCGCTCCGCCCGCGATCATGGCGAGAACCTTGGGCTCGTTCAAATTGAAGACGCGCGTCTTGCCGGCAAACTCAATCTTGCGAACGCCGGGATTGGTGCTGTGGCTGGTCATTTCAAAACCTCATGGGTGACGTTGGCGGCGATCTGCGACGGAATAAGCCGGTATTGGAGCCGTCAGCGAAGTTGGCCGATGCTCTCGGAAATGACGCGGACAGCGCGATCGAACAGAGTAACCTCATGCAGCACGATTGCTGCGATGGTTCGGGGTCCCTGTGTGCTGTGCGGACGCTAGGGGATCGAAGCAGTCTTCCGCCTCGCGACCTTGAGCGTAACGACATGGCGAGAGCATTACCAACTACTTGATCTTGTTAAGAAACACCCTGGAGCGGGTGAAGGGAATCGAACCCTCGTATTCAGCTTGGAAGGCTGCTGCTCTACCATTGAGCTACACCCGCGAAACGCATCTAGCGTTCTGATTTTATTGCCATTTGCAGATGCTTTCCGCAAGGCAGTAAATCCGTCAATTTTCGGAGCAGAATTGCCCCAAACGGCGACTTTGAGACAAAAGCCCGTATCCCTTCCGGACGAAACAGAACTTTTCCCTTCGCGCGACGTTGTTCGGTATCATCGCGCGGCTCGAGACGTTTATCATCGATAGAACACCGGTTGCGCTCCCGCTTTCCTCTTTCGGTTTTGGAAGGAGCGCGCCATGTCCAAGCGACGGCGGCGTTTCAAACACACGCAATCCTTGAAAGAGCGCCTCGGCGTATTTGCGAGGCTTATGCGCGAGAGGGCAGCATTGATGCCCTTTGGCGCGGAGAAGGCTGCGACCCTGGCGAAGGCCGAGCAGGCCGAGAGGGCAGCAAATGTTGAAGGTTGGGCAAATTCCCGGGAACTTCGGCCACCAGAATAAAAGGCGTCATTAAAATAAAAGGCGTCATGGAGTGGCTCCAAGCAACCTCTTCCGGGTTCTGGATCCATGATAGCCGTCTCGCGAGCGTGACTTATGCCGCGCGCTGCATAGGCTCCCAATTCTGCATGCTGCTATGAGCGGTCCCATGATCCGCGTTGTGAACAGCCGAGACCAGCGCGCTGAAGCCCAGCAAGGTTCCGACGGCCAGTATTGTTGCCAGGACAATTTTAATTTTCATGTCGCCTTCTCCGTTCTTGTTCGTTGAGGAACAGGACACGTTACCTGTCTAATATGCGGTGGCGTCGGCAAATTATAAGACCCGGTTGCGGCGGATTTTCCCGGATGCGCGGCTGCCCGCGCAACCCGCGTCGATCTTTCAGAGCGGGCAGGCCCGAATATTTTCGCGGATCGCGCGCGGATAACGTCACCCCGGGGTCAACGGATCGTTCAAAGGACGACGATGAGCCGCCCGTGGTCTGACATCATCGCGCATTGGCGTAGCGTTGAGGACGATGATCGCGGTGACGACCGGCGTAATGCCGCCCTCCCCCGCTCCAGCCGCCAAGCTGGAAATGCCCGCTGTCGGCATTTGCCCATTGCGCGCCGGCAACCAGCCCGCAGGAATTCGCCAGCGTGACTTCGTTGCGAGGCATCCGCGGACGTGTGACGTTGCGCCCATATTGGTTGATATCGAGCGCAAGCCCTGCGGGATGCAGCGAGCCCCGCACGCTACCATGCGCCCTCCATCCGCCCATGAAGCGGATCGGATAACCCTGCCGGTCCAGAGCCGAAACGAGACACTGAAAAGCAGCGGTGGCGCGGCCGGCGACATGCGCCGTGGCGCCGGAGGATGAGCGGACTACGCCGGCCGCCCGCCCCGCGCCTTCGGCCATGACCCGGGCGAGCCCTTTCGGCATTGGGCGATGCGATCTGTGATCCGCCCGACGTCTCACGGCGGAATGACGGGAATACCCGACGGCGTGATCCTCCGAACCAAACAGCGATGCGCCGTTGCCAAAGCAGGGACGCATCACATCGCAGCCAATGCCGGCCTGCATCTTTTTTTGAGAAGACCGGGCAGACGACGGTGTGGCGGCGATGAAAAGCATCGCCGACGCAATAAGCAGTCGGATCATCGTATCTCCGGGAAACGCTGGAGTGAGGGAACGCAGTAACTGAAGCCCTGCTTCGAAATGTCCGGCACGGAACCGCTGGTCATGATGGCGAGTACCTAGAGCCGGCGGTAACGGCCTGTCTAGCTAGACGCGGAACGCCGTTTGAATTAACATTGAGAGTTTAGGTTAAACGGCTGGATCGAGCGGTCGCCCGGCGACAGAAAGTACAATTAAATCAAACATTTGATTCGCCTGAATCCGCTGAGGAGCGTGGCCGGCTGAAGGCTGGCCCTCGCTGGCACCCCTCTTATCAATCTCTACATAAAGGCAAGCTTGCACTTGACCCATGGACCTGCCTGGGTTGACTTGAAATGCGCGCGCAGAGGAGAAGGTCCGTGTTCGAAATAGGGGTTGTCTGGAGGGACAGCAGCGTAAACGTCAATCCAGATTGAGGCTCCGCGACGTTCGGATCGCATTGGTGTGCAAGCGAGAAATCGCCAGACGCGCCGCGAGCAAGACGCCTAAAGCAATCGCTTCAATTTCCGAGCCATCTCCGGATCATCGATGGGGACCGCGCTGGCTTCGGGAAGACATGAACAAAAACCACCACGACATTTTAAGACGACGGAGACGTGAACAATGAACGACTTTTGGGAATGGCGCAGCTCGGTGCGAGAATTCGAGGGATCGAAGAAGACGGGCCGCAGGAACGCTTACATTTTCGGCACCTTGCTGGCGCTGCTGTTTGTCGCTTTTATCGTCGGACTGTTCGTTTTCGACTAAGCGCGGAGACCTTTTGGCTGGACCGGCGCGCGTACCTTCATGGCGTAGGTTCGAATCCTACCCGGCAGCCATTTTCAAACCTCGCGGTTAATCCGGCCGCTCGGGCCAACTCGCAAACGGCATACGGCCATGTCCGGCGACATGACATCCACAAATGTTGCGCATCGTTGATGCACGTCGCTCGCTCACTTCCAGATGCCGGCTATATGCTAGTTTGACGGTCCCATCCCGCGCGCCGTGTTAATTACAAATCCGCTGCAATCGACAGTTTCCGAGTGTGTCGCACACCCTGATTTGCCGGCATGATCTTGTACCGACTGGAGGAACCGTCGGCACCTGGGGCGGTGTAATCGATGGCGCGCCGAGCGGGCAGAACGTCGGAGGGCAGAGAGGCGGAACGTCGAGATTGGAGCAGACCGGCTGCATTCGACCGTCTATGCACTGGCACGAACAGTCCGCATGAGCTGCCTGACACATACAAACAAGAGCAAAAGCTGAAGCCGCTCCAATCCTCACCGTACACTCCTATCGATCTTATGAAGCAGATCGCCGCGCTTTGGCTCCTCAGGGAGCAAAGCTAATCGCTCGCGTCGGCGATGAACCTGAAAGACGAGTCTGAACGTTTTTTTTTCCTGAAACGTTTTTTTGAAACGCCTTGTACCTGTACATGTGAGGTGCTGCTTCCTTCAGAAGAAGGCTGGAGCACGACTGGCGTTGTCACCACCGATAGATAACCGAGATCGCGCAGTGACAAGAGCCGGCGAAGGAGCACGGCCACTCTTTGCCACTCCTTCGGCGCGACTACTTCGGACGCCTCTTCCGGAACGCCTCGTCATCGTAACCGTGACGGCTGCTATAAAATAGCAAGCCAATCAAACCGCAGCCGACGACGAGCGTCGTAACACCACCAAAGCCCAAGGCAATCCAGTCACTCATGGGAATATCGCTGGTCCACGCCGACGCCGCCCAAGCCCACGTTCCAACCAAAAGGGCCAACAGAATGATGATCGACACATACTTGACGTTTGGCATGACGTTTCCTTCGAAACAAATGTCGTGAGTTTGATGGAAAAAGCGTGAGGACCACAAACGTTCCGAAGAATAAACGTTTCACCTGGAGCGCGTTCGGCGGGCGTCAGAAAAACCTTGAGTGGCCTCCTTCAAATGGCCGCCCTTTCCGCCAACTCCGCGCGACACGACTCCATTCCCGAGAAATGCCGCAGCGCGAAATAGGAGTTTACGAAAAGTGGATTCCTCGATGTGTTTTGATCAAATATCTGTAATCGGCTGGCGCTCCGGATTGATCGGGCGCACACTCACTTCATCGTAGCCCGATCGGCGAGGACAACGCGCGCTCCCGCAACTCGACAGGAAGCCGCGCCATGCGGCGACGTGTGAAACAATCGGTTCCTTTAAGGGATCGTCTTTTGGCATTCATCCATGCAATGCGAGAGCGTGCCGAACTCGCTCCACCCGGTCGGGAGCGCGACGCGTTGCTCAAAAAGGTGAAGAAAGCCGAGACCGCCATGGAGGTGGAGCAGCGGGTCAATTCTTCGGGACAGCAGGAGCCGCCAGAATAAAGGGCCCTCAATAAAACGGCCTCAGTGGTTCGACCAAATGGAGATCCTGACCTGACCGACGATGAACTGCGACTCGTGTTGCGCTCGCCTGGAATGGCCGCGCCAGTCCTTGCGCCTGCTCTTATTGACGGCGCAGCGATTTTCTTGAGCGATTGAATGCTGACGGATGTTGAAGGGGCAAGAGTCCCGACGAACATATAAAACATATAAAATGTCCCTGCCGCCTCTCACATGAACCAGCCGGCAGGTCTCTGCATTTCGGCGGCCCTCGGCGGGCGTTCCTTACTGGACACCGATATGAGCGAGCATTAGGCTTTGCGGCGAGGGGCGCGATCAGGGAGCGGGATTTAGCATGATTCCTCAGTGGCAGTATCAGGTCAGATTCGATGTAAACGATGCAGCCGTTGCGGAATCGATACGACGCAAAACGTCTGAACCGGCACTAACGCGCCTCTTCGATATCCTCGCCCAACATCACGCTGTCCCAAAATCCCAGTTCGATGCCTTTTCAGAGTATGTCGTCGCAGCGGAGGAGCGCGGCGTCGAGGGCTATCCGCTTTATGACTGGACCAAAGCAACGATCGAGGATCCGGAAAAAAAGAGAAAATATTTGAAATCCTTTACGCTCTACGTGGACGACAGAGAGGTCTATGCCAAGGAGATTGCTGATAGCTTGGAGGCCGATTTGCAGCCGTTCGCCACCAGCGGGCTCATTACGCGAATATCCAAGTACGATACGAATCCCGAAAATAATCCGCAGCCACCGCAGCGTGGCAACCAGCAGGGTTAGTGCATCTTGATCGTTGGACTGGTGACTATCACTAATTCAAAGGTGCAGACGACCCGTGCCGTCGCAGGTCGGATCGATTCTCGGTCCGGCGAACTGTTGAGGGCGAGCAGCGTGATCGTTGGAGATTGAGCGGATAGCCGTTGGCAGTTCGTTGCCATAGCCGTTCTTGCGACCGGGATCGCGCCCCTCCCCTTCGAGCCAACTTAACGAAGGACAATCGGGATCATAGATGACCTGTTGACGGGGGCAGCCGGATATTTGTATCCCATTGAGGCCGTATGAGTGGTTGCGGCTCCGCTCTGCTCGTAGGCCACTGGTAAAATCTGGAGATAGGATAGCGTGACCGATTATCGAGTGTACATCCTCAACGACAAAGGTCATATCCAGAGCGACACGCTTATAGAGAGTGCAGACGACGCTCAGGCAATCGAAGCTGCAAAGAAGATAAGGGGCGCTCGTAACGTGGAATTGTGGGACGGCGAGCGCTTGGTTGGACGCTTCAAAACAACGCCCAGCAGCTAGTCCGCGCGGCGCAGATGCGAGCGGCGCATCCGTCAGCAGCCGGTGATCCATTCTGCGGCGGTCTATGGCCTCGTCCGAGCCCGACCCAAATCGCCTGCCAACCAGCCCCTCGCCTGATCATCCCGTAGCGGGTCGCAGCCTACGCACGTGAGGACACGGGGACCGTTGCCGCCTGGCGGCAACGCCATGGTCATCGGTTCCTTGCAACACGGACAGTTCTTGTTTTGAAAAAGCTGCCCCATGGCACACTCCTTTCCGAAAGAGGAAGGCGGGAGCGCAACCGGGCGTTCTCATCACCGATGAATGCCTAGAGCCTCGCGGTGATCCACACAGCATACTATCACCGCCAGATGAGCGTCTGTTTACTAGTGAACATAACAAAAAATTGAAACCGGCCTCCTCCATTTGGTCCCTTCGCATTTATTCACCAGAGCCACCTCGGCCATCCCCGTTAGCTGCGGCTACGCTCGCGCATGAGAGGCTGTTCGATGCGGTTCTCAGGATGACCAGCCTGCCCGCGATCAGTGCAGCCCACGGGGCGCTCAACCGCGCCGACGCGGCAGATGGTGACGTGAGCTGCGATGCGCAAAACCCGCCGTCGCGCGAGTCGGCCGGCGGGTTTTGGAATGGCGCGCGAGGGGGATTAGAGGAGGAAAACCGCCAACAACACGACAACGGTGACCACGACCGCGGCACCGATCGTCCCAAATTTGAGAAAGGACTTATACGTTTCCTCGTGCGCCGGATAATCCATTCCTTCTGCGGTGGAGTACGTCAATTCGCCATGATCAGACATGTCAAGTTTCCCAAGGTGCGGTTGATCTTGTGTCTTTCACGACGGTGACCAGTGAGACCGAGATAGCTGCCCGCGGTCGCCGCCCATTCAGCAGTTCTGCGAGCTTACCTTGGGTGGCTTTCGCGCCGGCCGCTTTCTGTCTGACGCTCGCCCCAGGCTATGGCCAGTGAAAATATACTTATAACGGCGACAACAAACAAAGTGACAACGAGTGCATCGGTTGGCATGTCGATCCCCTTTTTTGATTTCGACGAGCCAAGAATACATTCAAATCACACCTACGCTTTCATCTAGCGCAAAGATGCCGTTATTCTCTCACACAGAATGCTCTGAATCTTCAGGAATGGATATCTCGTGGCACCATGCGCTGCCGCGTTTTCTGCGCGAGCCCCCTATGCTTCTAGCCAACGCATTGGCGAAGCGCTTCGAGATCCAGAATGTCGATGTGGCGATGCGAGGAAATCTGAATCACTCTGGCTTTCCGCAACCGCGTGAGTTCGCGCGAGACGGTTCCAATCGTCAAGCCGAGAAAGTCGCCAATTTCGGCGCGCGTAAGTGGAAGGTCGAAAGCCGTGACGGCGTTGCTTTCGGCAAACGGATCGATCTGCCGAACCATCATCATAAGAAAGCTGGCCACCTTTTCGCGAGCCGTCTTTCGTCCAAGCGCCAGCATCCATTCGCGACCCTGATCGACCTCACGCAGGGCTTGGTGTAGCAGTTTCGTTTCGAGAGCCGGATTTTCTTCGAGCATATGCCGCAGTGCATTCCTGGTTATGCTGCAGACCTCAACATCCGAGCAGGCTTCGACCCGAACAGGGCTCTCGTCTTGATGAAGTCGTCCGACGAAATCTGGCGCGAATTGAAGTCCGACGATTTGTTGGCGACCATCGGCCATAGTCTTGGTCAGCTTGAGCACGCCGCGCATGACATTGGCATAGGACTTGATCGGCCCCTGCTCCTGCAGGAGAACGTCACCGGCGGCCACCGCCACGACGCGCGTGAACTTGGCGAAATCCACTAATTCGTTGCCGTTGAGCGCGCCGCACATTCCGTTGTGCCGCACCTCGCAACTCCGACAGAGCTTCGGCACATTGGAGTTATGGATGTCCTTCCGGGGCGTGTTCATGCTGCTTTGGTTCGATGGTAATCGTCTGCCGAGCCGAAACATCCCTCTTTCAAGAGGCGATTTGCCGGTTCTCCAGGCGGACCCTGCATTCCATAAATCTTCCTGTCTTTGCGATCGCGCAAAGGCAAACCTGAATTGTTGCGCTACCGCAACCTCATCCTCTCCCGTGAGGTCGGCGCTTCACAATGGCGAATCCGTCTGTTCGTACTGGCACACGCCGCCGCCGACGACGGGCGCCTCGCGCCGCAATCTGGCTCTCGGAATCGAGTCTCGCGTTCGCCCGGCGTCGACCAAGCTGGACGGCAAATTGGCCTTTACGAGGAAGCGGAGAACTGGACCCTGTTGTGGATGCTCATGCGTGCCAGCGGCCTGCGGCCTGATCGCACCACGACTTCTCCCCTTTTCCCATATCCATTTGATCTTGCCTCGGCAGATGGAAGCGGAGCAGTGAAAGCGCTTTCCGAAAGTGTCGATCGATGCCTGTCCATGCGGGTTGACATACTCTGGCCAGAAAACTGCCCTCGCATGAAGCTGTTTGATTCGTACCGATAACTCACCGAGAGGCCCTTACAATGGAACTTCTTATTCCGCCTCGGCACCGAGAGCAATTCGGAGTGCTCAAGGAGCACTATGCTACGGGCCCAACAAAGATTGGCCCTATCACCTGGAATGGATATCTTAGGGTGCGCACAGACGATCAACGATTGATCGATGCGCTTAAGCAGAAAATGGACGCTCAACCTCGGTAGCGCTTGCGACCTTGGAATCAGACTGCAATGGTCTGCTGAATCAGCGGTAGGACCGGATGACCCATTGTCGCCGGAGTGAATTTCTACGCCGCGCGATGCGTAACGCCATTTCCACCCGGTGCGGTCTGTGCCGGGCGTTAGGCAGCTACCGCCGTGCTTTTCGCCATCCCGCGGCGCGCGCCTTATCTTCTGAACAAAACCAGCGCTCGCCCTTCGATGGTGTGATGATCGTTTCGGAATAGTGTTCTTGGCCTGGTACGTGATAAATGCGCTCACCAGTGTTCAGGCTGATATTACCCTTGATGTTGCAGGTATAGTTCGTCGAAACGAACGTCGGTCGGTCGGCTTGCGTCTCGGCTTGTATAGAGTCCCATGTGGACGACAGATAAGTGGCAATCGTCCAAGCGATGAGAATTGCAAATATCGAGAGTCGTGCCATGCCGATATTCAAGCTGGCGAGTTCCTAATGCTTAATATCACGGCAAGCGGCAATTTTACGGATCGTCTTAAGCGCGCTCAAATCGCTCGGCAGAGCGTGAACCGAAAGAGAGCCAACCGATCCCCCGCGATGCCGGACTCCAATTTGCCGGCACAAGCATTACATTTCCTGCATCGCATCTGGAGTATCGCGATGCCTCGTGCTCCGAAAGACCTAGCGGATCAGGTGGCGGCACGACGCCGGCGCACCAGGGCCGACTGCAACACGTCTCATCTGATCGATAGAAAGGCTGCGTTGCCAAACCCCTTTGTCGAGGTCGGCGAGCAAGGGCAACCACGCAACCGGAAGGTCAGCGGAACCACAAAGCCTACCCGTCGAAAGCGTTGACTAAAAAAAGCCGTTGGCTGCTGATGGTTTGACAATATCGTCAGAGAAAGAGCAACTTTTAGCCTGCTGCGCGGCGATCGGGCGCTGGCATGGCAGTGCGGCGATCACTATATCACGTTTGTAGCGCCGCGACTTCGCGCTCCGAAAAACTCTCCAATGGAAATGGCGGCTCGGCGTGCGACGGTTGAGTGACTGAATGCCTCTTCAATTCCATCGCGTCTTCGAAAAGATGAAAATTTGGAGTGTAAGTAGCGGCAACTATTCTTTCACAATCAGTTATTTCGACAGTCTTTCCGGTCCTGGTTTTCGCCGCACGTCTGGATACGTGGCATCATGGCGTCCTCTTTACCAAGGCCATGGCGCAATCAAAATCGTGGGCTCACCGTTCAAGTCTTTCGATGAGGCCAAAGCCGCCTGTGATGCGATGCTGAAAGACCTGAGCGACAGGAGGGAAAACCCGCCGGAGCTGGTCTGAGGCCCCGACGGGCGGCCGGGAGACCGCAACCCATCCGGAGGTTAGTGGGGAGTGGACTGCAGACCCGTCCATGGAGCCAATGCATGGAGCCGAGGCCCGTTCCTCACAATAAAGCCCGCCGGCAATGTGGGTCACCGACGGGCCGACTATCGACCACCACGCACGGACGAGAGTGCTGGTAGGTACGCGTCTGGGTTGATAATGCAATGAGGCCGATAGGAGTTCCAACCAAAGAAAGGCCCGCCGGGCATGACAGGCGAAAAGGTGCCTCGGGACGGAACCCCCGGCCAAGGCGCCGCCCGGACCGGATAAGGCACGAGGGTGGGAGCGGCTCCTGAGGCTTAGCCGACATCTTACGAAGCGTGCTGATAATCGATTGACGCGCGATATGGCGGACAGATCGTGCATCAGCAACTGTAGAAGGCAACGGCTGGCCGGGTTTCCATTTGGGGTAGGTCCGCGCTCAACCTTCGTCACCGCACCGATATTTCCTTCAGTCCGCGCTATTCGCAAACCATCCGGCGCGTCGAATGATTTGTCGATCACGCCGCGGCAAGCGATTGAAGTCACGTTTGTTCATCAGTCTGTAATTTTCTTGCGAGCGCTAGCCCATCAACGACCATTCCGATCCGCTGCGATAGAACACATCAATATTCGGGGGTGCCGCGCGGATTCGCTTTAGCCCAGGCCGTAACGCTTTCATTTGGAACGATAAGCGATGACTGGCCGCTGGTCGCGTAATAACTCTTTCCGCTCTCCACAGAATAAGCGACCCCGCCCCATACGGCATCGTCATTCAAATGTATGCTTCCAGCTTCTGGATTGATGTTGCTTACAGTTGTGATCTTGATTTCGAGACGTCCATATTGGCTTGTTCTGATCGCTGCTGGATCACCAATCTTGACGTTGCGATAGTAGCGCTCGATTTCTTCGGCTGTTTGACCGGAGCTTGGGTCGCGCGGAGGAGGCATAATTTAAGCAGCCTTCTGTTGGTTGGATGAAAAATCTAAGGCGATTCTCAAATTGCATTCGCCATCATTTCCACTGAGACGTCATGCACATACACCGCACCGGCAGAACCATCAACATGGCCGGTCAAGTCGCCGGAAACTTGCGTCAGTCCCTGCGGCAAAACGCGCCGAACGCCAACGGAATCCCGATGCTGCTATTGAAGAAATCGGTCAGTGCGGTCGCAACCACTTGTTGATTGCGATTGAGACCGCTGGGCATACCAAAATTCAAAATCAGATCGAGATAGGCGTTGTTGCTGTCATGCGCGAGCACGGTCTTGAAGGTGGTCGGCAGGTTGGTGTGGGCCTGAGAACGTTCCGCTGACGCCGCCGTCGGCGGTGAGGATGGCGTAGCGCTTCCCGACATAAGCGCCGGAAGCGAACTGCGCCGTCACGGTCGCGCCACCCAGCGTAGCCGAACCGGTCACATGAGTGAGGTCGGACGCCGTCGGCGACACTTCGACCATGTAGGTCGAAGCGGCTGTCAGCACCAGATTGGCCGCCGCCGCCAGCGTGGCGATCGAATTGCCCGGCGACAGCGTGCCGCCATTGATTGTGGTGTTACCGACCGTGCCGTAGCCGCCTGCCCCCCGCCACCACGACCACCCCCGCCGCCCGAAACGCGCGCGTGCGACTCGCCGCGAGACCAACCATTCCGGCTCTCTCAGCGGTCGCGAAATACCTCCCTGTGACGGAGAGTAACGGATAAAAAACGGACGGTAGCGGGCAGGCACCCACGCCCCAGCCCACCCTGGAAGACACAGTTGGTCCCTTCTCACGAGCCAGTTTCGTCAAATTGTCTGAATTGATTTTATTGGTGGGGGAGGTAGGACTCGAACCTACGAAGCCATGAGGCGGCTGATTTACAGTCAGCTCCCTTTGCCACTCGGGACACTCCCCCGTAACCATCGGATGTCATCCACTGAAAAAGTGGCCGGACCGACCGTGGATGACATTGAAGGCACCGGCCCGGATACCGGGCCTACGGTTGCGCGCGTTTATGGGCGAAGCGGCCCCGCAAAGTCAACCGAGAGCGGCCGGGAATACCGACTTCCGTGTATCCAGCGGTGGAAATTGCCATTGTTTCAGGCCCGTGAGACAAGCACGCATGAGCGATCGTGATCGAGGACCGCGATTCCGGCGGGATTCCCGGCCAGGGAAGGACAGCCGCGCCGGAAAGACCGGCGACCGCAAGCGCTCCCCCGGACGAGGCTCGGCGCGGAACGGCCGCGACGCCGGCGCCAACAGCCCGGCGATCCTTTACGGCTGGCACACGGTGACAGCCGCGCTGGCCAATCCCCGGCGGACCATCCGAAAGCTGCTGCTCACCGAGAACGCCGCGCGACGGCTCGTGGATGAAAACATCGACACGCGGATTGCCCCCGAGATCGTCCGTCCAGGCGCGATCGACCAGCGTCTCGGCCCGGATGCAGTGCATCAGGGGCTGCTCGCCGAAACAGACCCCCTGCCCTCGCCGGATATCGACACGCTGGCGCAGGAAGGCATCGTGCTGGTGCTTGACCAGATCACAGACCCGCACAACGTCGGCGCGATCATGCGGTCGGCGGCGGCGTTTGCGGTGAAGGCGATCGTCACCACGGCGCGCCACAGTCCCGAGGCCACCGGCGTGCTGGCGAAATCCGCCTCCGGCGCACTGGAGCTTGTGCCGCTCGTGCTGGTGCAAAATCTGGCGCGGGCGCTGAGCGAGCTGAACGACCGCGGCTTCATGACCGTCGGCCTCGACAGCGCCGGGGACGAAAACCTTGCCGCCATCCCTTTGCGGCAACCGCTCGCACTGGTGCTCGGCGCCGAAGGCAAGGGTCTGCGGCAATTGACGCGGGAAACATGCAGCGCGGTCGCGCGCCTCGACATGCCCGGCGACATCAAGAGCCTCAACGTCTCGAACGCCGCAGTGCTCGCGCTCTATATCGGTGCCAGCCGTCTCGGCCTGATGCGCTAGAGCATTTTCGAGCGAAGTGGATGCCGGTTCGCGTGAAGAAAACGCGTCAAATCAAAATCATGGAGCCCCGCTTCTGATTCCATCAGAAGCGGAAAGGCTCTGACGGCACGAAAACGCCCGCACGCATTGCGATTGCGAACGGGCGTCTTTTCCTAGAAGCGTGGCCTATCAGTGGTGGCCGTGCGCCACCGGATGATGGTGACCATGGCGATGATGCGGCGTTCCCTGGACATGACCATGCCGGTGCGACGCATGGCCATACCGGAGGCCATGGCGATGGGCGTGATGCCAGCGATAGCTGTACACGACCGGGCCGGTCACGGGCGCGCCGTCATAGTAATGATGCATGGCATGGGCGTAACGGCCACCGTCGTAGGGGTAGTAGTAGGGATGATGACGGTAGGCGCCCCATCCCGAAACGGCGGCTTCCTGATAGGTCGGCACCGGCGCGAAGTTGCCCGGACCGCTGAAGGTCGGCCCCTGATTGACATAGAAATACTGCGTTGGAGCGGGCAGACGTTCGTAGGCGGCGTATCCCGCGCAAGGACTGTAAGCCCAGCACGGTGAACACCCCACGCCTGTGAACAGCCCGCCGCATGCCATCGCCGGCGCAGTGCTTGCCGCAACCACGGCTACGGCGGCGACCAATCCCGAGATCATCTGACGCATCTACTCTCTCCTGTTCTACCTGTTTTTCTTGAAGCTCGATTTTACGGTCCGGGTCTGCGGAACTGCGGGATCCGCTGAGAATCCTGCGGCCGCCCGGTGGATCCGATCTCGGGTGCGACGATGATCGCAGGAGGCGTCAGCGGGATATCGGATTGCGCGGGCGTCGGGTCGGAGCGGGCCGACCAGGACTGATGAAAACTTTCAGCGCGCGGCGGCAGCTTGCGGTTCGCCGGAGGTTCGATTTCGAGGCGGCCATAACCGGGCCGCTGACCGAGGCTCGGATAATAATGACCGACGTGCGGCTCGGGATCGATGTAGCGTCCGCCGTACACCGTGGGCTGCACGTGGATCCTTCGGGCGAGGCCCCAGTCGCCTTCAACGACCGCATACGAGGCGTCGATGCCGTTGATCATGATCGGAACGCCGGGACGGCCGGGAATCACGATCACCGGCCCGCTGTCGGCGAGAGCGGTCGATGACGTCCCGATCAGAAGGGCCAGCGCAAATCCAGGTCCGATACGCATTACAAGAGTCCGGTTTTCTCGCCGACCCTAGTCGAACCGGCGCCGGCAAGGGTTAAGGCCGCGGCGGAAACTGCCGGTAAGCCTAATGTGCAAGCCTGCGCCGGCAATCAATTGCGGAGCATTCCGCTACCAAATGTTAACGGGGCGGACGAGGTCGGGGTTCCTGCTACAGCCAGAAGCTGAGCAACACCAAATTCACCGAGCAGGCCGCAAATAATGCGATGGCAAGCGCGAGCTGCAGGCCGTCGGTCGCCGGTGTCGACATCGTGTCCATGACCGGACCATCAGGCGATTCCATCGCGTGAGTCCCGGTCGATATTTTTCCGGCAAGCCTGTGGGGATTCAGGAGTCGTTTACGATTTTGAGCGAGGCCGAATCGCACATGAAAGCCTCGGTGCACAAAAGCCTCGGCCCGGTTGGGGTCGAGGCTTTCAGCGTCTCGTAGCCAAGGCCTACTTCGGCTGCCATTTCGCATACGGCAGGGTCGGGCCGCCGCCGGTGCTGATATAGCCGACGGTAAGCGTGCCCTTGTCCATCGAAATCTTGATGACCGTGCCCTGCGCCATGACCTCTCCGCCGCTGACCGCATCGAGTTCGTTCATCGTCAATTCGCGCATGTCGGAATTCGTCATTGTAAATCTCCTTGAAGTTCGCGACGGACATAGTCGTCCCGTCTACTGATCTTTGTGGGTTTTGATCGGTGTGGGGGATGAAGCTAGGATTTCTTATTTCAGCGGGATCCATTCCGCGGACGGCAGCGCCGGCCCACCATCGATGCTGACGGTCCCGATCGCCAGAATTCCCTTGCCTTCGATCCCGATTAACGTCGTTTTCCGGACCTCGGTATGGACCGCGCCGCCGCTGACTGAATCCAGTTCATCGATCGTAAGGCCACGCATTCCGCTCGACATTGCTGATCTCCATTTATGCCTCGGAAGAACCATTCCCTCCGTGGCATCTGTGTAGGTCAGCAGTGCATGGCGCATCTGTGATTTTGATCACACAAAGCGCGGCAAAACCCGGAAGTCCGTGGGCAACCGTAGCTCCGGTCGCTTGCGGGGCCCTTCAGCCAGCCGGTGTTGACGAAAGCCGGCAAGCCGCCATAAGCAGGGCCAGCGGCCCCCGGATCGGCGTCAGCATCCGCCACTGTTGTCCGTATCGATTTTGGATTATTGACCTGAAACAGGCACCGGAAATCGGTGTCCGCCAGAGCCGGCGTAGCACAGCGGTAGTGCAGCGGTTTTGTAATTCGATTTTCGCGAATATGGATCAATTGCCCCGACCCTGTTTTGGGTGATTATAGCGGCAAAATTGCTGTTGATTCAGTCGTTTATCGTTCCATTGAGCATCGGTTTATGTATGATTCGGTATGGCACAATAAGGCCCGCCGGAATTACCCGGCCGGTTACCCCGGACAAACCGATGCTCCCGAAAAAGCTTCCCAAGCAGTACAAACGCGCCGCAACATTCATCAAGAATTTGAAGGCCACCGATGCCCGTCAGGAAATCCCGGATGATGGCTTTTCATCGGAACCAAGCCTCCCCGGGAGCCTCTATCTCGTCGTCCAGCCCCGCCCCTCCGGATCGATGTCATGGGCCGTCCGGACGAAGATGGACGGCAAGGCGGTCAAAATCACCCTCGGCCGCTATGACGAAGAAGGCTCAAGCCAACAGCCCGATCGGCCATCCACAAAGCAAGTCCTGAGCATCACCCAAGCGCGGGAATTGGCCAAGCGCTCGATTGCCGATGTCGGTCGTGGGCACGATCCACGACAATCGAAAACCGACAAACTGAGCCTCAACTATTGGCTTGGTGAATTCGTCAAAACCGCAAGGTCTACAGGGTTCAAAGGACGCCCGGTCAAAGCATCCACAGCGGACGAATACGAACGGATCATTGAAACGGATATCAAGCCCAACTGGAAACACGTCACTGATATTCGCGAAATTGATGAACGCGACATCGAAAAGCTTCTAGGAAAGCTCAGCCCCGGCGCACGACGCAACGCTTTTGCCGTCTTATCTACATTCTTCCGCTGGAAATCCGTACTACGTGTTATCAATCGCAACGTAATTGAACGTGCGGACGCGCCGCCAAAACCACAAAGCCGCCAACGTGTTCTTTCGCACGATGAAATCAAGGCGGTTTGGAATGCTGCAACATCATGCGGATATCCATTCGGACCTATCGTGAAATTGCTTTTGTTGACGGGACAACGCCGCGACGAAATCGCAAATCTCAAATGGTCCGAGTTGTCCGAAGAACTCGACACAATCACGTTTGAGGGATCGCGCACCAAAAACGGCCATGCTCATATTGTGCCGCTTCCGAAACTGGCAACCGGGATCATCAAGGCGTTACCGCGAATTGCAACCTCAATCGACCAAATGTCGGAATACGTATTTACGACATTTGGGACCAAGCCGTTTAGCGGCTTTTCTAATGGAAAGATCGCACTCGACAAGTATATTGAACCCGCCTTGCCAAATTGGCATTTGCACGATTTGCGGCGCTCATGCGCAACCGAACTCGCCAAGCTTGGAATAAAGCAGGAAGTGACAGAAGCAATCTTGAACCACAAATCAGGCAAGGTCAGTGGCGTTGCGGCGATCTACAATCGGCATGAATATCACGACGAAAAACACGAAGCTTTGAAAGTATGGGCTGACCGCTTGCAAACGATCGTTATCGATAGGCCGCGACCAAAGCTGGTCGCATCTTCCTAACGTCGCTTCCGCCGTCCGGTCAGATCAGGCAACGCGCGGCCGATATTCAGTACGATTGACCTATTGCACCTTGCCGCGATCATCAACCCATCCTGCCGTTGTGATAGCTGGTATTCCGGTTGATAGCGTCATAGCGTATTTGATCTGTGCCGATGTGTTCGTCCGAACCCGAGCGGTTGACCAAACCTGAATGGTGCCCGATCCACCGAAATTAATCGTAGATGTGGTGTTGGCTAATGCCCCGGCCGAATTGACATCTGGTGAAAATATCCGTCCACGGTTATCACTGTTTCCGACGCCGCCAACATTAAAAAGCGCAATTGTCTTAACGCCGGGCGGCGTAGTAACGGTCAACGTTTGAATAGCTGTAGTTCCGGGGGACGTACTCACGTTGAGGACCGCAACGTCCCACAAAAATTCGTCGCCAACCTGAACGAATTTCGTCCACTGAGATGAGCCGTCGGTTTTCATCGTTCCGATGCGCCGGAACAGCGTGTAGTTCGTTGGCAAGGTCGGCGACGTCGCCGAGGTCGAAATCAGAACATCGACGACGCCCGTGTCCGTGCGCTTGATCAAAAAGACATGATACCAAGTGTTTGCCGCAATCGTCCCGGTATCGAGCGCGCCGTTTGCCGAGCCGACAGCCCACGCGGAGGTCGTCTTGGAATAAGCCGATGACAGCGCCATCATGGACGCATTGGAGCTATCCGTCGCAAAGCCCGCTGCGATGCCAAACGTCGACGAACCGCCCGCCGTCGAAAGCGTCAGGCCGGTCAAGTAATTCGGCATAGCAAGGGCAGCGAGTGCCGCAGTAGCATCCGCCGCTGTAAATAACGCCTCACCTATTGCCGTTCCGCCAAGAGTATCGCGAGCATCAGCGGCATCCGACGCCGTAAGCAATGATTTTCCGATAGTTGTAGCACCAGCCGCATTTTGAGCCGCGTCCTCATCCGCCGCCGTTAGCAGAGCCTCGCCAATAGTAGTCGCACCGGCGGCCGATCGGACCTCGCTCGCAGTCAGTCCCTTGACCAGCTTTCCAGTCGTGCCGTCGAAGCCGACAACTCCGGCGTCTGTCGCACCACTTGGTCCCTGAACGTCGCCGGTGCCCGTTCCGTCCTGTCCTTTAGGGATTTCAAAGTTGAATACCGCAGCGCCAGCAGTACCCTCATTGGTCACCGTTGCGGGCTGTCCGTACGCAACGCTAGTTACGGTGCCAATAGCAATTGTACTATCATGTCCGGGGTCTCCCGTTTCACCAACATCACCCTTGCTCACAAACACATCATAATAAGTTGCATTTGGAGGAACGTTTCCGGTGGTTGGTGTGGTGACGATATACGCCGTACCATCATAGGTCAGAACATCATACGTCGCATATGAAGTTGCATCATCATACGCACCTTTATATTGAAATCCCTTATACGTTCCGACAAACACCCACACACCACCATCCATAACCCAAAGTTTACCAGTCGTATATTGCAGAGCAAATTGACCATCGTTCGCAACGATACCCTGCGCGGTCGGACTAGCAACAGACGGTTTAACGAACCGATACCATCCATCTGTATTGAGGGATGTAAGCATATTGTCGATATCAACCGATTGCTGAGCGCCGGAATAACGCAACGGCGAAAGCTGATAGACAACATATGAAACGGCCGCTTTACTCGCACCTTGCCAAGCTGGAATTTCGAGTGAGCTTGCATCCGTCATTGATGTAATGGGAACAGGATCGGAACCATCAATCGATATCCAATCCCATTGCCGAACGACGCCACCCCAAAGTGTTGATGCACCTTCAACCGTTGTCGCACCATTCGTAATTGAAACGGTGCCGATCGCGTATGTAAGATCGCGTTCATTGAGAAACGTCATGCTTTGCCCCTATTCGATCAGCGTTGATCAAACCCCTACATTTCGACGGCGCAATTGCTGCATCGAATTCGCTACGTTCGCCGTGAACTGCTTTCGATCCTCCGCTTGCGCTCGTTTGATTTTGTCAAGATCGTCTTGCGAAACTTTGCCGCCAATCTGGTATGTCGGCGCATACGTCACAGCGACCGGCGAAGCGGAATTATCGTTGCTCGATTGCGAACCGAACATTTGGACGCCAAGCGCTCCGGATGGTCCGCGCTTCAACGGAAGAATACCCTCCGGTCCCGCCTCGCCCATCAATCCCGTTCCGGACGCGAATTTGAACAGCGTCGGATTAGATACGATCGTGCCAGAATACGCGCTAAGGGACGGCGACTTATTATAAACACCGCCCGCCGCGTTCTTTGCGAGCGACGGAACGCCGCCAGAGCTAAATCCAAATATGCTTCCGATGCCGCCGAACATACCGCCCATGACGCTTTGAAGCGCTCTTGCGATCGGCGTAATGATCAGCATTTTGACGATCATCTGTTGCAACGCTTGCAACACGACGATGCCAAGGTTTTTGAAGCCTTGCGATAAGCCAGTAACGCCGTTCATCACGTCTTGAATGGGCTGCACAAGATTGTTGAGTGAGCCGGTTAGCGCCGTGTCGAGTGTTTTTGCGAAATTGCCGCTATCCAATTCAAGCTGTTTGAGTTGCGACAGCGGTGCGGCTGCGACCGTCGCCGCATCTTTCGTCGCTTGAATATTGCGAGCAAGCACAAGATGCGCCGCCGCCATCTGTTCAACGTTCGTCTTATCGATCAGCCCTTTATCGATCCACGATTGCAACGTGTCGGCCGCTGCCTTGCGTGCGGCAGTTTCGTTGTAAATGCCAATGCTCGCCTGTTGCTGCACGCGGTTCATTTCAGCCATGGCGCGCGTATTGTTCAAGATCGCTGCGGCCATATTCTTGCCAACGCCAATTCCTTGTAGTCCTGCCGCGTTCAATTCCAATCGCTTTTGCGTCACTTGCTGCTCAACGGTCGCAAGATCACCTAGAATGCCAATGTGCTGTTGCGCCTGCTGATTTGCAGCAAGTAGCTGCGCTTGCGTTTGCTGATCGCCTGTCCTGCCCTTGCCCTGTGAACCAAGCAATCCCGCCGCAAGTTGTGCGGCATTTGCCGGTTGTTGAAATTGACCGAAGCGGTTGGCAAAATCATTTGGAGCGAAGGTTAAACCCATGTCTTTCGCATTCTTTTCCCAATCGGACGGATAAAAGTTTTTCCAAAATGAACTGCTGCCAAACCCTGCGGCTTTACTCGCTACCTTGTCGTAAAAGGTTTCGAACGCCGATGTTATTCCGACAGTGGCGTTGATAAAATTGTTTTTGAAATTCGTAATCGCGCCGTTCCACATTTCATCGAACTTGCGCGCGTTCGCGATCAGATTTTCATTGGCTTTCGTATCGAAATCACTTGTACCTTGTGCAGCGCTGCGAATTGCATCCCCGCCTCGGTTCATTAGTTGAACCCATTTTGCAGTTGTCGGCAATCCAGCGGCTTCAAGGATGTTGCGCTTTTGAACATTGCTGTTCGTTTGCGCAACAATATCGGCTACCTTAGCAAGATAACCAACCATGTCTTTCGCGCTTTTGCCGCTCGCGATCATGAGGCCGTTAAGCGAACCCATGTTGTGCTGCGCATCGTCAACCGACGTTGCGAATTGAATCATGCCTTGTGCAAATTCATCCTTCGCAATTCCTTTGATCCCGGCCATTGATTGCAATCCGGACGCCTGTTTAAGCGTTAGATCGGTCATGGTTCGTAAATCGTCCAGTGCAAGCGCGCTCTTGATTGCCCCAGCGGCAATCGCGCCGATTGAGGCAGCAATTGCGACGCCACCGGCCGCGAATGCGACCGTGCCGCTAATTAATTTCGTCAACGATGCGAACGCATCACCGAACGCTTGTTTGAGTCCGCCCGGCCCGCTTGCCGCATACGCAAGATGATTGAGTTGCGTAGTTAGAACTTGCGATGGTGGAACGCCCATTGCGAGTTGTTCCACCATCGATCGGATTGAATGCTGTGCTGCCATTGCTTGGGTCGATAATCCGGCGTGGCTTTTTGCTAGATTGTCGTTCGCGCTTTTTCCTGATTTTGCGGCATTTGCTTGTTGGTTGATATCGCCGATTGCCGCGCGGATCACTTTCGCGGTTGCGCTCATTTGCGTTGCCGTGCCGGTCGCAGCCTTGTTGACCTTCGCGGCAGATGCACTGACATCGGAAAGTGCATCCGATGTCTTGATTGCGCTTTTCTCTGCTGCTGCGCTGGCCGGGACCAACTTTTGCAGGCTGCCAGCGGCCCTATCGAGGTCGGAAGTGTCTGCTGCAAAACCGATCTGAGCAAGGTCCATGGGGGCGCTCCTAAATGCTATTGCAGCGATCAGCTACCGGACCACTGAGCTAGGTAGCCCTGCTGAGCCGCCCTGATAGCGTGAGCGAAGTTCAGATTTTTGAGCGATGCATGCACATTACGCGGCGCGGCGATCGGATGTTCAAGAGCAACGTGCAAATCCGACTAATATCCCTTCGCGCCGCCGAACGTCGTATTTGCCGCATGAGCGTTCGGATCGGTGTAATTCACGACATTGGTTAGCGCTTCAAGATCGATGATTGCGTTGACGAGCACGGTAACTGCATTGGCATAGACCGCCCGCGCGGTGGCGAGGTCGGATTTGAAATCGGCGGTCGTCGTGGTGCCCGGCATGACGTGATCTCCTATCGGCCGCCCGCGCGGCGCGCGTCACGATCATAACATTTGCAGTGAGCATCGGTTACAGAATTTGCAGGCAATCACGCCAGATGCTCTTATTTTCCAGAGGTTTTCGATCGTCGGCAATTCACGGGTAACCGCACGGGTGAAAACGCGCTGTTGATTGCTGCGCCTCGCGCTTGACGAACCATATTCATTGAATCATTTTCGACCAGCAACGATGCACATGCGTCGGGTGTGAAGGGTCAGATGGCCCAAGTCGCGGTAAAGACGCGGCGCGCGGCGGGCGGATGCCTGCAAACCCCTCAACATCATCATCAGGTCATCCGCCATGACATCAACGGTCTTGCTCGTTGACGCGAGTACGCACGCGGCATTTGCCCCTACCGACATCCTTGTAAATTCTAAGACTGCCAGAACGATGCTTGGGAACATTTCCCACATGACGCTGCATTGCTGGCAGCACGGCCTACACCATCGCACGCGAAACAGGATCATCCCGCCGCTGGCTGACTTTCCCGCGCCGATCATGATCAGCGGTCGGCGCTATTGGCGTCGGTCCGATCTTGAAAAGTTCATCAGCGACCGCGCCAGAGCCGCCTAGCGCGCAAAGGAAAAGGTCCTGCCGGTTGCCGCTGGCAGGGCCTTTAATCATCATTCTTAGGAAAGCATCATGACTATACACGCTAGCGCCGCGCTCATCAATAGTGCGCGTCTAACACTGCGCGCATTCGATCCCGGCAAGCTTCTCGACCCTCTTGCGGGACTAAAAGCACTTCCGCAATGGGTGGTGTGGAAGCTCGAACAATATCCCGATGAACCAAAGCCGCGCAAAGTCCCATACGATCCAAAAACACTTCAACGCGCCGACACGACAAATCCTGCCACATGGGCGAGCTCTATTGTTGCAAACGCAATCGTAAAATCCGACACGCAATACAGGCTTGGTTTCGTCTTTACGCTGAACGATCCCTACGTGTTCGTTGATCTTGACAGTTGCCGTGATCCGGAAACCGGAACTTATAACGACGAAGCGACGCACATTTGCACGCGATTGTTTCCGGGTGTTGCAGCAGAGGTTAGCCAATCGGGATCAGGTCTGCATCTGATCATGCGGGGCGACAAAACACAGTTTGGCAATCGCCGAAACAAATGGGGCGGACGATTTGAATTCTATCAGCATAACCGCTTTATCGCGATTGCAGGCAACGAATGGATCGGCAACGCCGACTTAGAGCAAACGACGTCGCTGCAAACATTCCTGCCAATCCGCGAACATGACCGCGACAATCAGGAAATAGAGACCATCTGCGACCAACAATGGGCCGGACCGGAAGATGATCAGGAACTATTGATCCGCATGTTTGCATCTGATGACAAGATGTCATCAGAACGAATTGCCGAACTAAATGATGCAATCATGCGCGACCCAAATAACTTCGTCGCAAAGGCACAATTCGACATACTGAGCCGCCGCATTCCGTTCGCCGCGCTTTGGAACGCTGACGCGATTGTGTTAGGCCAACATTACCCGTCATCGACTGGACAGCAATTCGACCACAGCGGTGCGGACCTAGCGCTGATGAACAAGTTGGCATTCTGGACGGGAAAGGATCATGAGCGAATGATCCGCCTTTTCAGCATGTCCGCATTGGGAAATCGCGATAAATGGCGCAATCGCGCATACTATCGCAATCGAACGGCTAGTAGCGGCAACGTGGCATGCCGCGATGTGTATCGCGGCACTAATCAGGAGCGACGCGACAAGCAACGAAAAGAAAACGAGCGTCTAGGAGAACAGCTTGAATTCGACACCACGACAAAGCTAATCACCTTGGACGAAATGATCAGTGATTTCTATTTCGTCAGCGGCGTCGGTGCATCGGGCGGTGTAGCGAGTGCCAGAACATTAAATGTTCTATCTGTTGCGGTTGCGCGAAATGAATACGCACCATCAAGATATCCAGTTGAATACACCGATAAGCGAACAGGTGAAACAAAGACGAAACTTGTTCCGGCGTTTGAGCAATGGTTACCGCATGAGAAGCGAAAGCGTGTTGACAGCGTTACATGGAAGCCGGAAGGCGGATCGATTTGCGACGTTCCCGAAAAGGTTGGTCTAAGCGGGTTCAACACATGGCGAGGATTGATCAAGCCAACGTGGCATAATCATTTCACCAACGATGATCAGTTACGCGAATGCTGGCTGGCCAAATGGCGAGAACATCTTGCCTATCTCTTGCCGATCGAAAGCGAACGGGATTTATTTGAACGTTGGCTTGCGCATATCTTGCAGCATCCCGGCGAAAAAGTCGAAACCGCGTGGTGCTTCGTCGCCAACATGACCGGCATTGGCCGCAATTGGCTTGGTGGTGTTCTCTCCCGGGTATTGCGCGGCTATGTGTTGAACAATGCGATTTTGGACGTTGTTCTAGACGGCAAATTTAACGGTCGCATGTCGCGCAAACTGTTGATGATCGTTGATGAAGCTAAAGCAGGAATGCGCGGCCCGAACACATGGGCGCTATCTGAAAAACTAAAAACAATGGTCAACCCGGATTTTCGCGAGATTAACGAAAAGCATGGGCTGGAATGGGTGGAACACAACGCAATGCGTTGGCTTGTGTTCTCGAACAATTGGGACGCTCTCCCGATCGAACATGATGACCGCCGATGGAACATCGTTGAAAATCCGACAAAACCGCAATCAACCGCGTATTACAAAGAAATCTATGATCTTGCTCGGCGCGATGAATTCATTGCAGCAGTATGGGCGCATTTGTCCACCCGATCGCTTGCGGGCTTCAATGTTGGCGATCGGTCGATTAACAACGCCGCGCGCGAAAGGATGCTCAACAGCGTTTCGACCGATCTTGAACAGGCGTTAAAGGAATTCAGAGACCAATGCAGCGCCCAAGTCGTCGAATTCCTCACTATCGAAAACTTTCTTAGGCAACGGGCACCCGGCGAACAACTCAACAGAGCCGCCATTCGACGCAACTTGATGAAACTCGATATGATCTATCTCGATAAACGCGTCGGCACCGGCAATGACAAAAAACGTTTGGTCATCGTTCGCGACTTGAAACCCGCCGATGTTTACGACAACCCGGCCCGCTGGCTGGCATCAACAACCCACAATGCAGCAGCAACCTTTTTCAATCGACCATCGGAATAATCTTCAAGCCCGTTTCGCGCCGGGCTTTTTGTTGCCGTTCCGGTCACAGTGCCGGGTTTCCGTAATTTTCGCTTCTCCCTTTCTGGACAGCTTGGACAGCCTCTCTACTGCCCTACAAATAAATACATCAGACATGTTTTAGGGCGTAGGGGAATAGGAGACCTGTCCAAGCTGTCCAGCCGAAGTAGCGGTGCATCGCCTCTATAATTTCCAATTCCGGCACCGATGCACAGTGATGGGGGTTAGCTGCAACCCGGCAAAAATACCCCGGACATTCCCCTTCCAAATTCAACATC
Source organism: Nitrobacter sp. 62-23 (assembly GCF_001897285.1). GTDB lineage: Bacteria > Pseudomonadota > Alphaproteobacteria > Rhizobiales > Xanthobacteraceae > Nitrobacter. The sequence continues at coordinate 27,042 of NZ_MKSM01000064.1, forward strand.
GCGCAAATGCTACAATTAACGAGCTATCGCGTTTCCACACATCAAATTGCTGAACCGATGCTCAACTTTCATCACTTGACCATCGCAAGTAATATCGCAAGTCAATCGCAATATAGATTGTTTGACAATCGCAATTATCGAAGCAATATCAAATAGTTATGAACAGATAGACTTGACAAATACTTTTGAGGCGCAGTAATGCTTGACACGTTCAGTCGCGGCGCTTCGGTCGCGCGTTCAGAGATAAGGAATTTTGAAAATGGAAATGAGAAGGGAGAACACGCCGCGCGGGCCGGTGTTCACACTCACTCATGAGGACGGTCGCAGCGTTGTCGTACATATTCAGTCGCTTGGGCAGGATAACGCCATGTCCAAAGCGATCGCGGGCCTTACCGCCCGGCTCAGCGACTTCACTGGCGTCGTTAACAGCGCCGATGCTCAGTTCAAGGCCGGTGCTCGCGCCGAACAGTTGCGGGGCGGTGTTGCAAATGTCGTCTCCAAGGCGTTTGCAGCCACACAGATCGATGGCCGGAAAGAAGGCCAACAGATTGCCACCGCCCGCGCAACCGCGCTCAGCGTTGATCCGGCAACCCCTGCGACGGCTTACATTCGGCAGAACTTCCTAGCACACTGGAATGCCGCCAACATCGGTCAAAAAGGTGACTTGGTTGCTATTGCAACGGTCGAAGAATTAAGCGCTGTCATCGAAACGAAATCATATCAAGGTTTGCCCGTTGAATTTCAGAAAACAATTTTGGATGATTTCATACTCAAACGTCACATTAATCGGACGGGTCTCCAAAGCGAATTTTCTTTGCAACCCGATCACGAATTTCCATTACGAACGGGGCCAAATGTTGAAGCTGCAATGGCGGCATCACGCGATGCGCTCAACAGACTTAACGCGCGCTCCGACACAATTGCGAACGTCAATAATACCCTTCTCGGTCTTATCGATCTTGTGGCCCTTGCCACTGATCAACATCGCAATCAGGCATATGATTTGCTCGTTAACAGCAACATCGCAGCTTGACCCACAACGCAACGGCTGGACGGTCGCAACACCGTCCAGCATCGCAGCAACATGATCGAGATTTCGCACCAATGACGCGCGGTCCCCGTCCGACATTCCCACACACCATCGTATTGCCGACCGCGCTGACGATCGATGCTGCCGGTTTGCGTGAAGCGTTCGGACGTTCGCGCGGCGTCATTCATCTGTGGAGAAAGTTATATGGACTGCCCGCGCCGTCGCGCGTTGGGAATGCCTCTCTGTCGCGGACGGCGGAAATTGTGAGATGGTGTTCGTCTCACAACATTGTAGTGATTTGGGTCTGATCATGAACGCACTTCCGAACAACGTTACTGCGCTAAACGACGGTAAATTTAGCGCACCGCGCATTGAAGGCGGTCGCTTCGCAAAAGGTGGACCGGGCCGACCGGTTGGAAGTCGGAACCGCGTGTCAGGCGACGTTGCAAAGCAGATAGCCGCTCTTGGGCCTCGCGCTGTAGCGGCTCTAGCCGAAGCGCTTGATGAGCGACCTGTTCCCGCATGGGCTGTGCAATGCGTGTTTAAATACGTAGCGCCCGGACGCTTGATAGAACTTTTTGGCTGCACTCCTGAAGACTTGAGGCAGTCGTTCTGCGACGGTCAAATTACGGCGGATGAACTAAATTCTGCTGCGAGCGCGGTCGAGAAACTGAAACGCGTTGAGAGTGCCGAAATTGTCGAGCAACTGGCCCGCATTAACGCGAAGCTTGACCAGTACGGGAAATGATTAAGGACCGCGACCGGAAGTACATCGAAGCAATCATTGCAAAATATGAAAACTCAATATTCGCGCGGATCGAAAAGTTAACTGCCGAGCAACGCGAAGGATATGCTCTCTATTGTTGGCGCTTGAGCCGATGGGAAACGAATACCAAAGCAGAATGCCCCCGCGATTACGAAAATCCGGACGAATGGTTATACGTTCGCGCGCTTGCTGGATACGGACCAAATCTACGCGAAGATATTGAGACAGCGTTGTTCGGCAACGCAGTGCAAATCCTCGAAACCGATAGCGAACTCGTTATCCAACAACGGCGCAGATATTGATCCGATCACATGGGAACCAAAATCAACATTTAGATTTTTCGCAACGGTCCAGCAATTCGACCGCGCACATGGCCGCTACGCCGCAAACCGCGACCCGAATATCGAACGATGCATGGCGCTAACCTTCACTGACGGGATGAAGGAGCCGTTTCGTGTCGTCAAAAACGCTGTGTTCGATGGAAACGACTTGATGGTCAACGCGGAAACGCTGTGCGCGATCATTACCTTTTATTCGATGCGAAACGGCAATCGAAATCTCGCGTTCAAACCTCGCGAAATTAATCGGTTTTTTGAACAATACACTATGAGCGGAAACGATGCGTTGAAGTGGTTGGGCGTAGTTACTCCCCGCGAACGCATGCAAGCATTCTACAAAATTCTAAAATTCAAAGGATTGCTTGTCTTTAACGGCAACAGGACGGCCGTTCTCAAACGTCCAAACCCACAGAGGAAACCACCATGACCAACGAAGAATATCGCAAGGCCGGTCTATCCCATCTGGAATATTTTCGCGAATTACTGGAACGCAACGGAGACGAAGCATCGCTGGCATTGCACGCCGATCACTTGCGCGCGTTGCTCGCAGCGGCAACTCCGACTGCACATTGAATGCAACCCCGATAGTTAGTCGCTTTCCTATCAGGGCAGCTACTCCGATCACATCACCGGATGTACGTGATGTGATCGGAGTTTATATTTTCGAGATATTGCCACGATGCAGCAGCCGCAACGGAACGATAGGACGATTGAATTTTACAACCAAGTCAAAGATCGATGCGCCGAGATTGCAGCGCTCCCACCATCACAACATGACGCGGCAATCACAGCGCTCAGTAAAGAAACCGGCCTAACACCGATCACCATCGCGCCAATCATCGAAAAATATGCCCATCTGCGATTGCCTGACTATCCATCGCTGACGCGATCACGGAAGCTATGGCGCATAGCGCATCACTTGATACAACGTCCGAAAAGTTGTCTGATCCTCCTGTTTCTATTTTGGAGGATGCTTAGGACATGCGGACGTTAATGAACATCGCTCTATTTCTCGCACTTTGCGGCGGCATATCTTTGATCGGTTATGAGCATTCAAAACCACCTAAAACCAATGGTGAAGTTTGGGCCGCTCAATGCGCTGTCACATATACCAGCGCGCAAGATCGCAAAGATTGCGTCACGATGAAAGCCCTATACGAAGCAATGAAGGCGAATGAAAAGAATTATCAAAAGCGTTTGGATGAAGCGAGCCAATAGCAATGCGCACGTTTTTGATTATTGTCGGAATAATCGTTGCCGTCCCTGCCCTGATGTTTGTTTATTTGTTCTTTCACGCATTTCATGACGACAACATATTTAATGCCCATTGCACGTTGCAATCGGAATACCCGTTACAGCACAAGCGCTCCTATGCTTGCGACGATGGTTTCACCTATTGGAAGGAAAACGGGATCATAACTTCCGCAATCGGGAAAAAGGGAGCAACCCCGAAATACGGCTCATTTTGATATCTCTGCCGCAATCCGCCACGATCGCTCATAATGAACTCGCGCGGGCCGTTCTCTATTTGTGGTGCCGGTGGAGAGGATCGAACTCCCGACCTTTGGTTTACAAAACCACTGCACTACCGCTGTGCTACACCGGCCCGTCGCGCCCTCATATCGGATTGCGGCGTTTGCGGCAACGATTGCATATGGATTTACCCGAACGGTTACCCCTTACACAGCATCAACCACTATATGATTGAAATTATTTAGATCATTTTTAATTGGCAGCGGTTTTGTAAACCGAAGGTCGGGAGTTCGATCCTCTCCGCCGGCACCATTCCCCGAACGCTCAACCAATGCGTTCGAGTTGGGGTATTTGAGACAGATAGAAACGTAGATAACATGGCTTTCTATGGGGGCGATCAGCAATTTCAGCTTTCTTGCAGAGCAAGATGAACAGTTAGCGCGCCTGGGCGCGCTGGCCGAACGCTATTTCTTTGACGATGCGCCTTCGACGCTCATCAAGCTCCGGCAGTTCGCCGAATTTATCGCCAAGGATGTTGCCGCCCGTCACGGCCTTTTACCTTCACAGACAGCCAACTTCGACGACGTGCTTCGGGTCCTGAAGGTCAAGGCTGCTCTCCCGCGTGAGATTGCCGATCTTTTCTTCCACCTGAAGAAGCTCGGAAACGCTGCGGTTCACGAAAATGTCGGCACGGCCGCGCAGGCTCTCACCGCGTTGAAAATCGCGCGAGCGGCAGCGATCTGGTTTCATCAAAGCTATGGCGGTGCGCCGGGCTTCAAGCCGGGGCCGTTCGTCCCGCCGGCCGAACCTGTCGATTCCAGCGCCGCGCTCGCCGTGGAAATCGAGAAGCTACGCGCCCAGGTGCGGGCCAGTGCCGATAGCGAAGCGAAAGCACTCCTCGCCTATCAGGAGGCCGAGGGAGCACGCCTTCAGGCGATCGAGGCTGCGGAAGCCAGGCAGCGGGAACGCGAGTTCTGGGAGAACTATGCCGCCGAAACCGAGGCAGGGCTTCGACAGGCTGAAGCCGATCTGAAAGCCGCACAGGCGGCGGCTGAAGCAACTCCCCCGCAACAGCTTGATCTGCTGGCTAAGCTGGCGAGACAACAAGCTGAAACGGTCGAACTGGACGAAGCGACGACGCGAGTTCTGATCGATGACCAGCTTCGTGCGGCTGGCTGGACCGTGGACAGTGCAGTGCTACTGCACTCGGCTGGCGTTCGGCCTCAGCCGGGACAGGCAATCGCCATCGCCGAATGGCCGACAGAAAGCGGTCCCGCGGACTATGCGCTCTTTGTCGAAGGGCGATGCGTCGGCGTCATCGAAGCCAAGCGGAACGTCAAGGATGTGCCGGGTCGGCTGGGACAGGCCAAGCGTTATGCGCGCGACATCATCCTGACGCAGGAGGAAACCCCGCTCGACAGCCCCTGGGCGCAGGGTCTTGAGCAATTCCGTGTGCCGTTTCTTTTCGTCACCAACGGTCGGCCCTATGTGAAACAACTCGCCACCAAGTCAGGCATCTGGTTCTGGGACGCGAGAACCGATGCCGCACCACACGCGCTCGCCGAATGGTTCTCGCCCCGCGACCTGACGGAGCGACTGGAGCAGCAGGTTGGTCCGAACATAACGGAACTCGCCGAACGGGAAATCGGCGTGACCGGATTGCGTCCCTATCAGCAAGAGGCGATTCTCGCGGTCGAGGAAGCCATCGCCCGCCATCAGGACCACATTCTGCTCGCGATGGCGACCGGCACCGGCAAGACCCGCCTCGCCATCGCGCTCATGTACGAGCTTCTGCGCGCCAAGCGTTTCCGCCGCATCCTTTTCCTCGTGGACCGGAACGCACTCGGCCGGCAGACTCTGGATGCGATGAGCACGACCGACACCTCGGGCTTCCTCAAGTTCGACCAGGTCTTCCCGGTCGCTGATCTTGCCCGCAAATTCCCGGAAGCCACCGATCGGGTCCAGGTCGCGACGGTCCAAGCCATGATCCGTCGTGTATTCGATGATCCCGATGCCGAACGGCCAACACCTGGAACCTATGATCTCATCATCGTGGACGAAGCTCATCGGGGCTACACGCTGGATGCCGAGTTGCGGGAGGAAGACCTTGGCTTTCGGAATCTCGACGATTATCTGTCCGCCTATCGCCGTGTGCTCGACTATTTCGATGCCACCAAGATCGCGCTAACGGCGACGCCGGCGCTGCACACTCGCGAAATTTTCGGTGCTCCCGTATTCCGGTATGGCTATCGTCAGGCCGTGATCGACGGCTATTTGATCGACCATCGCCCTCCGCGCCGGATCACGACGGCACTCAGTCAGACCGGCATCACCTTCGACAGGGGTGAAGACGTCAATATCGTCGATCCGCGCACCGGCCAAATCGACCTGTTCAACCTCGATGACCAGGTCGATTTCGAGGTCGCCGAGTTCAACAAGAAAGTTTACACGCGCGCCTTCAACCGGGCGGTGGCGGAAGCAGTCGCGGCGGAGTGCCCGCCCAACCAGCCGGGCAAGACTCTGTTGTTCGCTGCGCGGGACGATCACGCCGACATCCTTGTCGAGGAACTACGCGCGGCCCTGACAGATGAATACGGCCCCCAGCCGCACGACATCGTCGAGAAGATCACCGGCTCGGTGGACAAGCCGCTCGACCGCATCAAGGTCTTCAAGAACGATCCTCGCCCGAAATATGTCGTCACCGTCGATCTGCTGACGACCGGGATCGACATCCCCTCGATCGTCAATCTGGTCTTTGTCCGCCGCGTGAACAGCCGCATTCTCTATGACCAGATGATCGGCCGCGCCACGCGCCGCTGCGACGAGATCGGCAAGGAGTACTTCCGCATCTTCGATGCGGTGGACATCTACGCCAATCTGCAAGAGGTCACCGACATGCGGCCGGTGGTGGTCAATCCGGCGCTGACCTTCGCCACCCTCGTCAGCGATCTGGAGCGGGCCACGACGGACGACGACCGCGCCTATGTCCGCGACCAGATTATCGTAAAGCTGCGCCAGCGCCTCCGTCACATCAACCAGGCGCAGCGCGACACGCTCGAAACGGTGCTCGGGCCGCTCGACACGCTGGCTGATCGCCTGACCGCAGCGCCGCCTGCCGACACGATCACGCTATTCCGGCAGCACCCTGCGCTTGCAACCGTCCTCGACGGCGCCCAACCGGATCGCCCGCGCGACGGCATTTTCATATCCGAGCATGAGGATGAACTTGTCTCGGTCGAGGACAATTTTGGCGGCCGGGCCAGTCCAGGCGATTACATCGAGCATTTCGAGGCATTTGTCCGCGCCAACATGAACAAGGTGCCGGCGCTTGTAGCCGCCACCCAAAGGCCGCGCGAACTGACCCGCAAGGAATTGAAGGAGCTTGCCGTCCTGCTCGACGCCGAGGGTTTCTCCGAAGCCAGCCTGCGCCGCGCCTACGGCAGCGCGCGCAATGCCGACATCGCTGCCCATATCATCGGCTTCGTCCGTCAGGCCGCGCTCGGCGACCCGCTGGTTCCTTATGAGACCCGCGTAGAGAACGGCGTCCAACGCCTTCTGGCCAGCCGATCATGGACGCCCAAGCAGAAGCAGTGGCTGACCCGCATTGGCCGCGTCTTGAAGGCCCAGCCGGTCGGCGACCCCGAAATCCTATCCGATCCTCTGTTCGCTCAGGCCGGAGGCTTCGAGGTGATTGATCGCGAGTTCAATTCCGGCCTGACAGACGTGCTCAAGGATTTGAACGCTGCGATCTGGGACGGCGGAAAAGCTGCATGATGAAAGAACAACGATGAATCCGTCTTCCGATCTGGTGAACAAACTCTGGCGGCTCTGCGCGCTTCTCCGCAAGGATGGCGTGACCTATCAGCAATATGTCACCGAACTCACCTATCTGCTGTTCCTCAAGATGGCGTCCGAGCAGAAGGATGAAAGCCGCATCCCCCAGCAATATCGCTGGGGCGCGCTGAAAGGTGCGAGCGAGACCGAGGTTCTTCAGCGTTACAAGCAGGCGCTGATCGATCTTGGCGATGGCGCGAAGGTGAAGGATCGTTCGGTGGTGGCGATCTTCCAGAACGCGACGACGATCGTTCGCGAACCGGCCAATCTGCGCAAGCTGATCGATGCTATCGACGGCCTGCACTGGTTCACCGTGGAGCGCGACGCCTTTGGCGATGCCTATGAGGGTCTGCTCCAGCGCATGGCCGAAGAAACCAAGCGCGGCGCCGGACAATATTTCACCCCGCGCGCGCTAATCGATGTGATGGTCCGCCTGATGCAGCCGAAGCCCGGCGAGGTCATCCAGGACCCAGCGGCGGGCACCGGCGGCTTCCTGATTGCCGCCAACAGCTTCATGAAGGACGCGAGCGACGACTATTTTGAACTTTCGCCCAAGCAGCAGGCATTCCAGCTTCAACAAGCCCTGCGCGGCATCGAGAACGTGCCCGACACTTTCCGCCTGCTCCTGATGAACCTGCACCTGCACGCCATCGACCCGGACAATCTCGATCTTGCCGATACGCTCTCGCCGGCCGGGTCACGCACGCAGTTCAAGAATGCCGATCTGATCCTCACCAATCCACCGTTCGGCCCGGCTGGCGGACCGCCGACCCGTGACGACCTGACGATCACCGACCGCGTATCGTCCTATCAGCTGCCCTTCGTCGAGCATTGTATCCGCGCCTTGAAGCTCGGCGGACGCGCCGCGGTGGTCGTGCCGGACAATGTGCTGTTCGACGACGGGCGCGGCAAGGCGCTGCGCCAGCGGTTGATGAACTGGTGCGACCTGCACACCATCCTGCGCCTGCCGACCGGCCTCTTTTATGCGCAGGGTGTGAAGACCAATGTGTTGTTCTTCACCCGCGCCAAGGAGGAAGCCCCGGCGAAAGACGCAACCCGCGCGGTGTGGATTTATGATGCTCGCTCGGGCGCGCCGTCTTATGGCAAGACCAATCCGTTTAGGGTCTCCGACCTCGACGATTTCGCCAATGCTTTTGGCGGCGACCCGCTAGGCGGCGCCAAGCGCAAGGATCAAGGCGAGGAAGGCCGCTTCCGTCGTTTCACCCGTGCGGAGATTGCTGCGCGTGGAGATAATCTCGACATCACTTGGCTGAAGGACACGAGCGCCGAGACAGAGGATGGGTTCGATACACCCGAGGATATTGCCGCTGCGATCGAAGGACACTTGAAAACTGCGTTAGAGGAGATTGCCGCCCTGGTGGGCGAATTGGACGAGAGGATATCAGAACCAATGACTGCGGAGGTTAGTCCGTGAGTTTTGGTGAAGACGTTGATGACCTTGTCGAAGGTTCCCAAGACCACTTAATCGGAAAAGCGACCAGATGGCCCCGCGTGCGGCTTGGTGAAGTCGCCGTTATTCTCAATGGTTTTCCATGGAAATCCGAGCGATTCAACAAGTCGACCGGCGTGCCACTCATTCGTATCCGCGATGTCACGACCGGTCAGACGGAAACTTTCTATAACGGTCCTATCACAGAGGGCTATTGGATCGATCCGGGTGATCTCCTCGTAGGTATGGATGGTGATTTCAATGTCCGGCGCTGGTCAGCAGAGCGAGGCTTATTGAATCAGCGGGTCTGCAAGATCGTCGCACATCCAGACCAGTATGATACCTATCTTCTCGAATACTTGCTGCCTGGATATCTGCGGCTCATCAATCAGGTGACCAGTTCCGTTACCGTGAAGCATTTGTCTTCACGGACACTGGCCGAATTACCTCTCCCGCTTCCCCCTATCGCCGAACAGCGCCGCATCGTCGCCAGGCTGGATGCGCTGACCGCCCGCATCGCCCGCGCGCGGGCGGAATTGGATCGCGTGCCGGTACTGGCCGCACATTTTCGTAGAATGGCGTTGGTCGCATGTTTCAGCAGCGTTCCCAATGCTCCAATCGAATTGGGAACGCTTCTCCGTGCTATCGAAGCCGGCAAGAACCTTCGCTGCGAAGAACGTATTCCGCGCGAAGGCGAGAACGGCGTCGTGAAGGTCAGTGCTGTCACATGGGGACGCTTCGACGCTACGCAATCAAAGACTTTGCCATCTGACTATGAGGCCCCGGAGAAGTCGCGTATTAGAAAAGGCGATCTTTTAATATCGCGCGCAAACACGCTTGAATTGGTTGGCGCCGTAGTTCTGGTAGAAAATCAACCGCGCGATCTTTTCCTGAGCGACAAGATTCTTCGCCTTGCTGCCGATGATGCCGATAAGAAATGGATTTTGTGGTTTCTTAGGTCGCCAGACGGACGCAATCAGATTGAAGCATTGGCGACGGGTAATCAGCTTTCGATGCGCAACATCAGCCAAGAAGCGTTGCGCCAGATAAAATTACCTATACCAGATGTCGCAACGAGAACGCAGCGTGTCAGAATGTTGGAGACCGCCTTCGCCCGCGCCGACCGTCTTGAAGCGGAAGCTGCCCGCGCCCGCGCGCTGCTCGACAGGCTGGAATCTGCCATTCTCGCCAAAGCCTTTCGCGGCGAACTAGTGCCGCAGGACGACAACGACGAACCGGCGAGCGTACTGCTGGAGCGCATCCGCGCGCAGCGTGCCGTCGCTCCCAAAAAGACAAGGGTAGCGCGCCATTCACGCGCAAGCGGCTAACGACGTTTTCGGAAGATCGACTTCGGTGGTCAAGCCTGCGCCGGCTCCAAGGCTTCCAGGACACGTCGCTCGCGCATCAGCTTGCCATTTCGCGTCGTTCTAATCACCTTGATTTGCGCTTGGACCGGCTGAAGCAGCAATCGTTCTTTGAACGCCGCGTCGGCTGTATACTTCAAGGCGAGATCATCCGAGATCGAGCCTTTGATTGTAACGGCATCGTCACCAGGCGGTTTGAGCTCAAACTCGTGAGATTCGGGAAGAATGCCAAGAAGTATGCCGTCTACGGTTTCGGCTTCCTCGGTAACTTCAACCTCGTTGAGCCGCTGTGAAAGACGCCCCACATCGGCCAACGAAAGTGTCAGCCGCTCTTGGTCACCCACAATCTTCGTGCTTGCCCCCGCCTCGTGGAGGACTTTGGCAAACTTCTGAACCGCACCGACCACGCGAGGCTGCGTACTCTCAAGGGTGCTCTCGAAGACATCGTCCGTCGCGTCAGTCAAGGTCGTCAACAGTTGCGTGACGCTCTCGACGGTATCTTTCAGGGGAGTCGGAAGCATTTCGTGCAGCTCAGGCGCAATCTCCTCCAGCACAAAGCCCATCGATCCTCGAACGAGGTCGCGGATGAATAGCCGCGACTTGTCGGCGCCAGGCAGTCTTCCACGCTCCGGAAGATCATCCTGCGAGAGCCGCGCAGCAAGCGCCAGTGAAATGATCTTCTGGTAGCTATCGAGAGCATCCGTCGTGAAGTCGAGCCTAATGTCGCCTGAACCGATGACCGGATTGCCGTCGAAGATAAGTGCCACGGAGGCGTAATTGGAGCTCGAAGCGGAGAGCGCGGCGATCTGCGCGTCAATTTCCGCGAGCCTCGTCTGCCACATATGGCGCGCGGTTGCCCAGGGGTTATCGCCAACCTCCGCCAACTGTCGCTCGACGTAGCGGCGATCTGCCTTAAGAGCTTCGATGGACAGGAGCGTCGGCATCACGCGCTCCCCAACGATGCCAGCGCAGCTTGATCGCCTGCCGGATCAAGCATGAGCGCCAAAAATCCCTTCCAGGCAAACGTGCCGCGCTGATGGGAGAATAGCCCATACCAGTAAATCACGCCCTGAATGAGACGAATTGGCGTGAGCTCCTCGTAGAGAAGCGCATAGGTGTCCAACGAAAAGCGTTGCTTGTTCTTATCGCGATCTGCGATTTCCGTTTGCCAAAAACTTATTCCAGCACTGGCCCATGCCGTCATGTCAGAGGCATACTTCTGGGGGCACTTAATATGCTGAATACGTCGATGTCGCTTGGTGATCGGTTGGCCGCACCCTCGACGTTCTCGACGAAGCTGCCATCAATGAATTGAATGCCACTCTGATAGCCGTCGCTGGCCAGCAACGCGCGGTATGCGATCAGGTTCCGCAAAAGCTGCCGCCGCTGCGGTGTCGTTCCTAGCTGTGTTACGACCTCTGCCATTGTTGCGGGGTACGGGGAGCGATCCTGTGTCGTCGCGTCCGCCCCGACAAACGGCGGCAATAGGCCGCGCATGTCAAATGGCGGAACCGGCACCCTCACTCCCCCTCTTGGGCAGATTATACTATTTTGGTTCCGCTTATGAAGCGTAAAGATTGATGGAGCCAACCGGCAGGTCGGAAAGGAAAATTCCGGTTACAATGCGTGGGGCGTGCTCGGCCACACGCTCTGCCCGGCTCCGCCGAGCGGAGGATGTCCCCGCACGACGAAGGGCGGCGCGGTGGATAGGTCCACCACGGCGAAGCCAGCCAAATCGCCAGGACTGGCACCGATGTGCTGCTCGGCGGCGGTGAGCGCGGCCGCCTCGTTGGCGGCTTGGACGATGACCGTGTTGCAGCGATCAGAACGACGCTTCTCCGGGGCGTCAGCGAAAACGCAATAAATCGTCATGGTCATTCCTCCCCATTATTGTTGGTAAGAGCATCAAGATCGGAGAGATCGGCGCCGACTTTCTCCTCCTCGCGCCGCATGATCGCGGTCTGCAAATTGCGGGTCAGGTTCGTCCTGCCGGTCTCGAAGGCGGAGTCGGAATGCAGCGTTTCGATCGCAATGCGCTCGGTTTCCATGATGGCCTGCGTGACGCGGCGATGATCTTCGCCAACCAAGGTATCAGCCAGCTCATGCGCGGAGAAAGGACGGTCGTGGATCGGCAGCATCGAGATGCGGGTGCACAGCGCCGCTCCCAACTCCTTGTCTTTCGTCGAGGCCGCATAGGAGGCAAGCGATGCTAGTTCGGTCGGGCCTGAATTTGCGATCTGTCCGAGCAGCCGGCTGCGGCGCTCGCTGCCCAGGCTCTCGCGCATCAAGCATTGCATCGCGGATTGGTAATGGACACGGACGGCCGTGGCCTCGTCGCGAAGACGGCCCGCCTCACGGACAAGAGCAACCCGCGCATCGGCGGACTTCCGCCGCAGTTCGGCGCGGTGGCCGTTGACGGCGCGCGTCACGATCTTGCTTCTCTCATTTGCAGAAAGGTCGGCCAGGCTGCGCTCGACGTCGGTGCGCCGCTGCGTAACCTGGCCTTCAAGAGTCGCCAGCATTTTCGCGTACTGATCGCGATTTTCTCTGGCCCGGCCAAGCCGCTGGATCAAATCCGTCGCGGAAAGCCAATTGCTCGCAAGGGCCGCATTTTTAACCGCCATGTCCATCTCCTTTCGCTCCGCATCACGCGAAGGCCCGGGCGAGAACAGGCGCGGCACAGCCGCATCGTCGTCACCGCCATCGCGGTTCGGGCCAATCAGCATCGGCCCTAACGCAATGATGATGCGACAATCATCTTCCGGTATGGACCAGCACTAACTCTCCATCAGCTTGCGCAAGAAGCGGGCCGCATCATCTTTGCGACCGCCGCGATAGAGAAAATCCTGGACGGCATGGCCGCACTGTAGAACGAGGTCGCTCGCCGCCAGCGCAATCGGGTGATTTTCATCGGCGCAGAGCGCATATTCGCTCTGGCGAAACTTTACCTTCTGCCGAGCTATGGCCTTGGCGATCATCCGCCTGTTGAAATCAATTTCTTCTTCCACCGTCATCATCGTGTTTCTCCTTTCGCTGTTGCCTGCACTATCAGCGCAGGGACACCTCAGCAGAAGGTCAAGCCGAAGACGACCAACGTTTGGGTCTGCAAATGTTGATTGACTTTTATCACCCGCCCGCATTGCCGCGATGAACGGCCTGATGCTCAGCGGCCATTTCTTCCCACAATGCGATGCCTTCCGGCGCGGCACCCAATTCCAACCGCCAATAGCCAATGCAGGTGACGACGCCGCCGAAACCGGTAAGCATCTTCTGTGCCCCGCGATGGCGACGACAGGTTTCCGGTGCGGTCGCGTCAAGCCGCGCAATTAAATCCTCGGCGGCTATCAGGTCGCGAAGAAGCCGCTTTGCCGCGTTAGCCTTCGATGACGATCGGCTGTCGCTGTCCGTGTTGTTCGACATCGAGGTATTTCTCCAGCAAGCCGATGAGCGCATTGCGGTCGGCCGGCTCCATTTTGGCAATGACACGCGGATCGAGCCCGACTGGCCCGGACGTGTCGGCAGGGCCGTCGCCGACAACGGCGAGGAATCCGTTCAACCGCTCGGGCCACCGGAACTTCAAAAGGACTTCGATCAATCGATCGCTCGGCTCGTCTTCATCAAGCGAGCGCTCGAAGGCACGGCCTAAAACATGATGAAAGGCAGCGTCCATGGCCTGCGCATATTTGGCGCCGAACTCCAGGTCGCGCTTGCGGTGGTCGTGGATGGTCGCAGCCGATACGCCCGTCGCGTTCGCAGCCGTCTTCGGCGAGCCGGTCCTGGCGACGATGTCTAGCACGCGCGTCTCGATGGCCGGCGACCACTTGCGATCCATGGTGGGACGGCGGATGTCGCGTGTCTCCAATGCCCGGCTCTTTACTTTCGTGGTCATGGCCAACTTCTCTCGCATTTCTCACGCAAGAGAATGCAGCTTGCGGAGCGTGCGGGACGCCAGCAATTGCCTCGCATATTTTTCAGGTGTGAGATTGCCGGCTCAGTTTCAAAAGTGAGGGCCGCTGTGCCGGTGGCAGTCACAGGACGCCGGCCGCCTTGCAACGGGAAGTCGGTTTTCACTCCCGCCGTCGTGCCGCTGCAATCATCTTGCATGATTGCCTCATGCCCCTCTAGGCACTCTCTTACCTCCCGGCATCATGGAGGCGTTCCCGGTGCCTGGGCCGGTGCTTTGGATAGCAACGACGACCATGCCCTTGATCGGACTCGCCTTCGGGACTCAAGCCTTCCAATCGCTGATTAGATGCTCTGGCATACTGACAGCGTCCTGGGCAGCTTCGATGCCCTTTCCTGTGCCTTCCTCAAGGCCGATGTCATCGAAGGCTTCCATGACCACCGCTGACTGACTGCGCCACGCGCGCGAGGTCCACGGGGCCTGCGTGTCGCGTGTGTTTTCCAGGCGTGAAGGTGGACAGGTAGACAGAGCTTTCTCGACGTTTCGAAGTTCATAAGGCTTACAGCGTCGATATCGTCATGCCCTTCATCGGGCCATTGTTATCCATCCTGCCATAATCTGAAAAGTGATTGTCTACCTGTCTACTTGATAGCTAAAGCCATGAAATTATTAGCGAAGCCGGTGGACGACGAAGGCCATCCACCGGCTGTCGCTCCTGTCTACCTCTTGAACTGGTCGAGCATGTCATCCGACCTGTGGCTCAAATAGGCGTCGATCCTGCCGGAAGCGCCGATATTGTCCCAGATGTCATGATTGCGCACCGACCAAAGCTGATAGGCAGGACGCCTCCTGTCGGCCTTGGTGTAGCGGGCATGGCTGACGGCGCCGATCTCGTCCTTGAGGAACTTCGACACCCGAGCCCGAAGGTTCGAGCGACCACGAAGCGCCGAAGGTACGGCATCGACCAGTTCATCGACACGCACCAAGTCGAAGTCGAAGGGCGGCTGCCGCTCCTCGAACAATTCGAGGAGATACGCCTCGGCGTCGCCGATCGACAGCCGCCGCATCGCCTCCTTGCCGGCCGTGAACGGCGCCACGCCATGCGGGTTCAAGGCGACCTTGCGCTTGAGCAGCCAGTGCTTGACGTAGGCAGCGCCGTCGCCGTCAAGGAACTCGAACACCCCCTGATAATAGGCGCTGTCCCTCGGCCTCGCAGGCGAGAACACCACGAGCCACCGCCTGTCGCCGTGCTCGATCGGCAGGGCATCCTCATGGTTGGTGAAGCTGATGAAGTTCAGGCAGTTCGGGATCGAGTAGAGCGAGCAGTTCTTCTCCTCGATCCTGATCGTCGGGTCAGTGATCGCCGGCTTGAGCCTGTTCGCCACCTCCTTGCGCCCGAGCGTCATCAACTCCTCGATGACGGCAAGCTGAGCGCCTTCCATCCACGCCGTCCAGTGCGACACGACCTCCTCATTCGAAGGCCGAACAGTGTTTCGGCTGCCGACGATCTTCTCCATCAGCCGGCCGATCCAGCTCTTGCCGGTCCCCTGCGCGCCACGGATGAGCAGCGCGAAGTGGATCTTGTCGGCAGGCCGCTGCACCAGCAGAGCGAGATAGTCGAGAACGTGGTCGCGGTCCTTCTCGTCGGGAAAGAGATAGGCCATGTGGACCAGGAACGGCGTCACGTCTCCCGGCTTCGCATCGACGCCGTCCTTGCGCCAGATGTTGTAGCGGTTGCCGCTCTTGCCATCCGGGAATTCCGCCTTCTCGGGCAGATAGACCAGAGATTCGAACTTGCGCATCGGAACACGACCCTTCCAGATGGCGTTCAAAACCTCGCCATCGGGATTGAGACCGGCATAAAGCGCCTTCCACTGGTCGGTTCGGTACTTCTTGCCGTCCTCGCGCCGAACGAACTGCATGGCATCGGCCACGAACACCCAATCGTCCCACACCGAGCCCGACTTCTTCGGCTCGGTATCCAAGTCATCGGGGAAGTCGTCCTCGGGCTCGACACGATCGATCGCCTCGACCGCCTGACGCCGCTTCTCATTGGGCAGGAAGCCGATCAGCGTCCTGACCGTGATCCCGTTCGGCTTCGCATCGAGCGAATCCCAGCGCCGCCGAATGATCTCGCTATGATCCGAATAGTCAGTGTCCGAAGTACTCCAGGCGATGAACTGGTCGACGCCCGCGCCGTTGGTCGCATGGTGGCAGGCCATCATCATGTCCTGCCACTTCCTCTGATCCTTGAACTCGGTCGGATCGACCGACTCTAGCCATTCGGCCAGAGTTTCGGGATCGATCGCGCCGGGCTCGTCGCTCGAAGCCTCGACGGTCGGCTTCCTGATCGCGTCCAGGAGCCTGTCGGGCAGCATCGGCGCTTCCGACAGCGAACAGCGCAACGGATCATCGTCGAAGCGATAGAGCCGGCTCGTATCAGGATGAACCGAGCCTGCCGCAACAACGTAATGACCAGCCGTTCGGAACTCGAAGCCGGGATAGCTATCGTGCTCGTATCTGACGATCTCTTCCGCCGGCTTCCTGAAATAGAGGTGGTATCCGCCGCCGCCGGTCAGCACGAAAGGGTGCGCCGGCAGGTCGAAATCCCGCAGGAAGCGAGCAAGCACGTCGTCGCCATCGGGGAAACGCCTCGGATCGATGTCGATCACCAAATCCGTGTTCGACATCCTGAAGCCGACGTTGCCACCTTCGGCCATCCAGCGCTTGCCGCCATCAACGCCGATAGAGGGCAAGTCCTTCCAGCGTCCGACCGGCTCCTTTCCACGAAGCCGGATCAGCTTGTCGCCATGACCCGCCTGTCCGTACTCGTTGAGCAAGCTCGCATCCTGGAACGACGGCGTTTCGGAAATGCCGACTTCGGCATTCTCAACAACGTCGGCGTCGAACCCGGCACTCTTCTCCCGAGCCCCAGCGGGCGCATCGATCTCCCCGATGTGCCCGTTCTCGTTTTCCAGAACGTCGCTCATCGGTTGTCCTCCCCACGCACGAAGGCATCGAGGTCCGCAACGTTGTATCGAACCGACTTTCCGTTGATGAGATGGTAGCGCGGGCCTTCGCCGCGAGCGCGCCAGGTCTTCAAGGTTCCGGGCTCGCAGCCGATATAGGCCGCGGCTGACTCCGTATCGTGCCAGGGAGAGCGGCTATGGGCATCGAGAACGCGCCGCAGCGTGCTCTCGACAAGATCGATCGTGATGTCCGTCATGGGACACACCTCCAGTAAGCATCGGCGCGCAAGGGCGCCGGCGAGATTGATGGGAAGGTGTGACCGGCTCTCTCGCTTGCTTGCTCACTGGATGGGATCGGCCCAGTCACCTGCCGATGCGCGAAGCCTCAAGAAGGCACTCCCGTCGCGCGCACGACAACCAAGGCGGAAAAGTGCCCCGGTCGCAATCCTCATTTTCGAGCGGCCATGACCTTCGTCTCAAGCGCCTGCGCATGAGGCCGCAGGTGCTCGACGAGATGTTCGGCATGGACGTATCCGCCCGAAGCGCCGGGCAGCTTCTGTCCGAGCAGCAAGGCGCTCTCCGCGTAGGGCACGCCGGCCGCGATGAACATGGTGCGGGCCAGATGCCGGTATTCGTGCGGGCTCGGCAGATCGCGGCGCGGCTCCTTCGGCTCCTCGACCCTGCCGCTCTCACTCGTCGGCGACGGCCAGAGCCATTCGCTGTTCAAAGGTGCATCCGTCTCAAGCCGGGTGTTCAGCATGTCTCTGAGATAAGTCCCCATCGGAAACATCATCGCCTGGTCGCTGGTCTTCATGTGCTTGAAAACGATCACACCCCGCTCGAACTCCACATCGTTGCGGCGCACCTGCAAGAGCGATGAGCGCCGCGCGCCGGTGAGCATGAAGGCGCGGTGCAGATCGCGCCGGATCGGGCTCAGGGTTTCGGTCGCCTCCCACCAGGCGGCAAGATCAATCGCGTCCACCTCCCGCCGCTTCGGCGTCGGCAGGCGGATCGCCGCCACGGGATTGGCCGGGATCGTTTCATCCAGGCGCATCGCTGTGTTGATGACCGCCCGCAGGGTCCGCATCACGCAGATGGCGACGGTCTGGCCCTTCGTGGTCCGCAAGCGCTCGTAGATGTCCCGGACCTCCGAGCGCGAAAGGTCGGCCACGGCCCGGTTCCTGATCCGGGTCAGATAGTGATCGACGTTGTAGCGGTAGCTCTCGGTCGTCGCCTCGCGGAACGGCTTCTCGCCGAGATGCGCCTCAAGTGCCTGCAAGACGGTGATGCCGGTCTCCTCCGGTCCCGCGGTCGGGTCCACGCCCGACTGTATCTGCGACATGATGGCCTTGGCCCGGTTCCGAGCCTCGCGAAGGCCGATACGGTCGGCCCGGTCGATCTTGACCCGCACGGTCCGCACATGGCGTCCATTCCGGCGAACGTCGCCCTGAACGGCAAAGGTCTTGGTGGTGGCATGGCAGACGACCATCAGGCCCTTGACCTGCTCGTCACGCCAAATTCCAGAGTTGAGGGGAAGCTCGCGGATGCGAGCCTCGGTGAGGTTCACGACAGCCATTTTGGTCTTCTCCGAGCACCGGGTTGAGCACCGCACGGCGATCGCCGAGGATCACCGCACGTCGCCTATGGTGTCGTGTAAGACCTTGTCCGCGAACCAATAATCTCCGATAGTCCGCTGCCGGTCACCCTAGGTTCGCGCATTTTGTAAACCGAAGGTCGGGAGTTCGATCCTCTCCGCCGGCACCATTTTTCATGTTCCGTGAGGACCGACGAAGAACAACTGCGTCCACGTCCAGAAATCCCGGACGGCCTTTCGATCGTCGTGAAGGACGAAAGCTAAACGTCAGAAGAGCGTCATTTAGTCCGCAGGATGCAGCAGGGTCCCGGGCCGTAAACGACTGTCGGCAGCCCGAACAGGACGGGATCGTCGCGGAAGAAGCGCTCGATACCGATACCTCCCGGTATCGTACCCGCCGGGGTGCCGTAATAGGACACGCGTATCGTCGAAAAAATTATCGCACGCCGCCGCACGGAATCGACGACTGCCAGGTTGGTGCAACTCCCGTCGAGCGCCCGCAGGCAGCGCTGAGGCGGTTTTGGCGCCTGGATGGCCGTTTGAGGCGAAGCGGGCGCGGGTTGTGCGGGTTTCGCAAAGGCGCCCACAGTGAACGCCCACATCAGTCCTCCGCATGCCACCGAGGCGATAGTGATCGCATAGCGCATATTCCTATCCTCTCAGAATTGCAGGTTCGCTGTAAGCGACGTGGTCCAGGCGCGGTAGCTTAGCTGTGGCGGAAGATATTCTCGCACTTCCACCGGAACGGTCGAGGTTTCGAGGAACGCGCCGGTGTCCTGATGTACCCAGGAATAGCCTCCCTTCAACTCGATCGAGGCGTGCGGCGAGACGGTGTAGGTCGCGCTCCCGCCAACCAGATGCTTGGTTTTTGCCGGAATGAATTCGGCGTTGATCTGATCGTAGAAATTATCCGAGCGGTAGAGGAAGCTGTAATTCGCCGCAAGCTTTAGCTGCTCCGTGATCAGAAAGGAGGGCTCGACCGAGCCGATCACGAGATGGCTGTTGGAATTGCGCCGCTCCACCACAAGAGGACCGAAGATCCCGGGGATCTGGTTCTTTTCCTGGAATGTATGCGACACGCTCATCACCAGCGCCCATTGCGGATCGAACTGATATTGCGCGACGAGGTTGCTCACATAGCGATCACCGGCCTTGCCGCTGGCGACGCCATCGACCTTCACCACCGTTTCCGACATGTACGCAAACGATCCCTCAAGCGCGAGGTTGTCGATCTGCGTCTTCAGATTGGCGTTGGCTGTAAAGACGCTGCCCGGATCGATCTGGTTCTTGAGGTTGAAAACGCCGAACCCCGTCGCGGCGGACGGATCTATTCCCTCCCTCATGAAACTGCCCTGCCAAGCATAGCCGCCCGAAACCGACAATGCAGTATTTTCATTCAGCCCGAAAACCAGCCCCGCCGTCGGATTGACGTTGAAGCCGGCGCCATAACTGCCGATGTCGACGAGGTCGGGGTCCATGCGCGCGAAACGCTGGTTGTTCGGAAGGTACGACGTACCGGTCGGGATATTGAGGGCGACGCCGAACGTCGGCTGAAACGTTTCGAAGTTCTGGAGCGTCGCAGTAACCGAGGCCTCGGAATCGATCGGACCGTTGTAGGTTGCCTGCTGTCCCGCCGTTTCGTGCCGCGCGTAGACATGACCGCCCTTGAAACGGGTTTCGAGTTTCATTGAGGAGGAATCATCGTAGTCGATGCCGATCAGCGTCGGCGTGTAAACCTGATAGCCCTTGCCGCGATCGGGCGCGAACACGTTCACGCCGCGCGTGCCGGTCCAGGCCGAATAGTGCGGACCGGTACTCATGAAGGCCGACCACGTACCCGGAAGGCCCGGATCCTGCTGCGGGCTTTCCAGCGTCCCGACGGGATCGCTCAGGCCGAAATTGACCCGCGCCATCACCGTGTGCATGTCGGCGCTCACGCCGTGAATGACCGGGTTGGCCGGGACATTGAGGGTGGTGTCGATAACCTCGTGGCGGCCGACATGATCCTTGCCCTCGAACCGGGTGTAGGCGTATTCGGCGCCGATCGTGATATTGCGAAAGAGGCGGTATTCGAGACCCGCCCCGACCGTCCAGCCGTTGTGCCAGCGCGTGTCGCTCCAGTCGAAAATCCCGAAATTCGGCGTGAGGTATCCTGACGTCTGGATCTGGCCAAGGGCGTAACCGCCCTTCACATATAGCAGCCAGTTGTCGTTGACGGCATAGCCGAGCCGCGCCGTCAGGTTGAAGACGGATTGAATGTCGGTCGTGACGAAGGTTTCCAGCGGGACAAAGGCCTGGCCCTGCGCCGGATCGAAGTTGTTATTCTTCTCCTGGCGAAGTGGATTGCTCATCCAGGACAGTTCGGCACCGACAAGCCACGGTCCCGAGACCATCGTATTGCAGCCGACCTGTGCGCCGACGATGCCGCGGCGATCCTTGAAATCGGCACCGTCAATCAACTGCGGATCAAGATTGCCGGTGGAGGTATAGGGATTGCTGTTGCGATAAACCCAATCGGAACGCGAAGACGCGATCC
Source organism: Nitrobacter sp. 62-23 (assembly GCF_001897285.1). GTDB lineage: Bacteria > Pseudomonadota > Alphaproteobacteria > Rhizobiales > Xanthobacteraceae > Nitrobacter. The sequence goes on from NZ_MKSM01000064.1 coordinate 48,300, forward strand.
CCATCCCGGCGCCGACATAACACCCCGCCCAGCCATAGGCTGGATAGCTCTGGGCCTCTTCAGCCGGAGGTGCCTTCAGCGCCATATCGGCCGACTGCGCCACTGAATCGAACTGCGCCAGCCAAAACATGCCCCAAACAGCAACCGACGCACACCAAGCCGACCGCGCCGACCCGCGGCCGGCGCATGCTTCCCGACGATCCATTCCCCACCCCATCTGATCGATCAGTCGCGCGTGAACTCTCAGTTCAGCGCATGTTACCGATGATATTTCTGTTGATCTGCTGCTGCGATGATTGAAGCTTGCCGATCATTGATCTTGTTTTATCGGCGCGACTCTGCGCCTGTTGAAGCCTCTTTTCATGCAGCGGCAGAGGTTGCGGGTTCAGCGCCTTGGTGGCGTTGCTGTTGATTGCATTGCCGTTGAGCTGCTGCTGCATCGATTGAAGTTTGTTGAGTTGCGAATTTACCGCCTGCCTGTTCTGCGCAGCCGCGCTTGTGCGCGTTTTGTCTGGCCCCGGCGGCAGAGGCTGCGGGTTCAGCGCCTTGGTGGCATTGCTGTTGAATGCATTGCTGTTGATCTGCTGCTGCATCGATTGAAGTTTGTTGAGTTGCGAATTCACTGCCTGCCTGTTCTGCGCAGCCGCGCTTGTGCGCGTTTTGTCTGGCCCCGGCGGCAGAGGCTGCGGGTTCAGCGCCTTGGCAGCCTCATTACGCTGGAACTGCGACCGCGTGCCTTGCAGGCTGGTCGCCGGCTTCAGAAACGCCTTGCCGCCGTGCATTTGCGCGACAGGCCCCGCATTGATGCGGTTCTGCGCTACGGCGAAATCCGTCGTGGCGGCAAGGGATGTTCCGAACAGGCCCGTCACCATGATCGCAACGGTCCGTTTGATGTTTCTCTTCATGGGACTTCTCCGGATTCGATCCAGAAATGGAATCATGAGCGTCGATTTACGTCTCTATCTCCTGATCGACGTCGGTATGAAACTGCTGGCACGCGGACCATGTCTGGCAGTATCGGCCGCCCGTTTGGCCATGATCGCCGGAGCAGCGGGCGTCGCCAGCAATGCGTTCTGCCCCAGCACCCCGAGTGGCTTCTTGGCGCTGTTCGCTACCGTCGTGATACCTTTCCCCAAATTCTTGCCCCCGGAGAGGACGGCTCTGCCGGTGACCTTGACGGTCTTCTGGCCGGCGCGGATTGCACCCATCGCAATCTTTCCGCTCGTGTTGGCGGTGACGGTCCCGACAACTTTCACCGCGCCGCCTGCTACTTTGCCGACGCCCTTGGCTACTCCGCCCGCTGCCTTCCCGACTCCCTTGGCCACCCCGCCCGCAGCCCTCCCGACGCCCTTTACGGCACCCCCGGCCGCCTTCCCGATGCTTTTTGCGGCCTTAACGGGGTTGAGGCTGAAGGCTGAAGCTGACGGGGCTGTCGCAATGATCGATCCCGCCAGAAATCCTGAAATTGCCGCCAGCCGAAATGCTTTCAATAAAATGGCCATGACTATTCCTTATTCTTCTGCTTCGAAGCAGCAGATTGCCGCCGTGCAGCCGGCCGCGACCAGTCGTCAAATGACGACTGGTCAACAAATATTCCTATGATTCGAATCCGGTTTTTCGCTGCTGTGACTGGAGCACAACAAGCTCTGCAGGACCGGCGTCCCAAAGGGCGAATTATTCCGTTCGAAGCTGTCAGGTTTCAGTTGCTAGACTAGGTCCAAATCCGCGCCTCGATACCCGACGCAACAGTCTGGGTTCGATCTCCCGCAAATCGCGGACATCAAGATCAACGATCTTGATCCGGTGATGCGCGCGGCGGCAAGCACGTCGAGCTCGCCTCGATGAATTTGAGTTTCTCGCCTCCGGGGCACAGCGGCACCGCCCTGCCCTCCTTTAGGTTCTATGAAATTCGCTCCGATCGCCACTGACCGCCCTTGCTTTTGACGAGCCGCCACGTCCGCGGCGCTACCTGTGTTCCTTTCGCGGTACGATAGGTTGGAATGGAGAGATGGATGTCATCGCCAACCAAGCGGCACTCGGCGATCACGGTGACGCCGTCGCCAAACTCGACAAGGCACGCGGGTCCCTCCTTTTGGTCATCCTCGACGGCGACGCGACCGCGACGAAACGCATGACTATGAGGGAATACGAAACGCATGGAGCGGGATCCTCGCGGTTTGCAGGCTGTTCGAAATCTCTTCACCGGCCTGCCGGCGACATCGGGCCGTGTCGCAGTTTGAATGTCGGCTTCCAAACATCCTTGGTCCTTCGCCTCAGCTTTTCGCCATCAAAAGGTTGGCGTCCCGCGCAAGTCGCCAGCGACCATCTGGCTCCTTGCGGAACAGCGTCAGGGTGTAGCCGGTGCGGTGCACCGGCTCGCCGGTCGGTGGGGTAATACTCAGGTCGATCCGATTGCGCGTGAATGCCCAATTTCCCAGTATTTGAATCTCAGCGATGTCGTTCGTCCCGTCGATCTGCAGACGTGCGGCGCTGAGTTGGTTGGCGGCCGCCTCGAACGCCTCTCGACCAAACGGCTCCTGACCGGGAACCATGAAAACTACGTCCTCGGTCATAAGCGAGAGCACCGCGGCCGTGTCACCCGATTGGCTTGCCTGCATCCAGGTTGCAACAATTTGCCGGATCGCTCGTTCGTCTTCCGTCATCTCGGCCTCCATCTAAGCCTCGAATTGAAGGAGTAGTTTCGAGAGGACCCGCTCCTCACGCTGCCGCCATCGCGGGCGTTCGAGCCGGGAACGGCCGGAACATCATCAGGATCAACATGGCCGCCAGTCCCATACCCCACGATCCGATATACATCAGCGCGTAGCTCGCGAAATGATCATAGATCAGGCCGCCGAGCAGCGGCCCGGTAGACATGCCGAGGCTGCCGGCCATCGCCGTGCCGCCGATGATCGTGCCCATCATCCGCAGCGGAAAATTCTCGCGGATGATCACGGCATAGAGAGGCATCGTGCCGGCGTAAATGAAGCCGACCACCACTGCCACGGCATAGAAGCCGCCGAGCTGGCTGACGAACGCATAGGCGAGCACGCCAAAGGCCTGCGCCAGCAGCCCGATGACAAGAACGCGCTGCGCGCCGAACCGGTCGCCGGCAAGACCGAATCCGATGCGCCCGAACATGCCGGCTATTCCCTCTACGCTATAGATCGACACGGCCGCGATCATCGGGATGCCGCAGGTCACGGCATAGCTCACTGTGTGGAAGATCGGGCCGGAATGGGTGGCGCAACAGAAGAAGTTCGCCAGCATCAGGATGATGAATTGCGGCGAGCGTACCGCCTGCCGCACCGTCATGCCGGCCTGCGGCTCGTCTGTGCCTGTTTCGGCCTGCGCGCCTTCCAGCGCCGGCGGGCGGCGAACGAGCAGCGCAGCCGGGATCATCAGCACGGCTGCGATGCCGGCGATGATCAGCATGGCGGTGCGCCAATCATGGACAGTGACCAGCCAGGCCGCGAGCGGCGCCATCGTCATTGGCGCCAAGCCCATGCCGGCGGAGACGAGCGAAACAGCAAGCCCGCGCTGCGTGTCGAACCAACCGGTCACGCAGGCCATCATCGGCGCGAAAACCGCGGCCGTCGACGCGCCGACCAGAACGCCGAACAGAAGCTGGAACTCGACCAGCGAGCCCGCCCGGCTCGCAAGCGCCAGACTGGCCACCAGCACGACCGAGCCCGTGAGCACCACTGGACGTGGCCCGAACCTGTCCGAGAGATTGCCCCACGCCATGCTGGCCGCCGCCATCGCGACGAAGCCGAACGTCATCGCCGTGGAAATGCCGGTGACCGACCATCCGGTGTCCTGTGACATCGGCCGCAGGAAAACGGGCAGCGAGAACATCGCGCCGATCGCGACACAGCCCAGCAGACCGCCCGCTGCGACAATCACCCAGCGATAGGAATGGCTCATGGCGTTCTCCAGCTTTTCCATGCACCGCATCGTTGTCGGCGCGATCTGTCAGTGAATTGCGCGATCAGGCTGGAACGTAGGTGAGTCTGACCGCGTGCTCGCCGATACGATCATGGGCAACAAGGCGCAGCGGCGACCGGGGGCCGGCAAAGAACGGCTTGCCGCGGCCCAGCACGACGGGGTGGAGGTACAGCCGATACTCGTCGATAAGAGCAAGCTCAGTCAGGCTTAGCGCCAGGACTGGGCCGCCAACGTCGATCTCGCCGTCGAGCTCGGCCTTCAGCCCGCGTATCACCGTCTCCGCGTCATCCCGGATAAGTGTGGCGTTCGGCCCTACCGATTCCAAAGAGCGGGACACGACCCACTTGCGCTGGGCGCGCCACGCCGCAGCGAACTCGCGTTCCGCAGCGTTCCACTCGGGATGATCCTCATCCCAATAGCGCATGACCTCATAGAGGCCGCGACCGTACACACTGCCCGTCAGACCGCGGACTTGCTCGATGAAATGACGGAAGAGCTCGGGATCAGGCGCAAATGCCTCGTGATCATGGTCGACGTAGCCATCCAGAGACTGGTTCATTGCAAAGACGAGCTTCGCCACTATCCAAGCCCTCATTCGCGATTGTTCCGGACGGCGTCCGACGCGGGGCGGAAGCGGGTTATCCGACCCGCGCTCCGCTTTGTCGGTGATCCGTGATCAAGAGGTCCGCTTCGTGCCAGCGCCGACTCAACCCTGGGCCGGCTTCCAGCCGGCTGAAGGTATGGTGTTGACCATCCAGGGGACGCCGAACCTGTCGACGAGCGAGCCAAAGCCGGGCGACCAGAAGGTCTCGCCGAACGGCATGACCGCCTTTCCTCCTTCGGATAGTTGGTCGAACCAGCGCTGCCCCTCATTCTTGTCTGTGGTATGCAGGGTGACGTCGAACCCGTTCTTGGGCTTGTCGACGTTGCGCGCCCAGGCGACGTCCATGTCTGCGCCCATCAGGGCCTGGTCGCCGACCTCGAGCCAGCAGTGCATCAACCACGTCTTGTACTTCTCGTCGGTGATCGGCATGTCGGGAGGACCGTCGCCATAGGGCATGGCGGCGGTGATCTTTCCGCCCAGGACTTTGGCGTAGAACTCAAAGGCCTCGCGGCACTGACCCTGGAAGCTGAGGCTTGTCACGATTTTCATGGTCGTCTCCTGTCTTGTCGGATTTCGAAGAGTGTCAGGCGAGATCGAGCTGCCAGGATACGCCGAAGCGGTCAGCGACCCAGCCGAAGCACTTGCTGAAGCCGTAACCATCCAGCGGCATCAGCACCTCGCCGCTATTTGAAAGTTCGGCGAACAGCCGCTCCTGCTCCTCGCCAGACTTGCATTCGACGAAGAAGGACCAGGACGGGGTGAAGTCGAAGGCATGCTTGACCGGACTGTCGCTGGCCATCACGCCCTGCCCGGCGGCCCGGAAGCGCGCGAGCTTGATGCTGCCCTCCGCGCCCGGCAGCGAGACGTAAAGACTCATTGTCGTCTCGGCGTGGCCGCCCTGGAACATCAGGAACGGAAGCATCTTCGACATCGCTCATTTCCTTCGTGCGGAACTGCTGAAAGCGGTTCCGAACGGATTGACGCTCTTAATCTAAGTTGATATCAACATATCTAATTCAAGGATGTCAACCCGCGAAATGAAGGCTTCCCCGGACTTCGAAACCACCATTCTGGTGCGTGACACCTGCCTGTGCCTGCATGCGCAGAGGGCTGCGCGTGCGCTCGCGCGCCAGTTCGATGTCGCGCTGAAACCCGTTGGCATCACCAGCGGGCAGTTCTCTCTTCTCATGTCGCTCAACCGGCCGGCGCCGCCGAAGCTCGGCAGCGTGGCGGCGCTGCTGGCGATGGACAGGACAACCTTGACTGCCAACCTGAAGCCACTGGAGCGTCGTGGCCTTGTGAAGACGGCAAACGATCCTGCGGACGGTCGTGCCCGATTGTTGCAACTCACGCCCGCCGGGCGCACGATTCTGGCCAAGGCGGTGCCGATCTGGCGGCATCTCCATGCCGAGATCGAAAAGGTACTGTCAGATCCGGATCATCTGCGTTCCGAACTGAATCTCATCTCGAGATTCGACATTGAGGGCGGCGTCGCCGGCTAAGAAGGTGCAGCGGGCGTTCGTCCGGAGGCATCGTGGCGGCGCGAGCTAAGCGCACGCAGACATGGCGTGCTCGATCGATCTTGCGGTCTCACGAGTCGCAGCACATCCTCACCACCCTCGCGGGCAGCATCAATGCAAGCAGGATGCGATCCCAGCGCTCCGTGCCGGGTTGTAAGCGGATGCGGGCCTAAAAGATCACCGGATTCACGCGCCACAAGACCAGCGCCGATATGCCATAGACGACGATGAGAAAGGCGACGAAGATCCAGCCGAGCGACCCGTCGAGCCCACCGACTGGCAGAAAGACAAGGGCAAGCAACGCCAGCGGCAATCCGATCACGTAGCTGATCGCGAGCGCTCAGACATTGGCGCGGGTTCGGTAATCGTCATCTGTCCGTGCTCCTTTTCTCAGAAGAAAGGAACCTTCGCTCGGGCATTTATCGCCTCTTTTTCCCCTTCTGATCGATCAAGACTGCCTGTTGCCATCGGCTTGGCACCTTGTCGGTGCGATGAATGCAGCCCGCCCAACAGCAAGGACGTTTCTTGCCCTCTAGCAACTCGTCGCGCGTTCGCTCGATGCGGCGCTGGCGTGTCTGCGACTGCTTTGCATCCTCCACCCAGCAGATGAATTCATTACGACCCAGCGGCGTCAGGTTCTCCCACAACGCAAAGACTTTCGAATCCGATCGCAAGGCCGCTTGAAGGTCTTTGCCCGCTTTGTGAACGGTGCCATGTGGAAAGGTATTTGCCATGCAACCTCCAACAACGCGACCAACAGCAGCCGCCACTCTCGTTAGTCGATGATCTCGGCGCCCTCCGCCTTCAAACGGGCGAGTCCGTCCTTCATCTGCTGGAGCCGCTCTGGCGGATGACCTTGTGGCCACATCATCACTTCGGCAATAACGCGCAGCGGGTCACGGGAGCGATAGGACAGCGTCGGATTACCGGGAAACTTCTTGTCCGTCAGGTTGGGATCGTCCTCGATCGGCCCGGTCGGCTCCACGACATAAATCCGTCCGCTTCCACTGCCCGCGGACAACTCGGTGCCCCAGATCGCAGCATCCAGCGTGCCCGTGAACCCAGGACAGCGGCTTGCCTTCGAGAAAATTCGACTGGCAACCTGTGACGATCAGGTCTCCGGGTTTCAGATCGGTTTTGGTCCCGTGGAAGAACGATTGTGCGAACATACTGGCAGTCGCTGACATAGACTCGCTGCTCCTTTGATCTGCATCGAGGGCTGTCCCTGCGCCATCGCCGCATCATCGGAAATCTTGTGTCTAACTTTAATCTCATCAATGTGGCCGTAATTGTCTCGTCTCAAGACGGAGACTATGCCAGTCAGGGCTACCTGGACCCTGAGATTTCCGATAAAGGCGGACACGCGAACTCGGCATCATATTGTGCTGTCTTTGAGCTTCACCCTTAGCAGCTAGGAAGCATAGCCTCGCTTCAGCAACATGCTCGCTGCGCGATCAAACTCCGATACGGATGGCATCGCAAAATCAAGCGCATTGGCATAGCGCGTAATGATGTTGAACACTGCTGCCACAGCCGCGGCATCTCTCAAAGCGGCGATCGTCGCCCCCGAACGAAGCGCGGCCTGTGCGTGGGTCGCAGACAACTCCATTGGCCGCAGCGTCATGATTTCGAGGAAGGCAAGCGTGCCCTTCAGTGCTTCAGATATCGAGGCTGATCTGAAGTCGGTAAGCACGGCATCGACCAGGCTGCGTTCTATTGTCTTTGCGGCGACCGCACCGTGAGCGCCGATGCAGAACGGGCAAGAATTCCATTTCGCGACCATGGCCGCCATCAGCTCGCGCTCGCCGATGCTCCATGAGCTTGGACCGCGCATGGCCGCTTGCGTCCATGTGCCCATCGGAGCGCTGAAGAATTCCTTGTGGTAGAAGGCGACGCGGGCGGCGTCCGGCAGCCACATTCCTGAAACCATCGAAATGAACCGGATCAGCAGGCGGCTCTTGAAACTGTCGCCACGGTCAATCTCATGCAGGCGCATCGTCGCACTCGCTCAGAACATTGAGGGCCTGTTGCCAGCGGAGCAATCCGGCTCCTGTTGCAGCGACCGCGATGACTTCAAAAGCAGCTTTCTCGCTTCCCGCCGCCGTAACGACAGCGGCAATATGGGCATCCGTCGTGCGATACGCCGCCTCTGCGATCTGGCGCGCGAGGTCGTCAAAGGGAGGCTCGATCGGTGGTCCGCCTGTCGCTCGTTCCGCAACCCGGCGACGCAGGGCCACGTCGGTTTCGCCGGGACCGTCGAGAACCCGTTGCTTCAGCGAGTTTGCCAATGATGCGTGATCCGATTGAGTGGACATGGTTGTCCTCCCACGTCGTGAATCAAAGCGAATTCTGATCCGGTTTCACCTTGCTCGCATACGCCGTCAGCAGGCTAGACCAACCGCAGGACGAGTCGAAGGTTTCGCGCGTGACCGCCGCCCGATCGCCCATGTTCTCCAGCAAGCGGTGCTCCAGATCGACCCGCGTGGCATTGTCACCGATCGGCGTGAACCTGATCTCGACCTCGGTCAGAAGGTTCGGATCGTAGCGCCAGTCAACGCCGATCCGCCAGGCCAGCACCAGCCTGTTGGGCTCATCCCAGGTGAGCACTTCGCCCCACTCGCATTCGCTGCCATCTTCGCCGATCTCGTACCAGCGTCCGCCAGCCCTCGGCTCGATGATCGCGTTCTTCAAGGGCGACGAACCAATCGAACGGTTCGCAGGCCACCAGGTTCCAAGACCGCGCGTAAAGACGTCGAACGCCTTCTTCAGGGGCGCATCGACAGTGATGGATTTCTTGACCGAGGCTGGCGTTATCTTGGCGGCTGCCGACATACCTTCGTTTCCCTCTTCGTATTGATCGCGTCTCGGAACGCGCCAAGTGCGTCGGTCCACATGCTGTCGAGCCACGCGCGCATCTCGCCGAGCCCTTCGGGATCGATGTGATAAATGTTGCTCGCGCCACGCGGTTCGGCCCGCACCAACCGGGCATCCCGCAGCACCTTCAGATGTTGCGAGACGGCGGGCTGCGAGACCGGGAGCAAGCGAGCCAGTTCCGTCACCGACCGCGGATTCGCGGCGATCAACTCGAAGACCTGTCGGCGCGTCGGATCGGCCAGCGCGACCATGTGACGATAATCATAAGTCATAGCTTATCATAATCATGAACTTATGTTCTGGCAACCCTCCTGCGAGGGTCGATGCCGTGACCGCGGGAAGCCATCGCGAGCCGCGACCCAGAACTGGAGCGGCGAGAGCCGCGATGAGGTGTTCGATCGCTACCGCAACCAGCAATCGGCGACGGCATGGATCAATGCGATCGAGGCGATTGCGCCATTGGCCTCGCCTTTCTCGAAGTCCCCGGCCTGGCCCATCTGGTTTGTCACATGCGCAAAGCAGAGAACCGGTTTCTTACGCGCCTCGGCGAACGAATAGAGTGCGGCAGCCTCCATCTCGACCGCGAGGATGCCCTCCGCTCGCGCAGCGTCGATGGCTTCGGGCGTCTCTCGATAGGGCGCATCGGTCGTCCATGACGCACCACGTTCGACCGGCGTGCTCGATCGCGCGAGCGCAGGTGTCACCACCGCGACCAGTGCCGGATCGGCTTCCGCGTAGTCCTTGTCGGCGGGCAGGTAATGGTAGCTCGTCCCTTCATCGCGCAACGCCCGCTCGATCAGAATGAAGTAAGGTGGTTCTCGCAGCCGTTTGATCTGTCCGGATGAAGTGACGCTGAGAAGCAGCCGGCAGCCCGACACGAACATTTGCTCGGCAAGAAGCACCGCATACGACGCGCCGACGGCGCAGCCTACGATGCCGTAGTCGCGTCCATCGTGTGTGAAACGCACCATCTCGCTGTGATAGCAGGCCCACCCCTCGACTGGCTCCGCACGTCCCGCAGAGCGAAGATGGCGCACGATATCGCCGTCCGGGTCGAGGATGCAGACGTCCGGGATCGGGTTCTCCGGAAGATTCTTCTGACGGCGTGCCTCGCGCAGCAGGTTGTCCGGACTGAATACCGATGCCGACTTGTGATGCTTGGCTCGCAGAATAGGCGGCGTCTTGCCGGTCATGCTTCGCCCGACTGCCGCTTGAAGACGCTGAACTGGAAAAGCTGCACCGAGTCCCAAGGCGTATGATGAAGATGACGCTGCGAGCTGACCAGCATGAACTCCGGCCCAAGCTTGTCGGCGAGGCCGGCGGAATCATAACGCATGACGGGCAGTCCGCTGCATTTTTCTGGCCCATCCAGGGCAAACGTCGCGATGATGGCGTATCCACCCGGAGCCAGTGCCTGTTTCAGGCGGGCGAGGTAGGCGGAGCGATCGCCTTCGGTCACCATGAAATGGAAGGTCGCCCGATCGTGCCATACCTCGTAGAGGCGCGTCGGAGTCCAGGCCGTGATGTCGGCGACGATCCAGTCGACGGCAGAAGCCGATGCGCCGAAACGCGCTTGTGCCTTGGCGAGTGCGGCGGACGACACATCGAGCACGGCGACGTTGCGAAATCCCCGCTGCACGAGATGATCGACGAGATGCGAGGTTCCGCCGCCGATATCGATCACGGGGGACGCGAGCGAGGCGGCCGCGGCTGTGACCAAGGCGAGCGAGGGCTCGGGCGAGTCCTGATACCAGCTCACCTCCTGCTCGGTCTTCGCCTGATAGGCCCGTTGCCAGTGCTCTTGGCGATGCTCGGTGTCCATAGGATGTTGCGCTCAACGACGATGGGCAAGGAGCTGTTGTCTGCGTTCCGCAGGTGACAACACCCCCATCATTCAATAATATCGTTGAATGATTGAACGAATAGCAGATGGCGTCAAGTAGCGGACCTAAGCAGGCTGTGTTTGCTGGTCTCGCCGAGATCGCGCAAGCGCTTGGCCACCCACACCGTTTGGAGCTGCTGGAGCATCTCGGTCAGGGAGAGCGGAGTGTCGAGGAATTGGCGGCGCTTACCAGGCTCACGTTCGCTAATACGTCGCGCCACCTGCAAATCCTTCGCCGCGCCGCGTTGGTTTCGACCCATCGCGACGGCAAGCGGGTGCTCTACTCGCTCGCAGGTCAGGATGACGTCGTTGCATTGCTGAAGGCGCTCGGCCGCGTCGGTGAGCGCAATGCCGCCGAGATCGAGCGCGTGCTGGCGGCCTATTTCCGTGCGCGCGACGCGATGGAGCTCCGCGCTCCTTCACCTTCGCACAGAGCTGGCGCAAATCTTCGGCGGTGATTTCCGTCAGGAGCCGGTTTTTCCAGGCCGGGAGAATATCGCGGTCGGGGATGGATTTGCGCATCGACCGCGTGCTTTCGGCCATCCGGGCTTCTTCGAGCCAGACCTCGCCGACGGCACCGAATCAGTGAGATCGCCATAAATCCGCGTCCGGTCCGGGGGCAACCGGATATCAACAAAAGGGGGTGTCGGTAACGAAAGCCCGCGTCTCGACCATCCTGCGCCATACCAACATCGCGACCAACAAAGTGGCGGGTCGGAGTGACAGGCACCCGGCCCTATGCCAGCCTGCCGAATGCCGCAACAATGGACATGCTAAATGACGCTCGAAGACCTTCGAAACTACGCCACCATCGGTGCAGCGCTTGTGGCGCTTCTTGTCTTTATCGTGAACGTACGATCGCAAGCTCGCAATCGAAGAATAGAGAATCTCGCCCGCTTTAACGAGGTTCATCAGAGGCTGTTCGCCCGTCACGGCTACCTGGCAAACAATTTAGACGCAATCGAATCCGGGACCATGCAGCGGGACCCAAGCAATCCTCTTGCCGAGACTCAATTTCATCTGATGCTTCTCGAAATCGAGCGGCTTGCGATCCTGGCGAATAACAAGGCGGTGCCTCGATCAACGCAGATCTACATGTTCGGCTCTTACGCTCCAACGATCCGAAGGCTGATGACCAGGCAGGAAAGCGAAAGCATGTATTGGGAGCTGGCGCGAAAATATCTCGATAGCGTTGCCGCGAACGCCCGCGACTACGAAAAGCTGACCAAAGCCGAGCGGTCGCAGTTTTGGCGATGATGTCCCTCTTTGCCACATGCCGCAGCTTCACGAGCCCTTCGGAAAGACTACAATGGGCGGCGCAGGAAGTGGATCATTCCCACTCGATGGTTCTTTGCCAAGATTGCGCGTTGAACTTGCGAATCAATTTGCTCCGACCCATCTCCTGAATCCGGCAGACGACCCGCCAAAACTTTTTGCTACTGATTTTTCAACAGAAAATCACGATCTCGCATTCAACGTCGTTTCTCAGTCTTTCGACAACGATCGAATGAATCATGAGCCTTTTGATCGAACGATCTAGGGTGCGATGACGTATTACTCGCCTCGCAGGGGGGAGAGAAAAAGACCGTCAACGCCGTTATCACAACGAGCCCGTAGCCACAGGCGAATTTTGAGTGCCGCTTCTGTCCGAACAAAAGTCACTCATCTTCTTCAGCTGCCGCCAAGCGCTCCTCAAGTTCTTCCACGAACGGCGAGCGCCCCAGGCGTTGAGCACCGTAGCGACCAGGAATCCAGCCGGAATAGAGCATATGCACTGCGTCGCGCGCCCGGGTGAGCCCAACATAAAATAGGCGACGGCTTTCTCGAAGCTCATCTTCGGTCTCACGCCGCCACGGCATCGCGCCCATGTCCATCCCGACCATGATCACGACGTCGTACTCACAGCCCTTGGCGGAATGCAGCGTCAGAAGATTGATATGGGTGGGCGAGCCATCTCGCCCTCCCAAGCTCTTGAGGTCCAGCCCTTCGAGCTTCCCGCCTTCAGCGAGGGCCTCGCTCATCCGTCGGACCTGCTCGCGCTGGTCAGCAAGACTTCGCTCACTGGCTGTCAGCGGGTCGACTAATGTCCTTCGGATCGCAGCAACGAAAGGCGCTGCTTTACCTTCGTCGGCGCGATGGCCAGACAGGAATAAGGTTAGTGCGCGTGCCACACGGCGCGCCTCGAGCTCACTTGGCCGGCCGGATCGGAATCCAGTCCATCGCGAAATGAGCCCAGCGAGTTGGGGCCGTCCGGCCCGCCAGCCTCCTGCGCACCATGCAGCACAATCCTCGATCCAACTCGTAAGGCCGACCTTTTTGTACGGGGCAGCGTTGTCGACGCGGATATAGTCGTAGCCGGCCGCCGTCAGAGAACCCGCGAATACATCCCCCACATTGGCAGCGCGATACAGGATCGCGATGTCCCCCAATGTGCGGCCCGGCTTTGCGGCTAGCGCCGCCGGGATGAGGTTTTCGACGACGTAGGCAGCTTGATCTTCCAGCCCGCCTGGCCGCTCGGTGAATTCAATGACTGCCTGGCGCCGCGGATCACGGGGCCGATAGCCACGTGCTTCGCCCAGAGCCAACTCGGACGCGCGGATAATCCGTCCCGCCGAACGGTAGTTGAGCTGAAGCCGGACCGCCTCGACATCGTCGCGCTGCGCAAGCTCGTGCAACAGAGCACCGTCCGCGCCGGCGAAGCCGTAGATCGACTGGTCGGCATCGCCCACTGCGAACAGCCGCACACCGCCCTCGAATGCGAGGCGCTCCACAATCCGGTGGAGTGGCACGCCCAGATCCTGGTACTCATCAACCGCCAATACAGGCCAGCGCGCCTTGAATGGCCGGCAGCACCCAATCGTGGTCCGACACCAGCCGGTTGCCGAAGATCACCAGATCGTCGAAATCAATCAGGCCTGCACGACGCAGCGCCGCTTCATAACCCTCGGTGATGCGAGCGAGGTCGGGATCGCTCTCCCAATCGGGCGCATCTCGATCGAGATGAATGCGCCGATACTTGCCCATATCGTGTGTTTTATATGGCTGCCCGACTCCGAGCAGACGCTCTGCCACCTGTTTGAACGCACTATCTGCCTGGCGCGTCGTCGCAAGCGTCAATGGATACGGTACGGCTAATCCCGCCAGGTGTGCATAGGGTGTCAAGATATGCCGAAGGCAAAAGCCGTGCACGGTACCCACGAAAAGATTGGGCGCATCCCGCAACCCAAGCGCCTCCAGCCGCCGCGTCAACTCTCGGGCACATTCCTGACTGTAGGTGATGCAGGCGACACCGCGGGGGGCTCTGACATCTTCAGAGAAAATGCGCGCCAGCTTCACCACCAGCGTTTTGGTCTTTCCGCTCCCCGGCCCCGCGAGGACAACGCAGTGCCCACGAGAATCGTAGGCAGCCTGCTGCCCCGGATTGCCGACCAAATCGCCGGCGTGCCGCAGATAGGCGGCGCTGGTGCTACGCGACGGCATCACGGATGCGCTCCAACGCAGTCCGAATATAGGCTGGGCACCGACGCTCAGTTGCGCCTGCTGCCAACCGTTGCGCGAAGCGCCCTTTGCCGACCCGCTCGATCAAGCCGAGCAACCGATCAACATTCACGGTCGCGGGATCGGCCACCCAGCCGTCGATCTCTTCGCGCCCCGCCCGGCGCAGAGGCAGTTCCGATTTGAGGATCTGGCCCATGCGGCGCGCAAGGCCGGAGCCAAAGAGTTCTGACTCGAGTGTGCGCGTGTTGACGAAAATGCCGTGCCGCTCACCGCGCCGAAAGATCGCAGCGTCGGCGAGATCGGCATATGCGGGGCCGGGCTCAACAATCTCAAGGAGCTTTTGCACACGCCCACGCGCCAGCGGCGGACCAGCCTCAACAGGGTCACGATCGGTCAAGACAACGTAGGGGATCGAGAGGCCGGCCGGGCCGAGCAGCTTCACATATGGCGCGAAATTGGTTCCTCCAACCGAGCAGACAGAGATGCCGCGCTGATCGAGAGGAATGTCCAGCGCCTCCGCGAAAGCCGGGACGAGGAAGCGCTCGGCATCGCCTTCAACCAAAATGACGCCGCGGGCAAAGAACAGCTCGCCTCGCGTCACATCGATGTAGCGCTGAAGATCGGCTTCGTCCGCCTCGGTCAGCGGCGTGTTCGCAGTTGAAAATCCGACCGTGCGATCCCCTTCGCCGTCGCGGCGCAATAGCACGAGTGAACGGAGCGGCGCGATGCTGGCGATGTGCGGCGAATGCGTGGTCAAAATCATCGTCAGCCGCGTCGCCGGCGCCGGATCTTCGTTGCCATCCACCTCCTCGTCCTCATCCGCTTCGTCATCGGGTTCGGCCAGGAAGTGACGATAGACCAGCCTTTGCACCTGAGGGTGCAGGTGCGCCTCCGGCTCCTCGACAGCGAGGAAAGTGTGATCACGCTCTCCCTCCCCGACGAGCCGATCGAGTTCGAGGCTTTTCAGCGCCAGGAAGATTAGATTTGCGGTGCCCAGGCCGGCGTCCGCTATGCCACGGGCTCCGCCATCGATCAGCAGGCGCAATGCGCGCAGCAAGGCGTCGATGCGTGTCGGCGTGATGCCGAGGGAGATCGGGGTTGCATGTGCCGGTCCCACCATCTCCTGAAGGCGATCGCTGATGATCTGCGCAACGGTCTGCACCTCGTCACGTTCGGCGAGCGTGTTCTGAGCGGTGTCTACTGCCTCCTGGATTGCAGCGCGGTCGTCCTCACCCAGTCCTGCCGTCAGCCCCTCGATCAACGGCCGCAGCGGAGAGTGCCGCCACGTTGGCAGGTCTTTCTCCGCATCGCGCAAAGCGGCGAGAACATCGATCGGCAGCATGCGCCGCAGACCCGAACGCATCGCATTGTCGGGATCGAGACCGCCAAAAAGGATATACTCGTAATCGGCCATGCTTTGCGGATCGCCGTCCAGGTCGGCTTTCGGCTGGAAACGGTAAGTAAGCCGCGACACCATCGGCGGTCCCGGATCGACGATGCAGTCGCCCAGATGGGCGAGCAGCCGCGGATCACCCCTCGAAATCCGTGAGCTCGATGACGATTTCGATGACCGCGCCAAGCTTATGATCGCCCAGGCCATCCCAGAAATGCTCAAGCCCGAGCTGTCGGTCGCGCTCCGACAATCCGGGATCCAGAATGAGCTGGAGAGCGAAAATCAGATTGCTCTTGCCGACCTTGTTTTCTCCAACAACCACGAGGTTGTCGCCGGTCTCAATTTCGAACTCCGAGAAATTGGCAAAATTATTGATTTTGATCTTCGAGATTCGCACGCTTCCCCCATCCCAAAGCCATTTTGGCTATTATTATGTCATCGAGCTTTTCACCCATTTCAGCAACATAGCTGCTTCCGCACCTATTGCGCCGCACGCCTGCTTAAGGAACGTTCCGGCGACGGCAGCGCTCGGCTGCAACTTTCTTCGCCGAACTGATGCTACGATCGGGGCTGTGCTCTTGCCACAAAGTGTCCGGTCGGCCGGCTGCTGACTGCGACGGGCGGACCAGTACTCAAACCAACGGCGGACCAGCGGGCAGCCGACATAAAAGCCACAACCGCCGCTGTTGCGGACGTTTGGAACCTATCTGTCAACGCTGTTGCCAAAAAGGTATTATTCAACCTCCATCTGTGCAAGACTTCAAGCTGGCAAAATTGTAATCTTCGTGCTACATATTAGCACACTTTGTAGTACGAAGGATCCAAATGCCGACCCCGCATAACCCTCCTGCCGCCGTGCGGCGCGCCTTGCGCAAGCTCGGCGCAGACATCCATGACGCCCGTCGGCGCCGACGGCTGCCGATGGCGGTCGTGGCCGAGCGCGCCTTCACGTCCCGATCGACCTTGCAAAGGGTTGAAGCCGGGGACACCAACGTCAGCATCGGCATTTACGCCGGCGTCCTGCAGGCGCTCGGCCTGCTCGACGGCTTGAGCCGGGTCGCCGACATTAGCAACGACAGCGTCGGCCAGGCGCTCGCCAGCGCTGAACTCCCGAAGCGTGTCCATCTCAAGCGATCAACCGGATCATCCAACGATGGCTGATTTCGAGGTTCATATCGATCTGAAAGGCAGCACGCGCCGGCTCGGGCTGGCGAGGTGCAATCGCGTCCGAGGCGCGGAGACGATCCTCTTCGAGTACGATGGCGCATGGCTTGAGGACAAGGACCGCTTCTCGCTGGAGCCGGCACTTGCGTTGACGCGCGGCTCCTTCGCTCCGCCAGCCGGGCTGGCGACCTTCGGCTCCATCGGTGACTCGGCGCCAGATACCTGGGGGCGCCGCCTCATGCAGCGCGCCGAGCGCCGTCTCGCCGAACGCGAAGATCGTGCCGTCCGCACCCTCGTCGAGAGCGATTATTTGCTCGGCGTCGCCGACGAGACCCGGCTGGGCGCGCTCCGCTTCCGCTGGGTTGGCGAAGAGGTTTTCCAGGCGCCGATCCGCGCCGGCGTTCCTGCCCTGATCGAACTTGGCCGACTGCTCCAGATCACCGAGCGGATCCTCCGGGACGAAGAAACCGATGAAGACCTGCAACTCATCTTTGCTCCCGGCTCTTCCCTCGGCGGCGCACGCCCGAAGGCTTCCGTCATCGACCAACATGGTCATCTCTCCATCGCGAAATTCCCGAAAGAGAATGACGACTATAGCGTGGAGACATGGGAAGAGATCGCCCTGCGGCTGGCCAGCCACGCAAATATCGCCACGCCTCAGCACGAACTGATCGACGTCGCCGGCAAGGCAGTCATGCTGTCGCGACGCTTCGACCGCGACGGTGCGATTCGCGTCCCATTCCTGTCAGCGATGGCGATGATGGGCGCAAAGGACGGGGAGCGCGGCAGCTATCCGGAGATCGTCGATGCCCTTGCTCGACATGGCGCTCAGGGAAAGACGGACGCGCATGCGCTGTATCGGCGCGTCGTCTTCAACGTACTGATCTCCAATGTCGACGACCATCTCCGAAATCACGGCTTCCTTTGGCTGGGAAAGACGGGCTGGTCCCTCTCGCCGGCTTACGACCTCAATCCCGTTCCGACTGATCTCAAAGCGCGGGTGCTGACGACGAACATCGATCTCGATGAAGGCACCTGCTCGCTCGACCTGCTTGAGGCCGCGTCGGAATATTTCGGGCTGACGCTGCCGCAGGCTCGTGAGATTATCAAAGAAGTCGCTACGGTGACCGCCACCTGGCGCGACACAGCAAAGGCGGTCGGCGCCCGTTCGGCCGAGATCAACCGTATGGCCAGTGCGTTCGAGCATGACGACCTCAAACGAGCACTAGCGCTGTGACGAGGACCTTTCCGGACGCAACAGGAGCGGACCGCATGATGAAGAAGTGTCAGGCCGCACGGACTCGCTGCAAAGGCGTTCCGTCATGCTGAAATGGTCCGAGCTGAAACGCGTGTCTGATGTCGTCCTGGCCGTGTGGCCCCACTACCGCCCACGATTCGAGCGTTGGATGATGCAGGAGCTCATCGACAAGGGCGAGTTCGCACCGATCTGGCGTGGTCGGATGGTGCCGGGAGAAAACGACAGAGTCCTTGCTGACCACTATCCCGATCGTGAAACTGCTATCGCCGCAGCCAACGCACTCAATCCAACCTTGCAGCAAGCTCTCGCGGCGCGCGCCATCGACCCGGTCATCAAGAGATCGCTCACACTCAAGGTCGACAAGGCGCTGCAAGCCAGGCAACGCCTGCAAGACGAAGAAGCGCTGATGCTGGCGGAGGCCTTGCGCCGTCACGCCGATGACGAGCGACCGGACGCAGCCGCCCTGAAGCTCGTGCCCGACTCTGAGCGCTATCGTCAGGAGCTCGCTGAACAGTTGGCGAAAATGCCATATCTGAAAGTGGCCAAGTTCGGACGCACCGGCAACATCTGGCGCTACGTCCTTCTCTATTTGGGTCCGGATGGTGTTTGGTCAAAGCCTTATCCCGCCGGCGAGAAGGCCGCACAAACCGCTGAACGTGCGAAGATCGCAAATGGATTCAATTTGAGCGCCAGCTCTCATTGGGGAAAGACAAAGTCCAAGATCCGACAAATCCTTCTTCCCCGCGCTAATCAGTTGCTCCAGCTCGCGAGCGTACAACGGATGCTCGCCGAGGCTCTCGCACGCGGCGAGCGTGTGCTGGTCTCAAACGGCATCGTCTTCTGGTACGAGCCGGATGGCGGTGTTGGCTGGCTGGTCAAGGAAACATCTTCGACAGGCGAATCCGAAGGCGCGACCATCTGGAAGGAAGGAACGATCGTCTCGACCAATCACGGCCGCCTCGTCGTGCTGCCTTACGTTAAAGAGAATGGCGAGCACGTTCGGGGGCACACCAAGAATGGCCCCAACGACGGACGCGCCTTGCCTCGACATCCCAACCACTATGTCGAGATCCCCTTCCACCTCTACGACGGCGACCTCATGATCGGCCTGTTCGGTGAACTTCCCTACGAGTGAGACTTAGCAAACGCCGAGATTTCCACTGTCCTGCTGCGGCCATCGCTGATCGAAACACCCGCAAGCACCTTTTCACATCGAAGCGGCCATGACGTACTCATACGCCCCGGAAGATTGCGACGTTCTCGACAAGCCGAACCTCTCTCTTTATCGGACCAAACGCGCTGAATGGATCCAGCTCCTCACCGGTAAAGACGATCACGCCGTATCGCGCCAGATTTCGGCGATGCTCTGGAATGACGCCGTCTTCCGTGTGGCCAACGAGTCTCGCCGATTATCGCGCAAAGCTGGATACCCCTCTTCAGCACGAAATTGGTCTCTGGCTCAGTTCATGGATCAGGGTTTTGTCGCAACCCAGACCTTGTCCATCCGCAAGCTGATGGAAAAGGCCTCGAACAAGCCGGCGCGACAGGTCATATCCCTACGGCGCGTGTTGGACGACATCAGGAGCCATCGCGCACTTTTTACGCGCGAGAACTATATCGCCCACGACGGCCTGCCCTATGATCCAGCATTGCCGAAACAGGCCCATTTCGATCGGATCATCAGTCGCGGAAGCGGCGTTCATACAGAATGGCTGGAGACAACAGGACCTCGTGCATGGTCCACCTCCGAGCTTGCCAACGCAAAGTTTGATCAACTGTCCGCTGTCGGACCTGAGGCACGGTCCCGTGGCGATCTGATCCAGAACCGCATTTTCGACGATATTGAAACCATGCTGACCGAGAGCGGATGGGAAAACATCGTTGAGTTCGGCAACAAATTTATCGCTCATGCGGCTGACGCGTTTTCCCGAAGTTCTTTGATCGACGGTCAAAACGGGTTCTCGCTCGACACCCTCGCCAAATGTCACCGGGGATTTGCAGGGCAGCGGCGGCGATACAAGGTGCGATCCTGTGGGAAGGTGCGCACGGCATGATTCCTATTCCGCAGTTCAATCACTTCGACAATCTGACGGACCCCTGGTTGTCGCAGTCGGATATAGAGGCCCTCTCGGATTTTTGGGATGCCCACGTCGAAACAGTCAAGAAATGGTCCGAGGACGATCCGTTTGACAGATCAGCTTGACTGGACGCTCCCTCCTCGCTCAGCCGCGGTGAGCTTGATTTGATCGAGGACGCCAACATCTTCGCAGGCCATACTTGGCCCACCCTGCTCCGTCGCGTTCGGTTACGTTAGGTAATCGAATTCGTGCAGCAGCAGGAAGCAGATCAAGAGCCGCTGACTTTGCCCCACGGGCCAACGCCCTCAACGATGTCATGATCAAGGAACTTCTTATCGCGCTTCTCGAGACGCTTTTCCATTGCGCGTTTCAGATTTTGCCGATTCAGCTGCACGTGCGCGCGCTTAAGCTCCGAAAAATCGTCCCGGTCATTCTGCGCATCCATGTCGCCGTTCATCCAGGCCGAGGCCCTTGCGTCCGCGGATCGCAAAAACAAAACCCACGCAGCATAAGCCGCCGCACGGTCCTGCGCGGCCAGATAGGCTCGCCACCAATGGCGCGCACAGGCTTCACGCCAGCGCAGGCGCGCGGACTTTCGACGAAGGTCGGCGGTGTCTGAGGGGATTTGGCCATCCGGCCATGCTTCGACGATCGGAAGCGCATCCGCGGCGCTGAGCCCATGCAACAGGACACCGCGCCTTTGCCGCCATACCAACGGGGACGCGCTATCTTCTGCAGCCGCGGCCGAGACCCATGCGGCTTTGCCGTTGCACAAGGCGGCTGTCACCACATCGAACAGATGCCGATCCGTGTGACAGAGCGGGAGGCTGATGAGTTCCTGGCGCAGCAGAAGCAGAGGCTCTGAATCAGGAGCGCGAAACACCATATGCAGCAGCTCGTCGATGCCGGCCGCGCCAATGTAACGTGTCGATACCGCTACGCGAAGAGATCGCCATAGTGCAGCGCCTCGCGCAGCGTCGTGATTGAGCAGAGCTTCACACAGCGCAAGGAAGGCGGTCTCGGCTAGACGAACCCGCCGCTTAAACTCGGCAGTGATCTCCTTCGATCCCTCAAGCCAGCGATCCAGTATGTCCGGAGCATGGCGGATCACCGACATCATATCGGGGGCATCAATATTGGTAAGATAGAGGCTTGCTCCGGAGCGGCGCGCTTCCTCGATACGAGTCGTTGCTATTTCGATCGCACGTTCGTGGGCTTTCGCGCGCGCATCCGCATCGAGCGCAGCGCGCAACGATGCCGCGGGATCGCTGCGCTCTTCAGCGCTCGGCCTTGGCCGGAAGGAGATCACGAAAGGCGTGAACCGTTTCTCGGCGCGGTCCACTGTGAGGGTCGAGCCGGGGTCCGGTTCAGTGATTTTCTCGCCAGCCAGGATTTGGCCAAGGAGTTCGGCGGCCAGACGCACCTCGCTTGGGTCCTCGCCGCGAACACGCGCCGCTTCGAGCAACCGCCACGGCGCTAGTCGCGGTGCCAATTGGTCGAACGGCAAAGCCGTTTCAGATCGGATGAGCGCCTCGCTGCCGTAATGGCTGACCCACATATGGGCCGATGGCTTCCACTCCCAGGCCTGCGCGGCCAGCATCTGCCCGAAACGCACCGCGTCGGCCAATGTCAGCATGCGGAAAAGAACGCCGTGTAGATCATGGTCATCCCGGCCAACCAGGTCCATGAGCCATGACCAGGCGCTGTCGCTAAAATCGATCGGATGGACCGACAGCAGCACAACGAGGTCGCGTTTCTGCTTAACGGTCCCACCACCGTGGCGATCGATGAGAACGTCTGCATCCTCTTTCGACGCTATTCGCACGACCGCTGCAAGATCGGCTGGGATGAATGTCAGATCAGCGGCGATCAAGGTCTCGAGCTGACTTCGAGCGTCGGCAAGAGACTGCAATTCGATCTTTAGCAGCTGGCTTGCGGCAAAGGCTTCCTGATTTTTATCCGGATTATGCGCACTCAAGCGCAGCGTTTGCGCCGACGATGCTTCTGCCGCGCCGGCCAGAATGAAAGCGTCGGTTGCATGAATAGCGCTCCAATAACGCGATTCAGATGGGCATGACGCCAGGCTTGCGAGTTTTCGCCGGTGCAGTTCGGCCAGAACATCCGGAGCGCACCGAGCGAGCGCCGGCTCAAGCTCCTCAAACTGGTATTCTTCGTGCGTATGCCCCATCTGCCGATGGAGCGTCGTGATATCGAAATTGGCCCCCGCGGCGCGCAGTTCCTCAACGAACTCCGGCGGCGGCTCAAAGGTCGGATCGAGCCACAATTCGCTGGTGCGCTGCAGACGACTGTGCAGGTTGCGCTCTTGGTCGACGAGCGCCATCGAGGCGTGACGGCGTTCGAGCGCGAAGATGCTGCGGCTTGGATTCGCGAGATAGTCCGTTTCATAGGAGACGTGCCGATCGATGCCGGGATCGATTGCTGCGGCCCTCTCCTCGTCTACTTCGTGCCCGCTCAACCAGAGGAGCAACGCCGCAGCGCGCGCCGGAAGTTCCGGATGAATTCCGGGCTCTGCGGTCCGCGCACCGATCTCGGCTGACAATGATCGCAGTCCCGAGGCGGTCGGTCCAGGATCGAGCTCGTTCAGATAGCATAGCCATTTCAGGCCTCGCCAGGCATCTGCGTGCCCGCGAACAGCACAGCAAACCGCGATCGCTTCGAAACAGGGAAAGGTCGCAGCAACTGGGAAACCTTCAAGTATCGAAGGCGCTGCCGCCTGCAATCGACCATCGTCGTGATCCACCAGTTGGAGCGGCACGCTGAGCACGGTGTGTGGCCCGGACGTGTCGACTCCGATCCGCTTGATGTAACGCTCCGCGCGCCGGCTTTCGAACTCCGCGTTCGCATCCGGCCTGCTGTCAACCTCGCGAGACACGGTCGAGAACCAGGAACGAACCCGTGCCACGATTGTAGACAATGTCGGGCCTTCGAGGCGCGGGACGGCGCGCAGGGCATTGACGGCCCAAAGCCGGGCGGAATTTTGCGCATATGCGCTCGACTGCTCGACGGCATCGAGCAGCGCATCGGGGATAGAGGGCGCTAGACTGGCGAGCTCCAGCCGATGGCTGTCGGTGACATTCTGGGTCTGCAACCATGCCGTGACCAGCACGCCTCCAACAGGCGTTGCCGATGGCGCTCCCCGTTCAACCAGGATCGACACGGCCGCGCGAAGAATCTCTGCGCGCTGATCGAGACCGGAAATCGGGTCCAGCCACTGTGCGACATTCGACTCAAGCTCGGCAAACGTCGCGTCGCTGATGGCATCGAGATGCGCCAATAATCCTGCCCCAAGCGCGTGCGCAACCACGGTTGGGCTCAGCTGCACGCGCCCCGTTGGTCCGGATAACGCGAACCGTCCGTCGATGATGTCGCTAAGACGTGCATAGACCTCACGCTCGGAGAGGTCGGGCCGGCTGGTTGTTTCGCCAAGGCTCTTGAGCGAGAACTCCTGAATTCCGCTTCGATAGCGATGAGCAATTTCAGCGAGCCATGCCCGCCATTCGTCTTCGCTGAAGGATTTGCCGGCGCGCTCGCCGAAACTATCCCGCCCGTATTCCCACAGCAGGCGATGTATTGTGACCTGCCCTGCCTCCACCAGACGATCACGAAAACGGATCACGAGCTTGAACAGGCGCGGCGTGCGTGCAAGCTCCACAAGGTCGGGATGCAGATCGGCCTGCGTGAGGCCTTCGAAGGCGAGCATTTGGTCGAGCTCGCCGCCGGCGGAGGCATCGTAAACATCGACGATGGCCGTCACTGCGGGAACGACGAGCCCACGAAAACCGGAGAGCCTATCGTTGAAGTGATATTGGCGGGTGCTCACCAT
>NZ_MKSM01000064.1:72371-142774 GCF_001897285.1 Nitrobacter sp. 62-23
CAGCCAGGGGATCGAAGGTTCCTGATTGAGACCATCGAGCAGGATCGTGAGAACCGGCCCCTCCTCCTTGGGCCGCCTGAGCAGATAATCGAGCCGACGAAGCCAGTGCTCGGCATCACGAATGCCGGTCAGATCACAGATGCGTTCAGACAAGAACCGCTTAAGGGCTGCTTCCGAGACCTCTGTCAAACCAGCAAGCGCGGAAGATGGAACCGTCAGCACGATCGGCTGCTCGGCCATGCTTGCTATCAGCCAGTCGAGTGCAGCCCAGGTTTTGCCGACACCGTCCCAACCGATGACGGCGACGGGAGCATCATCGCGTGCAGCGCCGCTCCACCAATCATCTAGCGCGCTATGGACAGCTTGCCGCCGTACTTTCTTGGGCTGTGCGCCTCCCGCCGCATCCTGGCCCAGTGCCGCATTTGACGTTCGCTGTGACGTCCAGATCTCCTCAAGTTTGCGATGCGATTGCAATCGCAAGCTCTCGAAGCCGAGGCACCAGACCTGTAAATTTCGACGCAGCGCACTTATCGCATCTCCCGTCGCGGGCTGGAGCGCACGCGCCTCATCCGCCGCCGCCTTCGAGAATTCGGCTTCGACGCGATCGGGATCCGACGCGCACAGCGCGGCGAGCGGCGCCAGCTCATGATCCTTCCAGTCGATGATGAGGACGGGAACACCCAGCCGTTCGCCTTTCTGGACGAGATCTTGCGCGAGTTGTTCCGGAACGCTGCGGGTCGCTATCAATATCCACGCTTCCAGCGCTTCGTCCCGCGCCAGCGCATGATCGATTTCGCCAAGCAGCTCACGGTCGCTCAACCGGGTATCATCGCTGTATTTCTTGCACTCCAGCCGGAGCCGGCGCCCCTGCTGCCCGGCAGTCCCCGCGTCACCTCCATGTTGAAATCCGGACTTCGCCACCGCTATCGAAATGCCCAGCAGCCGTCCCAAAAGCCCGGCGGCGAGTTCTTCGAGCTTGCGCGCGCTCGTTTCCGCCTGCAGCGCAGACTTCAACTTCTCCTGATGGGACAGCTCCGTGGCAGTCAGCGACATAACGGTTATCTCTCTCGCTTGCTGCGCCGCACTAGGCAGCAGCTTTGGACTCGCGATCGTCTTGCACCCGATCAAAGGCGTTGCGGATTGCAAGCGAGAGATTGACCCGCACCAAGGTCACAGCGTCGGTGCGTCCACTGATATATTCCTGTTCGAGGCGCCGCATTTTTTCTGCCGACTTCGGATCGATCTGAAAATCGAGACTGTCGACCTCCTGGTGGATCGGGACAATCTGCGCGGAGGCGCCCCGGCCCACGATCCGATAGTCGGGATTTGCAGGTAGTCCCTCGCGCGAAACCGGCGAGAAGATCTTGATCTTCTCGAGTCCCAGTGTCGTCGTCAGCACAAAGGCATGATCCGCAATCTCGATGATGCAATCGCCCCGAATGGCGATCCCCCGCTTGTAGACCTCCGATCGATTACGCAGCAGATGGTGCAACCAATAATCCTGTTCGAAATCGATCGTGAGATCTTTCGGCATTGCACCCCAGGGCAGGCCCTTGTTGGGATTCATCTCGCCACGAACGAAAGCGTTCAGGTTGGACGGCAATCTGCCGTAGCTTGCGCCGTAATCACCCGCAAAGGCCGCCGCGAGCCGGGCCGAGACCAACAGTTCAAATCCGGCCAGATTCAGGGCCCCGATCAACGCGGCGTGCGCAAGTCCTGCGCTATCATAGGTGCGATGACCGGCCTTCCCCAACCCGTCGTTGGACGGCTCGGGCGCCAGATTCTGGTCAGCCAGCAAAGCGAAATTGCGCGCGGTGAGGTCGGCCGCAATGGCGACCTCCCTTGATGTGAAGACATTGGCGGCAGAACGTCCCGGACGAGCCACGATTCGAAACTCCCAGAAAGTGAGAGTTAATAACTCCCATGAATTGTAAGTTTCGTCAAGCGTGACCGGCCACCTTCGCCTTTACCAGTGTTGCCCTCTCGCCCTGCTATCTAGCTCTTCCCTCCAACGGCATCGTTGTCAGGTCGGTTTGCGCGTTATCTTTTCCAGGTCGGCGGCCGCGCTTGAGGACCAGCCGTTCCGCTGAGCCCACCGGCGGACTTCAACGGGATCAAACGAATGCCCCTCCTGACGCAGCCGCGAGATTGTACGCTCTGCGTGCTTCTTGTCTGAGGGATGACCGAGACCTGTACCCAGATTGATGGTGTCGGTCAGGCTTTGCAGCGCCTCTTCCACGGGCTCGGTCAGGCTGTCGGCCGGCGCCGGCGCAGTGGTCGCTCCTACGATCTGGGCTCCCCAGGTCGCCTGCCAGTCTTTGCCCTCGGTGTCGTTCCAAGGAAGATAGACGATCGCCTGCGCTCCGATCGCATCGTCCAGCTTGTTCATGTCCTTGTCCGAGATATGGGCGCCGATCAAAAGCCCAACTGATGAACTTCCCCGGAAGGTCTGCGCGCTCTCCAACTTCATCTGAACGCCCTGGGCCACCAGAACGGGTTGCCCCTTGACGAGCGCCTTTACGATGTTAGCCCCGAGGAATTCGGCCACGATGGTCCGATCGAAGCCGC
Organism: Nitrobacter sp. 62-23; assembly: GCF_001897285.1. Lineage (GTDB taxonomy): Bacteria > Pseudomonadota > Alphaproteobacteria > Rhizobiales > Xanthobacteraceae > Nitrobacter. The sequence continues at coordinate 74,940 of NZ_MKSM01000064.1, forward strand.
CCTTCTGCGGGATCACCAATGTCACGCTGGTGATGTTCTTTTCCTTGCAGATTTCGAGCACGCTCTTGAAAGCGAGCCGAACCTGGTCCGGCGACCGGTCAACGACATATCGTGCGACAGATGCCACCTATTGTCCCCCTTTTTTTAAAACGAAACGCGACTGGTAAAATGCAATTGCTCTACACGTCGCAGCGCCAAGCCATGTCATCAGAAACATATCCAGGCTCACCGCGGCGGTTATCGATGTGAACGTTTCGTCGGCAACAGATCCACGCATCGCTGCCGCGTAGCGTCATCGGTGGTGAATTCCTCCGGCGACTTGCCACCCAATTCTCGCCGCTTACTACGCATCCACAAGGCGGCGCGGGTGGGATCGTAATACCGCGTATAGGCGACTGCTTCGAGCGCTGTGACAGCCTTGGCCTTTCGGTCTGCCGCCCGTTGCAGCGTCGCGATTTCGTCTATACGCCTGTCGAGCGCGCGAAGCGCATCCTCATATCCACTTTCCCCACTTGCGGCGGCGTCCAGAGGCGATCGCCCTCCTGTCACTGCATTTGAGATGCTGATCCAGATTTCGGCTTCGCTGCCGATATTCTTGCTGGCCCGGTCGCGTAGGTTCGCCAAACGAGCTGCTTTATCAGCCTCCAACTTGGCCAGCTTCGCACGCTCGCGCTCCTGTTCCTCAAGACGCTTCTGTTCGACTGCTCGGCCCAATACGCCCTGATAGGGCAGCCCCATCAAATCCAGTGTTTCTCGCGGGGAGAACCGTATCTGGGTCGGAATATTGACGAGTTCATGCCTGAACGTCTGCCAGTCCCGTTCGTTGAACTGCGCGGCTTCGAATGGCGAGTAACCGCGTCCCGGAAGCGCGAGCTTCCACCAGTTCTCAAAGGTGAAGGATGCCGTTTCCTCCTGGGGAATGCGGGAAACAATATCGCCGACCAGATCGCACATGTCCGACTTACGTCGATGGGGACGTTCTCGGAGTTCGCGCGCCTCTTCGATCCTTCGACGCAGTGTCTCCGACATACGCCACGTCTCCGTCGCGCCGGAGATCACGAGCCCGCGTTGTTCAAGTTGTTGAAGGTAAGCTTCGACTGCCTTTGGCGGCGAGTTGAATGGCACTCCGGTTTCCTTTACGGCCGAAGCAAGCTCATCCGATATATCCGCAAACGTCCGGTCAACCCATCCGTGCTGGCGAAGCGTCGCCGTCCCGTTGCGAGTCCGGAAGACTTTATCCTCGCCAGACATCAACCTCAGCAGAACCGCGGCCTGCCACTCCGCCACCGGCACGGTGAAACAGCCGGCGCCCTCAATCGGAAGATTGATCAAATCGCCCAATCCGTCTCTCCTGGCGGCTGTTTCACAGGCGCCATTGCCGCTCTTCCGGGAGGGCGTTCGGTGGCGATAAAGGCCGCTGAAGACGACCTACCTGCTTTTGCCTCTCTTCGGCGCGTTCTCTTGCTCGGTCCTGCAGCTTCTCCCGAGCTTCACGTTCGCGTGGATTGTGGAGCCAGCCCCTCGGCGCGTCATAGAGGATCTGATCGCCAATGTCGTTCAGCCTGTGATCGCGGTAGTTTGAAAGATCGATCTCGATCGCGCCGACATCCATTTCCCGAATGCGCGCAATCTTCTTTTCGCCGCAGGCGTGCGTCACCTTAAATTCAACAATCAGACGTCGATCGCGAAGCAGTAAGACGACATCGGGGACAATCTGCCCCTCTTTCTTTTCCAGAATGGCGCGATCGAAGGTTCGCCGCTCGGCCTGCACAACGACCTCCTGGTCGCCCTGCCCTTTCACGATCATCGCCGGCAAGGCTATTTCCAAGCGATCGTTGAGAACCCGTTTGGCAAACTTGTGGAGAGCGGTCTCGCCCGCCGACACGCATGTGCGGCCATCCTGCTGGGCATAGTGCGCGAAATGATGCGCCTGCACGCTCCCCTTCTTTGCGACCATCTGCCTGCCACAACCAGGGCAGATGCAATTGCAGGCCAGGCCGGAAGGAACCCCGTCAATATGCAGCAGTCGACCGTCGGTCGCTTCGGCAACGAGCGCGCCGCCTTGCTCAGTGCAGGCAAATAGCTGCCCCAACAGGACCGCATCTCCTGCAGGGACATCGGTCTTGTTCCGAACCGCGCGGGCCGGATCTGGATTCTCATAACCGGGGCTCGTCACGCATCCCCCTGCGGCGTGCTTGCCGTGACCCATCGAATGACGCCCGTCGTCATGTAAACAATGGCGCCCCGCGGCACTCCGGTCGCATGAAGATAGTTCGCCACCTGGGCCGAGTGCCCGCGCACATCCTGCTCGCTTGGCGATACGTCGCTCTTCCAATCCACCACAACGACGGGCTGATTGTCTTGCAGCCCGATCGCATCGATCCGGCCAGCCAGCGCCGCCGGCTCGGACGAGGCCGAAAGGATCGCATAAATTGGCCATTCGGGGACAAGGCTCGGCCTCAGTCTGGCGATTTCGGGGAGCGCGAGAGTCCGCTCGATGGTCGCAGCGATCTCCTCGGGGTCCGGGAGCTGCGCATCCTCGTCAGCGTCAATGATCAGCTGCGTCATCAGCAGCCGTGCGCGCGCGGCGATATCCGATCTTTCCTCGACCAGTTCGCCGGTGAACAACTCCTCCATGAGCTTGTGAAGAACAAGGCCTCGCACGCGCCCGGCGCCGACAGGCAACTCGGTCTCTGGGGCATCACCGGGCTCAATCGCAATCACCTCTCCGATCGGCATTCGATCAGGATCATGATCGGATGGCCGAAGCCACTGGAGCGGCGTCGCCGCGGCCGCGATTACAGCACCCTCTGTTGCGAACACCTCTTGCGTCTGCGTGTTCGCGGCCTCGAGGTCGGTGACGCGGATGACGGGCGTCAGGTGCGACACGGCAAGCTGTGGCAAGTCCCGGTGTGCGAGATCAACGATCCGCGCCCAGGACCGCTGCTCGGCCTGAGGCAATTATCAGTATCTTATATCGATTTACCCGCGATCGCTTGACTGAAGGAGCTTGACGGTGTCCGTCATAAGCGCGTCAGACAAAATTCTGAGCCCGTCACCCACATCGTTAGTGGGAAGCGCTCGCGGTCAAACGATCGCGAACGATACAATCAGAATAACTGTTGAAAATCAGTTGTTTATGTCGCAGCTCGCGAAAGATCGCGATAGGCACCGGGAGACCTGAATCACTCCCACTCGATGGTTTCTAGCCATCATAACTCACTGAATTTTAAGCGCAAAAAAATCTCTTTGATGGCCTAAATCCGACTGCCAGTCCGTCAAAATTTTTCGCTTTTGATTTCAAAGAGAAATTTGCCGATTCAAATTTTGCGCGGCTTCGACAACTATCGCTATCGATCGGTCGGTTTCTGCAATCTCACACCAGCATCACTGCCGCGAAACAGCCAGAGAGAAAGACCGTCAACGCTTGTATCACGCTCGATCGGCGCTCGCCGCAGACATGGCGTCCCAAGATGGGAGACTTTTCACCAACTAACGGATCGAGGCGTTTTATGTGAACAGCTTGGCAATCTCCGCGAAAGGCAGAAAAAGCCGCCGACCGGACACCGCAAGGCGCAAGAAACAGTGTGCCTTGTAAAAGCTTACTGCGGCCTCGTCGTTGGCCTCGACTATCAAAGCATAAATGTTTTTTTGGCTGCTCAGCACGCGGCTAAACGCATCCATCAACATGAACCTCCCCAAGCCGCATCCACGCATCTTGTTGTCAACGGCAAACCGCGCCATCAAGACTGCAGGCGCCACTGGATAGCTCGGAATCTTTTTGGCGATCGGCAAGGGGAGATCCACTAGAGAAATCCAGGTCGCCTCGAGCGTATAAAACCCAATGGCTTTTTGCTCCCCTTGAGACAGCACGAAGCAGGACGCTAGGCGTGTCCGATCATCGTGACCAGAATGAGCCTTAAGGTAACGATCGAGCGGCTCAACGCGACTATCAAACCCTGAGCGATCGTGGATGCCGCTGAGTGGATCGATACGGAGAAGGTTGCGGTCGAACAGCTTAGTGATCCAGGTTTCGAATATGGCGTTGCGCAGCCGCCTTGAGCCGCGCCGGTGGCTCCCGCGGCTGGAGGACCGCCTCGGCAAATGCACGACTTTCCTCCGCCGTAAGCCGAATCATCCGCATGTCTTCAATAGTGCGGACAGCGGCCTCGTGAACGCTCCCGATCACGAAGTCCGTCAGCGTGCGGCCTTGCAACTCGGCCGCACGTAGAAACAGATCCTTCTGCTCCGCCGAAATCCGCGCCTCGAGCCGCTTACTCCGTGTCGGCGATAGCCTTTTCGCTCTGGCAGTCCGGCGGGCCATTGCCTTCATCCTTATAGAGCGATTAATGTACGGCTACGAGCCGGACGTGGCAAGGGGCTTCCGCTATGACATGCCTGCGGGTTCACCTGCGCCCCGTGTGCTTCGTTGCTGCGGATAGAACCCCTTTGGGAAGAATGGACAAGGATCAGTGCCGAAAGCCAGCGAAGTGCCAACCGGATGGCTGATGGTCCGCGTCGATCAAGCGGGATCCATCCGTCTTGGCCGTCAACGCTCGCCCGACAAGCACACTGGTCGAAACATGACCAAGTACGTGCGCGCTGCGAACATCACTCCCGAAGGCATCGATCTCAAAGATCTGCTGGAGATGGATTTCACCCCCGCGGAGCGTGCGACCTTTACGCTTCACATCGGCGACGTTCTGCTGACCGAAGCGTCGGGGAGCGCCGCTCAGGTCGGACGCGCCGGACTCTGGCAAGGCGAAATCGAAGACTGTTGTTATCAGAACACGGTCATTAGGTTCAGGCCACACCTCGTTCTGCCCGCATATGCGATGGTGGCATTTCAGCATTTTAGCGCGTCAGGCGTATTCGCGCGCGTCGCACGCGGCGTGGGCATACAGCATTTAGGTGCCGCTCGCTTCGCCGAGCTCACCTTCCCATTGCCGCCCCTTAATGAGCAGAGACGGATCGCGGAAATAACCCAACAGCGGCGTGCGGAGATACGCGAGGCGAGAAATCGACTGCAATCCGCCCTCGCCCACCTCAACGAGCAGGTTCGTGAGACTATGGCGGCGGCTATTGCCGGCGAACTCGTACCGCAAAGATCGTCGACAGTCGGGAGTCAAGAGCAAGCGAGACCGACGCAGCAACTAAATATTTCCTCGCGGCGGCCGCGACGGAAAGCAGCGCCACCCAGTCTGCCCGACCAAGACGATCACAGTGTGAGCGATCCTGAAGCCGCCTCGGGACCGCTGCCCTCCAGTTGGAAGTGGGTGAGCGTAGGTGATTTGGGCGACGTCGCGGTAGGCCGTCAGCGCTCGCCTGGCAAGCACACCGGCCGGCACGCGACAAAATATGTACGTGCCGCGAATATCACGCCTCACGGCCTAGATCTCACCGACCTGCTGGAAATGGACTTCACGCCAGCGGAACGGGAAACTTTTGCCTTGAAGGTCAACGATGTGCTCCTGACGGAAGCCTCTGGAAGCGGAGCGCAGGTCGGCCGGGCAGCGCTATGGAAGGGAGAAGTCGACGGGTGCTGCTATCAAAATACGGTCATCCGCTTCAGGCCGCATTCAGTGGCGCCGGAGTACGCCTTGTTGGTGTTTCGGCACTACGGTGCATCCGGCGTTTTTGCCCAGGCAGCTCGCGGTGTCGGTATACAACACCTCGGGGCCTCGCGCTTTGCAACACTTCCGTTCCCATTACCGCCTCCCGAGGAGCAAGCGCGCATTGTAGCCGAAACTCGCAATAGATTGGACAGCGCCGCGCTTCAGATCGAGGCGGTCAATACGTCGCTCCGGCGCTTGCCTGAGATGGAGAAAGAGCTGCTCGCCGCCGCGGTGGGCGGTGAGCTGACGCCTCAAGATCCCACGGACGAGCCGGCCACAGCCCTCCTGGAGCGGCTTGGGCCACCTCCGCGAGACGCGACCGAATTCCGACCAGCCGATGTTGAAAGCGGAGAAACTCCTGTGTCCATCAAGCGAGCAGCGCCGAAGCAGAAGCCTCTTTTAAGCTCGGACTTGGCTGCGGTCCTACGAGGCGCCGGTCGCCCGCTATCGCTACCAGAGCTTTTTAGCCAAGCTGGCTTCGACAGAGATCAGCCCGAGCACGTCGAACTCTTCTATCTCGCACTGAGGACGCAGCTTGGGAAAACCATTCGTAAGACAGACGACGTTATAGAAAATGCCGAGTTGGAGGCGATTAATGCGCCTTGACGAGGTCACCATCGGAGAATTCAAAAATCTCCGAGATTTGCGCGTCGATTTTGACGAGAGCTCTTCTTGCACCGTGCTGGTTGGTGAGAACGGCGCGGGTAAATCGAATCTGATCGAGGCCCTGTCGCTGATCTTCCGGAACCTCGATTTGGATCAGGAAGCGCCGTTTGCATACCATCTCAAATATCGCTGCCGCGATCACGATATCGAAATTCGCGCCCAGGCAGATCAATATCCACTATTCTGGTCGAAGGAACATTCAGAACAAGAGTACCGTGAACTACCGCGCAAGCGCTTCATGGCGGAAGATCCGGACGGTCGTCCCCTCTATCGGCCAGCCTTCGTGTTTGGCTATTACTCTGGACCGAGTGACAGGCTTGCCTCGATATATGAGAAGCATCGGGAGCGGTACTACAGCTGGATCATTAAAGCCCCTGCCCAACGCGGCAAGAAGTTAGCTGATCCTAACAGCCTACGACGCCTCTTTTACGCGCAAACTCTTCACGGTCAATTCGCACTCATCGCGTTCTTCATGGAAATGACGACCGCGTCGGACGACGACCGATCATTCTTGCGCGACCATCTCCAGATCGATGGCCTCGATAGCGTTCTGTTCGCGCTTAAGCGTCCCCCCTGGAACCGCAAGGGCGGTGATCCACGTTTCTGGAACGCCGTCGGGGAGGTCCAAGAATTCCTCAGCCGTCTCTACGAAAGAGCTATGTTGCCGATCCGGATGGATCGGCGCATCGCCGTTGACCTCACGAAAAACCCGGCGGTCGAGAGCCTCTATCTTTTCCTGGCCCAACCTGAAGCACTCGCCGAAGTCTACAAATCCTATGGCAATCAGTACGCATTCTTTACCGCGCTTGAGAGTATGCACCTCTCCAAAGTATTGGGCGAAGTGCGAACGCGCGTTCGTATGACGCCCGCCGCCGGCGGTGGCGAAGTCACTTATCGCGATCTCAGCGAAGGAGAGCAGCAACTTTTGCTCGTTCTTGGCCTACTGAAATTCACAGCTCGCGACGAAGCCCTTTTCCTACTGGACGAGCCCGACACTCATCTTAACCCGGCTTGGAGCACACAGTATCTGGCTTTCTTGGACCGCTTCATTCGCGGCCGGGACAGTTGCCATATCGTCATGTCGACACATGATCCGCTGGTCTTCGCAGGCTTGGAAAGAGCGCAAGTACAGATTTTTCGGCGAGACAGCCAAGGGCGGGCCATTGCCGAGCTTCCCGACCAAGATCCCCGCGGAATGGGCGTCGCGGCTATTCTGACCAGCGATCTCTTTCGACTGCGATCAACGCTTGACCCAAAGACACAGGCTGACCTGGATCGCCAACGTATCCTTGCGATGAAGTCCGAGCTCACACCTGAGGAAGAGGAGGAAATGCGACTCCTAAAGGAGGATTTGCGGGGACGCGGCTTTGATCAAACGATTAGAGATCCGCTCTACCATCAATTTCTCAAGGCATGGACTGAACACGAGGATCCAGCCTGGCGGCACGCCGTTGAATTGACTGCGGAGCAACGTGAGCAACGCGCGCAACTCGCAGCGCGGATCGTCGCCGATCTTCGACGTGAGAATGGGGCGCATTGAGCAAGATGCGTTTCATTAATCTCGAGGCGATTCTTCCCCATATCCGTGAACTGTTAGCGGACCTACAGGCCGCTCAACAGACAGTCATGGCTGAAGCGGATCCGAAGCGCCGTGCCGCACTAATCAACAACCATCAGGCGCGCTGGACAGCGCTCCGCGAGGCGTTCGAAACGGTCTCATTCGGCAAATGCTGGTACACCGAATGCAAGACTCCAGGTGCGGACAACGATATCGATCACTTCCGGCCGAAGCTCGCGGTGAAGGAGGATCGAGGACACCCAGGTTACTATTGGCTTGCGTTCGATTGGCGAAATATGCGCCTCAGCTGTCAACGTGCGAACCGACCGCGGCGCGCGCGGGGCGCGAGAGTCGCCGGCGGCAAAGCCGATCATTTCCCGCTCCTTCCGGCAGGAGTACGAGCGCTAGCGCCCGTAGACAATTTGAATCTCGAATGTCCGGCGTTGCTCGATCCTACCCATCCGGGCGACCCGATCCTCCTTTCGTTCAAGCCAAATGGTGAAATCGACCTCTCTCCGGAATACAGAAACAATCCCATCGCCGAAGCCAAGATCGACGCGAGCCGTCTAGGTCTGCATCTCAATTGGCCCAAGTTCGTAGAAGCCCGCTTGACACTGTACAACCTCATCGAGCGTACCGTTGAAAGAGGCCAGCGTGAGGCTCCTCCCGACTTCAACGGCATGCCCGTGGCCAGTGAGGCTTTCAAGGATTCCATTCGCGACCTGCATGGCTTTATGAATCAGCGCGAAGAGTATTCGTCTGCGGCCCGAGTATATGTCGAGTCGTTCAAGCATGTGTGGTGGGTTCGGGACGTTGTACTGAGGTTACCGCAATGACAGACAGCCGCACAGGTACGGAGAGTGCAGCTGCCCTCATCCGCAAGCTCTGGCAATACTGCAACGTTCTACGGGACGATGGCCTCTCTTATCCGGACTACGTTGAACAGCTGACATATCTACTGTTTCTGAAAATGGCAGACGAGCAAGAGGGTGGGCTTGTTCCGAAGAAATATGGATGGCGCTCGTTGGACGGCCTCGACGCGGAGGCGATGCATCGCCAATACGCCCGCATTTTGGTCGCTCTTGGCAAGCACGGCGGCATGCTCGGTCTCATCTTCGGAAATGCGAAGAACAAAATTCGCGATCCAGCAAAACTACGCCTTCTAATCGTTGACTTGATCGGGCAGACCGAGTGGACCGGGCTATCAACCGATGTGAAGGGCGATGCTTATGAGGGGCTCCTTGAGAAGAACGCACGTGACACAAAAAGCGGTGCCGGCCAATATTTCACGCCACGTCCGCTGATCGAAGCCATTGTAGAGTGCGTGAACCCACAACTCGGTGAAGTTATCTGCGATCCAGCATGTGGAACTGCGGGTTTCCTTCTAGCTGCACACGATTACCTGCAACGCGAGAATCCGCGGATGACGCGTAGCCAACGAACTAAACTAGCCACCAAATCCATCCGCGGCGTTGAACTCGTCGAGGAGGTTGCACGGCTCGCTACGATGAACCTTCTGCTTCACGGTGTAGGCGGTAACGACGACAACGAACTGCCGGTGGCGTGCGAAGACAGTTTGAAAGAGCCTCCGAAAGCCCAGGCCAATATCGTCCTAACCAATCCGCCCTTCGGTACTAAAGGAAGTGTGACTTATGCCCAAGAGCGCCGCGGACCGAGAAACGACGATACGCTTACGATTGTCCGCCCCGATTTTTGGGTTCAGACGGCCAACAAGCAACTGAACTTCTTGCAGCACATCTTTGCTGTGCTTAAGCCGGGCGGACGAGCGGCTGTTGTCGTTCCTGACAATGTCCTCTTCGAAACCGGAGCCGCATCCGCTGTTCGGCGACGCCTCCTTGAATCGTGCCGAATTCATGCTTTGCTTCGTCTTCCATCGGGCCTGTTCTATGCTCAAGGCGTCAAATCAAACGTCATATTCTTTGACAAACCGCGCAAGGTCGAAATAGATCGTCCTGCCGAGCAGATCTGGGTCTACGACCTTCGCTCGGACAAGCGCTTTTCCTTAAAGACGAAGCCCCTACAACGAGAAGATCTAAAAGAATTCGTGACATTGTTCAGGGCAGGATTCCAGTCCGACGTCCACGTAGCCGGCGCCCAAGCAGCGTCGCGGCTCCGCAGCTTCGGCACGGCCCAGATCTTGTCGACGCCGGATTGTCGTTTGGATCTCGCGTGGGATGATCCTTTCATGCAGCAGCGGACGCCGGGCTTGGCGCGACTGGAGGAAATTTCGCGACTCGTTACTGAGGACCTCCAGCGAGCGCTAGCTCTGATCTCCAAGCCGCCGTCCGGTTAATGGATATAGGCTGATTCTGGGCGCCTTCTGAGGCACACGTGTCACCCCCATTCCACAACGCGTCGGTGCGCTCCTCGAAGAGCCGTTCGCAGTGATACTCGGCCTGAAAGCGTTCGCTAAACCACTCTGGCGGTCGCCCTGCCCGCCAGCCATATAGATGGTGAACGGGCCGGTGCGATACGTAGTGGCGGATGCCATGCCGATCGATCACGGACATGCTTAAAACGATTTGACAATTGCATTGACGCGGCGCGGCCACTCTATTGCCTCGAGGGAACTATGGCTTCTGTTGACTTATCGGATCTATTAGCGGGGACGAGCGAGAACCTTGGCATTGAGTTCAAGGCGTGGATGGACACGGGGGACGGTGAGGCTCGCGCAAAGCTTGCCCGTCACATAGCCGCCCTAGCTAATCATGGCGGCGGCTATTTGATTTTTGGCGTGGATGACAAGACAAGAATGCCTCTTGGAAAGACCGAGCTGGAGCTTAGCCTGTTCAGCCAAGATGCGATCACCGGTATCGTTAAGAAATATCTCGATCCACGGATACAGTTGCTCGTCGAACACGTCGTGCATGAAGGTGTGACGTATCCGGTCGTTGTGGTTCCGCCACATGGCGCGCGCCCGGTCGTTGCGATAGCTGATGGACCGCAGGATATCCGGCATCGCTCGATTGGCGTGACCCAGGGAACGATCTATATCCGCGCGCCGGGACCAGAGAGCACGCCCATCCGCAGCCCGGACGACTGGAACGCGCTACTCGATCGCTGCCTCTCTCATCGGAGTGATCTTCTCGGCAGTGTGTTGCGCCAGTCGCTTGCTCGACAATCGAAGCCGGGAGAACAGGCTATTGGCCTCCTGCGGGCGGCGCTCGATGACACAGCGCAGGATTTCACGGCGCAGACACGACTTCTGGCAGAGAGGGTTGATCCAGAATACCGGGATGACATTCTGCGAGCTGGCACCAACTACTCGAGTCTCGGCTACGCACTTGTCGGGAGCGATGGAGCTCTCATCGAAATTCCTAATCCGCGCGCACTGAACGAGCGTGTTTCGATCGAAATGCACCGCTATGCGAATTTTGGGTGGAGTTCTTTTCTGCCTCTAAACGTCGCGGAGCGCGCACCGCAGGTTCGTACGTCGACACTGGCGGGCGAGGAGGTAACGTATCTGGAGGGAATGCGGGTTGAGAATACCAGCCTGATCTCGAGCGCGTTCGACTACTGGCGAATCTATGAACGTGGAATTTGCGTGAGTGTTGAGTCTTACCGAGATGATTGGCGACGCGCAGGCGATGAGGCACCACCGCACCTGACACCGATGTGGATCTTGATTACAATACATTCGCTCCTCGCTCATGCCCGCCTCGTCGGGCTGGAGATCTCGGGGGTGACTCAGGTGGTGATCCGAATGGAGTGGCGTGGCCTAAAGGGCCGAATGCTAGCATGGGACCATTTTCGTCATGTCGCAGGCGGCGGGACTTTGGCTGACGATCGCTTCCCAAAGAACATCGTCTTAGACTGGGCGCTGTTACGAGACAGCTACTTTGAAGCGCTGCGTCGGGTTGCCTTGCCCTTCTTTCAGATTTTCGGCAACGTCGGCTGGTTCAATCCTGACGACTGGCTAACGCGTGAGGCGGTAGAAAGGGAGTTTTCCCGGACCGGAGCGAACACAGTCAAGTTGCTTTAAGATGTCAGACGAAGGGGCGCGCTCCATGTACTTTTCCGACGACGCCTTGAAGCAGCTTGCCGACGGCTACGCCGCGTTCGGCGGAAAGCTCAATGCGCTGCTCGAAAAATACATTCTACTAGAGTTGAAGAACCGACGTGCGCGGGAATTCGCCCAACAAGGATTTCCGCGGCGTTTGAAAGTTATGGCTCGGTGCATCACCAACGTTTTCGAAGCGATCCCGCCGGACCGAACTGAACTGCCCTCGCGCGATGAACTGACCGACGCAACGATTAATATTCAAAGCTTCATTTTCAACGTGTTTGGAGCAATCGATAATCTTGCGTGGATTTGGATGGCGGAGAATGGACAGAAGCGTGCCGACGGTACGCCAATTCGAGACGGTTACGTTGGCTTGGGGCCTGACAATACGGCAGTCCGCGGCACGCTCTCACAGGAATTGCAGGACTATCTCAAGACGCTTGACGATTGGTTCCGTTATCTCACAGGATTGAGGCACGCCCTCGCTCATCGAATTCCGCTCTACATCCCCCCGTACGTGATCGAGGAGAAAGATGAAGCCGCTTACCGCGACTTCGAGGCAAAAATGGCCGAAGCTGGACGGAATGGCGATTTCAAGGAGTACGATCGGCTATCGGCTGAGCAGCTTCGGCTCGGTCGATTTCGGCCGTGGATACAGCATTCCTTCCAGGAGAATGCCAAGCCATTAGTTTTCCACGCCCAGATGCTGGCGGACTTCAATACAGTAGACGAAATGGCGCTAAAGATGCTCGGCGAATATGTCTCCTTAGCGAATGGCGGGTTCACTCGGCTAGCTTAGCTGATGGAAACTTGCAGTTCCTTCACCTCGACTTGGGTTGCGATCTCTGAATAGAGATCGACGGCTTGACCGGGTGCCGAAATCGAGATGAGCAAGGAATAGCGCGCCTTGTCGGTCACCCGTTTTTGGCCGACGTGCGATTTCCACCATCCCCCAACAGGATACACCGCAATAGCATCATGCCCGGCGAGCTCGATCGCTGGCCCTCGCCATAGATCGCAGTGAAGCGAACCCGCCTGAATCGCCTTGGGGCCGAGCAACCAGTAGCTTTTCTCGCCCTCCGACTCGGTCCCGTCCTTGGCCTGGCTCGCGGAGATGCGGCTCTTGAAATGCGCGTCTGTTTCTGTTCGCTTCTTCATGGCGAAGCGAAGTCCGAATGAGCGATAAGTATCGGGTCGTGTCGCAGCCTTGCCGGTCAGGTTCGGCTCAATGAAATATGAAAGCGTCACCTTCATCATGACGCTCTCGTTCTCAATTCCCTCCAGCACTGTTTGCGGCCACGGAAGGTCGTAAAAATGCATCTCATTGAAGACGCCGCTCCGACCATCCGCGCTGAACGCGAAAGGTTGGATCTCGGCTTCAGCGACGAGCGTGACGTCATTACTTGCTGAAAGGATCGCGCGCTCGATGTCTGGCACGCCGAAACCGACCTCGCGCAAGATTTGCTGTTTCTCGGCCTTCGATCCGCTCTTCCAGCTCGCGCCACGCCCAATGAATTTTCTCCGGATCGGTTGCGGCCATTGCGCCGAGTCGATCGTGAGGGCGCGATGCGTCTCGGGCCAATGCGTCGGCAGTGCGGCCTGCAGCCTGCCCATGAAATTGCCGGCCATTCCGATGGCCGCACTCGTCGCCCAGAACGGGACCAGCGGCTCCGCCACGACGTCGGATCCCGGCGCCAGCAGCGAGACCGACGGTCCCCAGCCGCAAAAACCCGAAGTATCGGAGAGCATGTTGCCGGCCTCGAACAGCACTTCCGGCTTAATCGGTGCAAGGTCGTCGGGAAGCAACTGCGAGCCACGGCTGAAGGGGCTGCGATGGTTGGCAGGAACAACCGGCTCAAGGTCTGGCGGCGGTGCGGGAGGCTGCTCTTTCCGCGTAAAGCCTCCGATGGTCAGCGCGTTCCAGCTCTGCGCCGGATCTTCGAGTGACTGGGACAGTACCACATCCACCATCATTCCGCCGGAGACGTTGCCGGTGGCCGTCAGCACCAAACGTTTCGGACGCTCCGATGCAGGGACGCCATTGGCCGGATCACCGGGCATCGACCCGGCCGCAACTTGATCGAGCGCTCCGCTCCATGTGGACGGACGATCGGGCGGAAAATCGGTGGCCGTGGTGGCGATGCAGAAGCTACGGCGCACATTCGGACGGGCGATCTCGACCAGGGCGACTGCACCTTGCGTCACGACGCCGTAGCTCGGCGGCGTTGTCGGCGGAAAGCCATTTGGCGGAAGCAGCTTCATGGACTCGGCGGCGTGAGTGAGCGCTACGGGCTGCGCGTCGTTCATCAGCGGCTCAAGATCGCCATAGAGCACGAGGCCGGCCAGCGGCGTTCCGTGGCCACCATCCGGATGATGATCATCCACGCTCCACGCTGTGTCGTAGGCCCAGGCACCCGCCAGGCCAGGTGCGATCAACGGATGAGCTGCATTCACGCCGGTATCGAGGGCGCATATCGCCGGCACGTCCCCGGCCGGCGACGTCACGCGACTGGCAAGCTCCGCCACCCAGTCGTGTTGCCCCAATCCGGTCGCGCCGCGTTCAAGGAACGGCTCGATGGTGCCCGTCGCTCGTCTGATCTCGGTGACCGCACCAGGTACGCGCGCCGCAAAGGCAACGAGCGCGGCGGCCGCAGCATGGACAAACAGCACTGTGGTATCGGGAAAGACAAGTCGGTCGGCGTGAACATCGAGATTAGCGCCGCGTGCCAGTTCAGCAAGCCGATCCCCGATTACAATCGGTTGGCGAACCCAAAGCTCCCACCAGACGAGATCGGGTGCAGCCAGATCGACATCGGCGCTGAAGAGCGAACGGGCTTCGGTCATACGGACGGTTTCGACGGCCTCGAAGCGATCGACGTGTGGCCGACGCTGATTGCCCGGGTCGCGGCCGTAGTCCGTGATCCGTGTTCGCAGAAACTCACGCGCGTCATCCGGTACGAAAAGGAGCGCGCTTTCCGTCCTGTCGTCGTTCCGCTCGGAGCGCAACACGACAACATCCTGTGTTGGGAACTCAAGAGTGGACGGCACCTTGATGGCTTTCGTTCGCGACCCCTCCGCCGGCGGAACGGTGGTCACTTCAACGATCGTACCGCGCCTCAAGCCAGGGACGGGAAGTCGCGCATCGGCACCCGGTGCTGGCAGATCCCCCAACGCCACAGCAAGCTGATCGAGAATCGTTGCCGCATGCGCGGCATAGTCCTCGCGCAGCGGTTTGCGTTCCTGATTGCGGACCGGGAACGTGTAAGCCGCCGTTTCGCGAAAGGCGTTGATTGAAATGTGTGCGCGATTTTTTGCGCCGTAATCGTCAGGCTCCGCCATGAGACCCTACTTGTCGATGAGTTGTTCCTTCGCCTCCGGTCAGCGGAGCCTCCCTAACGACCGGACTGGCGGCGGAACTTTCCCTTGAGGGTCTGTCGGTTATGGAGCGCGTCGCGCAACGCCTCTGCCGACACTTTCGCGGCGCCTTCGAGAATTGCGTCTTTGACGACCGCATCGGCGGCACGCACCAGTTCACCCTGACTCAGTCCTTCAAGTGAGGATTCCAGTGTTGTCCACGATTTCGAGGCGATCTTGAACTTGGCGAGCCGGCTCTCGACGATCGCGCGCGCCGCGGCCACGTCGGGCAATGTGTATTCGATCACTTCATCGAATCGCCTCGCCAGTGCCTGGTCTAGGATCTCGACGTGGTTGGTGGCGGCTAAGACGAGGCTGTCGGTCGAATTCGGCTCTTCCATGAAAGCGAGAACCGAATTGAGGACCCGGCGGATTTCGCCGACATCGTTGGGCTCGCCGCGCCGCGCACCGATCGCGTCGAACTCGTCCAGAAGATAGACGCCGCGTGTCTGTGCGATCTGGTCGAAGAGTAGCCGTAATTTGCCAGCCGTCTCGCCGAAAAAGCGACTGAACAGGGATTCCAGTCGCACGGTGAACAACGGAAGCCGCAGTTCGCCCGCGAGCGCGGACGCAGTCATCGTCTTGCCGGTACCTGGCGGTCCAACGAGAAGCATATGCGTCGTCGGCGCTTGGCCGTGCTCGCGCAACGTTGCACGTTCCTGCTGCTGGCGGACGACCCGGCTCAAACGGGCGCGAACGTCATCGGCCAGAACCATGCTGGCTAAGTTGATTTTTGGATAGGTGCTTTCGACCAGCCCCTGCAGTTCGCCTCGGGGCCGGGCCAGCGGAATGGGGGTCTGCCCCGCTGCGGGCTTGCCTGACCGTCGTTGATCGCGGGCCTTCTGGACGAGACGCTTCAGTTTCTCCGCCTCTTCCGCTCGGCCTTGACGGGCCTCTTGGGCTGCGAGCTGGAGCGCGATGGAAAGGAACTGATCGTCGTCGCCCTCGATGTGCGAATTGAGGAGGGCGAGAAGGTGCTTGGTCGACATGCTCGCCTCCTTTCGTCAGTGGGCTGGGAATCAAGATGCCGTATAAGGGCCTAAAATGGCGTAAAGGCGAACAAAACACTAACGGAATGCGGCCCAGGACGCCATATTTTGTCCCAAGAAGACTGGGGAATTAGCGGCCCGTCCGACCGGGTCAGCTCGACCCGGACCGGGGCCCTACCGACTTGAAATTAGCCGTCTTTTTCAGGGCCTGGACGAAGGCAATTGCCCCCTCGCCTTCCGGAACGCCTTGTCTGTCGCCATGAAGCGCTGAAGCATCGGGGCGACCAGCTTAACGGGATCGGGAGGTGCGGTTTCGCCGGCGGTCCGAGCCAGGATCTCAGCGTAGGCGACGAGATCACGGTGGACGGCGGCCGGCAGCTCGACGGTGATCTTGACCGGCTTGTCATCGAGAAGAGCCGAGAGTCTGAGCTTGGTCATGACGGCTCCTTCGCCGCCCCGTAGGGCTGCAATATCAAGTCTCGATTGACGATCACGCGGACGGGGAAGCCCGGCCGGATCGTGAGGGTCGGCTGAATGTTGAGCTGGCGGCGGATGATCTGGCGGCCGACATCGGAAGCGGTGTCCTGGCTGCTCTGGCGGATCGCGCGGGCGATCTCGTTCTCATTGTTGCTGGCCCCGATCTCGGTGCCAACACCGAGCAAGGTCGAGAGGATCGCAGCGCGGAAGAGCTGGCCCCAATGATAATCGACGTCATCCTCGAGGCCGGAATAGCCTTCGGCGTCGGCGCCCGGCTGCCGCTCCAGCACGATCGACGTGCCGTTCGGCATGATGATGCGATTCCAGACCAGCAGCACGCGCGACTGCCCGAATGCGACCTGGCTGTCGTACTGGCCGATCAGCCTTGCGCCCTGTGGGATTAGGAGCTGCTTGCCGGTCGGGGTGTCGTACACCTGCTCCGTCACCTGCGCGGTGATCGTTCCGGGCAAATCGGATTTGATTCCGGTAATCAGCGCGGCGGGAATGACAGTGCCGGCCTGCACGACATAGGGCGACGCCTTCTCCTGCACGCGGTCGGGCGTGACGGTGCGCCGATCGACGGCGGCGTTGACGAAGGCGAGCTTGCGATCCTGCATGTTCTGCGCGGCGCCCGGATCGAGCGGTGGTGTCTCGGCCGGTAGCGTGAGGCCCGTTGTTGGATCGATACGGCCGACGGCAGCGGCCGTTGGTGTGACCGACGCTTGCACACCGCGGCTGTCGGTGAACACCTTTGCGACGCGCGCGGCTTCGATCTCGGCAAGACGGCGCTGCTCCGTCGGATCGGCGCGCGGCGTTCTTATGTCCGGCGCGATGACAGGTTTGCCCTCGTCCTGCGCGTGGAGGATCGGTCGGCCCAGGTCGCCCGGCAGTGCCGGGCCAAGTTTCGGGATGCCGGTGTAATCCTTTGGCAGGCCGGCGAGCCCATCCGCGGGCGGGCGGTTCTCGGTGTTGTAGAGTTCGGTCGGCGATTGGCTAGCGCGGCGGTTGGCATCGAGCGCCCAAAACAGCGCGGCCATGATGGCGACAGCGCTGACGCCGCCGAGCGTGATGAGCACCTTGCGCGACAGGCGCGTGACGCGCGGCTGCTCGGGCCGCAAGCGCAGTTCGGCGCGGATATCGCCGGGAGACGGAGTCGGTGCGCCGGTCATCAAAACAACCTCGCACTGTGCCCCGGCCGGCCGTCGGTGCGCACGATCCGCACGCGCTTCTCATTGTCTTTGTCGCCAAGCCTGAGTTCCGCGGCGGCAAACAGCCGATCGACGACGTAATAGTTCTGACGGGCGCGATAGTTGACCAGTTCGGAGTTGCCGGACGGGCCGATGACGAACAGCGGCGGCATCTCGCCCTGCCCGATACCCGACGGAAACTCGATATAGACCTTGTTGCCGTCGTCGAAGGCGCGCAGCGGCCGCCACGGCGCGCTGTCGCCCTCGATCTGGTAGCGAAAGTTCAACTTCGAGATGTCGACGCCGGACGCGACCGGCTGCATCAGCGCGGCCTGTGCATTCTGGCGGCGCAGCGCGATCAACTGGTCCTGCGGATACTGCCACGACACGGAAGCCATGTAGGTCTTCTCGGTCGAGCGCAGCTCCATGTGATAGGTGCGCAGGTTGGTGTTGATGACGAGGTTGGTCTGAAGATCCGGCCGCGTCGGCTTGACGAGGATGTGGACCTGAGCGGTCTGGCCGGTGCCGCTGAGCGTATCGCCGACGATCCAACGCACAGTGTCGCCGGCGGCCACGGGGCCAGCCCCGACAAGCTGCTCGCCCGGCTGAAGCGCGATGTCCGTCACCTGGCCGGGCGCGGCATAGACCTGATAGAGCGCGCCGACAACGAACGGATAGACCTGCACGGCGTTGATGAAGCCGTTGCGCACCGGCTGCATCCGCGCCGCCTCATTGGCCTGCACGATGCGGGCTTGGGGATCGGCCGGCTCGGACTTCGTTTTCCCTGCGTTAACGGGTTTCAACTGGCCCGGCAGCGGGAGCGGCTTCGGCAGCTCGACGACCTTCACGGGTCCGTCCGGATCGGGCGTCAGCACAGCGGGCGCCGCGTCGTCATACTCAATATCCGGCGGAATGAACTTGTTGGCGCAGCCGGCCAGCGCCGTCGTCGCCAGCATCACGGCGACCAGCGCCGACGACTGACGCCAGCCTCGGCGAGCAGCATTCTCTATATTGTCCCCCATCACCCCATCTCCTTCGACCAATTGATTGCGTTGACGAACACCCCGAGCGGATTGGAGCGCAGCTTGTCGGCCGTGCGCGGCTGCTGAATCACGACGGTCAGGATGGCGGTCCAGCGTTCGGTGCCGGCGAGCTGGCCGTTCTCGTAGCGGCGCTCCAGCCAGGCGATGCGAAAGGAGTCCGGCGAGGCGCGAATGACGCTCGAAATCTCGACGGAGACCTGTTGCTTGCCGACCTTGGTGAAGGGATCGTTGCCGCGCGCGTAATCGTTCAATGCGATGGCGCCGCGATCGGTCGCGTAGTCATAGGCACGCAACCAGTTCTGCCGCACGATGACGGGATCGGCCGGAATGCTCCGCACCTGTTCGATGAAGCGCGCGAGATGCCAGGCGATCTGCGGATCGGTCGGCTTGGAGTCCGCGATGGCGGAGGCCACCGCCTGCGCTTCGCCGAACTTGTCGACCTGCACCACCCAGGGAACGACGGTGCCTTGCGTCGATTGCCAAACCAGCGCGGTCGCGAAGCCGCCGGCGAGCGCAAGAGAACCGAACGCCATCAATCGCCAGTTCTTTGCCTGAACGCGCGCGCTGCCGATGCGCTCGTCCCAGACTTGTGCGGCTTTGAGATACGGGGTTTCGGGTTCGGGGGTGCGCGCGTAGCGCACGGAGGGTCGCCGGAAGAGATTCATTTGCGGTCATCCTGATCGAGAGAAACGGACATTGAGCCGCCAACGTGATCGCCGGAGCGCATGGCATGGGCGGCGGTGGTGGCGCCGTGGCTCATGGTCTGGCCGCGCTTCATGCGCGCGGCCCAGGCCGGCGGCGCGCTGGACGCGGCAGCGGTTTGGGCGGTCGAAGCGCCTGCGGACGCTCCTGCGGGAGACTGTCCGCCCGTGGTGGCGGCGCGGCCGGCGGCGTAACTCGATTGGAGGGATGCGGCGGCGCGGGACGCGGCCTGCCGCACGGGCTTTATCGCAGCGGATGCTTCGGCCTTCGCGACACCGCCGAGACCGCCAGCCACCGCGCCCATGCCGCTCTGGCCGGATGCGCCGACGCCGTAGACGCCCGACGTGCTGCCAGCAAGATATGCGCCGCCCCGCGCGGCCGCGGTGGTCATCCGCCCACCGCCGCCAATCGCGCCTGCCGCACCGCCGAGGCCAGCGCGTGCTCCCATGACGCCGGCCGCACCGATGCCGGCGACGGCCAGGCCTGTGCCGACGGCAGCGCCGGCGCCAAGCTGCGGTGCGCCGGAGACGAGGCCGGTGGCGATGCCGGGGCCGAAGATCGATAGCCCCATGAGCGACAATGCGCCGAGCACAAGCGCGAGCGCATCGGTGATGGTCGGCGTACCAGAGAAGCCAGACGTGAGCTCGCTGAACAGGCCGGAGCCGATGCCGACGATGACGGCGAGCACCAATATCTTGACGCCGGAGGCAACGATGTTGCCCAGCACCTTCTCGGCGAGGAAAGCGGTCTTGTTGAACAGCGCGAACGGGATCAGCACAAAGCCCGCGAGCGTGGTCAGCTTGAACTCGATCAGCGTGACGAAGATCTGGACGGCGAGGATGAAGAAGGCGATGAGCACGATCGCCCAGGCGATCATGAGCACCATGATCTGCACAAAGTTCTCGAAGAAGGAGACGTAGCCCATCAGGTCGCCGGCCGCCTTGAGGATGGGATTGCCGGCGTCGATGCCGACCTGTGCGACGCGGCCGGGCTGGAGCAAGGTCTCGGTAGTGAGCGACGATCCGCCGGCCTTCAGGCCGAGGCCGCTGAAGGACTGGAAGACGATGCCGGCGAGCTTGTTGAAGTTGCCGATGATGACCGCGAAGAA
This sequence comes from Nitrobacter sp. 62-23, assembly GCF_001897285.1. Lineage (GTDB taxonomy): Bacteria > Pseudomonadota > Alphaproteobacteria > Rhizobiales > Xanthobacteraceae > Nitrobacter. Next base: position 95,723 of record NZ_MKSM01000064.1, read on the forward strand.
GCCGATATAGAGCGTCTTCTTGATGAGACGCTGAAGCACGTTTTCATCGGCGCTCCAGGCCCAGAACAGGCCCGCCAGCGTGATGTCGATCACGATCAGCGTAGATGTGAGGAATCCGATCTCGCCGCCGAGCAGACCGAAGCCTGAGTCGATGTAGCGCGTGAAGGTTTCCAGAAACCGGTCGATGACGCCGGTGTTCATGGCCGCGCGGGTCCTGCATTACCGTCAAGGAAATGACGGCGGCTGTCGGCCCATGCCTTCTTGCAACCTGCATCGTCGAGCGCGGCTGCGCCGATCTCGCGGCAGCGAAGCAATTCGCTGGATGCGGGCTCCTCGCTTCGGGACTCAACGGTTTGCTCCGGCGACTGCTCTGGTTCATTCGGGCGCAGCGCGATGGTGCACGCGATCATGACGGCGCCAAATGCGACGACGGCGATGATGCGGGCTGCTAGCTTCACATGCATGCTAACGGCCTCAGTCGTGGAACATGCGGACGGGTGTGGGGCTGTATTTGCTTGCCGTCAGGAAGCGGCTTAACTGCTCGCGCGCCTGCTCATGCGCCGCGGCCTTGCGGGAGTTTTCGAGAGCATCGGCCCGCCCCTGTGCCGCCAGCATCGCGGTGAGATCGGCAAGCTGGCTTGTCTGGACGCCGAGAAGCTGGTTGCCCGCCTGGGTCGCCTGGAGCATGCCGACGGCCGACTGGCTGGAGTCGACCAGGGTGCTGGTCTGCGCGCGCGTACTATCGAGATTCTGTACGGCGACAGCACCGGCCTTCAGCGAGTGCTCATAAGCGGACAGCGATTGCTGCCAGCGGTCGCGCGCGGAGGCGATGAGTTGCGCGTCGGACTTGCCGACCGCAAAATTCTGGTAGGTCGATGAGAACTGCGCCTCGATATTGCTGACGTTATAGGCAAGCCCCTCCGCCTCGCCCATCAACCGCTTCATCTCGGCGAAGTTGCCCTCGATCTGGGAGAGAACCGAGGTCGGCAGATTGGCAAGCTGCTTCGCCTGATTGGTGAGCATCTGCGCCTGATTGGCGAGCGAGGCGATCTGATTATTGATCTGCTGAAGCGCACGCGCGGCGGTCAGGACATTCTGCGCGTAGTTGGACGGATCGAACACGATCAGCGCCGAGGCCGGCGCGGCGACATATGCAACGCCGAAGGCAAGCGCGCCGGCGGCGAGAGCACGGCGTAGGCGGGCGTGGCGAAACATCTTCGTCATGATGAAATCTCCGGTCCGGTTGGGTTGACGACACCGGACCCAGCCGCTCCCGTGGACGGGTCGATATTGGTGAGGTTCGGAACGAGGTCGGCAGCCCAGGCGAGGTCATTGGCGTAGAGCCAGGCTTCGAGGAAATACGGCCGCGCGCCGTCGCGCAGCAGCTCATCGATCAGGGCGTGCGCGGCTTTGTCGGATGACGCACAGAGCGCCAGCGCGACCGCTCCAAGACCAAGCTCGAACAGCCGGTTGCCGCGTCGCGATTGGCAGTAGTAGTCGCGTTTCGGAGTCGCCCGCGCGATGATCTCGATCTGGCGGATATTGAGTCCAAAGCGCTCATAGACGGCGGTGATCTGCGGCTCGATCGCGCGTTCGTTGGCGAGGAAGATCCGCGTCGGGCAGCTCTCGACCAGCACGGGCGCAATCGGTGACGCCTCGATGTCGGTAAGCGACTGCGAGGAGAAGACGACGCTGACATTCTTTTTTCGCAGCGTTTTGAGCCATTCCTTGATCTTGTCGGCAAAGCCACCATCATCGAGCGCACGCCAGCCCTCGTCGATGACGAGCAGGCTCGGTCGCCCATCGAAGCGGGCCTCAATGCGATGAAACAGATATGAGAGAACGGCCGGCGCAGCCTTGGTGCCGACAAGTCCCTCGGTCTCGAAGGCTTGGACGTTCGCCGTGCCAAGAAGCTCATGCTCGGCATCAAGCAACCGGCCATGCGCACCGCCGATGCAGTATGGCCGCAGCGCCTGCTTCAGCACTGAAGACTGCAGCAGCACCGTCAGCCCGGTGATGGTGCGCTCCTCAACCGGCGCCGAGGCGAGCGAGGTCAGTGCGGCCCAGATATATTCCTTTACCTCCGGGGTGATCGTGACGCCTTCACGCAGGAGAATGTCGACCAGCCAGTCGGCAACCCAGGCCCGCTCAGAAACATGATGGATGAGGGCTAGCGGCTGGAGCTGAGCGGAAGTTGATTCCGCATCCTCGGTGAGCGAGCCGCCTAGATCCTGCCAATCGCCGCCCATCGCCAGCGTCGCGGCGCGAATGCTGCCGCCGAAGTCGAAGACGAAGACTTGAGAATTGCGATAGCGGCGGAACTGGAGCGCCATCAGCGCGAGCAGCACCGACTTCCCCGCCCCAGTCGGTCCCACGATCATGGTGTGGCCGACGTCTCCGACATGGAGGGCGAAACGGAACGGCGTCGCGCCTTCGGTCTTGGCGTAGAACAGCGGCGGGGCGGCGAGATGCTCATCCTTCGCCGGGCCGGCCCAGACCGCCGACAGCGGCATCATGTGCGCAAGGTTGAGAGTCGAGATCGGCGGCTGGCGGACGTTGGCGTAGGTCTGGCCGGGGATGGAGCCGAGCCAAGCTTCGATGGCGTTGACGCCTTCGACGATGCAGGTGAAGTCGCGGGACTGGATAACCTTCTCAACCAGGCGCAATCTCTCGTCGGCGATGGCGTGATCGGCGCCCCAAACCGTCACTGTGGCTGTAACGTAGACCTCTCCGACCTGATCGGAGCCGAGATCCTGCAAGGCAGCATCGGCGTCGGCCGCCTTGTTGGCGGCGTCGGTGTCCATCAATACCGACTGCTCGTTCGTCATCACCTCCTTGAGGATTGCGGCGACGCTCTTGCGCTTGGCGAACCATTGCCGCCTGATCTTCGTGACGAGACGTGTGGCCTCTAGCTTGTCGAGCATGATGGCGCGCGTCGACCAACGGTAGACAAAGGCGAGCCGATTGAGGTCGTCGAGGATTCCAGGGAATGTCGTGGTCGGGAATCCGATGACCGTAACCGTGCGCAGATGGAAGTCGCCAAGCCGCGGCTCCAGCCCGCCTGCGAGCGGCTGATCGGCCAGCAGCGCGTCGAGGTGCATCGGCGTCTCGGGCATGCGCACTCGATGGCGCTTGGTCGAGACCGTCGAATGCAGGTAGGTCAGGGTCTCGCCGTCATCAAGCCAATCGGCTTCCGGCACGAAGCCTTCGACCAGGTTGAGCACGCGGTCAGTGCGATCAACGAAACTCTTGAGCAGCTCCCAGGGATCAACGCCGCCGTGCTCGCGGCCCTCGTAGAGCCAGGCTTCCATACGCGAGGCTTCCTCGGCCGGCGGCAACCAGAGATAAGTGATGAAGTAGCTCGACTCGAACAGGACGTCTGAGTCCTCGAACTGCTCGCGTCGTTCGACCTCCACCAGTGCGGAAGCCGGCTCCGGAAACAGGCTTTCCGGATAGTCGGTGGCGGGATGACGCTGCGCCTCGACGAAGATCGCCCAGCCGGAGCCGAGACGGCGCAGCGCGTTGTTGAGGCGCGCCGTAGTGCTGACCAGCTCGGCCGGCGTGGCGCTGTCGAGATCGGGACCGCGGAAGCGTGCCGTCCGTTGGAACGATCCGTCCTTGTTGAGGACAACGCCTGGCGCGACCAATGCCGCCCAGGGCAGGAAGTCGGCAAGCTGCGCGTTCTTCCTGCGGTATTCGGCGAGGTTCAGCATCGGCTTGACCTCACACGTCCATGTGCGCCGGATAACGCAAATGTCGGCGGCCGACGTCGACGAATTGCGCGTCGCGCTTTGCGGCCCAGACGGCGGCGAAATGCCCGATCGCCCAGATGACGAGGCCGGCGATCCACAGGCGCAGGCCGAAGCCGACCGCGCCGGCAAGCGTTCCGTTGGCGATGGCAACCGTGCGCGGCGCACCACCAAGCAGGATCGGTTCGGTCAGCGCGCGATGCACCGGCGCGAAGAAGCCTCGGACATCCTCCTCCATCACACCAGCGCTCCGCCGCCGAACGAAAAGAAGGACAGGAAGAAGGAAGAGGCTGCGAAGGCGATCGACAGGCCGAAGACGATCTGCACCAGCCGGCGGAAACCTCCGCTCGTGTCGCCGAAGGCTAGCGTGAGGCCGGTCGTGATGATGATAATGACCGCCACGATCTTGGCGACCGGCCCCTCGATAGATTCGAGGATCTTCTGAAGCGGTTCTTCCCACGGCATGGAGGAGCCGGAGGCATGGGCCGGCGCCGCCATCAGCAGCGTCACCGTGGCTAATGCAGTCGCCTCGGCCAGGTGGCTGCGCAAGCGAAGAAGAACAGACGGGATCATTCAGGATCTCCATTCGACGGGTGTTGAAGACGGGATGGGAGCAGCGCGTTGAGCGTGCGGTAGTCGCCGGTGGCCGGATCGAGCCCATTGACATGGGCGATCTCGGCGAGGCGGCGCTCAGTGCCGCGACCGGAGAGAACGGCAATGACGTCGATGGTCTCGGCGATCAGGGCACGGGGGACCGTGACGACGGCCTCCTGCACGAGCTGCTCCAGGCGGCGCAACGCGCCGAGCGCCGTGTTGGCATGGATGGTGCCGACCCCACCGGGATGCCCGGTGCCCCAGGCTTTGAGGAGATCGAGTGCTTCGCTGCCACGCACCTCGCCGACCGGAATGCGATCGGGACGCAAGCGCAGCGACGACTTCACCAGATCGGAGAGCGACGCGACACCATCCTTCGTCCGCAGCGCGACCAGGTTCGGCGCGGCGCATTGCAGCTCGCGCGTATCCTCGATCAGCACAACGCGGTCGGAGGTTTTCGCCACTTCCGCCAGCAAGGCGTTCGTCAAGGTCGTCTTCCCGGTCGAGGTGCCGCCGGCAACGAGGATGTTCTTGTGCCGTTCGACCGCGAGCCGCAGCACGTCGGCCTGGCTCTGCGTCATGATGCCGGCCGCGACGTAATCGGCGAGCGTGAACACGGCGACCGCCGGCTTGCGGATCGCAAAGGTGGGCGCCATCACCACTGGGGGCAACAGGCCCTCGAAGCGTTCGCCAGTCTCGGGCAGCTCGGCCGAGACGCGCGGTGAGCCGGGATGCACCTCGGCGCCGACATGATGCGCGACCAGTCGCACGATGCGCTCGCCATCGGCCGGGATCAGCACGTCGTCGGTGGCGACAAGACCTTCGCGCAGCCGGTCGACCCAGAGCCGGCCATCGGGATTCAACATCACTTCGACGACGGCGGGGTCTTCGAGGTAGCGGGCGATCGCGGGGCCGAGCGCTGTGCGCAGCATGCGCGCACCACGCGACAGTCCTTCGTTGCTGTGATGATGACCCGGCATCGTGCCCCACTCTGGCCATCCGCGAGACGGTTGGATGGCGACGGGGACAATCAAGAAAGGCAAAACTTACGGTCGGGCAACAGGATTTATTTGAAAGTTCGTAGTGCGCCGTAGTTCGTCGTAGAGGGTCGAAAAAATACTTGAAATACTCGGTCTGGCGGGCCGACGTATTTTTCCGTCCCTCGGACGTCACAGACCAAATCAAACGCAACACTCCGCGCAACAACTAGTTACGCGATCTTAGAGCTTCAAGAAACGTCGTCAGAACTGGGTTTGCATTGTCCGGCTTCCAACAGGCGATGTAGCCAAGTCGCGTGGCACCGTTGCCGTCATGAAGAGGGCGAAACACGACGCCAAGGCTGGTCAGTCCAGCGGCGGATTCGCACTGAAGGCTGATGCCCTCTCCGCCAGCCACTTCGCTCAGAATGCTCTCTCGGCTCAGATAGCGCGTGACGATCTGCGGATGGTCCGACGGCGCGGCGAGATGCTGAACGAGGATCATGCGGATATCGGGACCTGGATCGTGATGGCTGACGAGAAAGCGTTCGTCCTTCAGCTCCGGCCAATAGATAAGCGTCTTTTCCGCGAGCGGATGATCGACCGGCAGCGCGACGACGAGATGCTCCGACCAGAGTGCGATCGACTCGAAGATTGGGCACCTGCCCGCGTCGCCGAGGACAACGGCCAAGTCCACCCTTCCGGAATAAAGACCAGCAATAATCTCGATAAAGGGCGCCTCGAGCAACTCGACGTCGATATCCGGATGGCGCCGCCGGAAGGCGCGCACGAGTGCGACCAAAGCACCAGTCGAGAGGGACTTGTAAAAGCCGACGACAAGATGCCCGCACGTCCCGGCGCCGCAAGCTTTCGTGCGCTCGCAGAGCTGCTCGAAACCATCTACAAGACGGCGTGCCTGGTCAACGAATGCTTCGCCAACTCGCGTGAGCCGCGCACCTGACGTCGAGCGCTCAAAAAGGCTGACGCCAAGCTCTTCCTCAGCCTCCTTGATACGCTTGCTGATGATCGGCTGTCTGACATTGAACTCGTGCGCAGCCGCACTGAAGCTCCCGTTGCGAGCGCTGGCGACGATGTAGCGAAGATGGCGCAGGTCCAAAAGCTTCCTCCTGGAGCCACACGCGCCGTATCGTCGTTCTATCCCTTTACCTTCGGTCCCACTTTAAGGTTCACAGGGATGATAGAAGCGACCTAAATCAGATACTGATGGCGCGATTGTTTCAAAGCAGATTCGTGATCTTCTTGGACGATAAAGTCCTTAAGCGCTCCCCTGCTTAAGGCAGTCTTAAGGGGGCGGCGGCGGCCCACGCAACGGAGGAAAGAATGCAACTCTGCCATCATAGTGATCGTTATTCATGAAGATGCGTTCACAGCTGGCCGCCCACCCGGCAGATCGTGATAACTCGTCCCCTCATCGCGCAGCGCGCGGTCGATCAGGCCGAAGTAGCGAGTCGGTCCGATGGGATTGATCTGGCCGGTCGAGGTAATGCCAACGAGCAGCCGGCAGCCAGGCGCGAAGAACTGCTCGGCGACCAGGACGGCGAAGGGTGTTCTGACGACGCAGCCGACGATCCCGACCTCGCCGACGCCGTCGATGTCGAAGGCGAGAAGCTCTGTGTAGTATAGAAGGCCAAGAACCCTTCATGGATACGCCCAATGCCCGTCCGCTTGAGACAGCGGACGACGCTGCAGATAGCGACCGGACCGCTAAGTGATCGCTGGGGACGCAAGGGACTGATCGTCGCGGGCATCTGGGTGCATCTTCCCGCTGTTCTTCGCGGGGTTCGGTCTCGGTGTCGAGCGGATCGGTCTCCTCAAGGCAGTCTATCCCGCCAGGTGGAGAACGGCATCCCGTCTCGTCGGTCGCCCGCCTGATGATCGTCAGTCTCGGTCGACCTCGGAGTAGGCACGGACCGTCTCAATCCCACCTTGGCGAACTCGAAATTACCGCAATTTTGATCGAGCCCTCAGCCGACGAGGCCGCGGACGACCACGTAGACGCCAACGCCCGCGACTATCACGGCGAACACAATAGACAAGGTTCGCTTCTGCCTCGCCAGCCGCGCAGCGAGCCGGCCGCCGAAAAGACTGCCGGCGATGCCGCCCAACACAAACATGACGACCAACCGCCAGTCGATTAATCCGGAAAGCGCGTAGTTCGTGGCCGTCGCCAGTCCGAAGGCGAAGACTGATACCAGGGAGGATCCGATTGCAGCCAGCAAGGGCATTCTCGCCCCGGCAACAAGGCCCGGCACGACCAGGAAGCCACCGCCGATACCGAAGAATCCTGCAAACAGCCCTGCCCCACCTCCGAAAGCCGCCAGACGCGGAGCAACTGCCGCCACACTTTCCTTCGTCAATGGAACGAATTCCTTGATCTCGCCCTTCGGCTTTCTGAGCGTCAAGAGTGCGATTGCGATCATCAGCAATCCGAACAGGAAGAGCAGCCGCTGACCATCGAACGACTTGCCGATCGTCGAGCCCAGACTGGCGCCGACAATGCCGCAAGCTGCGAACACCAGCGCGCAAGGCCAATGCACATTGCCGGCGCGGGCATGAACGACCAGGCTCGATAGCGCACTCAGTGCAACAGCCACCGCGCTAGTCCCAATGGCCACGTGCGTTGATTGTACGCCTACCCCGTAGACGAGAAGCGGGACGGCGAGGATAGAACCTCCCCCGCCGATCAGCCCGAGAACGATCCCCACCAGGGTCCCGGATCCGGCTGCGAGTATGTCATGGATCATAGACGCGCTCGCCCTTAGCGCACGTCGGGAGCGGCCATCCACTCTTTACCCTTGAGCATCGCATGCCAATAGATCGGCGGCAGGATTCTCTCCTTCAGCCACCAGGCCGCTCGGGTCGGCTTCTTACCATTCAGGATGAAGGCAGGGAAACTCGGCAGAAGCTTTCCGCCATATCCGAACTCGGCGAGGACAATTTTGCCGCGCTCGACGGTTAACGGACACGATCCATAACCGTCATACACCGCCTGCTTCGCTCGAAGCCCCAAATCGACGCATATATTCTCGGCAACGATCGGGGCCTGCTTGCGGGCCGCTGCGGCAGTCTTCGCGTTCGGGGCCGAGCATACATCGCCCAGAGACCAGATATTGGCGTATGTCTTGTGCCGCAGGGTTCCCTGGTCCACGTCGACCCATCCGGCTGCGTCCGCCAATGGACTTACACGGATAAAGTCTGGCGCGCACTGAGGCGGTGTCACGTGGATCATGTCGAATTGCACTTCGACGGTCTCTGCCGGACGATCAGAAGAGGTCTTGGTGAAGTACGCCTTCTTTCCGGGACCATCGATAGCGACGAGATTATGTTGGAAATTCAGCTTCGCATCATACTTCTTTACGTATTCCATCAAGGCAGGCACGTAATCAGCAACGCCGAACAGCACGCCGCCCGCGTTATAGAATCCGACGTCGATGTCGCGGAGATGGCCATGGCGATGCCAATGATCGGCCGACAGATACATCGCCTTCTGCGGTGCGCCCGCGCACTTGATCGGCATCGACGGCTGCGTAAAGACCGCATTTCCTGATTTCAGTGAACGGACGAGTTTCCAGGTATAGGGTGCAAGATCGAAGCGATAGTTGGAGGTCACACCGTTGCGGCCGAGTGTTTCGGTCAGTCCATCAACCTTTGCCCAATCGAGCTTCAGGCCGGGGCAGACGACGAGACGGTCGTACTTTACAACGCGGCAGCCTTCCAGAATGACGGCATTCTCACTCGGCTCGAACGCGGTGACGGCAGCTTTGATCCAGGTCACGTCAGAGGGTACGACCGACGCCATCGTATGGACGGTAGTCGTTGCGTCAAAGATACCGGCGCCGACCATAGTCCATCCGGGTTGGTAATAGTGAATGTCGGCGGGATCGATGATAGCGATGTCAAGGTCTGGCGCGCGCGCCAGAAGACTCGATGCGCAGGCAATACCAGCGGCACCGCCGCCGACGACAACGACGTCATAGCTTGCGTCTGCCAGGTGCCCTGGGGTCTTGCCGCCGTTGGCAATCCTCCGCGCGATGCCGGACATATCGTAACCGGCTGCTTTGGCCGCTCCGAGAAGTGCCGGAAGGGGTTTCGTGGATGCGTTGGCCAAACACCACAGCGACGTGGATCGTGTTCCGGTACGACAGAATGCCAAGGTCGGTTTCGGCAGGCTCTTCGATATCTGTCCAAATTTCACGGCATCGTCATCAGACATCTTGCCGGAAACAACCGGCAGATGGACGAACTCAAGTCCGCGGGCGGACGCTGCCACTTCCAATTCCCGAGCCGATGGTTGATCGGCGGCCTCACCGTCTGGTCGGTTGCAGATGATGGAACGGAAACCGGCCTCCTTCAGCGCGATCATATCCTGCGGCATAATCTGCGCCGACACGCTCAGCTCATCGGATAATTTCTTCACATCCATGCGTTTTCCTTCCCTCTCCTATCGGGCTTGTTGTCCTGCATTTAGAGTGTGTTGATCGGCACCTTCAGAAAGGTCTTTCCACTTTCGTCCGGTTCAGGCAGGTGTCCCGCGCGCGTGTTGACCTGAAGCGACGGCACGATGAGGCGCGGCATCGAGAGGGTCTTGTCGCGGGCTTCGCGCATTTGCACGAAGCTATCTTCGCTCACACCATCGCGAACATGGATGTTGTGCATGCGCTCTTCGCGGACAGTCGTTTCCCAGCGAATGTCGCGACCATTGGGTCCGTAGTCGTGGCATAGAAACAACCGGGTTTCTGGCGGCAATGTCTCAAGGAGCTTCCGAACGGAGCGATAGAGTGTGCGGGCGTCGCCGCCTGGAAAATCAGCCCGCGCGGTACCTCCATCAGGCATGAACAATGTGTCGCCGGTGAAGGCCGCGTCTCCGACGACGTGGGTCGTGCAGGCCGGCGTATGTCCCGGGGTATGCATGACAATCGCGGTGATATTGCCGATCGAATAAGTATCGCCATCCTTGAATAGTCGATCGAATTGACTGCCGTCGCGCTTGAACTCGGTGCCTTCGTTGAAGATTTTTCCGAAGGTCTCCTGCACGGTCAAAATGTGCTCACCGATTCCGAGTTTACCGCCAAGCTGTCGTTGGATGTACGGCGCAGCCGAAAGATGATCGGCGTGTGCGTGGGTTTCGATGAGCCAATCGACTTGCAACCTGTTATCACGGATATAGGCGATGATCCGATCTGCCGATGTGTAGCTGATACGGCCAGCCGCGTAGTCGATGTCCATGACAGAATCGATCACCGCGCAGGACGACGAGGACGGATCCTTGACGACATAGCTGATGGTGTTGGTCTCGGGATCGAAGAACGGCGTAACCTCGGGCTTAACCGCGAGATCGATCGGATAGCTCATGGTGAGACTCCCTGGGTCTTCGACCGCTTCCCGATCATCGTGCCGAGGAACGTCCGCAGACCCTGCCGAGTTTTTCCGCCCCTGCTGATCAACGTCATCAAATCCATCGGAGAGCCATAGGTTTTGCTGTGGCGGACGGCGGTCACGATATCGACCCGCCGATCACTTACATAATATTATATATATAACTATGTATGTGTGAAATTGATTGAGTCAAGCGGAAAATCATTGATGTGTACAAATGTGCAGCTATATAACCATTTCTATAATTATAAACTTATGTAATTGTATGCACTGCCAGGATCATCATGTGTGACCCCAAGATGGACCTTCTGATGAACGACGTGACGCCTCGCCCCACTTCCCCCTTGCGGATGGGGGACGCCGCCCCCGACTTCGAAGCCCGATCCACGAAGGGCCCGATCCGGCTTTCCGACTACAGAGGCCGATGGCTGGTGTTCTTCTCGCACCCGGCAGATTTTACGCCCGTATGCACGACGGAGTTTGTTGCGCTGGCCAAAGCGCAAGACCACTTCGCCGCGCTGGACTGCGCCTTGTTGGGCCTTTCGGTTGATAGCCTCTATTCGCACCTGGCCTGGACCCGGACGATCACAGAGCTGTTCGCGGTGGAGATTCCATTTCCAGTGATCGAGGACCCGTCGATGATGGTAGGCCGTGCCTACGGCATGATTGACGAAACGGCCGAGAACAGCGCGAGTGTGCGGGCAACCTATTTCATAGATCCCGAAGGTGTCATTCGCGCGATTACCCACTATCCGCTAACGATCGGCCGCTCGATCGACGAAATGGTGCGGATGGTGGCGGCGCTGCAGGCAACCATGTCGGGCCAGAAGTTGGCGCCGGCCAACTGGCAGCCCGGAAGGCCGTTACTCCTGCCCGCCGATGAAAAAACGCAAAAGGATACCAACTGGTTCTGCCGGAGCGCCGCATGAGGGCGTTATGGCAATCGCGTGAGCAAGCAGATTCTGCAGCGGACAAATTGCGCAAGTTCGCTCAGCCTCAGCGCCTGATGATCCTTTCGCTCCTGCGGGAAGGCGAAAAGTCCGTGACGGAAATCGATGTGGCAACCAGGATCGGACAGCCTGCGCTCAGCCAGCAACTCGCGGAACTCCGTAAAGCCGAACTCGTCACGACGCGGCGCCAGGCGAAACAGATCTATTACAGCCTGGCTCATGAATCAGTGGCGCTGTGTGTTCGCAGCATCGAGGCCGTCTTCAATGCCGGGGATCCGAAACAGGTCTTGTTGGACATGGCGAGGCCCGATCTCCGCCTAGAGAGTGAAGGCGTCGTGCGCGGAGCGGCGAATTTCGCGCGACTTCGTTGATTGTACGGCTGCAGATTTCAAGGAGGATTCAATGTCGACCGACGACCGTCCCGTCAGCCGCTTCCCTGTCCCCAGCCTTGCCGACATGCCTGCTGACATACGTGAACGCATCGAGGCGGTGCAGGAGAAGTCCGGCTTCATTCCCAACGTGTTCTTGGTGCTGGCCCACCGTCCCGAAGAGTTTCGCGCCTTCTTTGCCTATCATGATGCACTGATGGACAAGCCCGGCAATCTCAGCAAAGCCGAGCGCGAGATGATTGTCGTGGCGACCTCCAACGTGAACCAGTGCCAGTATTGCGTCGTCGCGCATGGCGCGATCCTGCGCATCCGCGCCAAGGACCCGCTGATCGCCGACCAGGTCGCGGTCAATTACCGCAAGGCCGACATCACAGATCGGCAGAAGGCGATGCTCGATTTCGCGATGAAGGTCAGCCAGTCCGCGCAACTGGTCCGAGATGCTGATATTGAGACGCTCAAGACCCATGGCTTCGACGAGGAGGACGCCTGGGACATCGCGGCCATCGCAGCCTTCTTCGGTCTGTCGAACCGTTTGGCGAACGTCACGAGCATGCGCCCGAACGTCGAATTTTATTCTATGGGCCGCGCTTGAGAGAAGAGCTACGAGATATGTGTTCTTGAATTGGCTAGATTCCTTGCGCACGAGCCGCCGCACCGGTGCGGCCGCTCACGGCGCCAATCCAAAGATGGTGGTCGGTTTTCAGGTACCTGCATCCGAACACGACGCGTGCCGGACGATCATCCGTATAGCTTCCCTCAGCGAACCACAACGTTTGCCCCTATGGGCACCCGGCTATACAAGTCGATCACATCTTGATTTAGCATCCGGATACAGCCGGACGATACGGCATGACCGATCGTTTTCGGCTCGTTGGTGCCGTGAATCCGGAAAAGCGTATCCTTGCTATCCTTGTAGAGATAGAGAGCGCGCGCACCAAGCGGATTGGCAGCACCGCCTTCCATTCCGCTTGCCCATTTCGCGTATCGATCAGGCTCACGATGAATCATGTTGGGCGTCGGCGTCCAGTGCGGCCAAGCCGCTTTGCGCCCGACGTTGGCCTTCCCGGTGAACTCGAGTCCCGCCTTGCCCACGCCGACCCCGTATCGCAGCGCCTCGCCATTTTCCATCACGAGATACAGGAAACGATTGCGTGGATCGACGACGATCGTTCCGGGCGATTCACTCCCTTTAAAATCGACGAGTTGGCGGACGTACTCAGGGCGCAAGTCGGCTGGATCAATTGCCGCCACATCGAATTTCTCGTTTGGAGAATTGCCGTAGCGAGCTTCGACATTGACCGGAACGAGCGCCGAGGGAGCAGCCGATGGCCCCGTTGCCGTCACGCAACCCGTCAACAAAGCCAGCAACGTCACCGCTAATGCAACGCGGCAGCACTTCACATCCATACCGGACATCCCCTAGCGCCCGGCCTGCCGTTCCCGCGCCTGCGACACAACCTCGCGGAATTTCGCCGCATCAAGGGCTGCCGCCACCTTGAACTGCCCGATCAAGTAGACCGGTGTCCCCATCAACCCCATCGATTCCGCCTGGGCGTGCGTGCGGTGAAGCAACCCGCTGATTGCCTCCGCGTTCGCGTGGATATCGGCCTCCAGCCGTTCCATATCGACCCCAGCGGCCTGGACTGCTTTGGTCATTCCCGCCTTGTCGACTTTCGATCCTGGAATCCTCATCAGCGCGTCGTGAGCCGCCTGATACCTCCCCTGGTACTTCGCACCCAAGGCAATTTGGGCTCCGTAGACCGACGCCTCGGTCAGGATCGGCCAGTCCTTGTACACCAGGCGTATTTTTCCGTCCTCTTTCACAACCTTCTCAAGATCTGGCTCCGCCTTTTTGCAGAACGGACAATTGTAATCAAAGAACGCCACGATCGTGAGATCGCCTTTCGAGTTTCCGGACTCTGGCGCCTCCGGATCGTGCAGAATTCCATTGACGTCGATTTCCTGGGCCGCCCACGTTTGCTGCGTCACAACGACGTTTGCGAGGATAGGCAGCAATCCAACGGCGCCAATGACAAGCGCGTCTCTGCGGGAAATGGGCATGATTTGTCTCCGGAAGCTGTGTGGTTAGAATTTCAACGGATCGCGAGATCGATCTTTCGACCGAATTCCGCGACGGAGGTTTCTCCGACCGAACGCGCCGATTTGATTTCTTCGCTATTGCGAGGGCTCACGAACACCAAGGTCGGCGGTCCCACGACGCCATAGCGGCGCATCAGCTCGACCGTATCCGTGTTGATCGCGGTAACATCCGCACGGATGATCGTGACGCCATGGAGCTTTCGCTGAATATCCGGATCGGCAAGGACATTCCTTTCGAAGGTCTTGCATGCCGTGCACCATTCTGCGGCGAAATCGATCATCGCGACGCGGCCCTGATCGCGCGCGTCGCGTATTGCCTCGTCCAGTGCCGCTGGCGAGTTGATTGTCGTCACGGGCATGACGCGCTGATTGTTCGATCCACCGTTTGCAAACGCGAGGGGACGCAAAGGATCGTCCGCACCGGCGGCGGCGCCAACCAAAAGGGTCGCGCCATAGACGACAGCCAGAATGCCGCTTGCCTTTCTCAGGCGAACAACCGCACCTGCGCGTTGCCGTAACGAATCGAACGCCCCGAGGAAAACCCCGGCACCAATTAGAAGCGCCGCCCAGATCGCCAGAGACAAGGCCGGCGGCACGATGCGACCGATGAGAAAAGCTGCTACGCCAAGGAAAAGGACTCCGAACAATTGACGGCTTGCCAACAGCCAGGCGCCCGAACGTGGCAGGATGCCGGAGCCGAAGGTTCCCACGACGATGAGCGGGAGACCCATGCCCAATCCCAGCGCAAAGAGCGCGGCGGCGCCTCGCGCAACGTCCCCGGTCTGACCCACATAAAGAAGAGCCGCCGCAAGAGGTGGGGTCACGCATGGACCAACGATGAGCGCGGATGTAAATCCAAGGATCGCCGCTCCAACAAACGACCCGAGCGCAGTGCGCGGAGCATTTGACACACGATTCGGCGTTAGTACCGGGATACGCAATTCGAAGAGTCCAAAGCTCGACAAAGCGAGCGCCACATAGATCGCCGCCATGGATACAAGTGCGTACGGCGTCTGCAGGACGATCTGGAGGTTTTGCCCGGACCAGGCCGCTACGACGCCAAGCCCTGCGTAGGCCAATGCCATGGCCACGGCGTAGGTCGTCGATAAAGCGAAGCCACGAATCGCGGAAAGAGGTTCACGGGACCGCGACAGCATGCCGGCGAGGATCGGCACCATCGGCAATACGCACGGCGTAAAAGCAAGCAGCAACCCGAAGCCAAGAAAGCTGATGATCAGCATCCTCCAACCTGCTGGCTGGTCGAAAAAATCCGAAAGGCCTGGCGATTGCGGTGTTACAGGCCCGTTCGAGGGAGGAGGCTCCCACGCTGTTATGACGGACCCGGACTCCGTCGGTCTGGCGGCACTGCTTCCCGCCTTCACCTGCAACGTCGCAAGATCGACGATCCTGGTCATGGGAGGAAAACAGATGCCGCGCTCCGAACATCCCTGAAACGTGACACGAACCTCGTCGACTCTTTTCAATGCGCTTCCTTCGACCGCGGCCTGAAGCGTCCGGTGGTACACTTCGACTGAACCGAAATTGACGTCGTCCTTGACCTTTCCCCTTGGGGTCGAGACCGGAATATCCACGTTCGACGCGACGACCTTGATTTTGTCACGGTAGAGGTAATTACCATCGCCGATGTTCCACGTGAGAAGCAGGCTTCCATCGTCCCCGCGCCCAGCCTTCAACGTGAACGGCGGTCGGCCCGTCTCCGAGGCGACGGCGGGGTTGATCACCCCGAGCGAGATCGAGGACAAGACAGCGAACAGCGCGGCAGGTAACAATCGAGAGAGCATGATCCGGCGAATCTTCCAACAAACCCGCCTCCCAACCGTCTCTCCCACCTTAAGGCAGCCTTAAGCCAAGGCGTCGACCTTGCCTCCGGAGACCATTTCGATGCGAATTCTCGTTGTCGAGGACGATCCGATCATTGCTGACGCCGTACGCGTCGGTCTCGCGCTCGGCGGCGCGAGCGTGGACTGCGTAGGGACCTGCGCGGACGCTCTTGCCGCGGTAAGCACAACGCGCTTCGCCGCAATCGTCCTCGACATCATGTTACCCGACGGCAGTGGTATCGACGTGCTTTCCGAAATGCGAGCACGCAAGGAGACGATTCCGGTATTGCTCCTGACCGCTCGCGACGAAATCTCCGACCGCGTATCCGGCCTTGACGCTGGGGCCGATGATTACCTCGTCAAACCGTTCGATCTGGATGAACTCGCCGCGCGTCTTCGGGCCATCACTCGCCGCAGCGAGGGACGTGCTGATGCTTTTCTCGTTCATGGCGCCATCCGCGTCGATCCGACTGAAGCCTCCGTTACGGTCGATGGAAGGCTTGTCCAACTGTCGCGGCGCGAATTTGCGGTGCTCGCGGCACTGATGGAACGTCCCAGAGTGGTCAGGTCAAGGAGCGACCTCGAGGAGAGGCTGTACGGCTGGGATGACGATGTCGAGAGCAATGCCGTGGAAGTGCACATCCATCACCTGCGCAACAAGATCGGCCGCGAGGCCATCGAAACCGTCCGCGGTCTCGGTTATCGGATGAGGGCCGTCTGATGACGTCACTTCGTCTCCGCCTGTTCATCATTCTGATCAGTGCGACCGGCCTGATTTGGCTTGCGGCCGTTTCATGGATCTACATCAGCAGTCAGCGTGAATTAGAACATGTTCTCGATACGCGATTGCAGGAAGCAGCCCGAATGGTGGCATCACTGGCGGAAGGTCTTGACCGTTCGCCTGTGGATGACACGAATCCGAAAACATTCAATCCGATTCCTTTGTCAGGTTACGAACGGCAACTCTCCTGTCAGATCTGGTCGCTCGATGGACAATTGATCGCCAAGTCCAGCGGTGCTCCGGAGGGCGTCCTGACTGATCGCAAATCAGGATTTTCCGATCACGAAATCAATGGTGAGGCATGGCGCGTCTATGCCGTCGAGGACGCAAGCAAGGGGGTTCGCGTTCTTGTGGGAGACCGGCTCGGATTTCGAGAACGCCTGGTTGGCGATCTGGTTAAAGGTCTGCTTTGGCCCGCCCTGCTCATTATCCCCCTGCTCGGCATCCTTATCTGGCTCAGCCTGAATCGTGGGTTTCGCCCGTTGACGTGGATCACGCACGATCTCGCTCATCGGAAGGTGGACGATATGAGCCCCGTCAATGTGACATCAACGCCTTCCGAGGTTCGGCCCCTTACCGACGCACTCAACCAATTGTTTGCAAAAATGGACCTGGCCCGGCGTCACGAACGCGATCTGACAGCATTTGCGGCACACGAACTACGCACGCCTCTGGCAGGCCTCAAAGCTCAAGCCCAGGTTGCGATCGCGGCCGACGATCCACTGGTCATGAAGCGTGCCCTTCGGCAGATTCTCGTTTCAGTCGATCGGACGTCACGGTTGGTTCGTCAATTGCTCGCAATCGCGCGACTTGACGCCGGTGTTGAAGATCAAGGTTCCGAGACCATAGCGATCGGTGGCTTGATTGACGAAATCGCAGCGGCCACGGCAAGGCCTGACGCCGTCACGGTGTCGGTTGATGAACGGCTGGCCACGCTGACGTGGGTGGTCAATCGCGAATGCCTGGAATTGGCTATTCGCAATCTGCATGAGAATGCGATCCAACATATGCCTTCCGGCAACGTGCGCTGGAGGCTGGGCTCGTCACCGAACGACATCGTCGTCGAGGATGAGGGCCCCGGCATTCCCGAGAATGAATTGTCCCAAGTTGGCACCCGCTTCTTTCGTGGCCAATTCAAGAGTGCCGTGGGCAGTGGCCTGGGTCTGACGATCTCCCAGCTTGCGCTCGAGCGCATCGGCGCACGACTCCTTTTGAAGAATCGAACCGACACCAAAGGCCTTCGGGCCGAAGTTCTGCGTCAAGCCTAATGCTGCTTCTTGGCTCCGACGCATCCGGCTGGCAGCACCAGCACCTGGTTATTTCAATGTAAAGTACGCGCGCATTGACAGACAGATTCTGAGCCATATCAGCTCAAGGGAAAGCAACATCGTGCTCGAACCGCAAATCAAGTCCAAAGGCTTCTTCGCGCGGAACAATCAGAGCGTTCTTCGCAATCTGAAAATGGACTCCTGTGTCGTTCAGCAATTGAGCTTGCAAATTGACGTCCGGCAAGGTGATCGTGATGGAGTTCAGCCGCAACTCTGGCTCTCGGGTGGCATCAGCGAGGATTTTCAGTCGTCCACTGCATAACTTAATCGATAAGTTCGCATCTGGATCGCGCGCCGCTTTCGATCCGCAGAAGGCGGCGAGGAATTTTTGATACATCTCGGGATACCCAGCGGTCATGCCGACGGCAGCAATGTTTAGCGCTCCATTATGATGGGATTGGAATTCCGGATTCCAGAAATGTTCCGGGAGGTGCTGTTGACAAACAAAGAAGCCGCATTCCGGAGCATTATCGCTGCTGGCAAAGGCAAGCGTGAACGCAACATGGGTTTCACTTCCATCAGGACGCCGGGCTTTTCGTTCGAAGAAGAACGGTTCGAATCGTCCGATTCCTTCGTGGGCAAACAGCGCCGCGTCGGCTTTCGCATTCTGGCTATCCAGCGCCAGCATCGCCAAACCCTCGCGGCGACGAAGATAGTCGCGGACGAATGCACCGAAGCTGAACCGCCTAGCCTTATGATTGGGAAGGAACCGACAGCTATCAATTCGATGAACGCGTTATTGAACTGGATCAGCCGGTTTTCGGTACCCCAGGGATGGTGGTTGCGTCCACCGACCTGAAAGCCAAGTCTTTGATAGAAGGCTCCTGCGGCATCAAGGTCGTGGACGGCCACCACCACATGGTCGATCCGGCGAGACATGCATATCACCGCGTCGGCAGATGGCTTATCCATGCTGGTCATTGACCTGCAGCTTCGAGAGAATTTCTGCGGCGGCTCGCTTCGCCGCCTCCACGGCACCGGCCAAATAGCCAGGCTCGGACGGACTGGTCTCACTGCCAGCCAAAGCAAGCCGTTCTTGCCATGGCCGGGACACCCAAACGGCGCCACCGGGCACGAGATGACCGCCCGAACCACGATCCGCCGCCGTCGCGGTCAGAGGATCGGAAGCCCAATCCTTGAGCAGCGTCGCGCGGGGCACAGATGCCTCCGATCCAAAAATGCGAGCCAACTGGGCGAGACAAGCCCGCGTCAGTTCCTCTTCGCCAAGGGCCGCACGCTGTTCGGCTCCAACCCCGAGGAACCCAAAAAGCGCGGCGCTGCCGGACGCGGTGGTCGCATCGTGCATTTCGACCATCGGTCCCACCATGCTCTGCGCCGTGCCTGACAGGTCTGAATCGCGCCAGAACGGACGGTCGTAAAGTGCAAAGAACTTGGCGTGGGGCGCCATCCATGTGGCTGTTTCGCGCCAGAGCTGCGCTGTCGCCGCTTCTTGGCCCGGTGTGAATACCACAGTTGCCTCAAGCAGCCGGGGCGGCAACGCGGCGATCGCTCTTTGGGCTACATACTTTCTGGTTGCTCCATTAGCACGCGAGATCGTCAGTTCGACACCGCCGCTGACCAGGGTCATCGCCGTCACGCGCATGCCGAGCAAAAGCTTCTCGGATGGCAACTCAAGCGCGAGCGCACGCACCAAGGCTGCCGTGCCGCCGACCAAACGTATAGACTGCTGATCTGCGCCAGTTCCCCGATAGCGCTGAGGGGTTTCGCGGGACATCCGCTCAAAAACCACGTCTCCGTCGCTGTTCTGGTTAAAGGTCGGAAGCCCAAGCTCTTCGACCAGCGCTCCCATCGCAGGCTGCATTTGTGGCCAGTACCAGGATGGACCGAGGTCGAATCCATCTTCGCTGGATCGGCCCGACGCATTGACCGAGAGGATTCGGCCACCAAGTCGGTCGCGGGCTTCCAACAAAATAAAATTGACACCTGCCTTATGTAACAGACGCGCAGCATAGAGACCGGCCAGGCCGCCACCCACAATAGCAACTTCACTTCTAGTCACATCAAGAACCTTAAGAATAGGCAACCCCAGCCAATTGATTGAAGCCTGAACATCAAATCTCGAATAGCGGCTCTTTAATTTGGGCTATCCTCAGCCGCTGCGCCTCTCCACCGCAAAGCTCCGCAACGCCACAACTCTTCTCATCAGCAAGAGGGCAGTTTTCGGAAGCTTCGGGGGCCTGCGCTGCCCTGTCTCTGGCAGTGTGGCCGAGTCTAGCGAGCGGCACTCAGCCCCCGAGGCGGCTGGCATTCAAGTCGGATGCGATCAATCCAACTTGAAGCCGATCTGGCGAACAAATTGCCCAAAGTCGGCGCGTTCCGCGCGCGCATATTGCCGCGCCTTGTCTTCGGACCAGCCATAACTTTTTGCCATTCCGAACTCCTTCCAAGAGCGTTGTGTCGAATAGGGTTGCGCCATCTCACGCCGCAAGTCATATGCGCTGATAGCTTCATCCAGCCCGGTTTCAGAATACGCATTGCGGTGCACTGTCACTGAAAGTGGAAGCCGCATGCTCCGTTTCGGTTCCTCGGCTGGGTACCCTACCGCAAGACCGGCCACTGGAAACACGTGGTCGGGTAGCCTCAATAGCCGGGACACCGCAATCGGTTCGTTTCGAATGGCGCTGATCGGACAGACTCCCAAACCATCAGCCTCGGCTGCGATGACGAATGCAGACAGTGCGATGCCTGCATCTACAGCGGCATTGAAGAAAGCGTCCAGATGGTCGTTTGCGAACGGCCTGTCGCGCAGCGCATGGATACGACGTTGTCGCCGATTGTTGCCACAGAAGATGAGTAGGTTCGGTACGTCCACGAGCCACCTCTGACCGAGAGGTCCCTCAGCGAGGGGCCCTAAAATCTGGGCTCTCAACGAGGGTTCATCAACAATAACGATGTCACGTTGTTGGAGGTCGCTCTTGGTGGGTGCACACAACGCCAATGCGCAAAGCCGCCTCAAGGTTCGATCCGGAACTGCGTCCGGCCGAAACTTTCGGACGGAACCGCGTCTCGCCAACTGTTGATGAACGGATTGGACACACTCCCCGCTCTCTGGACTATCGGTATCGGAACCGAAGCGCTCGTGGAGTAGGCTGGTTACTGAGGGCATTCTGAAACTCCGATGTTGTCGCCACAACGAGAACTACAGGCAATCACGCTAAAGAAAAGCGCCACGGAGCGCGGTCAGGAAGTACGCGGCTAGTTTGACGTTCCGCAGCGAATGCCTCGAACCGCTGAGCTTGAAGTCATTCCAGGAGTAGCCAGCAAGCGACGCCCGGTATCCTTCTTTTATTCTTTCGAGTGTTGCTTTGGTTTCTCCACATCAGCTCGCCGCATCTGCGTGGATGGGACGAGGAAACGCCAACACCAATGCCCCGACAGCAAAGATGAGAGGCAGGAACGAGATCCACAAGATTGTGTTCCAGCCGTACTCCGAGAGAAGTCCTCCCGATACAAACGAGCCGAACGCCATCGCGCCGAACACGATAAAATCGTTCAGCGACTGGACGCGTGCCTTCTCTTCCGGTCGGTGGCATTCAAGCACCATTGCAGAAGCGCCCACGAAACCGAAATTCCAACCGGCACCCAGAAGGACCAGAGTTGCCCAGAAGTGCGCGACTTCGATGCCGAGGAGACCTATCGCCGCCGACGCGGCAATGAGCACCATGCCCGTGGCCACCACCTTCGGCGCGCCGAACCGGATGATCAGCCTACCCGTCCAGAAGCTCGGGGCATACATGGCTATCACGTGCCATTGCATCCCAAGATTGGCGGATTCCTGCGAGAGATTGCAGAACTTCATCGCAAGCGGCGCAGCCGTCATAAGAAAGTTCATCAGTAGATAGGACACGACACCGCAGACGACCGCGCCGATAAAGCGCTGCTGCCGCGCAATAACCGAGAGAGGACGACTTCCCTCGGTATCCGCCGCGGTCGGCATCGGCAGTCGAACACCGATGAGCACCAGTAACGAAAGTGCGGCGAACGCTGCCTGTGCCAGGTAGGTGACGACGAACAGATAGGGTTGCCACTGGTCCATCGTGTACGTGACGACCTGTGGTCCGATCACGCCCGCAAAGACTCCGCCCGCCATCACCGCCGACAACGCGCGCGGCCGTCGTTCCGGCGCGGCGCTATCGGTGGCCGCGAAACGAAAGGACAACACAACAGCAGCGTAAATGCCTCCGAGAAAGGCTGACGCACAGAACAACCAGAAAGAGGCATACAGGATCGCCAGGGAACCGACCAATCCGGCGAGGACCCCGCATCCCGTCCCGATCATGAAAGTCGTGCGCCGGCCAAAACATTGGGTGATCACTCCGGCAGGCAATGTGGAAGCGGCCATTCCGACCACAAAAATCGAGATCGGAAGCGTTGCCAGCGCTTTGGCGGGTGCCAGCATATCCCCCACTACCGCACCGGTGGCGTATATGACGGCGGAATTCGCACCGCCCAGTGCCTGCGCGATCGCGAGTCTCACGACATTGCTGCGCTCGAAACGAAGCACCGGTGTCATCGATCCCTTCTCGATGACTTGGGAAATTGTCATTTAAGCCTCGATTTGACAGCGTAAACACGTATCGTGTTGTGAAGGGCTGAGGGCGGCGATGATCTAGCGCCTTGCGGAACTCGCCGGTTCGCATCAAAGCGACTAGCAACATGCCCTCGAGGATCTGCCTCTGCGCGCACCGCTACGGCCGATGTGTGCCACATCTTCCGCTGTGGGCTCGATCCGCCCGTGATCAGCGCCGTTTTTCCGTACAGCATAATTGCAAGCCTTTTTCTCTTTCTTGGCCCGAGTTAGTGGCCCGACACGAGCAACTTCACCAGGCAAACGGACGACACCGTAAAGAAAGAAAAACTTTCTCGTCTGGCTCGCGCCAGCTATATTGGCGACATGAGATTTCTGACCCGGTTGAAATCCCTTCAAGCTTTGGAGGCGTCCGCCCGGCACGGCAGCTTTGTCGGCGCCGCGTCCGAACTCGACGTCACACCCGCCGCTGTCGGTCAGCTCGTGCGCTCGCTGGAGGACTGGGTGGGCTATCCCCTGTTCCGGCGGACACGCTCCGGCGCTGAGCGCCTGACGCCGGTGGAAGAGGCGCAAGAGGCGTTGGAGGACATCGCGCAGGGCCTCGACCGACTGGAATCCGGATTGAAGAAACTGCAGGGACGCAAGGCGCGGTCGGTTGTGGTGGTCACAGCTTCTCAGGCGTTGGTGGCCAACTGGCTTTTGTGCCGGCTCGATGACTTCACGACCACCTATCCAGCGATCGATGTTCGACTCGACGTATCGGATCGCGTCATCGATCTTACGCAAGGCGAAGCCGACATCGGCATACGCTGTGGCCTAGGATCATGGAAAGGCTTGAAAGCCACCCGCCTCATGGACGAAGAAATCATCGCCGTCTGTCACCACCAGCTACTGCCGACCGACAGCGAGGTCACAGCAGGCTGGATCGCCGCGCAGACCCTGATCCATGACGCTACCCCGCATCCGGGTGGTGACTTCCCGACATGGCAGGAATGGCTGGCTCGCTTGGGCCTGAACCATGCGCCCACGGATCGCGGCCTCAAGATCAATTCCACGGCCGCTGTAATCCACGCTGTGGTTGCAGCGCAAGGTGTTGCACTCGTTCGCAAGCGCTACGTTACGCAGGAGATCGAAAGCGGACGTCTGATCCATCTGTTACCAGAACATCGTTGGCCGGTGAAATGGGCCTATTATGTTGTTGCCGCACCCAAATCGTTGCGGCGCTACGAGGTGAACGCCTTCCACGATTGGCTGCTAAGAATCAGTACAGACGATCCCGACCAAACCGGGTTGGCTGTTTCGGATAGATCAGACTTTTAGCCCCAAACTTCTAAATCCGGCGTTCCAACAGCATAGTGATGGCAAGTTTTGACATCACCATACGGGTCGGATTCCCAGATGCATAAAGGTCAAATCGACACCGCCGCGATCCCGACTTACACTGATCCCCCGGTCTACAAGATATCCAAAGGCACGCATTCGCGTCGCGCGTTCGTAAGCCTGATCTACGCGGATACAACGCTAAAGGAGGTGAAATTTGATCATCCGTGCAATTTCCACCGCTCAACATTCGCGCGGAAGCGAGAAGATGGAAAGCCCACCCCGATCGAGACGCAGTGCGGCAATGACCTGGGCGGCGGTGAGCGTTTCGACGTTCGATCGGTGCGCGCGATCGTCAGCGCGACCCAGTTCTCCGCCAGGGTCGCCGCGGTCACGCATACGCCTAGCAAAATCTTCTCCGGCGGCAAATCGCGTGCGAGCGCACGCACCAGCGTGGCGGTTCCGCCCACCAGGCGTGTCGACTGCTGTTCCTGCCCGACCCCTGATAGCACACGACCCTTCGCCGCGATGTGCGCTCGAATCCCACGTCGCCTTCGCTGTTCTGGCCGAACGCGGGAAGGCTTAGCTCCCTGACCAGCTCACCGATGGTGGGCTGCATATGCGGCGAATACCAGGACGGACCAAGATCAAAGCCATCGTCGCACTGTGCTCCGGCCTCGTCGGTTGTGAAGAGCGGCCGCCAAGGCGGCCGCAGGCCTCGATCAGGGCGAAATCGACGGCCGACGCCTGTAACAGACTGGCAACCTCGAGTCGGTTAAGGCCGCCGTGAGTCCGACCCGGCAGGCGTCGTCACTCCGGCCAGGCGCTCGCCAGCGCTACGGCGGTCGCATACATGCCGAGCCCGAAAATCGAATGGCCCACGACGCTCTTGAGCCGCGCCACATTGGGCTTGGGCGTCTTGGAGCCGGCGATGCCTGAACCCATGCCCGGCATCATTATGAAGTAGGGCGCGACGAGGAGCGCCCAGGCGAGGGTCATCGGCGGCAGGAGTGTCGGCCGAACGATCCACGGCCGCCCCCAGATAGCGAGCAGGAGCAGGCCGTAACCAATGCCGATAGCGTAGTGAGCGATCCAGCCGATCGTGGCCTCGCCCTTCACCGGCCGGGCCGCGGCCATGTTTTCCTGGACGAACTGGCCACGCGGCATGTTGCCGATCCAGCGGCCGACCATCGGCCAGTTGGTCGCGGGCATCTTGAGCACCCGCGCCATGATCAGCGCCCACAGGTCGAGGACAACAGTGCCGCCGGCTCCGATCAGCGCAGCTTTGATGAAGATATCCACTCCGATCATCCGTCCTCCCGGCTTGGGGTTCATTCTCGAGGCGCACACATCGTCGTGGAGCAGCGGCGCGGACTTGAACCAGACGCGCGCGTCCTCCGGCCCAACCTTCGCGGTCAGTGAGGGTGACGTGAATTTCCGTCTCGCAGCAAACGCGACGGGAGCGCCGCAATCACGACCGCGAGCAGAGCGATCAAGGATCCGGCGAGCATACCTGGCGTTAGCCCTCCGTGAAGCGGAAGGACCGCTTCGAAGGCTACTGCCGCGACGAGCTGACCCACCACGTTCGACATGCTCAGAAGCAGAACGCCCACCGTCCGCACAAGCGTCGCCGCGATCGCGATGAATACCGTTCCGACGAATCCTCCAATGTAGTACAGGGGCGAACTCGGCCACTCGGCGGGCCACCCGGATACGGCGACGGAGATGAACGCAGCCACCACGAGCACCGCGGTGCCGACGACGAAACTCACAAAGGTAGCGGCGATCACGCTTCGGGCCGAGGCTCGCAGAAGACCGTTCACCATCGACTGCCAGGCGAGGCCCGCACCGGCCAGAATGGGGAATGCCACAAGCCACATCGCACGCAGCGCCTGGACGTCAGCGCTTACTGAGACGACTACCGCAACGACCACAAGGGCTGTTCCCACTAGTCGGAGAGCTGTTGGGTTGATCCGTCCACCTAGCCCCAGTCCGAGACTATCGAGGATCAGGCCCGCAACGACCTGGCCCGCGATGATGCCGACCGTGAAGAGCGCCAATCCGGTGAGCGGCGCAATGAGCCCCTGCCCCAGCACGAAGAACGCTCCGGCCGCCCCACCGAAGAGCGCCCACACGGGAAGACGATGTACAGTCAGCTCTGTGCGCAGCGTCGCGAGGCCGCTCCGGCCCTGCCGAGACATCAGCATAGCGACGCACATCACGAGGAGGCCGGCACCGAAAGAGAGGGCAGCAGCCACGTATCCATTGCCGAGCTCCCTGCCCAACCCGCCGTTGACCCGCGACTGCAGCGCTATAAGCATACCTGCAAACCCGGAGCCGATGAGTGCGACCGACAGCGGAAACCTACTTCGATAAAGCAGGATCGACTGCACCACCGGGCGTTGCTTGCCATAGTCACCGACCCGCTCCGTCAACCCGTCGCGACGGGGATTCCAGTCCTGCATCATGAGCATAACTTTCCCATTGCTACAAAAGAGATGCCGGCCGCCCGAAGATGGGAGCGCACTGGGTGAAAGAGGCAAAAGTCAGCGCCTCTTCGCCAAGGAAGGGCGGCTATACATCCGGCGGTTATGCTTTCGTCAGCGCGGTGCGGCCGAAAGACCGAGCTGATGAAGCTCTCCGCATCGTTCATTTGTTGGCCTGCTCAGATCGAGAGGTGTCCTCGAAAGCGCACGCGCTCTCGTGGAGCAGCGGTGCGGACTTGAACCAGACGCGCGCGCCTTCAGGCCCGACCGTCGCGCGTAGCGACTCGCCGGCCGGCAGGCGTAACCAGCTCCAGCGATTCAGCGGCTCGGCTCCATCCATAAAGCCACCCACCAGAACCAACAGCTCAAGCCCTTCCGGGTTGGACAGCTCGATGTCCGCGCCGGGCTGCCATTCTTCCATCATCACGCGCTCGCCGGCCCCCTCGAACAAGATCATCGACGACGCCACGCCTGGACGCAGGCCGGCCACTGCGCCTTTGCCGGGAAGGCGGACGACCCGCTCGCGATCGTCGGCCCTGAACTGCCACAGCTTGACGAAGATGGTGCATCCGGTCTCGCTGCCGGGGGCATGTCCGGTCCCCGGCGGATTGCGGACATAGGTGCCGACCGGAAAGTCGCCGGTCTCGT
Organism: Nitrobacter sp. 62-23; assembly: GCF_001897285.1. Taxonomy (GTDB): domain Bacteria; phylum Pseudomonadota; class Alphaproteobacteria; order Rhizobiales; family Xanthobacteraceae; genus Nitrobacter. The sequence goes on from NZ_MKSM01000064.1 coordinate 122,832, forward strand.
CCTGCAACGTCCCCTCCAGCACGAGGAACTCTTCGCCGCCGGGATGGCCGTGGCGCGCGAAGTGGCTGCCCGGCGCATAGCGCACGATCGAGGTGGCACGCGCCACCTCATCACCAATGCGAAACAGCATCCGCCGCTTGACGCCCTTTGCCGGACTCGGCGCCCAAGCCAGCGCCGCGGCGTGAACAAGGGTACGCCCGGAAAGATCATCGTTGAGCAGCATGGCTCACAACTCCGCTCTGCCGCCGTCGACTACGATCTCGGCGCCCAGCATGTAGCTCGATGCGTCGCTCGCGAGGAACAGGACTGCCGCCGCGATCTCTTCCGGCCGACCCATGCGCCCGAGCGGCACCTGCTTGCCGACACGCTCGACGTAGCTGCGGAACTCCTCCTCGCTCTGATCCTTACCGCGATGAATCGGTGTTTCGATCGTGCCGGGGCTGACCGTATTGACGCGGATCTTTCGGTCGAGTAGCTCGGCCGACATGGTTCGGGCAAAAGACCGAACGGCCGCCTTGGACGCCGACAGGATCGTGCGACCCGGCGCGCCCATCTGGTTGAGCGATGAGCTGTTGAGAACGATGGAACCGCCTTCGCGCATAAGTGGCAGGATCGCCTGAACCGTAAAGAAGACACCTTTCACATTGACGTCCATCATCCTGGCGTAGCTGGCATCGTCGGTCGTCGCGATCGGTGTGCCGAACGCCACGCCGGCATTGGCGAACAGGATGTCGAGCGTTCCGAATTCGCTCTTCAGCACTTCCCGCATCCGCGTCAAATCATCGAGCGACGCGACATTACCTTGGATCGCCAGCACATCGCCGCCAAGCTCAGCCAAGGCGTGGTCGAGATTGTTCTGGGAACTGCCCAGGATGGCGATACGCGCGCCGTTGTCGCGCAGCATGCGCGCGCTGGCGAGACCGATCCCGCTCGAGCCGCCCGTGATCAGCGCCGATTTTCCATGAAGCATCATCGCAAGCCTTTTTCTCTTTTCTCTGCTGGATTAGTGGGCCGACACGAGCAGCTTCACCAGGCAAACGGACGACACCGTAAAGAAAGAAAAACTTTCTCGACTTTCCTTCCTGCATTTTGACGACGGTGATGCTGGAGGCCGTTCGTTCGGCTTCGACTGCACCTCGTCCCCGACCTTAACCTGCTTCAGCATCATCCTGAACGCGGGCTGGCTACGAGGCTCGGCACTGTTCGGGCTGTCCCTTGCATCTGACAGCCAGCGCGTCACGCGCCTGGCCGCAAGTCGAGAAAATGCTGGCGTCAATCCGGCTTACCGAGGGACCGGAAATAGTCCGCAACGCCGGACAAGATAACTGCAGATCGATTGCAGCCTATAAGCCGAGCTTTCCTGCCTCGTCGCGAATATCTTCCGGCACTTCTTGTCGCAAGCGTGGCCCCTTGGCGAGGCGCCGGCCGAGCGCTTCGAGGAATTTGTCATAGCGCTCGCCACCCTTTGCGCGGGCGGCGCCCTGGGCGGTTTCCGGCAAGGACGCGGTCGACGTCAGCCAGGAGCGAATGAAGATGGCGAGTGCCTCATTGGTGATGCCGATGTCGCGCTCAAGCCGTTGAATGATGCGATCGATCCGATCGAGACGCTTGACGATCGCGGCTTCCCGACGCTCTTCGGCGTCGGGCGACAGGAAGGAGACGATAGCCGCCTCAGCAATCATGGAGCGCGACTGCTCACGGCGATCGGCGTGGTCGTCGAGGCGCAGTGAGATGTCCGGATCGAGATAGACGGACAGCCGCCTCTTCTTGCCGGGCCGCCCGGCTTTGGGAGGCTGCGACACGACTTACAGCTCCATGCCGTCGCCGGGGTCCATCGCGATCCGCCGCGCCATCAGCCGCATGTCGCGGGTGAGCACGCGGTTCGCGACAACCTCACGCTCGGGCTCCTCGGCATCGGGATCAAACTCGTTGGCAGAAGGCCTCACCGTATCCGGCGCAATATCCTTATGCCGCTCAAGCCCAGGTTCGCGGCGAAGACCGGAATTGGCGGAATCGTCATCCGGCCTGGCCGCGCTATTCGTCACGGGCGCAGCTCGCGGCGCGACGGTGTTCTTGCTCGCCGGCGCCAGCGCCGCGACGGGCTTCAACGCTGACCAATCGTCGGGCTTCGGCACCATGCCGGCTTTCGGGTTCTGCGGGACAGCAAGCAGGCGTTGCTTGAACCGTGCGTCCTCGAAATAGCGCGCCTTCTTGGCGCGGACAGGCGGAATGCCGGCGACCATGACGATCTCGTCGTCGGGCGGAAGCTGCATCACCTCGCCTGCGGTGAGCAGCGGCCGCGCCGTCTCGGAGCGCGAGATCATCAGATGCCCGAGCCAGGGCGCGAGACGATGGCCGGCATAGTTCTGCATGGCGCGCATCTCAGTGGCGGTGCCAAGCGCATCACTTACTCTTTTCGCTGTCCTTTCGTCGTTGGTCGCGAAGCTGACCCTGACGTGGCAGTTATCGAGGATGGAATTGTTCTGCCCGTAGGCTTTCTCGATCTGGTTCAGCGACTGCGCAATCAAAAATGCCTTGATGCCGTAGCCCGCCATGAAGGCGAGCGCTGACTCAAAGAAGTCGAGCCTGCCGAGCGCCGGAAATTCATCGAGCATCAACAACAGACGGTGTTGCCGATCCTTCGCATGAAGATCCTCGGTCAACCGCCGGCCGATCTGGTTGAGCACGAGGCGCACCAGCGGCTTCGTCCTGCTGATGTCGGAGGGCGGCACGACGAGATAGAGCGTTGTGGGTTTCGCGCCCGCCACAATGTCGGCGATGCGCCAGTCGCAACGGGCCGTGACGGCTGCTACGACGGGATCGCGATAGAGACCGAGGAACGACATGGCGGTTGAAAGCACGCCAGAGCGCTCATTGTCCGACTTGTTGAGCAGTTCGCGTGCTGCGCTGGCGATGACGGGGTGCGGCCCCTTCTCGCCGAGATGCGGCGTGGTCATCATAGCGGACAGGGTCGATTCGATCGGCCGCCCTGGATCGGACAGAAAGGCCGCGACGCCGGCGAGCGTTTTGTCTGTCTCGGCATAGAGGACATGGAGGATCGCACCGACCAGCAGCGAATGGGACGTCTTCTCCCAATGATTGCGCTTCTCCAACGAGCCTTCCGGATCGACCAGCACCTCGGCGACGTTCTGAACGTCGCGGACTTCCCACTCGCCTTTGCGCACCTCGAGCAGCGGATTGTAGGCGGCCGAGTTCGCATTGGTCGGATCGAACAGCAGCACGCGACCGAAGCGCGCGCGAAAGCCCGCGGTCAGCTCCCAGTTCTCTCCCTTGATGTCATGAACAATCGACGCGCCGGGCCAGCTGAGTAGCGTCGGCACCACCAAGCCGACGCCTTTGCCGGAACGTGTCGGCGCGAAGCACAGCACATGCTCCGCGCCGTCGTGTCTCAGATAGTTGCGGCCGAGGCGGCCAAGAACAACTCCATCGTCACCGAGAAGGCCCGCGGATTTGATCTCATGCGGATCGGCCCAACGGGCTGAGCCGAAGGTGCGCACATCCTTGGCTTCGCGCGCCCGGTAGATCGACATGAGGATGGCGACGGCGATCGCGACGAGGCCGCCCGAAGCGGCAATCCCGGCGCCCTCCAGAAAGATGTGCGGCGCGTAGGCGTCGTAGAAGAACCACCACCAGAAGAAGGCGGGCGGCGGATAGACCGCCAATCCGGCCAGCGAAAACCAGGGCGAGCCGAGCTGCGCCTGAAAGCCGAGCCGCCACGCGATCCACTGCGTCGCGATCCAGACCGCGAGCAGCACGATCGCGAACACGACGACGATCTGTTTCCACATGACGCGGCTGGCGGACACAGCGAGCAAACCTCCCCGCGCGTTTCAATCCTCCGAAGAAGAGCCAGGAATGTGGAGGTTTCAACTGCGCAGGTGTCAGTCATCGTAGAGCAGCGTAGGCGATCGAAAAAATACTTGCGCGCTGCGGTATTTGAAATTGCTACGCAACAACTTCGGCCGCTTCGACCGATCGGACGTAAAACTCTCTTCTCCGTCGGGCTCGATCATTCCGAGCACTTGGCGCGAGCGCACGGAGCATCGCGGTCCGCCGTTGAGCAGCTTGAGCAAGCGACGGAGGTCGAGCGGTGCGATTTCTACTCCCGGAATCGGGTGCGCCGGGCCCTCGGCACCGGTTTCGTACCCCTCGTGTAGCTTGCGGTTTATCTGCACCGCCGCATCGCGTGCCTCGCCCTCGGTATCGAAGAACTCGTAATCGTCGTCACCGAACCAGATCGCGTAGAATGCCGTCGTGAGAGTTTCGGGCATTTCATATCCTCCATTAGTGCTCGGAGGATGATGGGCAAAGCGCGCCGACATGCACCCCGTCATATCTGACAGGTCATTTCGGCGGCGCGCAGCGTCCTAGGCCGGCGGCAGTTGCTCCAAGGGATTGAGGTGCGGCACGCCGAGCGGCGCGAAATGGCGCTCGTTGGCGGTCAGGACGGTGAAGCCGCGCGCGGTCGCCGTGGCGGCAATCGCGATGTCTTCGAAGCCGGGATCATGTGACCGCGCACGATCGAGGATGGCGCCGGCATGGCGAGCATCCTCAATGCCGAACGCCAAGATACGGCCGGCGTAGAAGTGCTCGACAGCCGCGAGCCACCTGCGGAGGCGCTCGGCCTTCGTCGTCGCGCCGATGCGAATGGCGCGGGCAATGCCGGCCTCGATCTCGGCGATGGTCACGGTCGAGATGTAGAGCTGATCGCCATGCTCGCGCACCCAGGCGGCGAAGGCGTCCGGTCCGACCTGCCGCTTGGCCGGGGCATCGGCCGAGACGATGTTGGTGTCGAGCAGATACAAGTCAGAGGCCGGTATCGCTCAACGCGCGCGCGGGCTTGCGGCGCCGCTCGGGAATGTCAGCAGGCTCGCCGGGGAACGCGAGCAGCAAGTCGGCGAAGCTCGGCACCTTGGAGACGCGCTCCCATTCCTCGAACGACACAAGCACCGCTTCCTTACGGCCGTGCCGGGTGATGACGGTCGGCTCACCTGCCACGGCGCGATCGACCACGGCCGACAGAGTCGCCTTGGCGTCCTTGAGCTGGATTTCCTTCATGGCGGCATTCCTAATATGACTACCGATAGTCATATATAACTCCTCTCAGCGGAGGGCAAGCCCGGCGACCCGTTGCGCACCGGGCGTCATAACCCCAGCCCCCGCTTGCGGCCGAACGACCAGTCGACGCCACCGTCGGCGCGTGCCACCCCCGAGATGTGCTGCCCGATGTGCTTGTCGATCGACGGGGTCCAGGGCACGAGCTTGAAGCCCAGGCCATCGTCGATCATGGCGAAGCGGCCGGACGCCAGCGCGAAGCGCCGGCTGTAAATGCCGATGACAAACTCCCCGGCGGCAGATTTCTGGAACGGCATGCCCGTCTCGGCCGCGAGCTTGTCGCCGAGGGCGTCCAGCTCGCGTTGCCGGAGTGTGCCGATGAGATTTCGGCTGAACACGAGGCGCTCGTTCTCACGCTGTGCAAGCCCTTCTTGAATCAGGTGCCCCGCGCGGGCCTCCATGGCCTGCTTCACCTCCAGGCCGAAGCCGCCGCCGAGATCGACGGGATCGCGGGCCACGAGCTGGCGATCGAGCCAGGTCGCACCATTCGCCGTGGTCTGGGCTTCAATCGACAGATCGGAGCGTATCGCCAACGCCACGCGCCGCTCGCCGCGTGCATCCTCGAAGGATCGCAATTCGACGATCGAGCCCGGCGCACTGTCGCTGGCCGAGTCGATGTCCGGCAGCTTGATGTGGTGCGTGCGGCCATCGATGCCGTCCACGACGGCATAAGCCGTTCCCCACAGTTCGTTGTCGAGGCCGCGTTCGACCAGCCGGCCGATGATCGGGGAGCCATGCGCCTCGCCTGCCAAGACATAGTCGGCCGTGCCACGTGCGATGCCTTGTTCGTTGAGCGCGCGGTGCATGCGCTTGATGATGTCGTTGCGCTGGCCAAGTTCGCGCAGGTTGGATTCCGCCTTTTTGGTGATGACCCACTGGCCAGGGCCGATAGTCTCGGCGAGGCCGAGGTGTTCCAGGTGGCGCAATCGTCCGACCTTCTGCGTCAGGTATTCGTCGGGCTGGCGGTCCGGTAACGGCGCCACGTCAATCACGCCATGTTCGTTGGCGTCGCGGATAAGCTGTCGGTCGAGCTGCGTCCAGCGCTCGACCTCGACCTGCCGCTCCAGCGCGCGGCTGATGTCGAGATCGGAGCGCGGACCGAGTTCCTGCGTAATGAGATCCTGCGCACGATCACGCATCCCGCTCTTGATGTAGTCGCGGTCGATCACGAGGTCGCGGCCATCATCGGCGCGACCGCGCACGATGACATGGACGTGGGGGTTGTCCGTGTTCCAGTGATCGACGGCGATCCACTCGAGTTTTGTGCCGAGGTCCTTTTCAGCTTGGGTCATCAGTTCGCGCGTGAACCGCTTCAGGTCTTCCATGTCGGTCGCGTCCTCGGGGGACACGATGAAGCGGAAGTGGTGACGGTCATCCTTGCAACGCTCGGAGAACTCCTTGGCGTCCGCGTCGTCGGTCCCGGAACCGAACATGCGCGCCTTCTCGCCATCGCGCGTGACGCCATCGCGGCGGAGGTAGTTGAGGTGACGGGAGAGCGGACCGCGCTGACCCTTGTTGCGGACCACGAGCGCCTTGACGGTGCAGAAGCGTGTGCGGCTGGTGATGAGGCGATTGGCGCGGATGCTGGCCACACGGCCGCGGGCGAAGTGAGGTCCACGGCTAGAGGTGATCTTGCCGGAGCGCGAGATGCAACCACCAGCCTTCTGTGCGGCGGCGAGCGCCTGAGCGACGAAGGGCAAGGCGCGCTGCGCCCTCGATGAGCGGATGCGACCTGGGCGGACGCGGAAATCATCATCGCGTTTCATGGCTGTGTTCGCGACGTGCGATATACGCTGAAATCATTCGCGAAATGGGAGACGGGCACATCGCAACGACGATCCGCGATGTGCAGGAAATCGGAAAAAGCGGAAACAAAACAACCGACCGTCCAAGCCGCGATGTGCGGCTTTTTATCTTGCCTTCGCTCGGTCGTTGCCAGGGAGCACTCACGGCTCCCTGCATATTCTACGATTGCGCACGCCGCGAAGCGTGGAAACACGATACTCATCGCTGTTCTCCATCTGCGTGTGGTCTTCGCACGAAGATGCCATCGGAGGGCGGCACAAGCGCTGACAGATCGACAATCGCAGGTGCGCTCGAAGGTCCGCCGGAAGGATAATCGACTGTCGCAGAAGCGTCGTTGTAATGGAATCCGGATCGTCCGGCAAAGAGCGGCGCACGCGACCATGACAGTCGCGATGATGCGCTTGCGAAACGCATGACAGGGACTTTGCCGTCGATCATGGGGGCGATCTTCGCGACGTAATCGACGGTCTCAGCCGGCAACGCGCGACCGTTCGCCAGATGCTTATCGTAGCGCGCTGGCCCAGCGTTATACGCGGCGAGCATCGCGGCGATCGAGCCGTAACGATCGTGCATTTCACGCAGGTAAGCCGCGCCGGCCAGAATGTTGGCGCGCGGCTGCCAGGGGTCGCTGCCGAGTCCGTAGCGCGCGCGCAGTTCGTTCCAAGTCTCCGGCATGATCTGCATCAGGCCGATCGCGCCCTTGGGCGAGACCGCGTTCCGGTCGCCAGTGCTCTCGACGGCCATCACCGCGCGTATCCATCGCTCGGGAATGGCGAAGCGCCCGGCCGCCTCGGTGACGTGCGCGGCCCACGGATCGGATGGTGGAGCGATCGCCTTACGAGGTGGAGGTGGATCGGCGTGAACGGGAGGCGTGAGGACGACGATCACGGCACATGCGGTCAGCATGACCATGATCGACGACAGGATGGTGCAAAGTCCGCCTTTCCGAGGCGCCATCAGCCTGCCATCGTGCTCGCTTCGGTCAAGGACAAGGCTGCGCCGGCCGCAATGCGGCCGCCCTTGACCTGTGCTGCGCGCGACGGCCGCCTGACAGGCGATCGGGTCGGAGGGATGATCCGCGATCCGATCGATCAGAGGGATGACGGCAGACAAGAATCGGAGTGGCGCGCGCATCGTCTCAACCGTGCCTGTCCGGTTTTCCCGCACGGCTCGTCTTGCCGTTGGCGAGATCGACGATGAACCCATTGGCCAGACGCACACCGATCACCACGTCGTCCAATCGGTAGTAGTTGTTGTTGCCTCTGAGGCCATAGCCGGCGTCCTCGACGACACGCACGTCGAACCATTGATGAGGTGCGGTCTGGCCCCAGTATTTGCTCCGTCGCTTGATGCGCGCTATGAGCTGCTGATCATTCATGTCAGTCTCCGTTTGGGTGAAAATCGGACAGGAATGGCCTCAACTCTTGTCGTCGCGCTTCGATGGCCGGCTCCACATCATGTTCCAGACCTTGGCATCGGCCTCGGACTGAAAGAGCGCGGCACGTAGCGGCTGCGTGAACGTCGGATCGTCGATGGTGATCGAGAGATAGTCGCCGGCCCTTTCGCCGCTGCGGCTCCAGGCGGCGCCAACCTCGATGTCTTCGGCCGTGAAGATGCGGTGGTCCGGCGCGTTCTCAGCGTCGGATTTCTCGGCCGGACGGATGGTCAGCTCGACGTCGAGCGCGAGGGTGCGGATGCGACCGCTGAAGCCGGTCTTGGTCTTCGTGAAAGTGCCAATCTGCGTCATACTGATAATCCTTTCTTGGCTTGAGAAGCGAGCCGTCACGGCTCGTCGGACACCGGCTCGCGGAGGGATTCCGTGGCCGGATCGGTGCCGTCGGCGGTCCAGACGGGAATGGCGCGACCGACGATGGTGCTGACGGGAAGCGGCCCGAAGTAGCGGCTGTCGAAGCTGTCGGGGCTGTCCCAATTCATGAAGAAAGCTTCGCCATCATGGAGCGTGCGGCAGCCCTGCCAGTCGGGTAGCGGTCGGCCGCGCGTATCGCGCGCGAGCGCCTGTCCGTAGATTCCGTCATAGGCAATGATGACGCTGCCGCGCCGGCAGACGGTCGTGCCGCCGAGCGCCAGTACGCGCTTGATGAGTGGCAAGCCGCGCGGCAGATAGCGGCGCTCGTCGAGGAAGGACGCCAGCTCGGCGGGCGGCATGACGACGGCGAGATCGGTGACGTCGACATGATTGCCGGGCACTATGCGGTAGAGCCCAATCGGCACGCTGGCGGATGCGTTCCAGATGAAGCGGATGTCGGGCCGGCCCCAGGCTGAGGCGACGATCAACGCCGTACCGGCGAGCATCGACAGGAGCGTTGTGCGGCGCGCAATCATCGCAGCACCTCGCGGCGGCGCAGCCAAGCGCGATGCTGCTCGGTCGAATAGACGCGGAACGGCTCGTTGACACTGATGCGATGGTTGAGATGCCGCCAGTGCTCGGGCGCGACGTCGGCGGCGTCGATGCCGAGGGATTCGATCGCATCGACCGCGGCAAGCACACGCTCGACTTTCGGCCAGCCGCTGATCCGCAACAAAATCTCGCCGCCGGGGCGCACGAAGGGCAGTGTCTGATACGGCTCGCCAACTCCAACAGATCGAACGATGTCGATCCGGGAAATGATCGTGCCGTATTCGTTGGCGGCCCAGCGGACGAAGGCAAAGACGCTGCAAGGTGCGAAGCTGACGATGCGCCGATGGCGGTCGAGACGGTGTTCGTCGACGATCCGGCCAAAGCGAATGCGGTGCTCGATGCGCTTCTCGCGCCAGGTCAATTCGACCAGCGTGTGGTCGGCCGGTTGACCGATCGCGCGTAGCCCCGCCGTCATGGCTGCGCTCCTTCGGCGAATGGCAGCACCGATGCGATGCGCACCCGCGCAAGCTCGGCCATGCCGGCGTCGATCCCGCAGCCGAGATAGCGGCGACCGGAGAGCCGGCAGGCCTCGCCGGCGGTACCCGATCCGGCGAACCAGTCGCCGACCAGGCCACTTTGCGGGCAACTCGTGCGGATCAGAATCTCGATCAGGCTGGAGGGCTTCTCGGTCGGAGGGATCGCCATGCCGTGGCAATTACTCGCGTAGATCTCCGACGTCTTCCGACCGCCCGACGCTCGGCGCGCGCTGATGCGGTGCGGTCGTCCACAATGCCGCGACTTGCCGGGTCGCGTTAGCAAGAGTCCGAAGGACTCTGAGTTAGGAGAGTTAGAGGGGGACGAATCCGCTTTATCGCGCCAGATGGTTACGGGGCGCGCGCGTTCCCAATAGTACGGGACTCGCGTTCCCGAAAGTACGGGTGTCAGCGTTCCCAATAGTACGGGTCCATCAACACCTTTTGCAGCGGGGCAAGACATGCTCATCGCACGCCCCCCCGCCGCCGACGCGGCGTGACCACGCAATCGGAATCCGTCGGTCGGAAAATCAGGCGCTGCCGTTCATCGGGATCGTCGATCAATGCCAGGTGGTAGCCGGGCAAAGGCTGGCGCTGGACGATGGCGCGCAGCTCGAAGCGGAAGCGGCGCAGCGGCGACAGGCTGCCGGACTTCAGGTGGAGGTGCGGGAGGTCAAAGCTCCAGCCATGCGTCTGTCGGCCGCCATGCTTGCGCACGAGGCGATACAGCCATCGCTCGAGCCCGCCGGTCAGATGGAAATAGGCGCGATCGATGGTGAGGATCAGCGCATCGTCGAGCACACCGGCATAGAACCAGTCCGGCAGGATCAGTTCGATGCCGAGCGGCCGGCCAGTCGCGTCAAGACGCTCTTTCCACTCGTTGATCCAGGAGAAGCGATGCCGCCGCCGCTCGGACGGCTGGCGGATCGAGGTGACGACGGTGGTGGACTGCAATCGGTCGAGTGCGGCCTTCAGCCGGTCGTAGCTCAGTCCGGAATCGCTGCGGCCGACAAAAGTGAGGATCTCATAGGGGGTGGCGGCCATCAGGCGCGACGTCGGCAAGCCGCGGTCGCGCGCATCGACGATCTGGCTGGCGGCCCAGATCAGGATATCGGCGTCCCAGATCGTGGCCATGCCGTGCTCGGCGGTCGCCTCGACGCGGATCGACACCTCGCCCAAGCGGAAGTCGATCGGCGTCACGCGACGGATTTTGGCAAGCGAGAAGAACGGCCAAGACATGAGGTCCTGTGCGTCGCGTGCGGCGATGTCGCCGGCGCGCGCCCGGAACAGTTCGAGCTGTTGATCGTCGTATGGGCGGCGCGCCGACATGGCGACGATCAGCGCGAGGTGCCGGCCGCACGGGCGGCCGCGGATTCAGCCGTGGACTGCCGCACGCAGGCGTCGATCCATGCCTCGAGATCGGCGATGGTGTAGACGACGCGACCGCCGAGCTTGTGATAGACCGGCCCCGTGCCGTCGCAGCGATGTTTCTCAAGCGTGCGCGGGGACAGACCGAGAAGGCGCGCGGCCTCTGGCGTTCGCACGAAACGCGGCCAAGTCTTCTCGGTCTTCTCCGGCATTGCGGGCCTCCATCGCAGCCGCCGTCAGAGCGGCGAGTCGGGTGCGACGATGGCGAAAAATCCGCGGTCCGGCGGAGTGACAAAAATCGGGGGCCTCTAAGGAAATGTCCCCCTCCCGTCAGCGGCCGGGTTGCGCGAGCCAGCGCAGATAGCCGCCGTCAATCATATCGCGGCAGGCTTTCAGGATGCGCGCGAGCTGACGCCGTTCGGGCGCGTTCTTCCAGTCGATGGCGCGCAGAGCCTCGACGTTCCTGTTGAGCAGGATGCCGGCGACGATGCGACGCGACGCACCGGATTCGACGCCGTCCCAGGCGCGCAGCATCAGTGCTGCGCGATGGAGCTGGAAGGCGGATAGTCGCTGTTCACGCGGCCAACGGCCCGCGCGCTTTCCCTCCAGCCGTCGCACCAAGCGCCCGGCATTGCGATGGCGCCACCAGAAATACCGATCGACCGGAAGCAGGATCGCCGCGTGGACCGGCTCCGCGCCGGTGTCGAACCAGAGCTGGTGATCGCCCTCGCCATCTGTGGCGATGGCGTGCAAACCATTGCCGGTCAATTCACCGAGGATGGGCAGAGACCGCGGATCAGGCAGCGAGGAAGCCGCGAAGCCATCCGGGGCAGCAGTGACAATCAGCGTGGCAGGGAAGCATTGCGCCCGCCACACAGGATGGGCCTTCACTGCCGATGCAGAAGGGTCGGCTGGGAAACGCCAACCCCCAACGGCGCGAGAGTCGGGCAATAGCTTCCGTCCTCGTCGTGCCGCCGGCGGCGATCTCCATCAGCGCTGTTGCGTAGTCCTGCCGGTATTGCCTGTTGCGGCGGAGAAACTCGAAACTCACGCCACCACGATCAAGGCGGCCTAACTCATCCTCGAATTGCGATGATCGCCAGTCTTGAAGGGGCTCCATGTTGTTTCCTTCCGGCCCGGTCTTTGGGGATGATTCGAGTATCGGAGCGGTCGGAAACGCTGGAAGGTAGATAATCGGAATACGAAACCATCGCTGGCGTAGCAATCGTGAGTTGCATACTTTATGAAAGTTTGATCGGAGCGCGGCTTATTGCATCCGCGGCTGGAGAAGGTGCCGGTAGCCGTGCTCTGTCATCCAGCGCGCACGCGCCAAGTGACTATCGTGCATGTGCTTCGCGCGCTGCGGATCGGCGTCAACGTCGAGGCCGAACACGATCTTGACCACCTCGCGCCAATCGGCGCCCTCCTCGGCCGCGTCGAGCAGCCGAAGATAGGTGGCGAGATGTGCTTCATCGTAGGCGTTCACCCGATCGGTCAGCGGCGGGCTGTCCTTGAAGGTGGGCTTGCTCATCAACGTGTTTCCAAACCCCGTCGATTTAGAATCAAAATAGATTATGCGCGCCGACCGCAACAGGTTTTGAACAACATTCCCGTTGCGGACTTGGAATAGCGCCATGCCGTCGGCGCGATAGCAGGACCGGACATCACAATCATCCTCCTGTCGGAACCGATCTCCCTTCTATATCGAATAGGAACAATCGTTCCTAGAACGATCGTTCCGATTCTGGCTCCGATGCGTCATGGACCTTAAGGAGGTCATGGCGATCAACATGCGTCGGCTGCGCTATGACAAGAAACTGACGCAAGAGGAGCTGGCTGCGCGCTCGGGCTTGAGCATGCGCTATGTCGGCTCGATCGAGCGCGGCGCTGTGTCGGCGAGCGTCAGTGTCCTGGGCAAGGTCGCGGAGGCGCTCGACGTCGATCCCTGCGATCTAATCCGGCTGCCGAAGCGCTGACGGTCACGGCCTCAAGCTCGCGCGTCGGCGCGACGTTTCCGATCGGGATGATTGGCAAGTTTGTGTGTGGATCGCGAGCCGGGCGCAGCCCGGCGAGCGGCGGCCGTGCCGTTGCGGCGCGGCCGCGCCGCCGATCCGGGTTCGCGGATCGGCGGAAAATTCCGGGAATGGAAGCCGCGCGGCCGAAGGTCGACCGCGCGGGCTATCGGGCTATGTCGCCTTCTCCAGCAGCGTCCTCGCCTTCCCCTCCAGTTCAAGGCGCGTATCCTGATGGGCCTTGGTGCGGGCGTGCGCCGTCATGCCCTGCACAAAGTCAAAGATGCTTTCCGGTGGGCGGCCCTCTTCCTGCAATACGGCCTCGATGATCTTGCCTGTTTCGGCCTTGCTGAACCCGCGCTTGCGCAGGAAGGTTTCGCGCTCGTCGTCGGTGCGGGCGACGATGCGCTCCCGCGCCGTCTTGATGCCAGCAACGAACGGTGCGGGTGAGGAATGGGCGAAGCTCGTCAGCGCGGGCGCTGCTTCATGAGCGAAACGCTGCGTGGCAAACTTACTGTGCCGGATGGTGATTTCCTCGAAGTTTTCGCAACCCCATAGATTGCGGTTCATGCAAACCGCGCGAAGATAGAAAGACGCAATTCCAAGCGTCTTCGATCCAACTTCGCTATTCCATGCATAGAAGCCTCGGAAATACAAATCGGGCTCTCCGCTCGGCAGGCGTCCGGCCTCGATGGGATGCGTGTCGTCGACAAGGAAAAGAAAAACGTCCCTGTCCGAAGCGTAAAGCGTGGTGGTGTCCCTCGTGATGTCCACGAGCGGATTGTGCGTCATGGTCACCCAATCCAAAACGCCGGGGACTTTCCACATGGTGTCACCCGTGCCGTTGCCCGCGATCTTCATCACGGCGGCGACAAGCTCATGGTCCCAAATGCGGCCGTAATCCGGGCCGGTGACGGCGCGCAATTCGATGCGGCCGTCTTCCGCTTCCAGCGTCTTCACAAGCTCGGCGCGGTGCGACAGCAAGCCATGCTGCAGATTGATGCCTGCGAGCGGCGCGGGAAGCTGGCGCATATAGGTCGCGGGCGCGCCCACAAGGCTGCACAACTGCCCGAAACTCCAATGCGTCGGCACGACGGGCTGGTCCTGCCCAGGGACGATGAGCGAAAGCCGCTCCGCATTCTCGCGGCTGGCCTCCACGCGCACGGCGCGGCTTTCCACCGTGCGGGCCTTGGCGCGATCGGCGCGGGTCTTCACGGCATCATAAAGTTCGGTGAGCGACAAATAACGCTCGTCATCGGGACGGGAAAACCATTCCGACGACACGCGACCGATGCGCTGCCCGCGCGAGATGTCCACGCGGAAACCGCTATTCACTGCCTGCTGGTTCTGGCTGCTGCTGATAAAGCTCATTGTCCTGTCCTTTCCCGTTAATGCCGAAGGCATGTCCCCCGACATGCCTTCCGGGGGCGCGTGAGCGCGCAGGGATGGAGGGGGCACATGCCGGCGCGCGGGGCCGGGCTGCGAGACGAGCGGAGCGGATGACGATGTGATGCGGTCGTGGTGATCGGCCGCTTTGCGAGGCCGCGGCCCTGCTCCGCAACAGGCGGCATTTGCGGGGAGCAAGGGGCAAGACCCCTTGGCTCCCCACGCACGATCGGCAAGGCGTCAGCCGCAGCCGATCAGAACAACGAGAGCGCAGCTCACCGTGTCTCTATTTCGGCGGTGGCGGACATGAGCATGACGAAGCCCCGCTTGCGCGGGGCCTCGCCGGTGGCCGGTGTCAGTCGGCGGGGCGGCGGCGCGACCAGATGAGCGCCAGCTCCTCGCCTTCGGCCTCGACCAGGCTCGCATAGATCGGAGCCGGGAACAACGGATCGTCGAGCTTGACGGAGAGGTAGTCGTTGCCCTTGTCGGACTTCTTCTTCCACGCCGCTCCGAACTCCGTTCCTGCAGCGATGACGCGGAAGTCGGGACCCTTCTCGTTCTCGCCCTCGGTGGGGATGAACTTCACCGACTTGACGTTGAGGGTGAGGGTCTTGACCGAACCGTTGTAACCGTTCTCGGTGCGGCTGAAAGTGCCGATCGTAGCCATGTCGTGGTTTCCTTCTGCTGTTCGGGCCGCGCCTATCGCGGCCTCGATGGTGGTCGACGGACCGGGGACGATCGGCCCGCACCCCTTCGGGGCCGGAACAACGTGGAGGGCGGCCGGCGACAGCTTTTTTGGTTCGCGATGCAAAGCCGAAGGCGGCGGAAAAAAGCTGGCGACGGACGTTGCGGGATTAAGATCGAGGCGACGCCCTTCGTCGCCGGTCTTCGGTCAGACCAAACCAATCGAGGACGCCCGTGGGGACGGCTTAAAAAGACAGTCAGAGGAAACCGCGATCGGCGATAACGATCGAGGGCCACTTCACCGCCTCGCGCCGAACGGCTATTCCGGCTCTGCCATTGAGGTCCCGAACCTCATCGTCGCGGTGATGACGTGTTCAACCTCGCCGTCCTTGGCGGGCAATGGAGGGCGCGACTCCGCCCGTCCTTCGCGCGAACGATCGCCACGTTTGGCGGGGGCACAAGATGGTCCGACAAGGGTAACAATTGCCCTCCTGCACAAGCCGTCATGAGATCCCCGTCCCGGCCTTGTCATGCGGGCATGGTCGAGGGCGACGGCGAGGATATGACTCCATCAGACGAATGCCTGCCGACCGACACCGGCCACCGCGAGGTCCCGGCGAGCCGGGGCGATCGCCGAGATGTTCGCCGCCGCCCCTCTTCGCGTCAGGGATCGTCACCGAACGGCGAAGACCCGCAGGGGCTTCGGAAGCCGCCGCAGGCGGCGCGTAGAGCCCGGCCCGAAGGGCGACGCCACAATCGTCATTGAGAGCGATTCCGATCTACTTGAAATGAAAAGGCCCTCTTTCGTCATTAAAATCGAGCGGACCGAACTGCTAAAAATTCTGCGGCAATGCTCGTGAATCCGGACATGACTGATGACGACACTTCCCGATGACGATCCGTTCGCTGTCCTCAAGGACGACCGCATCGCGACGCGTGCGCCGATAATCGCCCCGGCCAATAAATTAATTCAGCTTTCCGATCCTGCTGACGCTGCCAGTCGTATCACGGCGGCCGCGCCGACCATTGCGCCGCCTGCGAGACAAAAGATTTGCCGCCAGACCGGCGACGGCACAGCCTCACCGGTCACGCCATGCACGAGGGCGTAGCCCGCCACAGCGGCAGGCGCGGCGAATATGAGCGCCAGTGCGATCCGCAGGATCGGCGCGCGCAGCGTGTCGAACAGAAACGCCAGAATGGCGAACGATGCCGCGCCAGCAGCGAGACCAACGATTGCGGCTCCGACCCATCCCGCGCCGGTGCCAAAGGCGAAGCGCGTCACGGCAAGCGCCAGCATGAACGGCAGCGCATAGGTTGCCAGCGTATAAGCGAGGACGCACATCATGCCGATCAACATAACGGCGACGACGATCATTGCGGTCATGCCGGGCCTCCCTATTCGAGGAAGATGATCCGGCGCGGCACAACGACACGCTGGATCGCGGTTTCAAGTGACGATCATCCCGGCACGCCGCGCGATCTCGGCGTAAGTGCTGAGCCGGTGTTCGGCCCTGAAATAAAGGTCGCGCTCGACCGGCAGGCCGAGCTTGCCGCGCACGTCCTCAATCTCACTGAGCATTAGGTAGCCGAGTTCTGGGCAGCCCATACCAAGGTCACACAGGCCGAACAGGCGAACGTCTTCGCCCTCGGAATAGGCTTCGGTGATGAGCCACGTCGCTCCTGCGTCGGGCGTGAACAGCTTCACGATCGGGAACGGGTCGAAGCCGTCACGTTCCTCGCTGGTGCGGCCATTGTCGATCAGTCTGGCCAGCAAGTCCTCGGGGATCAGGGCTTCGGTGCGGGGAAAGCGCGGCGTCATGACACGCACTCCCCGGCCGGTTCGTTGCTCCGGTGACGGACGCGGAAAGCGGCGATGGCTCCGGCCTGTCGTGCCAGCCTGCAGGACAGCGCGTCGATCTCGCCGCGCCGCGCGAAGCGCAGCGATGCGACATTAGCCTGAAAGTCGCGCTCGTCGGCGCGGCTCCAGGTGGCGGAGGCGCGGTCGAACTGGCGAGCCTTGACGCGGCTGCTCGTGGTCATGCGTTCGGCGCGTGATTCGATCTGCCGCTCGATGACGGCAAGGTGGCGCGCGGTCTCGGCGTGCGTCGTCTCCATGCGGGCCAGCATCGCCCGCTGTTCTGCAGAGGTCTTCATGAGTCTGTGTCCTATTGTCGTGCGGTCGAAGTCTCCGGCCGCGCCGATCAGGCGCGGCCGGAGAATTCCTCGATCGGTCGTCGGGACGCTGACCGAGGCCGCGTAATGCGGCTTCGGCCCTCGCGACTACTCGGCGGCTTCGGGGAAACCTTCGCGTTCCTCGGTCGCCGCGATGTCCTCGACAGACCCGCCCGACGCTTCTGCAACCGGCGAGGTGCGCATCAGCGGCGGGAGCCATCCAGTCCCGGCAAGAAGCTGCTCGGCGGTTTCCGCCATCGGCTGCTTCTTCATGCTGGCGAGGTGATCCGCCGCCTCGTCGCTGGCGGCTTCCCGCACAGCGTCGAGGATGAGCGCCTTCGTCACACGGCCTAGATAGGTCCGCACCGTGGGCGTCCAGTGCGCCGTCATGTCGAGCGCCAACGCGCTTGCCAGCTTGTCAGCCGTCTCAAGAGCGCGCGGCTTGCGCTCCCAAGGCACTTTCACCGCGTTGACGGTCTGCGAGGCGCAATGCGCGAGCAGCGCCATGACGCTCGCATGGTCCAGCTCGACGATGAAGTCCCACAGGTCCGCCACGTCGCGCGGCATGTCCGCCGCCCATCCGGCGCGACGATCCGCCAGCGCCTTCGCCGCCGCCGTGTCCTCGATGCCGTCCGCATGTTCGCCAAGGGACTGACTGATGGGGCGGATGTCGAGGCAATGGGCGTCAACGCTGCGATAGAAGGTCTGCGCGGCGAGCGTATGGGTGACGGCGATCAACGCCATGTCCGGCTGCTCTCCAAGGGCGAGCCGCAGGCCGAGGGTGCGATGCGCGGTCAAGTCGCGGACGAGAAGGTCGGACAGCGGCTTGCCTTGTTCCTCCGCGTCCTCGTCGTCGGCATTATGTGCGGTTGTACCGTCGCCGTCTCCGTCGCCATCCTCGATGATCTCGCCATCACCGTTGACGCGCACTCCGTCGATGACGGTTGCGCCACCGCTGGCTTCCTCCGCTTCGGGCGTCTCGTCCTCTGGCCGAATGAAACCGCGCTCGATGCGGGCGTCTCCGTCCGGGGACAGAACGACAAACACCCCACCGCGCGCGATCTCGTAGGGATTGTAAGCGTGGCGCAAGGCGTCGATGCGCTCGATCTCGGCCTCAAGCTCCCCGAACCGCTGGTCCACATCGTCGGGAAGTTCCTCCGCGCCCTCATGCTCCGACGACAGGCGGTCATATTCCTCCTGCGCGGCGGCATAGGCGGCTTCATCTTCCTCGGAAAGCTCCACCGGATGCGTATAGGTCCGGCGCAGGCCGTGGGCGTGGGGATAGTCGATATGGACCGAAACCCACTTCCAACTTTCCAACTCCTGAATGTTCGCGGCGATGCCTTCCAGCTTCTCGATGACAAGTCGGTCCAGCAGCGCGGCGTCTTCATAGAAGCCGCCACGATCCTCCGTGAACAGGTCGCGGACGATATTGCCGCCTGCTTCCGCGTAGGCCTCCGCGCCGATGAAGATCGCGCGCCGATCCGTCGCCGGAATGTGTGTCTTCATGAGGTCGCGGCGGATGAACGACGGATCGCGGTTATAGGAGAGATTTTCGTAAACCTGTTCCTGGCGCGCATGGTCCTCGGTGATGGCGAAGGCCATCAACTGGTCCATCGTCAGCCCGCCATCGCGATAGACCTGCATCAGCTTGGGGCTGACCGCGCCAAGGCGAAGCCGCTGCTTCACCACATGCGCGGTGACGCCGAAGCGGGCCGCGATTTCTTCCGCGCCCCATCCGCGATTTTCCGCAAGCTCTCGGAACGCCTCGAACTGGTCGGCGGGGTGCATGGCGGTGCGCGTAACGTTCTCGTCGAGGCTGATCTCGAACGGATCGTTCGCGGTGTCGATGAAACAGCGGATCGGTTCGGTTTTCTTGATCTCCTTGCGCTTCGTGCGCAGCAACTGTGCCAGCCGGCGGCCTTCGCCGATGGTAACGAAATAGAAGCCGGTCGGCTGGCCTCCCTCGTCACGCTCTGGCTCCACGACGAGGTTTTGCAGAATGCCCTTGGCCGCGATGCTGGCCGCATAAGCTTCAATGTCCGCCTCGCTGTGCGGGGTCTTGCGCGCATTGCGGGGCGACTTCTTCAGCTTGTTGAGCGGGATGAAAATCGTCTCACCGCTCGCTGTAACCGGTGCGGCTTCCGCTACGGCTTGCGCTGCCACGATCTCCGTGACCGTTTGCCCAACGCGGCGAACGTCAACGTTCGCCACAGCTTCCGCCGCCGCAACCGTGGTGACGGCCTTCGTCTTCTTCGATGTCCTAGCCATTGCTCCAATCCTTTCTCTGTTCATGCCGGAGGCATGTCCCCGACGTGCCTCCCGGGGGCGCGTGAGCGCTCGGCAGAGAGGGGGGCGGCTGCCGGCGAGCATGGCCGGGCTGCGCGGCAAGCGAGGTCGGTTGGATTGGTGGGAGCTTGACGATGATGCCCCGCCTTGCGGACGCGCGGCCCTGCCATCGCGCAGGCGGTAGTCGCGGGGGAGAGA
>NZ_MKSM01000064.1:142791-182969 GCF_001897285.1 Nitrobacter sp. 62-23
AAAGCGAGCGAAGCTCTCCGTACCTACGTGCAGGCTGTGCCAGCGGTTGCGGCTCTATGAGAACTCACGGCTGATCCTGTCGGTCTGGGCGGACGAATGAAGCCTCGAATAGGCCTGCCCCGAAATCTTTGCCTGTGTTCCGGTATTTTTACGATGCGCTACGCCCTAGCACTCAGGCGTTCGCCCTCCGAGGCATCGCCGTCTTTTCGCAGGGGTGGCCATCTGTTTGTATCTTTCCATGAGCAAAGATACGAACGTCCCGCGACGCACCATGTCACTGACAACAAGGAAAGCGATCCGACGCGCTGAGCTGCGAGAGATCGTGCCCTTGGCAGACACCACCATCTACGAACTCGAGCAGCGCGGAGAGTTTCCCCGCCGCTTCTACCTCACGGCGCGATGCGTCGTTTGGGATTTGGCAGAGGTCGAAGAATGGATCGATCAACGACGACGCGCCTCAGAGGCCTCGCTGATTAAACGAGCCCCCTTGCCTGATGTACGGCAGCGGAAGACGCGCCCGGTCAGGCAGTAGCAGCCATCACGCCTGGAAACTGCGTTGCAGGCGGATAGAGCACTGGCGTGTGATTCCGATCTTGCTCCCAAGCGTCCACCAAATCCGCCCACTCTTGCAGCATGTGACGGCGCTGGTGTTCGTACTCGGCCTTGTTGTAGACACCGCGCGAACTGCGGCCGTCTTCGTGCGCCAGGCACTTCTCAATCCAGTCGCTATTGAAGCCGATCTCATTCAGCAGCGTTGACCCGGTTCGCCGCAGATCATGGACCGTGAATGGCTCCAGGGCCAATCTGAGCATCTTGGCGCGATCAGCAACTGCCGTCGTGATGCGGTTGAATGTTGCTCGCGACATTGGAGCATCCGCGTCGTATCGGGACGGCAAAAGATAACGGGAATTTCCCGCGCAGGTCTTAAGCGCGATCATGATGTCCAGTGATTGCCGTGACAGATAGACGTTGTGCGGCTTGCGGCGCTTCATCCGTTCCTTGGGAATGCTCCAGACGGCGTTCTCAAAGTCCACTTCGCTCCAAACGGCGTCGAGCAATTCGCTCTTCCGCACCATCGTGAGCAGGATGAGCCGAAGGCCAAGCCGAATGGTGGGCAACGTCGGGACGTGCCTCAGTTGCTCGAACATGATCCGTATTTCGGTTGGCGAGAGCGACCTGTCCTTCGGAGCAAAGGTCGCAATGGAAGCGGGGCCAACCTCCTCCGCCGGATTTGGGACCTTCTCGCCATTCAATATCGCGTAGGCGTAAATCTGCTTGACGATGTCGCGAACATGAATCGCGGTCGCCGGCGCTCCACGATCCTTCACCTTGACGCACTGGGCCCGTAGGTCGTCGGGTGTGATCTCGGTAAGCAGGCGATTTTTCCAGACAGGCAGTATGTCCCGATCAAAAATCGCCTTGCGCATAGCGCGGGTGCTGTCCGCCATCGGTGCCGACTTGATCCAGCGCTGACCAACGGCGCCGAACGTCTCGCCAAGGGCAACGCGCCGCTTTGCGCGCTGCTTTTCCTGAGCGGGCGAGCGCCCCTCCGCGACATCTTTCTTCGCAGCGAGACAGCGATCGCGCGCCTCGGCGAGCGACAAGCCGCCAGGGCCATAGCGACCAATGGTCAGCGTCTCGCGCCGGCCATTCAGGCGGTAGTCCATTCGGAAGGTTTTTGTGCCTGATGGAATGACAAGGACGTACATACCGTCACGGTCCGTCACCTTGTAGTTTTTTGCCTTTGGTTTCAGGCTCTTAAGCTCGGTGTCGGTCAGCATTCTCGGCCTCGCAAGGCTAGGATGATGTGGATTTGACCGTCATCTTGTCCGTCGCGAAAAAGACCGTCAAGTCATATAGATTAACATGTAACATCAATGATTTATCTGAATTTCTAAGCAGACACTGCCCAATGCGGGTTGACGGTCTTTCCATTGAAGGGTTGTCTGTGGATGTCCGAGACCGTCATAAAGACCGTCAGACCGAGCCGTTGGCGCCCGATCCATCGCGAAAGACTTCCTAAGAAAATAAGTTCTATATCAGTATGTTACGATGATTTCTGAGAAAGACCGCGATAGACCGCGCCGGAAGTGAATCATTCCCACTCGATCGTACCCGGCGGCTTCGATGTCACATCATAGACAACACGGTTGATGCCATTCACCTCGTTGATGATGCGCGTTGCAGTTTCGCCGAGGAATTTCATATCGAACGGATAGAAATCAGCGGTCATGCCGTCGGTCGAGGTTACCGCACGCAGGCCGACGACGTATTCGTAGGTGCGTCCGTCGCCCATCACACCGACCGTCTTGACCGGCAGCAGCACCGCGAACGCCTGCCAGATCTCATCGTAAAGCCCGGCTTTTCGGATCTGGTCGATGTAGATTGCGTCGGCCTCGCGCAGGATATCGAGCTTTTCGCGGGTGATCTCGCCGGGGCAACGGATCGCAAGCCCGGGGCCGGGAAACGGATGGCGACCGACGAAAATCTCCGGCAACCCGAGTTCGCGCCCCAATACACGGACCTCGTCCTTGAAAAGTTCGCGCAGCGGCTCGACCAGCTTCATGTTCATGCGGGCCGGAAGTCCGCCGACATTATGGTGCGATTTGATCGTCACCGACGGGCCGCCGGTGAACGACACGCTCTCAATCACATCGGGATAGAGCGTGCCCTGCGCCAGGAATTCCGCCGATCCTTTTCCCAAGGCTGCGATCTTTTTGGCCTCGGCCTCGAACACGTCGATGAACAGACGCCCGATGGTCTTGCGCTTCGCTTCAGGGTCGGTGACGCCGGCGAGTTCGCCCAAAAATTGCTTTGACGCATCAACGTGAACCAGCGGAATGTTGTAGTGATGGCGGAACAGGTCCACCACCGTCCTGCCCTCGTCCTTGCGTAGCATGCCGTGATCGACAAACACGCAAGTGAGCTGGTCGCCGACCGCCTCGTGGATCAGGATCGCCGCCACCGATGAATCGACGCCGCCGGACAGACCGCAGATCACCCGGCCCTTGCCGACCTGAGCGCGTATCTTCTCGATCGCCTCCTCGCGAAACGCGCGCATGGTCCAGTCGCCGGTGAGCCCCGCGACCTTGCGAACGAAATTGCGGATCAGTTTCGCGCCGTCGGGAGTGTGCACCACCTCGGGGTGGAATTGCATGGCATAGAACCTGCGCGCGTCGTCAGCGATGACCGCGATCGGCGAGCCCGGCGCCTTCGCCACTGCGCGGAAGCCATCGGGCAGTTTGGTGACGCGGTCGCCATGGCTCATCCAGACGTCGTATCTGCCGCCCTTTTCCCAGACGCCCTCAAACAGCGCGCAAGGCTCAGTGACCTCGATGGCGGCACGGCCGAATTCGCGATGATGGCCAGCTTCGACGGCGCCGCCGAGCTGTTGGGCCATGGTCTGCTCGCCGTAGCAAATCCCCAGTACCGGCACGCCCGCGGTAAGCACCGACATCGGCGCCGCTGGGGCATTCTGCTCGAGCACGGAAGCGGGCCCGCCCGACAGGATCACCGCCTTCGGCTTCATCTCAAGAAAAGCCGCTTCCGCCTTCTGGAACGGGACGATTTCCGAATAGACGCCCTCCTCGCGCACGCGCCGGGCAATCAGTTGCGTGACCTGGCTACCGAAATCAACGATGAGAATTTTGTCGTGCGCGGAGGTCGCGCCGACGGAGGGGCTGGATGCTGACGCGGAGGCTTTGCTGGAGGCTGTCATGGCGAGGAATTACGCGACCGGCATCGGCGTCGCAACGGGAAAGGATGGAAGCCCACACGTTCACCTCTCCCCTCGAGGTGGAAGGAACACCTATCCTCGCCGCAAGACGCTGACAAAGAAACCGTCCGTTCCGGTCCGACGCGGCGTCATCAAAAGCCCCTCGTCAGAGAGGTAAACCGCAGCGAGAAAGTCGTCCGTCCTGTCCCACAGCACGGCAGCGGTCTGCGACGGCGGCGTTACCGTGAAATCTGGATGCCGGCCGATAAACTTCCGGATTTGCTCGCCATTTTCCTGCGGCAACACCGAGCAGGTGATATAGGCGAGACGGCCGCCTGGTTTGACGAAATTGCCAGCACGCTCAAGTACTTCCGCCTGGTCTTTCAAACGGACCTCGAGTGCGCCCGGCCGCATCCGCCATTTTGCGTCCGGGTTGCGCCGCCAGGTGCCGGTCCCGGTGCAGGGCGCATCGATCAGCACGAGATCGGCTGACGCCTTGATGTCGGACAGCGGATCCTCCTCCCCCTTTGGAGAGCGGACTTCCGCGTTATGAACCCCTGCGCGGGACAGCCGTTCGTGGATCGGCGCGAGCTGCCGCTTGTCGCGATCGGTCGCAATGAGACGGCCCCTGCCCTGCATCATGGCCGCAAGGGCCAGGGTCTTGCCGCCGGCCCCGGCGCAGAGGTCGATCACCTGCTCGCCGGGTTTCGCGCCGGACAACAGCGCCGCGAGCTGCGAGCCCTCGTCCTGCACCTCGACGGCCCCCTTGATGAAATCCTCCTCGGCGTGGACGCCGGGATTGCGGGCATCGGCGCCAAGCGCGATCCGCAAGCCCAGCGGCGACCACGGCGTCGCCGTCGCGCCGAGATGTCGCAGCGAGGTAAGCACCTTCTCGCGTTTGGCCTTCAGCGTATTGACGCGCAGGTCGAGCGGCGCGCGGCTCGCCATCGCCGCGGCTTCCGCCGCACGGTCATCGCCGAAGATCTCCGCAAGATGCGGATCGAGCCATTCCGGATAATCCCCGGCGATATGCGCGGGCGCATCCGCGACGCTGCGCGAGGCCAGCGCCGCGCGTTCGGCGTCGGAAAGCGGTTGGGGCGCGAAGCGGCCGCCGTCGCACAGCGCCGCAATCGCATCGATGTGGAGCCCCCGCTCCAGCCTCAGCATCCCGAGCAGGCGCGCGCGCGGCGTATCGTCGTCCATGATCCAGGCGCTGGAGGCCTGCCGGCGCAGTACGTCATAGACCAGCCCCGAGATCGCGGCACGGTCGCCGGAGCCGGCGAAGCGGTGGGCGGTGCCCCATTCCTTCAGCGCCTTCGCAGCCGGCACCCGCTGGCTGTCGATAGCCTCGATCACTTCAATGGCAGCAGAGAGCCGCGCGGCTGGCGTCATGGCTGACTTTCGATTGGAGTCGCGGCGCTTACACGAGCAGGATGCGCAGCGCGAAATAAATCCACATCGCCATCAGCACCACCACTCCCGCGAACCACGCCATTCCCCGCCGCGGGACGTTGTTCGATGTCACAAAGATGCCGGCATGGACGAACCGTGTGAAGACAAATACCCACGACAGCACGACGATGACAAGGTCGGCGTGACGCAGCGGCAATGCCAGCGCGATCAGGACATAAAACAGCACCGGCACTTCGAACTGGTTGCTGAAGCAGTTCGCGATCTGGGTGGCGCGCAGCGACCAGTTCGGTTCGCGAAGCGCGATGTCCTTGAACCGGGTCTCGCCGGACCTCAAAGACCGCGTCCGCGCGACCGCCATCCCCAACAGCAACGCGAACGCGAGCCCGATGAGCACGAACACCGGGAGCAGTACCATTTGAACAGACATTTATTAGCCCCGTTTTCCGGCGGCGAAACAACCCATCAAGCCATGATCCTGGCCAGAACCTTGTCGAAAGCGGCCGTTGCGCTCTCCAGATCATCGAACACGAGGCCGCCGTCGGCGGACTGCTTCTGCCCGTGATTGTCGCGGATGGCATCGACCGGCTCGGCGCGGTCGAGCATCGACTGCGGCGCGATCACGAAGAACTTGTGTTCCGAAATATCCTGATCCTTGGGCAGGAATACGCCGAGTGAAACGATATCGTTGCCGCGCCGATAGGAGATATAGCGATCGATGGCAACGAAACCCGCGCGCTGCAATCCTCCGAGCTTGGCCTGCCCATCGCTGCCGACGAGCTTGTGCGCGCGAAAACCCTTCACGCCCGCCGATTTCGCCTTCGCGGTCTCCTCCGACAAATCGTATTTCTCCGCCATGCGCCGGCCGACGCCTGCAAGCTGCGCCGACATGTCGCGCTCGAAATCCTTCAGCTCGGTGCGCGGCTTTGCGGCCTTGCGCGGCTTCAATGCATTGCGCTTCTCGAGTTCGGCCTGGCATCGCGCGACGAGATCATCAACTGACTTCCGCTCCGCATTGGCGAGCAGATTTTTCAGGTCGGAATCCGAAAGCGCCGCCAGCCTGTCGTCCGTCCAATCGATCATGTTCCAAATTCTCGTCCGAATGGAACCGTGATGTCATTCCAGGGAAACGATGCAGCGGCCCCAAACCTGGGTTGTACAATACGGACAGTATCGCGTTTTGGCGCCGCTGTGCGGCTCAATTTGGGCGATCGTCGTCAGGCGGTGCCGGAATAGTTCGGGCTTTCCCGCGTGATCGTGACATCGTGGACATGGCTTTCACGCAAGCCCGCGCCGGTGATGCGCACGAACCGCGCCTTATCGTGGAATTCGGCGATGTTGCGCGCGCCGACATACCCCATGGCCGCGCGCAAGCCGCCGGCGAGCTGGTGCATGACGTTGCCGACCGGCCCCTTGTAGGGCACCTGCCCCTCGATCCCCTCGGGCACGAGTTTCAGCGTATCCTTGATGTCCTGCTGAAAATAGCGGTCGGCGGAGCCGCGCGACATCGCCCCGACCGACCCCATGCCGCGATAGGCCTTATATGAACGGCCCTGCCACAGATACACCTCGCCCGGCGTTTCGTCGGTGCCCGCAAGCAGCGAGCCGACCATGACGATGTCCGCGCCGGCGGCGAGCGCCTTGGCGAGATCGCCGGAAGACTTGATGCCGCCGTCGGCGATCACAGGCACGTCGGCCTTACGCGCCGCATCGACCGCGTCCATGATGGCGGTGAGTTGCGGCACCCCGACGCCGGCCACGATGCGGGTGGTGCAGATCGAACCCGGGCCGATGCCGACCTTGATGGCGTCGGCGCCGGAATCGATCAGCGCCTGCGCGCCTTCCGTGGTGGCGATGTTGCCGGCGATCACCCGCACCGCGTTCGACAGCCGCTTGATGCGGTTGACCGCTTCGAGCACGCGGCTGGAATGGCCGTGCGCGGTATCCACCACGATCAGGTCGACGCCGGCGTCGATCAGGCGCTCGGTGCGCTCGAAGCCGCCTTCGCCGACCGTGGTCGCCGCCGCGACGCGCAGCCGGCCCTGCGCATCCTTGCAGGCCAGCGGATGCGCCACCGCCTTTTCCATGTCCTTGACGGTGATAAGGCCGACGCAGCGATATTGGTCGTCGACGACCAGCAGCTTCTCGATGCGATGTTTGTGCAGCATCCGCTTGGCTTCTTCCTGGCTGACGCCCTCGCGCACCGTCACGAGATTTTCATGCGTCATCAGTTCGGAAATTTTCTGCCGCGGGTCGGTGGCGAAGCGAACGTCGCGATTGGTCAGAATGCCGACGAGCTTGCCCGGCGCGGTCTCGCTGCCGCCGCTCACCACCGGAATGCCGGAGAAGCCGTGATCGCTCATCAACGCCAGCGCATCGGACAGCATCGCATCGGGACCGATGGTCAGCGGGTTGACCACCATGCCGGACTCGAACTTCTTCACCTGCCGCACTTGCGCGGCCTGACCTTCCGCATCGAAGTTGCGGTGGATAACGCCAAGGCCGCCGGCCTGCGCCATGGCGATCGCCATGCGCGCTTCGGTGACGGTATCCATGGCCGACGCCATGATCGGGATATTGAGCGGAATGTCGCGGGTCACGCGGGAGCGGATATCGGCCTCGGAAGGCAGGATATCGGACGCGCCGGGCTTCAGCAGCACGTCGTCGAAGGTATAGGCTTCCTTGATATCCCGAAATCCGTTTGCATGCGCCATCGCCAACTCCATCCAGCGGCCGTTTCGCCGCGATACGACCTCGGGATGGAACACATGCCGTCGACACCTTGGCGTCGCCGTCGAATCTGGTTCCATCGGCTGGGTTGGCGGTGGTCGATAGCATGGCAGCCACTGAAATCAAAGCGTTTGGCTGCCATGCGGGGATTTTCCCCGTTCAGCGCGGATAGTTCGGCGGCGGCCCGTGCTCCCGGATCGCATCGACTACCTGGCGGTGCCGGCGATCCTCCCGCTTCATGTGGACCGCAATCAGCGCGTGGGCGGACGGCACCAGGAGCAGGATATGGAAAACCAGCCCGAAAATCGCGCAAAACACGATCAGGACCACGTTGAGGATGGCCGAGAACGGCTGCCCGTTGAACAACAGCCCGATCGGCGGCAGCAAGGCGGCAAGCACGTAGATCATGGTTTGGCCTCCCAAAACTCCACCCAGGATTTAGGAAGACCCGCCCGCTGCGCAATAGGCGCTGACACCAATCGATGCTACAGCCCCGCTCCCGATCCGCCTGCTCCTCCTGAGCCCGCATGACCAAGGAACGCCTGATCCCGCTGATCGTCGCCGCCGCGCTGTTCATGGAAAACATGGACTCGACGGTGATCGCGACCTCGCTTCCCGCGATCGCCGCCGATATCGGCACCAGCCCGCTGACGCTGAAGCTCGCGATTACCTCGTATCTCTTGTCGCTCGCGATATTCATCCCGGCGAGCGGCTGGACCGCGGACCGGTTCGGCGCGCGCACCGTCTTCAGCGTGGCGATCGCCGTGTTCATGATCGGCTCGATCGGCTGCGCGCTGTCATCGTCGGTGACGGATTTCGTGATCGCGCGGACCGTGCAAGGATTGGGCGGTGCGATGATGACGCCGGTCGGCCGCCTGGTACTGCTGCGCTCGATCGACAAAAGCGCACTGGTCAACGCGATGGCATGGGTGACAGTGCCTGCCCTGGTCGGACCGGTGGTCGGCCCGCCGCTCGGCGGTTTCATCACCACCTATTTCTCGTGGCACTGGATCTTCCTGATCAACATCCCGGTCGGCCTCATCGGCATCGTGCTGGCGCAACGCTTCATCGACCCGATCCGCAGCGAGAAGCTCGAACGCTTTGACCTCTACGGCATGGTGCTGGCCGGCGTCGGCGTCGGCGGCATCGCCTTCGGCCTCTCCGTCGCCGGCCTCAACCTGCTGCCATGGACGGTGGTGATCGCGCTGATCGGCCTCGGGTCGATCTCGATGGCGCTTTACGTGATACACGCCCGGCGCACCGACTCCCCGGTGCTCGATCTGACACTGCTGCGGCTGACGACGCTGCGCGCCAGCATCTACGGCGGTTTCCTGTTCCGCCTTGGCGTCGGCGCGCTGCCGTTCCTGCTGCCGCTTCTGATGCAGATCGGCTTCGGTCTGTCGCCGTTCGGCTCCGGACTTGTGACATTCTCCTCGGCCGTCGGCGCGATAGGCATGAAAGCACTGGCGGCGCGCATCATCCGCGCCTTCGGCTTCCGCAACATCATGACGGTCAACGCGGTCGTCAGCTCAGCCTTCCTCGCGGCCTGCGCGCTGTTCACCGTCACCACGCCGCTGCTATTGATCATGATCATTCTCGTGGTCGGCGGCTTCTTCCGCTCGCTGCAATTCACCGCGATCAATACGCTGGCCTATGCCGATGTCGAACCTGAACGGATGAGTCGCGCCACCACGCTGGTCAGCGTCAATCAGCAACTGGCGATTTCAGCGGGCGTCGCGCTCGGCGCCTTCTCGGTGGAGGCCACGATGGCGTTCCACCACAGCACCGAGCTGACAGCCGCGGATTTCGGACCCGGCTTTCTCGTGGTCTCGGTGCTGGCGGCGACGTCGTCCTATTACTTCTTCCGGATGCCCGCCGATGCCGGCCATCAGGTGTCAGGGCGGCGCATGGTGGTGATCTCCGATCCCACCCGCGAATCCGAGGCCGAGGAGGAAGCCGCCCGCGAGACCGTCACCGCCCGGGATCAGAAGCTGAACTGAACGTCGCCGCTATATCGTCACGCGGCTTCATTGATCTTTCACGCACGCGTTCCTGACGCCAGAACCATAGGAGAGATTTCGTATATGGACCCCTCCCCATTTTCCGGACCATCCGTGAGCACCTACGCTGAAGGCCCGCCGCGTCAGGTGCCAGGCTTCTTCGATCTGCATCGAATGACGGCAATGCTGCTTGCGGAACGGGTGCCCGAAAATGGCCGTGTGCTGGTGCTGGGCGCGGGTGGCGGCCTGGAGCTTAAATCCTTCGCGGAATCTCACGCCGGCTGGTCATTCGATGCGGTGGATCCGTCGGTTCCCATGCTGCGGCTCGCCGAGCAGACGGTCGGACACCATGCCGGGCGCATGCGCCTGCACGAAGGCTATATCGACGATGCTCCGCCAGGTCCCTTCGACGGCGCGACGTCATTGCTGACTTTCCACTTCATTCCCCGCGACGAGCGGCTGGCAACTTTGAAACAGCTCCGGCGACGCCTCAAACCGGGCGCTCCGTTGGTTGTCGCCCATATCAGTTTTCCGCAAGCCGAACCGGAACGATCCGCCTGGATCGCTCGCCACGTCGCATTCGGTGCGCGAAGCGACATGACTTCCGCGCAGATGGAAAACTCGCGTCAGGCCATAGCTACGAGGCTCTCGATCCTCGCACCCGAGGAAGAGGAAGCAATGCTGCGAGAAGCCGGCTTCGCGGCCGTCAGCCTGTTCTATGCCGGGCTCAGCTTCAAAGGCTGGATATCCTACGCCGGGTGAGCCGGCGTTCCCTTGGAGCCACCGCGAAATCCCGTCGCCATCACATAACGCTCCGACGAATCCTGCCGGCTCGCGGCCGGCTTCACATGGCGGACCGTCCGGTAATCGCGTTTGAGTTGCGCCAGCAGATCGGCGTCCGCCCCGCTCTGAAACACCTTCGCGATGAACGTCCCTCCGGGCCGCAGCACGTCAGCCGCGAACGCGGCCGCGCTCTCCACCAGACCGACGATCCGGAGCTGATCGGTCTTGCGATGACCCGTGGTGTTGGCCGCCATGTCGGACAGTACGACATCCGCACCGCCTTCCATCATCGTGGTCAGCCTTTCCGGCGCATCGGCATCGAGGAAGTCGAGCCGGGCGAACGTCACGCCGACGATCTCCGGCATCTCAAGAAGATCGATGGCGATCACCTTGCCCTTGCCGTCGGCTGCGCCGACGCGCCGGGCCGCAACCTGACTCCAGCCGCCAGGCGCCGCGCCGAGATCGACCACCGCCAGACCGGGTTTCAGGAAATGATACTTGTCGTCCATCTCGATCAGCTTATAGGCGGCGCGCGAACGCCAGCCGTCGCGCCTGGCCTGCGCGACATAGGGATCGTTGAGCTGCCGCTCCAGCCAGAGCTTGGACGAGAGTTTTCGCTTGCCGCCGGTCTTGACGGTCACGCGCAGCCGGCCGGTGGTGTCTTTCGCCATGTCTAACTGTCTTGCGCGGACTTGATCCGGCATCCATCAAAGAACAAGCCGCTGAAGCGCGCTTTGGAACCACCGCGCCTGGATGGGTTGCCGGATCATAGGTGAACGACGTGACGCCGTCTTGTGCATCAATTCAGTTGAATGACGCCGTCCTCGCGCATCATCTCGACCAGCATGCCCTCGCGCAGGCCGCGATCCGCCACCCGCAGCCGCGGCAGCGGAAAGGCCCGCCGAATGGCATCCAGGATGGCACACCCGGCCAGAACCAGATCGGCGCGCTCGGCCCCGATACAGCCGTTGGCCACCCGTTTTTGATAATCCATGCCGCACAGCCGCGCGATGGCCTGGGTAATTTCGATGTCGTTCATCCAGATTCCGTCGACCTTGCGGCGGTCATAGCGCGCAAGGCCGAGATGAAGGCCGCCGAGCGTGGTCACCGTACCCGAGGTGCCGAGAAGGTGCATCCCGTAGAGATTGAAGCCATGCTGGGCGGCGAACGCGCCAAGGTTGGCCGTGACCTCGTCGATCATCGCTGTATAGGACTGCGGTGTGACGTCATGTCCGCCAAAGCGCTCGGCCAGCGTTACGACGCCGATCGGAAGCGACATCCATGCCTTGGTATGCGGTTCACCGCCTTCGCGGTCGCGTTCGATACGGACCAGTTCCGTCGAACCGCCGCCGATGTCGAACAGAATCGCGCCGCGCGCTTTCGGATGAATCAGCGGCGAGCAGCCGACCACCGCGAGCGCGGCTTCGGTCTCCCGATCGATCACCTCCAGCTCGATGCCGGTCGCGGCAGCGACGCGGCTGCGGAAACTCTCGGAATTCGACGCCGCCCTGCACGCCTCCGTCGCGATCAGCCGCAGCCGGTCTGCTTTCCTCGCACGCATCTTGTCGCGGCACACGATGAGCGCGGCGATGGCGCGTTCGATCGCCGCCTCGCTGATACAACCGGTGGACGAGATTCCTTCGCCAAGCCGGACGATCCGCGAAAACGAGTCGATCACGCGGAAACTCCCGTTTGCCGGGCAGGCAATCAGCAAACGGCAGTTGTTGGTGCCCAGATCGAGCGCGGCGTAAACACCGGAGCCGTCGACCGGCGATTCGCCGAGGGCCCTTGCCATGGTCATGGCTGGTTCCTGCGGACTGCCGCGCGGCTCAGGGTCAACGCGACACAACGTATCGTCATTCATGAAATCGTCTTTCCGCGGGGGCAAACGTCAGTTCGAAATACCCGCTCAACGAGCAATGCCTTTTTCACGGAAAGTTTAGCAGCGCAGCCCGCCAGTGCAACCGGCCTCATCCATCCGGATGGCCGCCGACGGAGGGGCTCGATAAGCTATCGCACTGCAAAAAACCGGTGTCGCAATCTTCCGTGATATGGAGTAACACGCGCTGCCACGACGCTCACAAAGCCCGATGATCCGCCGTTGACCTCCATCCGTATCTACGTTGATGCCGACGCCTGCCCCGTGAAGGACGAGATCTATCGCGTCGCCGCGCGTCACGGCCTGCCGGTCAGCGTCGTCGCGGGCGGATATATCCGTGTGCCCGACGATCCCCTGATCGAGCGTATCGCAGCCGGACCCGGCATGGATGCCGCCGACGACTGGATTGCGGCGCGCGCCGGCAAAAGCGATGTCGTCGTCACCGCGGACATCCCGCTGGCGAGCCGCTGCGTCAAGGCGGGCGCCAGCGCGATCGCGCCAAACGGCAAGCCGTTCACGGAGCAATCGATCGGCATGACGCTGGCCGTCCGCAACCTGATGACCGACCTTCGCGCCAGCGGCGAGGTCACCGGTGGCCCGCGCTCGTTCCAGCCGCGCGACCGCTCGGCGTTCCTGTCGGCGCTGGACCAGGCCATCCGGCGCATCCAGCGCGCCCATGCGCAGCAGGACTGAAACCATGGCGCCGCCGCTGATCCAGTTGAAGGATATCGCTCTGACGTTCGGCGGCACGCCGCTGCTGGGCGGCGTGGAACTCACGGTATTCGAGTCCGAGCGGCTATGCCTGATCGGCCGCAACGGCTCCGGCAAATCGACGCTGCTGCGGATCGCTGCCGGACTGAGCGAGCCCGACAGCGGCAACCGCTTCGTGCAACCGGGCGCCACGGTGCGCTATCTGCCGCAGGAGCCGGATTTCGACGGATTCCAAACCACGCTCGCTTATGTCGAGGCCGGGCTCGGCCCCGGCGACGACCCTTATCAGGCACGTTATCTGGTCGAACAGCTTGGCCTCACCGGCGAGGAAGACCCCGCGCATCTCTCCGGCGGCGAAAGCCGGCGCGCGGCGCTGGCGCGGGTGCTGGCGCCCTCGCCCGACATCCTGCTGCTGGACGAGCCGACCAATCATCTCGATCTCACGACCATCGAATGGCTGGAGGGCGAACTCGGCTCGCGCCGCTGCGCGCTGGTGCTGATCAGCCATGACCGGCGCTTCCTGTCCAACCTCTCGCGCAGCACTGCGTGGCTCGATCGCGGCCATATCCGGCAGATCGACCGCGGCTTTGCGAAATTCGAGGAATGGCGTGACGAGGTGCTGGCCGAGGAAGAGCGCGACCAGCACAAACTCGACCGCAAGATCGTCGCCGAGGAACACTGGCTGCGCTATGGCGTCTCGGGCCGACGCAAGCGCAACGTCAAGCGGCTGGCGGGCCTGCATGAACTGCGCCGGCAGCGGCGCGATTATCGCGGCACCGCCGGCAGCGCGACCCTCGCCGCTGCTGAAGCCGACAAATCCGGAAAGCTCGTCATTGAGGCGAAGGGCATTGGCAAGCGTTACGGAGATAGAAGGATCGTCGACAATTTTTCGATCCGCATCCAGCGCGGCGACCGCATCGGTATCGTCGGCCCCAACGGCGCCGGCAAGACCACATTAATCAACATGCTTACGGGAGCCGATGCGCCCGACGGCGGCGCGGTGCGGCTCGGCGCCAACATCGAGATGGCGACGCTCGACCAGCACCGCGAAAGCCTCGACCCAAAATCGACACTGGCGGAAGCGCTGACCGGCGGACGCGGCGATCACGTCATGGTGGGCGGCACGCCGAAGCACGTCGTCAGTTACATGAAGGATTTTCTGTTCGCGCAGGAGCAGATGCGCACGCCGCTCGAGGTGCTGTCCGGCGGCGAGCGCGGCCGGCTGATGCTGGCGCGCGCGCTGGCAAAGCCGTCCAACCTTCTGGTGCTGGACGAGCCGACCAACGACCTCGACCTGGAAACCCTCGACGTGCTGGAAGACATGCTCGGCGACTATGAGGGCACCGTGATCCTGATCAGCCACGACCGCGACTTCCTCGATCGCGTCGTGACCTCGGTCATCGCTCCCGAGGGCGACGGCCGCTGGATCGAATATGCCGGCGGCTACACCGACATGCTGGCGCAACGTGGCGCCGACCTGAACCGCGAGGCACCGCGATCCGCGCCGGCATCCGAGGCGGAGCGTCCTGCAAAGGCAGCGCCTACGGCCTCGCCCGGCAAACGACGCCTCACCTTCAACGAAAAACACGCGCTGGAGACGCTGCCGAAATTCATCGCGAAACTTCAGGCCGAGATTTCAAAGCAACAGCAGCGCCTGGAAGACCCGAACCTCTACGCGACAGATCGCGCGGCCTTCGACAAGATCTCGCTTGCTTTAACCAAAGCGCAGGAGGAATTGCAGCAGGCCGAGGATCGCTGGTTGGAGCTGGAAATGCTGCGGGAGGAGATAGAGGGCGTTTGAGTGTTCGTCAGATCAAGGCCGCTTGATTGTCCCCTGTCATGTCGCGATAGCGGATCGGTAATGTTGCGAGAAGAGTGACAGCCTAATGATAATAAGTTTGAACGGATGGCCTGGCGTTGGGAAGCTTACGGTGGGACTGGAGCTTGCCGATATTCTGGAAGGCAGGCTGCTGGATAGCCACACATTATTCAATGTAGCAATTACCCTGACCGATTACCGTAGTTCAGAATACTATGATGTAGCTCGCAGGGTTCGCGACATAGCTTTTGAATACGTCTTGCGATTGGCTCCCTCTGTCCCCGTCATCTTGACAAACGTCATCGCAACGGGGGGACCGAGCGGCTTCGCAGAGGAGCACTGGCAAGCGGTTTGCCACCTTGCCCGCGATCGGAAATGCCATCTTTACTCGGCCACGCTTGATTGCGAGCCTGACGAGCAAGTTCGCCGGATGGCTTTGCCATCACGACGGGCGCACAAGAAGCTATTAAGTCCTACAATAATGCCTGAGCTACGGCGAACGCGATTCCTCTTCGACGACGGCGCAGACTATAGAAACACATTTGATAATAGCGGTAGCGATCCGCACGCGACAGCGGTGGAGATTGCATCGTGGGTTCGCGTTACTTTGCCCTTGTGAACAGCATCTTCTCTTTGCCGCTATATAATCCGAAAGGACGAGAATTCAGGATAGGGCAAGCACCTACTCCGCTTGGGATTGGATGATGAATGCAAAACAGATCAGGCTGAAGACAGTTAGCGGTCCATTTTTCCGGTCTGTTTTAGCTGATCGTGTAGGTGATGTGCTGGCACCCCCAGGACCGGAAAGTGCGGGCCGTTATCATCGTCCGGGACAAGCCACGCTCTATATGAGCCCAAAACTGGAATGGGCGATGATCGCGGTGTCAGGCTACATACGTGAAGATGGCCATCTCCGTGTCGCAGTGCCACTGATGGTCAGCGATGCTCATGTGTTCGATCAGCACGACGAGGAAGCCTGTCGGATACTCGGCATCGACCGCAACCTTTCAAACGCACGATGGCGGCCAGCCCTCGAAGCTGGGCTGGAAGCACCTTCGTGGCGCAATGCGGACGCGGTGCGGGCGGCTGGCGCAGATGGCATCATTGACCGCTCACGGATGATCCCGGGTGGGTGGCACGTCAACTTGTTCCGCTGGAACGAATTTGGCGGCCCGTCAGTCGAGGTTATCGGTGATCCCATCGCGATCCAACTTTCGGTTGATGGCCCAAGATGGGGCTTGTAGCTGGTCGATATGCGTCAGGCTTAACGTGCGCCTCGCCCTGGCAATTCTCAGCCCGCACGAGGAAGGTCCAAGTATTCGCGTCGGCAAGTGCGCGGCGGATCGTATTTCGGGCTACCAGGCTTGCATCCGTAATAATGGAGGATGCCGCAGCCATTTCAGCGCGCCGCGCCCGGCCGCCGCGCCGGTCGCGAACGACGCCTGCAACAGATACCCGCCGGTCGGCGCTTCCCAGTCCAGCATTTCTCCGGCGGCGAACACGCCCGGCAGCCGGCGGATCATGTAGTCCTCATCGAGTTCGTTAAATGCAATTCCACCCGCGGACGAAATCGCACGCGCGATCGGCGCTACTCCAGTCAGCATCACGGGAACAGCACGGATCAACGCCGCGAGCGCAGGCGGCGGCATCGATGCTATGCTATCGTCGGCAGCTCTCGCTGCTTCCTGCAACAGGCCGATCGCAACGGGCGAAAGACCGGCGGCCTTGCGCAGCCAGTTCGAGACGGATTGTTTCCCGCGCGATGCGCTCAACCGGACTGCGAGTTCTGCTGCCGCGATATCGGGCCGCAAGTTGATGTGAAGCGTCGCATGGTCTGAGGCGTTGATGTGCTCGCGCAGTATCGCCGAAAGGGCGTAGATCGCGCCGCCCTCGGTCCCGCCACGAGTGATGAGAACCTCGCCGCGCACATTGTGCGAGCCAAACGACAGCGCGACGTTCTTCAGCGGCTGACCTTCGAAACGATCGCGAAAAACGTCGCTCCACGGCACGCTGAACCCGCAATTGGCCGGCTGTAGCGGCGAGACAGCAACCCCCTTGCCCGCCAGCTGTTCAACCCACGCACCATCGGAGCCGAGCCGCGGCCAGCTCGCGCCACCGAGCGCCATGATCGTCGCGTCGGCCATAACCATGCGCTCGCCTTCGGACGTCTGAAATTCAAGGCGGCCATCGCGATCCCAACCGCTCCAGCGATGCCGCAGCGCCAGCGCCACGCCAAGCATATCGAGCCGCTTGAGCCACGCGCGCAAAAGCGGCGAGGCCTTCAGCGTTTTCGGAAACACCCGCCCGCTCGATCCGACGAATGTCGGCTGTCCGAGATCGTCAGCCCACTTTCGCAAGGCCTCCGGCGTGAACGCATCAACGGCGGATTGCAAATGCGACTCTGCCGCGCCGTAGCGCGTGACAAATTGCGGCAGCGGCTCGCTGTGTGTCAGATTGAGCCCGCCGCGGCCCGCCATCAGGAGCTTGCGGCCCGCGGACGGCATCGCGTCGAACACAGTCACGCGCACGCCGCCTTTCGCGAGAACCTCCGCAGCCATCAGGCCGGCGGGACCGGCGCCGATAATCGCGGCTTGGACATGGAGAACGTCAGGCATGCGATGGGTATGCCTGACTCAGCCGCATACTGCCATAACCCATCACGGCACGAGCGCGAGCCGTCAGGAAAAGTGCAGAACGGCGAGCCAGTCGGCGACCAGCGCCGACCGCTTCCCGCCCTCGATCTCCACGCTGACGGCGGTGCGCGACAGCAACTCGCCGGGTTTGCGAAGCGATGCCTCGGTCAGCATGAAGCGGCCCCGGACACGGGAGCCGGACTTGACCGGCGAGATGAACCGGAGGCGGTCAAAGCCGTAATTGACACCCATGGTGACGCCCTCGACCCGCGGCATCACCTCGTATGACATGACGCTGAGCAGCGACAAGGTCAAGAATCCATGCGCGATGGTGGCACCGAACTCAGTTTCGCGACCGGCCCGCTCCGGATCGACATGGATGAACTGATGGTCGTCGACCACGTCGGCATAGGCATCGATCCGCTTCTGGTCGATCAGGTGCCACGAGGACACGCCGATCTCCTGTCCGACCATTTGTCGATAGGCATCGAGCGAAACCGACGTGGTCTTCCAGACGTTATTCACAATTCAGATCTCCGCAGCTTTCGATTTC
The DNA here is from genome assembly GCF_001897285.1 of Nitrobacter sp. 62-23. Classification (GTDB taxonomy): domain Bacteria; phylum Pseudomonadota; class Alphaproteobacteria; order Rhizobiales; family Xanthobacteraceae; genus Nitrobacter. Next base: position 161,025 of record NZ_MKSM01000064.1, read on the forward strand.
AGCGCCTGAAGCTCCGGAAAGTCCCCTTCGCAAAATTCGACGCCGCGCAATGCATCGCCGCGATCGTTGTCGTACTCAAGACGGCGAAGCTGGACACGACGGATCTTTCCCGAAATCGTCTTGGGCAATTCGGTGACGAATTCAAGCTTTCGGATACGCCTGAACGGCGCCATCCGTTCGGCCATGTGCCTGAAGATCGACAGCGCGGTTTCGCGCGATCGCTCCGCGCCGCCGACCAATAGAACGTATGCTTTCGGAACCGCCAGCCTGATCGGATCGGGGCTCGGCACCACGGCGGCTTCCGCCACCGCATCGTGTTCGAGCAGAATGCTCTCCAGTTCAAACGGGCTGATGCGGTAGTCGGACGACTTGAACACATCATCCGACCGGCCGACGAAGGTGAGATAGCCATCGTCATCGACGAACACCACGTCGCCAGTGCGATAAAGATCGCCATCGGCGCCGCTCAGTTGTCCCTTCTCGCCCTGATAGCCCTGCATCAGCCCGGCAGGCCGATCTCCGCCGAGCGCCAACGTCACCTCGCCCTCGGTAGCCGGATTGCCGTCCGCGTCGATCACCTTCACTTTATAGCCCGGCAGCGGCCGCCCCATCGAGCCGAGCTTGACCTTCTGTCCCGGCGAATTGCCGGCGAGAGCGGCGGTCTCGGTCTGGCCGTAGCCGTCACGTATCGTCAAACCCCACGCTGACTTCACCTGATCGATCACTTCCGGATTGAGCGGTTCGCCCGCGCCGCAGACTTCGCGTAGCGCGACCTTGAACTCCGACAGCTTTTCCTGAATGAACAATCGCCATACCGTCGGCGGCGCGCACAACGTCGTCACGCCGCAGCGCCCGATAGTCGCCAGCAGGCTTTTGGCGTCGAAGCGCGGCTGGTTGCAGATGAAGATGGTCGCGCCTGCATTCCACGGCGCGAAGAAGCAACTCCATGCGTGCTTGGCCCATCCCGGCGAGGAAATGTTCAGATGAATGTCGCCGGGCTTCAGCCCGATCCAGTACATGGTGGACAGATGCCCGACGGGATAGGTGCGCTGGCTGTGCCGCACCAGCTTCGGCTTCGCCGTGGTGCCCGATGTGAAATACAGCAGCATCGGGTCGTCGGCGTTCGTCGGACCATCCGGCTTATAGCTTTCCGGAAAATTGTTCGTCGCCTCATAGGGTAGCCAGCCCGTATGCAACGCCGATGAGGCAACGACGATACGCATCAGGCTCTCGCCACCGAGGCTTGTAAATTTCGCCACCTGATCCTGCGTCGCGACGACAGCTTTGACGCGGCCGCGATCGAGGCGGTCGCGCAATTCATCGGGCGTGAGCAATGTCGTCGCAGGGATAATCACGACGCCGAGCTTGATGCAGGCCAGCATGGTCTCCCACAAAGGAATGACATTGCCGAGCAGCAACAGCAGGTGATCGCCGCGCTTCAGGCCCTGCGCTCGTAGGAAATTCGCAACCTGGTTCGAGCGCCGCGACATCGCCTCGAACGTCACTTTGGTCTCAGCCCCGCCGGCGGCATCGACGATCCACAGCGCCGCCCGCGTCTTGCTCGCCGGATCGGTCGCGAGCCCAGCGTCGAACCAGTCCAGCGCCCAGTTGAACGGCACCGGGTCCGGCCATTTGAAGCCATTGACGGCGGCATCGTAGTCTGTGCGATGCCGCAGCAGGAATTCGCGCGCCTCGGCAAACGTGGTCATCTGCCGCCCCTGTTCTCCGCAAGGGCGCGGATGTAGCGGATGATGCCGGAGAAGTCGACGCCGCCGTTTCCGGCTGCATCGAACGTCTTGTAGATTTCCTGCGCGTGCTGACCGAGCGGCGTTATGGCGCCCGTGGATTTCGCCGCTTCCTGCGCAAGCGTCAGGTCCTTGAGCATAAGCGCCGAAGCGAAGCCGGGCTTGTAATCGCTATTGGCCGGTGACGACGGAACCGGACCCGGCACCGGACAATAGCTCGTCAGCGACCAGCACTGGCCCGACGAGGTCGAAGCGACGTCGAACAACGCCTGATGTGACAGGCCGAGCTTTTCCGCCAGCGCAAAGGCTTCGCTGACCGCGATCATCGAGATGCCCAGAATCATGTTGTTGCAGATCTTGGCCGCCTGCCCCGCGCCGGCATCGCCGCAATGAACGATCTTCTTGCCCATGGCTTCGAGAATGGGCTTCGCCGCGGCGAATGCCTTGTCCTCGCCACCGGCCATGAAGGTCAGTGTCGCGCCCCTGGCGCCGCCGACGCCGCCCGAGACCGGCGCATCGATCGAAAGCAGCGACGCCTTCCCTGCCAACGCGTGGGCCTGCCGCGCGCTGTCGACGTCGATAGTCGAACAGTCGATCATCAGGGCGTCCGTTGCAGCCGACGGAATAACATCGGTCCAAACCGATATCACATGCTTGCCGGCCGGCAGCATGGTGATGACGACGTTCGCATCCTTCACCGCCCTGTCCGCGCTGTCAGCGACCGCTACGCCATTCGCCTTCGCCGCATCCGTCAGCGCCGGGACCAGATCGAAGCCGATCACGTCATGACCGGCCTTGACCAGATTGGCGGCCATGGGTCCGCCCATGTTGCCGAGACCGATGAACGCAATGGCCGCCATGCTCATCCTCCGATCGAGGTTTCTTCTCTAGTCGAATACGAGTTCATCCGCGCTGATATTAGCAAAATACGGAGCGATCATTTCCGGCGTAATTTCCTCAATCCGCGGAGGCGACCATTTCGGCTCGCGATCCTTGTCGATAACGGCGGCTCGAATGCCTTCGCGAAAGTCGTCGCTCGCGAATACCGCAAGCGCTGCACGATATTCACGCGCAAGACATTCCTCCAGCGTGGCCGACGCGCGCGCCAGCCGCAACAGCTTGAGCGTCACCACTAAACCGCGCGGCGATTTCTCGTTCAGCGTCTTGAGCGTCGAACGTGCGAGTTCGGACGCGTCACGATGGAGGGCTGCGATGATATCATCCATTCGACCATGAGCGAACCATGCATCGATCCGCGGCCTGATCGCCGCAACGGGGCTTGTCGCTTCGCCCGTTGCAAAGCCCGCGATTGCGGCTCTCACGCGGGCCGACTCCGCGCCGGCGTCGAGATCGACCAGCGCTTCGCGAAGCGCAGCGAGTTTTCGCGACGGCACGATGGCATCGGCAAAACCGGCGTAGATGGCGTCCGCCCCGTTCATAGGGTGGCCGGTCAGCCCGAAATACGTTCCGGTTTCGCCCGGCGCGTGTGACAACAGCCAGGTGCCGCCGACATCCGGAAAGAAGCCGAGACCGACTTCCGGCATGGAAAGCCGCGTTCTCTCGGTGACGACACGGTGCGCGCCGTGCGCCGACAATCCGACGCCGCCGCCCATCACTAGGCCGTCCATGAAAGCGACATAGGGCTTGGCGAGCTTCGCAATCCGCGCGTTGAGGAGATACTCCTCGCGCCACAAAATCTTGCCGAGGTTGCTTCCCTCGTTCGCGCTTTCCCAGAGCGTGCGGATATCGCCGCCTGCGCACAGGCCGCGCTCGCCCGCTCCCTCAAGCAGAATCAAACCGACAGCGGGATCCGCCTCAAATCCGTCCAGCGCCCTGTCAATCCCCCGGATCATATCGAGCGTGACGGCATTGATCGCCTTCGGTCGGTTGAGGCGAATGATACCCACGCCCCCCTCACGCCGTGCAATCAGATCCGGCTCCATACCGGCCGGAGCAGTCATCGCGTACCCTCGATCAGCTTGCGCGATATAATCAGCCGCATGATTTCATTGGTTCCTTCAAGTATCTGATGGACGCGCAGATCGCGCACGATCTTCTCGATTCCGTATTCGCTGAGATAGCCGTAGCCGCCGTGCAATTGAAGCGCCTGATTGGCCACATCGAAGCCGACGTCGGTGGCGAAGCGCTTTGCCATCGCGCACAGCGCAGGCGCGTCCGGGTCCTTGCGGTCCAGCGCGGAGGCCGCACGCCACAGAAACGTCCGCGCCGCTTCCAGCTCGGTGGCCATGTCGGCGATCTTGAATCGCAATGCCTGAAATTCGTCGAGCCGCTTGCCGAACGCCGTACGCTCTTTCATGTAAGCAAGCGCCTTGTCGAACGCCGATTGCGCGCCGCCGAGCGAACAGGCGGCGATGTTCAGCCGCCCGCCGTCGAGGCCGGCCATCGCGATCCTGAAGCCGATGCCCTCGTCGCCAAGTCGATTGGCGACCGGCACCCGCGCGTTGTCGAAGGTCACGGCGCGGGTCGGCTGCGCGTTCCATCCCATCTTGCGTTCGTTCGCGCCGAACGAAAGGCCCGGCGTGTCGCGTTCGACCACCAGCGTCGAAATGCCGCCCGGCCCGTCGTCGCCGGTACGAACCATGGTGACATAGATGTCGCTTTTGCCCGCGCCGGAAATGAACTGCTTCTGCCCGTCGAGCACGTAGTGATCGCCGTTACGCACGGCGCGTGTCCGCAACGCCGCAGCGTCCGAGCCGGCACCGGGCTCGGTGAGGCAGTAGCTCGCCAACAGGTCCATGGCGCAGAGTTTCGGCAGCCATTTGCGCCGCTGCGCATCCGAGCCATAGGCATCGATCATCCACGCGGCCATGTTGTGGATTGAAATGAACGACGATACCGTTGGGCAGCCCTGCGCCAGCGCCTCGAAGATCAGCGCAGCATCGAAACGGCTCAGCGCCGAGCCGCCGACGTCATCCCTAATATAGATGCCGCCGATGCCGAGCACCGCAGCTTCGCGCATCACATCGATCGGAAAGTGCTTCTCCTCATCCCACTTCAGCGCGAACGGTGCGATCTTGTCGGCCGCGAAAGCGCGCGCCATATCGCGAACGGCGACCTGATCCTCGGTGAGCGCGAACTGCATACGTGGCTGCCGTCACTTGCTATGGAACGCGAACTGCGTCCCTTCCTTGACGCCGGATGGCCAGCGCGAGGTCACGGTCTTGGTCTTGGTGTAAAACCGCACCGAGTCGGAGCCGTATTGATTGAGGTCGCCGAAGCCTGAACGTTTCCAGCCGCCGAAACTGTAATAGGCGACCGGCACCGGAATCGGCACATTGATGCCGACCATACCGACCTGGACGCGGGAGGCGAACTCGCGCGCGGCGTCGCCATCGCGCGTGAAGATCGCGACGCCGTTGCCATATTCATGCTCGGACGGCAGCGCCACCGCCTCGTCGAAATCCTTCGCCCGCACCACCGACAGCACCGGGCCAAAAATTTCTTCCTTGTAGATCCGCATGTCCCTGGTGACATTGTCGAACAGGCAGCCGCCCATGTAGAAGCCGTTTTCGTAGCCTTGCAGCTTGAAGCCGCGGCCGTCGACTGCGAGCGTCGCGCCTTCCTTGATACCAATCTCGACGTAATTCTTGACGCGCTCGAGCGCCGCCCGGGTGACGAGCGGCCCGAAGTCGGCGGACGCATCTGTGGAGGGACCGATCTTCAGGTTCTCGACACGCGGAATAAGCTTTTCCATCAAGCGGTCGGCGGTAGCCTTGCCGACGGGTACCGCGACCGATACCGCCATGCAACGCTCGCCGGCCGCACCGTAGCCCGCGCCAACCAGCGCATCCACCGACTGATCCATATCGGCGTCCGGCATGATGATCATGTGGTTCTTGGCGCCTCCGAAACACTGGCTGCGTTTGCCGGCCGCTGCCGCCCGCGAATAGATGTAATGCGCGATCGACGAGGAGCCCACGAAACCGACCGCCGAGATATCGGGGTCATCGAGAATGGCGTCGACAGCCTCCTTGTCGCCGTTGATGACATTAAGAACGCCCGGCGGCAGACCGGCTTCCAGCATCAGTTCGGCCAGCCGCATCGGCACGCCGGGATCGCGCTCGGAGGGTTTCAGAATAAAGGCGTTGCCGCAGGCGATCGCCGGCGCGAACTTCCACATCGGGATCATCGCCGGGAAATTGAACGGGGTGATGCCGGCGACGACGCCGAGGGGTTGACGCATCGAATAGCTGTCGATGCCGGGACCGGCACCCTCGGTGTAACCACCTTTCATCAGTTCGGGAATGCCGATGGCGTATTCGACGACCTCGACGCCGCGGAAGATGTCGCCCTTGGCATCGGGAATGGTCTTGCCGTGTTCGCGCGCGAGCAGCTCGGCCATCGCGTCGTTGTCGCGCGCCACCAGTTCGAGAAACTTCATCAGCACGCGGACACGGCGTTGCGGATTGGTCGCAGCCCAGGCCGGCTGCGCCGCCTTGGCATTCTCTACGGCCTCGCGCACTTCCGCTTTCGACGCCAGCGCGACGGTGGCCTGCACGTCGCCGGTCATCGGCTGGTAAACGTCGGCAAACCGCCCGGACTTACCGCTGATAGTCTTGCCGCCGACAAAGTGCCCGATGGTGCGCATGTTTCCTCCCGGCGGATCTGCAAGAGTCCGTCCGTGTATCCTGACCTGTATTTTCAGGTCTTGAAAGAGTTTCCGCGCGCAACCCATTTGCAAAAAGGCGCACGCTGGAACTGACGGCCTCTCCTTCTGCTACGCCCCCGACGAAAGGCTCTTTATCACTTGGCCAGTTATCTGGCCGGCTCAAGAATCGAGACATAGTTGGCGACCGCCGTGCCGCCCATGTTGAAAATGCCGGCGAGTTTCGCGTCGCTGACCTGCATGCCTTCCGCCGCTTGGCCTACGAGCTGCATCGCGCTCATCACGTGCATGGAGACGCCGGTGGCGCCGATCGGATGGCCCTTGGCCTTGAGGCCACCGGACGGGTTGACCGGCAGCTTGCCGTCCTTGCCTGTCCAGCCTTCCTTGATGGCGCGCGCGCCCTGCCCCTTCGGCGTCAGGCCCATGGCTTCGTATTCGATCAGTTCGGCGATGGTGAAGCAATCATGAGTCTCGACGAAGGAGAGATCGGACAGCGTCACGCCAGCCGTCGCGAGCGCCCGCTGCCAGGCCACCGTGCAGCCCTCGAAATCGAGAATGTTGCGCCTCGACATCGGCAGGAAATCCTGCGCGTGGCCGGTCGCGCGGATGGTCACCGCCTTTGGCGCGGTTTTCGCCGTCTCCGCATCCATCAGCACCAGCGCGGCGGCGCCGTCCGACACCGGCGAACAATCGGTGCGCTTCAGCGGCCCGGCGACGAACGGATTCTTCTCGCTCTCGGAACGGCAGAAGTCGTAGCCGAAATCCTTGCGTATCTGCGCGAAGGGATTGGCTACGCCATTCCTGTGATTCTTCGCCGCGATCATCGCCAGCGCATCAGACTGGTCGCCGTATTTCTGGAAGTAGGCCTGCGCGATCTTGCCGAACACGCCGGCGAAGCCGCCGGGAGTATCGCCATCCTCAGGCAGGTAGGAGGCGCGTAGCAGATTGCGGCCGATCTCGGGACCGGGCGTGCGCGTCATCTGCTCAACCCCGACAACCAGCACGATCCTGGCCGCGCCCGAGGCAATGGCGCGGATACCTTGATGCACAGCCGCCGATCCGGTGGCGCAGGCGTTCTCCACCCGTGTCGCGGGCGTGAAGCGAAGTTCTGGATCAGCCTGCAAGACAAGCGAAGCTGTAAAGTCCTGCGGCGAGAAGCCGGCATTGAAATGTCCGAGCACGATCTCGTCGACGTCGCCGGCGGCAATGCCGGCGTCGGTCAGAGCTTCGGTCGCCACCCTCACCACGAGGCTTTCAACGGTTTCGCTGTCGAGTTTGCCAAACGGCGTATGCGCCCATCCGACAATGCTGGCGGTCATGGTCGTGCTCCCGCGAACCCCATTACGTGAGATCCGGTTGCTGTGGCCCGTTACACGCTTTGATATAGTCGCCCGGCAACGCCAAGATCAGGGGACCGCCGAATTTTTCATCCCGCAGCAAGCCGGTTACACCGGCCAACGATACGTCACCAGCAAAAGCGCCGCCATCCTCATGAGCCAATGGCGATCCGCGCTTTACGGGTATTCACGCTCGGGCGATATCAACGCGACGAGCCGGAAGGTTTCTTTGTGGTACGGGCCTTTGCGGTCACCGATCCGGTCTTGGCTTTTCTTGAAACGGAACCCGCGGCCTTGTGGCCGTTGAGCTTGCGGCCGCGTGCGGCTCCTGCCCGCTTTTCAGCCTTCGCCTTGGCGCGCTTTTTCTCCTCGCGCGCCGCAACCCGCAACTTCCTGCGCTTCTTTTCGCAGGCATCGCACTTGCACCCGATCGGCTTCAGGTACTCCTTGAAGTAATCGGTGCCGTAGTCGTAGTTGATCTCCTCGCCGGGCGCGATGTCCTTGATGGCGCGAATATCGACGCGCCGCTTTTTCTTGCGCACGTCGGATTCCGCGTTCGGTTTGCAGGAATGGTTGATGTAGCGCGCGATGTTCTTGCGCGCCGAACCGTCGATGGTCCAGCGTTTGGTGATCTGGAAAAGGTATCTGTTCTCTACCGCGTCGTCCTTTTTCTTGTTGCAGTCGAGCAGCGGCCCGGAATACCGGATGATCTTCGTGCCCTTCTTGATGGGTTTGGTGGCGAAAAGGCCAAGTCCGGTGCGGGATCGACCGATTCGATAAGGCTTGTTCGGAGAAATCTCGGGCATGGTCGGCTGAACTTAAGTGCTCTGTCGTACTGGAGGAATCACAGACATCCTGTTTGCCATGATTCCGCAGGCATTGTCAGGGGTTTCGCCTTTCCTGATCGGACCTTCCCACGGTTTTACAGCAGGATACTTGGATTGACAGCACGTCCAGCGCTGTTCCGGTCCGACATCTATCGCGCCGCAACACGGCGATGCCGCAACGATGAAGCCGTCGAAGAGCTTGCGCGCGGTGAGAAACGCACTCTCTGTGTCGATGGCCCAAGCGATCGCACTCGGGCGGGTTTATCTTCGCTCTGGTTTCTGCGATAAGAAATCCGCGCCAGACGCGCGGAACGGTCATTGAACTTTCGGAAAAGGATGAAGCATTGCTGAAGGCGGAATTCTCACGGATCAATCAGGCGAAAGCGGTTTTCGACGACATCTACATCCAGGACGATCCGAGGTCGTATTTCTCGGTCCTCGGCGATCTCGACTATATGATCACGGATGTAGCCGAGCCCGTCATTCGCCAGATTCTGTCCGCCAAGGCTTCCGTCACCGATACCAAACCCGTCGTGCTCGATGTCGGTTGCTCGTACGGCATCAACGCCGCGGTGCACCGATTTCCGCTGACGTTCGGCGGCTTGCGCCATCGCTACGCCCGGCGCGAGATAAAGGCGGTCAGCTCTGAAGAGCTGATGCAGCTTGATCGCAATTTCTATGCGAGCTGGCCCGATCTCGGCCTCGCCCGCTTCATCGGCCTCGACATGTCGGCGCCGGCGGTCCGCTATGCGACACGCGTCGGGCTCCTCGATCAGGGCATTGTCGCGAATCTCGAAAGCGACCCGCTCCCAGTGGAAAGCGCACGTATCCTCCGCCCCGTCGATGTCATCATGTCGACGGGCTGCATCGGTTATGTAACCGACAAAACATTCAGCAAACTTCTCGATGCGACGGAGAAGAAGCCGTGGATCATTTCGTTCGTGCTGCGAATGTTCCCCTTCGACGCGCTTGCAAAGACCTTCGCGCAACGCGGCCTGGTGACGGAACGGCTGAGCGGCGTGACGTTCATTCAGCGTCGTTTTCGCGACGCCGAGGAATTCGAGAACAGCCTCGCAACCCTCGCGGCCGCCCAGATCGACCCGACCGGCCTTGAGTCCGAAGGTCTGTTTCACGCCGACCTGATTCTCTCGCGGCCGGAGGCCGACGCGCGCGCCGCGCCGCTTGAAGACATCGTGACCGTTGCCAGCGGGCGAGGCCGTCCGATCGCGCCTCGTTTTGTTCATGTCGAAAGCAGCGACGGTCCGCGGGTGACGCTGGAGCCGTGAACCGCGCCGGCGGCGCGATCATTTCGATATGCTTGACCATGTCCCGCACAGGCGCGGAAAATGATTTGACTGGCCCCGAACACGACGCTGTCTGCACGCCAATCAGCTTGTTTCCATCTGGGAGATCGTTGAAATGACGAGCCTGCGCCCCTGCCTTGCCGCCAGCCTATGTCTCTTCGCCGCTATGGCCTTCGCCCCCTCGCCGGCCCGCGCCGACCGCTGCGACGATCTCGCCGCACAGCTCAAGGACCAAATCGACGGCCTGCATGTCGGCAAGACCGCCGCCAATACGATCTCCCTGTCGCATCCCGCGGCCAAGCAACTGATCCTCGGTTGCCCGAACCGCAAGTTCACCAACGAACTGATCGCAGGCGCGGACAGCCGCAAACCGAAGCCTGAGTTTTACGATCTCGTGGCGCAGGCCTCCGCCATCATCTTCACGATTCCGAAGGCCGACACGCTGAAGGGCGTCACCCGCTGCATCAAGCGCATGGGCCTGTTACATGGCGACGACGTCCGGACACGTTATCGGCGGCTGAACATGCATTGCACCCGCACCAAGACCAGCGCCGCTATCGCGGTGTCCCGCGGGAACGACGAGTGACGAACGATTCCAGGCAGCCAGGGAAACTGCACCGACTGGATTCGTTATCGGCTGTGGCCCGAAGCTGGTAGACTGATAGCGCTGGGAGGGAGAGGCAAATGCCCGACGTGAAAGTATATACCGGCGGCTGTCATTGCGGTCAGGTACGCTTCGAGTGCACGACGGATCTGGCCATGGTCACCGCGTGCAACTGCTCGATCTGCACCAAGAAGGGCCTGCACTTCACGTTTCTGCCCCCGGGAAGTTTTCAGCTCCGGGCCGGTGAAGGCAATCTCAAGGAATACCTGTTCAACAAGCGCGTCATCCGGCACCAGCTCTGCGTCGACTGTGGCGTCGAGGTGTTCGCGCGCGGCAAGAAGCCGGATGGGACGGAGGTTGTAGCGGTCAATGTAAGCTGCATCGACGGCATCGACTTGTCCAAGCTCACACTGACGCCGGTCGACGGACGCAGTAACTAGAGCGTTTCGAGCGAAGTGGAATTTGGTTCGCGTGAAGAAAACGCGTCAAGAAGTAGAGTCTTTCACCGTTCCATCAAACGGTGAAAGACTCTAGTGGAGTGAATTTGACATTCGCTATCCACTTTGCAGCGAACGTGTCAGGCGAATGTCAAATTCAAAACTCCACTAGAAACCTGATAGTTGCTAGTGGTCCTTTGATTCTAACATTTGCAAGAACTCCCTGCGGCAACGGGATGCAAATGTTAGAATTGGATCACTAGGACATGACCCCGAAAAGTGGAAACCGGTTTTCGGGAAAGATCATGCTCGAACAAAAAGAATAAGAGTCTGATTCAACGCAGTTGAAACAGACTCGAGGCGCCGCGCGCCTCAAAAGGAGCAAGGATCATTTAATTGCAAAGCAATAAAGCAGCCCGTCGCCGCCGGTGCTTCTGAGATCGTTTTGGCTGCAGCCGCCGTCCGGCCCGCGCGAAAGATGCGACGAATTCCATGACTTCGCTACAGGATCATCGCTCAGGCCCTGGCGATCGGAATGCCCGACCATCGCCGACCCTTGCGTGCTGCTCGTCCAGTTCTTGCAGGTCCGATCATTCGCGCCCGCAAACGCGGTGCCGTCCGGCTGCGACCCCGTCAGGATATCATGGCGGTTGGGCTTGTCGCCACGGCCGTTGATCACGTCGCCCTTCTCACTCAGCGCAGTCTGCTTGGTGAGGTTGTTCGCGCCGTGAAGCTCGGCAACATCCTTCGCGATCACGACGCCCTTGGCGTTCCGCCATGGTCCGTTGCCGATCCGATCCCGCGCATTGATAGCCGGCTTGCCGTCGGCCGCCTGGGTCGACAGATAAGCGTGCCAGGTCTTCGCTCCGGCGCCGGCAGCCTGCGCCAGCGTCTGACAATGATTGTCCGCACCCGCGAGGCCGCCGAGATTGCCGCCGTTGCCGATTCCGACGCTGGTTACGAAGAAGCTCATGTCGGCCGTCTGCGCACCGGCCGGCTGAGCCGCCACCGCGGTCAGCATTGCGGTGGCCAGGCCAAGACAAATTCGCGGAAGGATCCTGTCTGTTGCAATCATCGCCTTCTCCGATCGATTTATGGCGTCCGGTTTCTACGCAACACGCGCGCGACGCGGATAATCCCGCGATAACGCGCGATCCGGCCCTTCGTTCAACGCAAAAAGGCGCCACAACGTTGTCGTGGCGCCTTCTGGTGTAAAGCCACAGCGGCAGATCAGGTCTGCTGGATCGCCGACAGCTCCCATTTTCCGCCGCCACGGCGCGCGAACGTCCAGACGTCGGTCGCCTCCTGCGGCTGGTCGCCGCCCTCGACCACCCGGCCACCGGCGCGCTCAATGGTCTTGTCGATCAGCGAATAGCGCAATGCCACCGTGGCGTAATCGGTATTGCCCTCGCGCCAGGCTTCCGCGAGATCGCCCTGCAGGAGCTTGACATTGGACACCTTGTTGACGACGCCGCGAGCTTCGTTGGCCCGAAGATCCTCGGTGAAGTACGACACCATTTCAGGGGTCGCCATCGTATGCAGCCTGTTGACGTCCTCGTTCGACCACGCGGTCTGGATGTCTCCAAGCAGACGTTCGAAGGCTTCATAGTCCGACGGGGTGATTTCCAGCGGCGCAGCAGACGCTGTTGAACCGAAACCCAAACCGCTGCGTGGACTCGCCTGAGCAGCGGGACCAGGGGTCGGCGTTGGTCCGGCATAAGCGTGCGCATTGCGCCGCTGCCACCATGACATCACCAGGCGGACGACGAGAACGATCAGGGCGATCTGAAGCAGCAGCCCGATGATGGACGACAGGCCTCCGAGACCACCGAACAGCCCGCCGCCGAACAGCATGCCGAGCAGGCCCGCGCCCAGAAAGCCGGCTGCAAGGCCGCCGAGCATGCCCATGCCGGGCCGATTGAAGCCGCCGGTCGCCGCCGCGCCTGCGCCCGGGCGGCCGGGCTGCGTCATGGTCCGGTCGAACGGACGCGCCGCGTTCGGCGCGGTATTGGTGACGGGCGGCGCGGAGAAGGTCCGTGCACCACGCGATCCGTAGCTCCTGCCGCCCCCGATGCGGGCGTCCGCCGAAGAGACGGCGAGCATCAACGGGAACGCCAACGACAGGATGATGGCGAGGAGCTTCATCATGCCGAATGCCCGCTGGGTCAATTTCATCTGGTTGTTCCTTTATTCCCCGGCAGGGGGAAGCGTCCCTAACATGGGCAGCCCAAGGCAAAAGGGAAGTCCTATCGTTTGACGAAACTGCGGCGCACCGTCGCGGAGATCGCTGCCGCAAAAGCAAGCCGCTCCGTCACGCCCGCGCCAGATCAAGGAAATGCCGCCCAGCCTTGTCTTCGATTTCGACGATCCAGGCGTCAGGATCGAACCGGACTTCCTTCGCAAGACGCTCCTCCACCGCCTGCTCGGCAACGGGCTCGCTCGACGAGGGGGCAAAAACCCGTTCGATGGGTCGGCTGTCGTCATATACGGCCTGCGGCGCAGGGGCGTACAACATCGCATTGCCGTCCAGAAGCGCGAGCTTGACGAATACGGCGCCGGCCTCCTCCGCACCGCGACGACGTACCGCGCCGTAGATACCCTCGGTCTGGCAGCGACGCAGATACGCCGCGACCCATATGCTCGATTTCAAACGCATGGGGATGACGATAGGCCGTTCGTGCAAGCGACGCCAGTTCGACATTCAATCCGCATCGGTTTGTTTCCTCACCACGGCTCTGCTAGAGCATGATCCCGAAAAAGCCCGCCCCGGACTCGATCCGGAGCGGGAACCGGTTTTCGAAATCATGCTCTTAAAGGCAGGCTGGTGTCTGATTCAACGACATTGGACTGGACTCCAACGCGCGGCATAATTCCTGAATACGTCAAGGACCGTCGATGATCCCTCGCTACACTCGCCCGGAAATGGCTTCGATCTGGGAGCCGCAAACCCGTTTCAAGATCTGGTTCGAGATCGAGGCTCACGCCGCCGACGCGCTGGCCGAACTCGGAGTGATTCCGAAGCAGGCGGCCGAAACCATCTGGGCCAAGGCGAAAGACGCCACTTTCAACGTCGAGCGCATCGACGAGATCGAGCGCGAGACCAGGCACGACGTCATCGCCTTCCTCACCCATCTGGCCGAAATCGTCGGTCCCGAGGCGCGCTTCGTGCATCAGGGCATGACCTCCTCCGACGTGCTCGACACCTGCCTCAACGTCCAGCTCACCCGCGCCGCCGATATCCTGATCGCCGACATCGACAAGCTGCTTGCCGCACTCAAGACGCGCGCGCTCGAGCACAAAATGACGCCGACCATCGGACGCTCCCACGGCATTCATGCCGAACCCGTCACCTTCGGCCTCAAGATGGCCTACGCCTATGCCGAGTTCTCGCGCGCCAGGGAGCGTTTGATCGCCGCCCGCAAGGAGGTCGCGACCTGCGCGATCTCCGGCGCGGTCGGCACCTTTGCGCAGATCGATCCGCGCGTTGAAGAACACGTAGCCCAGGCGATGGGTCTCGTGCCGGAGCCGGTCTCGACGCAGGTGATTCCGCGCGACCGCCACGCAATGTTCTTCGCCACCCTCGGCGTCATTGCCTCATCGATGGAGCGGCTCGCCACCGAGATCCGCCATCTGCAACGCACCGAGGTGCTGGAGGCCGAGGAGTTCTTTTCCGAGGGACAGAAGGGCTCGTCGGCGATGCCGCACAAGCGCAATCCCGTGCTGACCGAGAACATCACAGGGCTCGCCCGCATGGTGCGCGCCTACGTGACGCCGGCGCTGGAGAACGTGGCGCTCTGGCACGAGCGCGACATCTCGCACTCTTCGGCCGAGCGCATGATCGGCCCCGACGCGACGGTCACGCTCGACTTCGCGCTCAACCGCCTCGCCGGCGTGATCGACAAGCTGCTGGTCTATCCGGCCAACATGCAGAAGAACCTCGACCGCCTCGGCGGGCTGGTGCATTCGCAGCGCGTGCTGATCGCGCTGACGCAAAAGGGCGCGAGCCGCGAGGACGCCTACAGGCTGGTCCAGCGCAACGCCATGCCGGTCTGGCGCGGTGAAGGCGACTTCCAGACGCTTCTGAAGAACGACGCCGACGTGAAGAAATATCTGTCGGACAAGGAGATCGAGGAGCAATTCGACCTCGCGTATCACCTCAAGCATGTCGACACGATTTTCAGGCGGGTGTTCGGCGCCGCCCGATAACGCATTGGTCAGACCCATGATCCCGTCGTGCGAGGCGTTTGACTTCCTGCTGCTGCCCGGTCTTGGCAATTCTGGCGTCGACCACTGGCAATCGCATTGGTCAATGGCGTTTCCCAACACCTCGCGCGTGCTGCAGGACGATTGGGACACCCCGCGTTTGGCGGACTGGCTGGCGCGGCTCGACAATGCCGTCGCGCAGGGAATGCGGCCCGCGGTCCTGATCGCGCACAGCCTCGGCGTCGCGCTCGCGGTGCAATGGCTGGCGACGCGCGCACCGGGACGGGTCAAGGCGGCGCTGCTGGTCGCTCCTTCCGATGTTGAATCAGCCGACCATACGCCGAATGAGGTCCGCAATTTTGCGCCGTTGCCGCGCGCGGCCCTGCCCGTGCCATCGACCGTGATCGCCAGCAGCAACGATCCTTATGTGACTCTTGCGCGCGCCGGCGCCTTCGCCGCAAGCTGGGAGTCCGGCTTTTGCGATGTCGGCGAACTCGGCCATCTCAACGGCGCGTCCCGCCTCGGGCTGTGGCCGCAGGGACTGGTGCTGCTCGGGCGGCTGCTCAACCGGATCTGAAATCCGGCTACCCCTATTTCGCCCCGCCGCCGACCATTCGCGCCACCACGCCATCGCGCTTGACGAAGCGATGATAGATCGCCGCGAGGAAATGCAATACGATCAGTCCGATCAGCACGTAGGCCAACCAGATGTGCCAGTGCTCGAAGAAGCGGGCGTTGTCGCGGTTCTCGGATGTGAATTGCGGCACCCGGAACAAGCCGAACCAGTCGGCATAATCCGGCTTGTGGGCACCGGAATGAGCCCAGCCGAGCAGCGCGACGACGATCGTGATCGCATAGAGCGCCCAGTGGTTGACGTGCGACAGCACCCGCTCCCATGCTGGCGTGCCATTCGGCAGCGCCGGCACCGGATTGGCGCCGCGCCAGATCAGGCGCAGGACCATCAGCAGCAGGATGACGTAGCCGATGTCGGCATGGATCGAGCGATGGAAGAGCTTGGCCTCCTTTGGCAGGAAGTGGTTGAACCACAAACCATAGGCCAGCATCCCGATGATCGCGATGCCGAGGATGCCGTGAAAGGCGCGGGACAGAGTGCCCCAGGCAGTGGTTGAATTCCGAAGCATGACCGGCTCTTGCCCCCAGAACGGCGGTTACATTTCTTACCAAGGCCACGGCCGGGAGGTTTCAACAAGCCCCGCCGGTGCCACCGACATCATCGTGACGATTGGAATTTGTCCAATGTTAGGAGTGGTCGCGGGCCACGGATTGATCCCTTGCAATCGAGAACCGCCCCCTGCTAACGCCCCGTTAACCCTGACGACCGTAGGGTCTGCTGATACCAATTACCGGTCGACCGGTGGACCGATTATGGCGTTGGCACAGAAAATCTCAAATTTACCAGCCGAGCGCCGGCGATTTCAGCGTGTCAAGGTTCACCTGCTGGGTCGCTATATGCTACCGGACCGGCGCGAATATCCTTGCCAGGTCATCAAT
The DNA here is from genome assembly GCF_001897285.1 of Nitrobacter sp. 62-23. Classification (GTDB taxonomy): domain Bacteria; phylum Pseudomonadota; class Alphaproteobacteria; order Rhizobiales; family Xanthobacteraceae; genus Nitrobacter. The sequence goes on from NZ_MKSM01000064.1 coordinate 177,621, forward strand.
ATGTCTCCCGGCGGGCTGGCCATGCTGGCGCCCGGCATCGGCAACGTCGGCGACCGGGTCGTCGCCTATCTCGACCACATCGGCCGGGTCGAAGGCAAGATCACCCGGATTATCGACAGCGGATTCGCCATGAGCGTCGGCGCGACGCCCCGCAAGCGCGACAAGCTTGCAGCACAGCTCACTTGGCTCGCCAACCGCGATATCCTCAACCTTCCCGAAGACCGTCGCCACGACCGCATCGTGCCGCGCAACCCGATCGCGATCCTCACCTTGGAGGACGGCACCAGGATGACGTGCCGGATTATCGACCTGTCCATGTCCGGCGCCGCTGTCTCGGCCGAGAAAAAGCCGCCGCTGCAGTCCCGCGTCGCGCTCGGCAAGGTGCTCGCCCGCGTGGTCCGAAATCTCGAAGACGGTTTTGCGCTCGAGTTCGTTCACGAGCAGCATCCCGAGACTCTCGAAGATAACGTCACCGCCCGGTAAACGGCGGCCCCCGTAAACGCCCGACTTGCGATCGCCGCCGGCGACTTGCGCGGCGCTGAAAGCCGCGCGCGCGCCAGGATTTGCCGGTTAACGCCGAGCGCCTTCCGCCGCGAAAATCCCGATTCCGGCAGGCTTCAAATGTTAATACCTAAAACTTGAAGCAAAAGAAGCTCGTTCAAATTTTAATCAAATTCGATTCAAGTAAAGATTCAATTCGCGGCGAACTTTACTTGCATTTGGCTCAAATACACTTCGAGTACTTAGCGGCGATGCAAATCCTTTGTGCGAAATGTGGTCCCAACAAGAAACGGGGGCCACAATGGTCAACAGGGGACAGGGAATTGGGCTGGCAGTTGCTGCCGCCGTCCTGTGGGGGCTGGCGACGCCGGCAGCAGCCGGGGAAGCACGACAGCTTTATGCAAGTCTCGGCGATGTCACGCGGGCACCTATAGGCTGGGTCGAATTCTGCAACGACAGTCCGAAGGAATGCGGCAGTAGCGCAACAGAACCGCGCGACATCGTGATGACGCCCGACACCTGGCGCGATCTCCTGAAGGTCAACCGCTGGGTCAACGAAACCATCAAGCCGATGACGGACAAGGAGCACTGGGGCGTCGTCGAAAAGTGGTCACTGCCGACCGACGGCTACGGCGATTGCGAGGATTACGTGCTGCTGAAACGCAAGATGCTGATCGATGCGGGCTGGCCGCGCGAAGCCTTGCTGGTCACGGTGGTTCGCGACAAGCAGGGCGACGGTCATGCCGTCCTGACCGTCAAAACCGACAAGGGCGAGTTCATTCTCGACAACCAGAACGAGGACGTCGTCGCCTGGACCCAAACCGGCTACCGCTTCATGAAACGACAGTCGCAGAGCGACCCCAATGTCTGGGTTGCGCTCGACGACAACCATCCGGCGGTTGCGACGGCCAGTTCTCGATAGAGAAGCAACACGAGACCCGCGACCGGTCATACCCCTCCCCGTCCCAGACCGGTTCGCGCGCGGCCAGCCTTCCCCCAAGAGGCTGGCCGCACCATTTTCTACGTTTGATGGACACGCGCTGATCCATCATGGTCCGGCATAGGCCGTCACGCCGGTCCACCTTCACAGCATGGCCGACAGTATTCGTGCGTGAGGCGCGCGGCCTCCGGCAAAGAATTAGAATAAAAACGTGACAGACTATGCTAGAGCGTTTTCGAGCGAAGCATGTTCTCGGGCTTGACCCGAGGATGGAATCCGGTTCGCGTAAAAATACGCGCCAAATCAAGAAGCGAAAGTCTTACCCGTTTCCATGAAACGGTGAAGGACTCTCGTCAGCAAGCCCGGACGCCCGATCGCGCGCAGGCAGGATGGATATCAAATGAGTGATGATGAGAAGACGGACGATACGGAAGACAGGACGATTGTCGAACAAGGCCCTTCTATCGGCGAATACCGCCGGGAGTCGATCCCGGAATACATCGTCGATTCGAACGGGGATCGGTTTGAATTCAATCGCATCGCTCTCGAGGGTGATGGCGGTCTCGAACCCTCGCAGCTCGAGCAGAACGAATGTCTCATTTCGCCTGGTCTGATCTATCGGAAGTCACAGGGCGATTAAACTTCGAACCGACGCCCTTCGATCGCGCTTCAAAGACTCACAAGCAGCCGGCGAGGTTTGACGCAGACCAGCCGGAAGCCGGGGCGATCCACATTCGCTGAGCGTGACATGCATGGCGCATGACATGCATGCGGCAGCGAACGACGATGGACAGGCGTCTCAGCCTCTCAAGCCGAGCAACTCGACTTCGAAGATCAGCGTGGCGTTAGGCGGAATGACGCCGCCGGCGCCGCGCATGCCGTAACCGAGTTCCGGCGGGATGATGAGCGTGCGCTTGCCGCCGACCTTCATGGTCGCGATCCCTTCGTCCCAGCCCGCGATCACCCGACGCTTGCCGATGGGGAATTCGAAAGGCTCGTTGCGGTCCACCGAGCTGTCGAACTTGTCGCCCTTCTGCCCATTCTGATAGAGCCAGCCGGTGTAATGCATGATGCAGACCTGGCCCGGCTTCGGGGACGGCCCCTCACCCACCTTGATGTCCGTGATCTGCAAATCCGATGCCGTGGTCATGGTTTTCTCCGTGGTCCGGGCCGCCGCTGCGTGGAAACATCTATCAGAACGATGCCGCCTGACGCAATTGCAAGTGCAAGCGTCAGCGCCCGCACACCCGCAGTCTCCAGTCAGGAAGCGACGTCCTTACCACGGGCCACGCAGCCCAGGCTTTTTTACGGTTTTTTGTGAGTGAAAACGATGTGGGTGAAGCGGCGCGCGAGCCTGCGCGCGCCGCAATCAAATCGTCGCCTTACCGGCGGTCAGCGGCAGACTTCGACTCGGCGCCAGCGCCATCCATAGCGGGTGTGGACCCGGCGACGGGTCAGATAGCAGCCGCCGTCATAAAAGCTGCTGTAGCCGTAAGGATAGTCGTAACCCCAGCCAAAGCCGACGGGTGCCCCGAGCGCGAGACCCCAACCGACGCCACTCCCCCAGCCCCAGCCAGGTCCCCAGCCCCAGCCAGGGCCCCAGCCACGCCTCCAGCCCCAGCGAGGGCCGCCGCCCCAGCGAGGACCACCGCCCCAGCGAGGACCGCCCCAACCGCCCCAGCCGCGGTGAACACCTCCGCCATGGAAGCCGCTATGAAATCCGCCGAATCCCCAATGTCCGCCACGCGCCGAAGCGGCAGTAGGCGAGACAAGTCCCAACGCGAGAACCGCCAGCAACGCAATCAGGGTTTTGCGTGAAATCATCAAATTTCTCCAATTTACGTTTCAACCCAATATAAAGACACAGGGTGCGCTCGATGGTTTCTGGCGGCGACTTTATTCGCCCAGATTTCGGCTCAATTCTTCGCGAGCCCCACAAGGTTTCGCCGGCATCTCAACCGATCCGCGTTAGACCGTTTTTGAAACGCAATCCGTTCGCGGCGTAGAATTTCGCGCCCGCGGCCTCGGCCTCTGCAGGTTCCAGCGTGCGGATTACGCGCGCGGGCGCGCCGACAATCAGGGAATATTCCGGGAATTGCTTCCCTTCGGTGATGAGCGCGCCGGCGCCCACAATGCAGCCCCTCCCGACCCGTGCGCCGTTCATGACAATCGAGCCCATGCCGATCAGGACACCGTCTTCAATGGTGCAGCCGTGCAGGATAACGTGATGGCCGATCGTGCAATTGGCTCCGATCGTCAGCGGAAAGCCTTCGTCGGTATGGCAGGTGCTGCCGTCCTGGACGTTGGACCCCGCGCCGACTTCGATCCACTCGTTGTCGCCACGCAGCACCGCCCCGAACCAGACGCTTGCGCTCTCGCGCAGGCGGACCCTGCCGATCACCGCGGCGGTGTCGGCGATGAAATAGCGTCCGCTATCCGGAAGATCGGGCGCCTGCCCGTCGAGTTCGTAAATCGCCATCACGGCCTCCTGCGAGGCGCATCATGCCCGGCGCAATTCAGGCGAGCAACCCGACCGCCTGCAGCGTCATGACCACGCAGGTGCCCGACATCAGGCTCCAGAATCCGGCGATCACGGTAGCCATCGTCACGAATTCGAAGCGGCGGCGTTCGATGCGTCGTCCGCGAAGCGTGTTGCGCATAATAATGAAGGGCGCAGCGAAGACCAGGAACGGGACCGCCGCGAAAGCCTTCGCCACGACGCCCTGCTGCAGCAATCCGAAACCGGCCGGACGTTTGACGAACACCTGATATCCGCTGGCCAGCGCGCCCGCTATCGCAAATCCGATGAACAGGGAGAAGAAGGAATTCAACGTATCCGGTGACATCGAAAGGACATCCGCTACCCGACAACGATGCCCTCTGCTTCGCAAAATACCGCTCTCCCCGCCACCTTATCCTTAAAGGAAGGTTAACACGGCCCGCCGTAACAGCCGACCTGCCGCATCAAAACACCACAATGCGTGTCATAGTCGACGCCGATTCGTTGTCCCCGATATAGTCCCCGCCTGCCGCATGACCCTGCTAGCATCCGTTCCGCGCCGATCACGCGAATTCGATAAACTGCGGCGTGGACATCTCGTCCCGCTTCTCGCCTCTGCGCTGATTGCAGCGATCGCGATGACACTGGTCGCCTGGGTGTTGTGGCCGACCTGGACCGCCAGAACCTTCGACAACAATGAGCGCATCCCGGTCAGCATCGGGGAGACGTTGTTCAATATCCCGCCTCACGCCTTCCGGAGAAAAGTCCAGCGACACTCGGGACCGCAGGAAAGCATCGATCTGAATTTCCTCTATCCGTCGCTGGCGGCGCCGGGCGCGCCCAGGCGCGTCACCGCCGAGACCATCGACGAAACGCCACCGCCGATCGAGCGGATGTTTCTGTCGATCGCGGCACATCACGATTCGCTGGCGCCGGACGCCCGCCTTCGAACGATCTATCCGCGCTATCTCGACGAGACCCGACCCGAACCTCAGGACGGACTGTCGATCCGGGCATTCCGGGACCGCACACCCTATGCCGGCGAGGACCTGTTCGTCGCAGAAGCACCCGCGCTTGATCACGATATTTTAGAGCGGGATGCGGGCGGAAAACCGCCACACACTTTTCCTCATCCCGCCCTGGCGGCGCGGTGCACCCGCGACGCGGCAACGCCCGGCATGTGCCTGAGCGAGCGCCGCATCGGCGGCGCCGATCTGACGTTTCGCTTTCCGCGGCAATGGCTGACGAAGTGGCGTGACGTTGCCGGCGCGATGGAGGAGCTGGCGCAGCAGCTGCACGGATCGCACAACTGAAAACTTTAGCTTGAAAGGACTTGCCAAGTTCCCGCCTTATGCAAGGATGGAGTTCCGCGGTTTGTACCGATTGTAATTTGTTGGTGAGCAATATT
>NZ_MKSM01000065.1 GCF_001897285.1 Nitrobacter sp. 62-23
CTTGCGCCGTAGCCATTTGCGGTCTCTCTCCGTTAGCGGTGCCGGCGGTATTGGGCACCTATTGATCTCAAAAACAAAACGTCTCAGCCGTCGAAGGTCAGATACTTCCCCCTGGCCTGTCCGGCTCGCTCGCCGCCACCGGCTTGGGCGCGGCATCCTTCACCGGGAAGAACGTATAGGACAGGGTGATGGTATTGACGCCGTCGTTCTCGCTGTCGGCGGCGAAGGCCGGATCGACATAGAAGACAACGGGCATCTCCCGCTTCTCGCCGGGCGCCAGGGTCTGCTCGGTGAAACAGAAGCAGTTGATCTTGGTGAAATACGATCCGACCGTCAGCGGCGTGACGTTATAGGCTGCCTGTCCCCTGGTGGACCCGGTCGCCTGGTTGGTGACGGTGTAATACACCGTGGTGACCTCGCCGACCCGGACATTTATCTCGGTCTGCTCCGGCTCGAACCTCCACGGCAATCCGCCGGAGACGTTGGAGTCGAAGCGTACCGCCACCGTGCGCGCCAGCGGCGCCGCACTGGGCGCCACCTTTGCGATCTGCGTCGTTCCGTTGAAGCCGGTGGCGCGGCAGAACCAGTTGTAGAACGGCACCGCCGCATAGGCCGCGCCGACCATCAGGGCGACCACCAGACCGCAGGCGGCGCCGACCTTGACGTCGCGGCCAAGGCGCGGCGTAGCCTTCGGCACGACCGAGGCCGCCGTGGCGGGATGCTGCGGATGTTGCGACGCGCCGGTCATCTCAATCACATCGGACGGACGAGAACGCCCGGCCCCTTGACGAATGTGACCGCAAAGAACAGCAGGACCAGCAGCCCAACCGCCCAGGCGATCGCGATCGAGCGCTCGCGCCGACGCTTTTTCTGAGCCTCGGTGAGGACGATCCTCTCCGGCTTCGGCTTGCTGTCGTTGTCCATCGGTTCATGCGCCCCTCTACCAGATCAACGGCGCGACGGTCCTTGCAACCACATCGAGCAGCAGAACCGCGAACAGCGCGAACAGATAGAGGATCGAGAATGCGAACAGACGCCGCGTGGCGCGCAGCGCGGTGCTGCCGGTGCGATGGCGGTAGACATTGATCGCCAGCACCAGCATGCCGGCGCCCAGCACCAGCGAGGTGACGCCATAGACCCAGTCGAAATAGCCGAGCGGCCAGGGCGCCGCGGCGATCGCCACCAGCACGATGGTATAGAGCAGGATCTGCAGCCGCGTCGCATCGGGACCGGCGACCACCGGCAGCATCGGCACGCCGGCGCGCGCATAATCGTCGGAGCGGAACAGCGCCAGCGCCCAGAAGTGCGGCGGGGTCCAGAAGAAGATGATCAAAAACAGCAGCAGCGGCTCAACCGACAGCGACCCCGTCGCCGCCGCCCACGCCACCACCGGCGGCAGCGCGCCCGCGGCGCCCCCGATCACGATGTTCTGCGCGGTCCGCCGCTTCAGCCCCATCGTATAGATCACCACGTAGAAGAAGATCGTGAAGGCGAGCAGCCCGCCGGCGTACCAGTTGACCAGCGCGCC
>NZ_MKSM01000066.1 GCF_001897285.1 Nitrobacter sp. 62-23
CGAACACGGGCGTGAACCAGTTCACCTATACCGCGGAGTTCGGCGACGGCGTGTCCGCCTCGGTCGGTGTGCAGGATCCGAGCGCGTATTACCAGCCCGGCATTTCCAACCTCGCCACTGCGACGCAAGGCAACTTCGGCTACGGCGCCAGCGCCTATGGCGGGACGACCGTTCCGGACATCGTCGGCCAGCTCCGCGTCGATCAGGCGTGGGGCCTGTTCCAGGCATCGGTCGCGGCCCACGACAACAATCCCGCTTACTACGGCGCCGCGCAAACAAGCGGCGGACCCGGAGGCAAGTGGGGCTGGGCTGGTCAGCTCGCCCTGTCGATCAAGAATATCCCGACCGGGCCGGGTGACACGATCAACCTTCAAGGCGTCTACACCAACGGCGCGACCCGTTACAACATCCAGGATCAGGCCTCTCCGGCGAGCGCTGCCACGATCTTTTCTGACGTGACCGGCGTTGGATATGGCTTTGCGCCGGATTCGGTGTATGGCCCGGGCGGATCGCTCCAGCTGGTCTCGACCTGGGGCATGCGTGGCGGTTTCAACCACAACTGGAATCCATACTGGAGCAGTTCGGTTTTCGGCGCCTACGCATCGGTGCGATACACCGGTGCCGCCAAAGCTGCGATGTGCGGCGTCGGCGGCACGGTCCATACCCTGATTGGTGCGGGCGCGGGTGGGAACATCACCGTTTGCAATCCGGACTACAACATCGGTCAGGTCGGTGCGAACCTCCGCTGGACTCCGGTCAAGAACCTGACGTTCACAACGGAAGCGGTTTACACAATGTTGGATCAGAAGTACGACGGCGTCGCGGCTCTTGCTGCCAACACTGGCATCGGCAAGCCTGCGGGTCACTATACCCTGAAGGATCAGGACACCTGGACCGTCATGCTCCGCGCACAGCGCAACTGGTAACATCAGGCTATCGACATCCTGACACGAAGCCCCGGCAATAAACTGCCGGGGTTTTGTTTGCCGGCGAGGAGGAGATCGGTGGCGCGTTTTCTAAACGGCTTCTTCGATCGCTGTATCGCAGTTGGATAACTGCAGCACAATCATTCCGTAGGTACGATTTTTCGAGGTGCATATCCATGACGGTCGCGAGCTTCGCCTAATGATTCAATGTGGGTGAATTCATTCAAGCCCGCTACGTACCCATCGACCAAGCCTTACGCGTTGTCCTTGAGCAGGCTTCGGAGCATCGTTCTGCAGGTTGAAACGTTGGCCATTGACATCGATCGAGCGGATGGTGGTGCGCCCTACGGCTCCCCAGTACGATCGGCCATGACGCGGCGGAGCCCGGAAGCAGGGTCTGTCGTGATCTCACATTGACGATATTCAGGACGCACAGCCTCGCATCCGCGAGAACGACAGTCAGTCACATTGTATATGCTCATATATATCGTATAGGATTGTGCGCCGGCTAACCTCTCCGGCACGAGGCTGCCGGTCTTTCTCTTGATGCCCCCGTCAGACCGGCAGCCTCATGATTACGCTCTAGGGTCGAGACTCAATTGATCCACCAAGTCAGGGTAGCGGCCAAGAGGATTGTAGAGAGGAAGATATCGGCCCGCTTGTCATAGC
>NZ_MKSM01000067.1 GCF_001897285.1 Nitrobacter sp. 62-23
CGGCCTGGGTGAAGCGGAAGATGTTGTCGACGAAGAACAGCACGTCCTGGCCCTGGTCGCGGAACTGCTCGGCGACCGTGAGACCCGACAGCGCGACGCGCGCACGCGCGCCCGGCGGTTCGTTCATCTGGCCGTACACCAGCGCGCATTTGGAGCCTTCGCCGCCGCCCTTCTTGTTGACGCCCGACTCGATGAACTCGTGATAGAGGTCGTTGCCCTCACGGGTGCGCTCGCCGACGCCGGCGAACACCGAGTAGCCGCCGTGCGCCTTGGCGACGTTGTTGATCAGTTCCTGAATCAGCACGGTCTTGCCGACGCCGGCACCGCCGAACAGGCCGATCTTGCCGCCCTTGGCGTAAGGCGCGAGCAGATCGACGACCTTGATGCCGGTGACGAGAATTTCCGCCTCGGTCGACTGGTCGGTGTAGGAGGGCGCTTCGGCGTGGATCGGGCGCAGATCGTCAGCCTTGATCGGACCACCCTCGTCCACCGGCTCGCCGATCACGTTCATGATGCGGCCGAGCGTGCCTGCCCCGACCGGCACCCGGATCGGCGCACCGGTGTCGGTGACGTCCTGGCCCCGCACCAGGCCCTCGGTGGTGTCCATGGCGATGGTGCGCACGGTGGATTCGCCGAGATGCTGGGCGACTTCGAGAACCAGGCGGTTGTCGCCGTTCTTGGTCTCAATGGCGTTGAGAATCGCCGGCAGATGCCCTTCGAACTGCACGTCGACGACGGCGCCGATGACTTGCGTGATGCGTCCGGTCTGGTTGGCGGGGGATGCCATTAGAAATATCTCCTTCGAACTCGTTCTAGTTGGCGCGTGGCCTGTTCCGAAAACCGGTTTTCACTTTGGGGACCAATCGCTTCAGACGGCGGTCAATTTGACGGGCACATTGCCCCTGGTCGCCTTGGAATAGGGACAGATGGTGTGGGCGTCTTCGATCAGCGCCTGCAGCTTGGCCTTGTCCGCGCCCGGCAGAGCGACCTTCAATTCGGCAGCCAGCGAGAACGCGCCGTCGTCGACATTGAGTGTGACTTCGCAGGTCACCTTGGCAGCCTGTCCGTCGAGACCATGCTTTTTCGCCAGAACAAGAATGGCCTGTCCGAAGCAGGCCGACCATCCCAGCGCGAAAAGCTGTTCGGGATTATGGCCGTCGCCGGCGCCGCCAAGATCCTTCGGGAGCGCCATCGCCAATGCCAGGCCGCCGCCGTCGATAACGGCGCGGCCATTGCGGCCGCCGCTTGTCGTCGCCTTGGTGACATAAGCCATGCTGCGTCTCCTTCGACTAGACCGCCTCGGCGCCGGAGATGATCTCGATCAGCTCCTTGGTGATCATCGCCTGTCGGGTGCGGTTGTAGATCAGGGTCTGCTTGCGGATCATTTCGCCGGCGTTGCGGGTGGCGTTGTCCATCGCCGTCATCTGCGCGCCGTAGAACGAGGCGTTGTTTTCCAGAAGCGCCCGGAAGACCTGCACCGCGAGGTTGCGCGGAAGCAGCCGGGTGAGAATTTCATCCTCTTCCGGCTCGTATTCGTAGGACGGCGCGGGGCCGTCGCTCGCAGTCGCAGCTCCCACTTCCAGCGGAATGATCTGCTGGGCAGTCGGAATCTGGGCTATGACGGAGCGGAAGCGCGAGTAGAACAGGGTGCAGACGTCGAACTCGCCAGCCTCGAACCGCACCAGCAACTTCTTTGCGATCGCCTCGGCGTTGACGAAGCCGAGTTGGCGCACCGAACGCAGCTCCACCGTCTCGACGATCTGTTTTTCGAAGGTACGGCGAAGCTGCTCGTAACCCTTGCGCCCGACGCAGAAGAACTTGACCTCCTTGCCCTGGTTCATCAGGGCAAGCGCCTTGTCGCGGGCGAGGCGGACGATGGCCGAGTTGAACGCGCCGGACAGGCCACGCTCGCCGGTGCAGACCAGCAGCAGGTGAACCTGATCCTTGCCGGTGCCGACCAGAAGCGGCGATGCGTTGGGCGAGCCGGCTGCGGCGCTGGCGATGTTTGAAATCACCGTGTCCATTTTCTCGGCGTAGGGCCGAGCCGCTTCGGCGGCGTTTTGCGCGCGGCGGAGCTTGGACGCCGCCACCATCTGCATCGCCTTGGTGATCTTCTGCGTCGCCTTGGTCGAGGCGATGCGGACACGCATGTCCTTGAGTGAAGCCATTTGGTCGGTCTCTGCTCATCCCCTGGGCACAGCTTGTCCCCTCTCCCCATGCGGGGGAGGGTTAGGGAGGGGCGTCCCGTGCATGAGCGGCCCCCACCCGACCGGCTGCGCCGGTCGACCTCCCCCGCAAGCGGGAGAGGTTAATAAATCAGGCAAACGTCTTGGCGTAGCCCTCGACCGCGCTCTTGAGCTTGGCGGCCGTATCGTCGCTGAGGTCGCGGCTTTCGCGGATAGCCTTGAGAATGTCCGCATGCTGTCCCCGCAACAGCGACAACAGTCCGTCCTCGAACGCGCGCACCTTGTTGAGCGGCAGCTTGTCGAGGTAGCCGTTGGTGCCGGCCCAGATCACCACCACCTGCTCTTCCATCTTCAGCGGCGAGAATTGCGGCTGCTTGAGGAGTTCGGTGAGGCGTGAGCCGCGGTTGAGCAGGCGCTGGGTCGAGGCGTCGAGATCGGAGCCGAACTGCGCGAACGCCGCCATTTCGCGGTATTGCGCCAGTTCGCCCTTGATCTTGCCGGCGACCTTTTTCATCGCCTTGGTCTGCGCCGACGAGCCGACGCGCGACACCGACAGACCGACGTTCACCGCCGGGCGGATGCCCTGGAAGAACAGGTCGGTTTCAAGGAAGATCTGGCCATCGGTAATCGAAATCACGTTGGTCGGGATGTAGGCCGACACGTCGTTGGCCTGGGTCTCGATCACCGGCAGCGCGGTCAGCGAGCCGTTGCCCTGGCTGTCGTTCAGCTTGGCGGCGCGCTCCAGAAGGCGCGAATGCAGGTAGAACACGTCGCCCGGATAGGCTTCGCGGCCCGGCGGACGGCGCAGCAGCAGCGACATCTGGCGATAGGCGACGGCCTGCTTGGAGAGGTCGTCATAGATAATGACGGCGTGCATGCCGTTGTCGCGGAAATACTCGCCCATGGTGCAGCCGGTGAAGGGCGCCAGATATTGCATCGGGGCCGGATCGGAGGCGGTCGCGGCGACCACGATCGAATATTCCAGCGCGCCCTGTTCCTCGAGCACCTTCACGAACTGCGCGACAGTCGAACGCTTCTGGCCGACCGCGACGTAGACGCAATAGAGTTTCTGGCTTTCGGGGGCGCCCGCGACGTTCAGAGGCTTCTGGTTGAGGATGGTATCGAGCGCGATGGCGGTCTTGCCGGTCTGGCGGTCGCCGATGATCAACTCGCGCTGGCCACGGCCGATCGGGATCAGGGCGTCGATGGCCTTGAGGCCGGTGGCCATCGGCTCGTGCACCGACTTGCGCGGAATAATGCCGGGAGCCTTGACGTCGACGCGCTTGCGCTCGGTGGCCTGGATCGGGCCCTTGCCGTCGATCGGATTGCCCAGCGCATCGACGACGCGGCCGAGCAGCCCCTTGCCGACGAGCGTATCGACGATGGCGCGGGTGCGCTTGACGGTCTGGCCTTCCTTGATCTCGCGGTCGGCGCCGAAGATCACGATGCCGACGTTGTCGGTCTCCAGGTTCAGCGCCATGCCGCGCGTGCCGTTTTCGAACTCGACCATTTCGCCGGCCTGGATGTTGTCGAGGCCGTAGACGCGGGCGATGCCGTCGCCGACGGACAGCACCTGTCCGACTTCGGAAACTTCGGCCTCCTTGCCGAAATTCTTGATCTGGTCCTTGAGGATCGCGGAAATTTCCGCGGCGCGGATGTCCATCAGCCTGCCTCTTTCATCGCGTGCTTGATCGAATTGAGTTTGGTGCGGAGCGAACTGTCCACCATGCGGCTGCCGAGCTTGACGACAAGCCCGCCGATGATGGTCGGATCGACCTTCACGCTGAGCGTGATGTCCTTGCCCGTCACGGATTTCAGCGCGGTCTTCAGCGCGTTCAGATTCTTTTCATTGAGCGCTTCGGCGACGGTGACCTCGGCCGCGGCCTCGCCCTTGAACCTGGCGACCAGCGCGCGGTACGCCCGGATGACGTCGGTAACCGCGAACAGGCGCCGGTTGGCGGTCAGAACTTTCAGGAATTTCGCGGTCGTGCCGCCGATCCCGGCTTTGTCGAGCACGGCGGCGAGCGCCTTGACCTGGGTATCGGCGCTGAAAACCGGGCTGCGCACCAAGCGGAGCAGCTCCGGGCTGCCCGCCAGCATGGCATCGAATTTATCGAGGTCGGCCTTGACGGCGTCGACCGATTTGTCTTCGCGGGCCAGTTCGAACAGGGCCGTCGCATAACGACCGGATACACCAGAAACCGAGGGATCTACAGCAGCCACCAGAGCGCTCTTCAAGCTGTCAAATTCGCAAGGGAAAAGCCGTCGCCAAACAAGCGGCGCGATCGCGGCCCAAGCCCTTGGAATTCAAGAGGGACTTCGATTTCCGACCGACACAAGCGTATCGGCAGCGTTAAAATCGCGGCTTTGCTAACATAGCGCGCGCGCAGGTGCAACATGACCGCAGCGCCGCGATGCCTTGTCGCATGGGTCTGATGAGCCAGAGGGACATTTTGAGCAGAGCGACATTCGCGTCACGTCGCGGGCATGCGATGAATTCCTGTCGCGCAGTATTGTCGCGCACAGGCGGCAAGTCTCATCAAACTCAAGTTCGCCCTGTGTCGCAGTCGCTTCCGGCTCCGCTCCCGGCCGGCATGACGCCCAAACGCCGTGCAGTACTTGTTGAACGATCGCCGATATGGCGGCATGACTTTCTTTTACAGTAAAGACAAATACATTATCGTATACGATTCATAAAAATGTGTATTAATTTGATTAGTTGGCCGCGGCCAGCCGATCAAAAGATATTTCAGCCGAGTCACGAAGCAACTCTCTGCCCATTTTACGCCTTAGTTACAGGATCAACCCTGCGGCGACTCAGAGGTCATAGGTTTCACTTGCCGCAGGGGCGGCAATACTGTCCAGGGGACTTTCAATATGTTGCATCCGCAAAAGGCGACGTTGGGGTTTCTACGGCCGCGCATGGCGGCCGCTGTGATCGCAGCAACGGTTTTGATCGCGGGGAGCGTGACCGAGGCATCGGCCCGCTCGCGCCACCCCCACCACGGGGCGAACCATGCTGCCAGCCCCGGCACCGCGCAGCAGTCCTGGGGACAATCCTGGGGCGCGCAGCCCTGGCTGAACGCCAATGCGTCCGTTGGGCGGTCCGCAGGTTCAGGCCGGTCATTCTCCGGCGTGGCTTCCTACTATGGAAGTGAGTCCGGCAGCCGCACCGCGTCGGGTCAGCGCTTCAACCAGAACGCCATGACCGCCGCCCATCGCAGCCTGCCGTTCGGGACCAAGCTGAAGGTCACCCATGGCAGCCGCAGCGTTGTCGTCACCATCAATGATCGCGGTCCCTTTATCCGCGGCCGCGTGCTGGATCTGTCGAAGGGTGCGGCCCGCGCAATCGGGTTGACCGGCCGTGGCGTCGGCCGCGTGGTCGCCCAGGTGATGTAGGCGCTACGTTAAGTGGCGGGCGTCTTCGCGCGAGGCGGACGCCTGGTCAGCAAGCCGCCGGCACACGCTTGCGACTGTAGCGTTTTCGGGCGAAGCGTGTCCTCGGGCTTGACCCGACGATGGCACCATTCGCGGCAAGAAACGCGTCAAAACAAAACCGTGAAGCCTCGCTTCTGATTCCATCAGAAGCGAGAGGGCTCAAGCTCCGGTGTGCACCGTTGTCAGCCGCGGCGCTCATTCCGCAGGCTCTGGCGGTGCGACGGACAGCGGGGTTATGTCCATGAGCGTCTCGCGGGGCAACGGCTCGGTGCCGCCGACGCGCACCAATCCCCGGTTCTGGACGGTGAACACCCGCCGCGCGCGCCGCAGCAGCGCCGGGCGATGCGCGACCACGATGCGGGTGATATTCATCTGGTCGATCAGATCCGCGATCAATTCCTCGTTCTGCTCGTCGAGGTTCGCGGTGCCTTCATCGAGAATCAGGATCTGCGGCTGGCGATACAGCGCCCGCGCCAGCAGCACGCGCTGCCGCTGCCCGCCGGAGAGCGTCGAGCCCATGTCTCCGACGAGGCTGAGATACTGCATGGGGAAACGCATGATGTCGGCATGCACGCGCGCGGCATGGGCGGCGGCGACCACGCGCTCCATGTCGAGGTTCGGATCGAAGCCGGCGATGTTTTCCGAAATAGTGCCGGACATCAGGCGGTCGTCCTGGGCGACGACGCCCACGCTCTGACGCCAGCTTCGCCACCGCTCGGGCGTCGCGCGATGGCCGTCGAGTTCGATGGTGCCGTCGGTCGGATGGATCAGTCCGAGCATCAGCTTGAGCAGCGTGGTCTTGCCGCCGCCCGATCCGCCCTGAATGGCGACGTAATCGCCCTGCTTGATGTCGAGGTTGACGTCTTCGAGGATCAGCGGATCGCTGATGCCGTAGCGGAAGCAGACGTCCTTCAGCCGCATGTGCCCCTGATTGACCAGCGGGCCGGGCAGGCCTTGCGTGACCTCGGAGCGCGTCGTCACGATGTCGGAGAGGCGGTCGAGGTGTAGCCGCAGAAGGCGGAACTGGACCATCTGGTTGACCAGCGCCATCGCGCGGTCGGTGAAGGTCTGCCGGTAGGACAGGAACGAGAAGATCATGCCGACCGAAAAGCCTGCGCCTGACAGGATGGTGACGCCGGCGACATAGATCACGATCACGGTTTGCAGGCCGGTGACGACCGATTGCAGGAAGGTCTGCGAAATCTGGTAGCGGCCGACGGCGATGCCGGCATTGGTGGTCTCGACGTGCAGGTTTCGCCAGGTCGCTTCCCTTATCGATTCCCTCCCCAACAGTTTCAGCGTCGTCGCGGCGCGGATGGTCTCGATGAGGTGGGACTGCTCCTTGGCCTCGGCGACGATGGACTCGGCCATGCGGCGCTTGGTGCCGGGAAACAGCGCCAGCGTGATGCCGAGGTTGATGAGCACGCCGACGATGACGATGAGCGCGAGGGCCGTGGAATAGAAGAACAGGATGAAGCCCGCGATCAGCGCCATGATGCCGTCGATGACGGTGCCGATCACGCCTTGCGTGATCGCGTCCTGCACGGGCTTGACCGACCCGAGGCGCGAGATGATGTCGCCGACGTGTCGCTTCTCGAAATAGTCGTTGGGCAGCCGCAGCAGGTGCCGCACAAGATTGCCGGTGATCTGGAAGCTCAGGAGCTGGCCGAAGATGCGCAGCGCCCAGCCGCGGATCGCCTCAAGCCCGGCCTGAATAATGACGAGCGCGCCGAATCCCAGGGCGATCACCGTCAGCAACTGATGGTCGGATTGCGCGAGCGCCTCGTCGACCACAAGCTGCATCTGTAGCGGCATCACGAAAGCCGCGATCTGCAGCGCGACCGACAGGATCAGCACCTGCGCAACCGCCCAGCCCCAGCCATGCATCTTCGACCACAGCAGCGACAGCTTCATCGGCAGGCGCGCTTCGAGCGGCTCGAAGGTTTCGCTTCGCGCCAGTTCGAGGATCACGCCGGTCAGGTGCTTCGAGGCTTCTTCCATTGTGAACGTGCGAAG
Organism: Nitrobacter sp. 62-23; assembly: GCF_001897285.1. GTDB lineage: Bacteria > Pseudomonadota > Alphaproteobacteria > Rhizobiales > Xanthobacteraceae > Nitrobacter. Next base: position 7,641 of record NZ_MKSM01000067.1, read on the forward strand.
CCCGATCGCCGGATCGTGGATGGTGATGCCCTTGGACGTGACCGACTTCAGCACCACGAAGTGATTGAGGTCCCAATGCGCGATGGCGGGAAGCTGGACCTTGGGCAGCGCCGACAGTTCGACGCGGATGGCGCGCGTCGAAAACCCGAGCTGATCGGCGATGCCCATCAGGCTTTTCAGCGACGCGCCGGCCATCGACACCGCAAACCGCTGGCGCAGCGCATTGAGGTCAACGTCGTGGCCGTGATAGCGCGAGATCATGGCGAGACAGGCGAGGCCGCATTCCGCGGCCTCCGACGCCATGATGACGGGAAGGGTTCGACGGCCCAGATTGAGTTCCCGGAGAATGTTCATGCGCGGCGGCCCACGGCATAGATCGGATCGAACAGCCAGCGCAGCAGGCTTCGATGCTCGAAAATGATTTCGGCCGATACCAGCATTCCCGGCTGCATCGGAACGGTCTGGCCATAGGCTTCCATGGAGCTACGGCTAAGCGACACGCGGATCCTGAATACCGGCTCCTTGATGTCGAGACCTGGAAAGCCGACATCGGATGGGCCAAGCACCGTGGTCGAAACGGTTCTCACCGTGCCTTGCACCGTCCCAAAGCGCTGGTAGGGAAACGCCTGAAGACTGAGTTCGACCTGTTGCCCGGGCCGGACGAAACCGATCGCGCGCGACGGCGCGAGCAGCTCAGCCTCGATCTCGCTGCCTGACGGGATCATCACCGCGACGATGCCGCCCGCAGCCACGGTCTGGCCGCCGCTGACGGGAAGGGCGGCGATCCGGCCGGTGGTCGGCGCGACAAAAAACTGCAGGCGCCGCGCTTCCGATTCGGCGCGCCGTTGTTCAAGCGTCGCCCGGGCGACATCGGCGTCGGAGCGGGCGGCCTTGATTTCCAGCGGGATCGAAATCAGCCGCGCCTTGATGTCCGCAAGCTCGCGCTCCACCGTTGCTTTCTGGCGGCGCGCGCCGGCGAGGTCCTGTTCGATCGCCAGCGCGGCGAGCCGGCGCTGATCGACCTCGCGTTTCGGCATGTAGCCCTTGGCGGAGATGGCTTCCCCGCGATCCACCTCGTCCCGCGCAAGTTTCAGCCGTTCCTGCTGCAGCTCGATCTGCTGATCCACCTCGGCAAGTTCATTCTGGCTTTTGCTGATCCGAACGTTTGCCTGATCCCGCTCCAGTTCCAGCAGCGCCAGTTTCGACTCAGCCCTCGACTTCGCCGCGAGCGATTCCGATTCGAACCCCTTGAGAAGCGCATCCCCGGTATTGCCGGTTGCGGTCGCGGTGGAGACGTCGAGGATGGCGAGGCGCGCGCCCTTCTCGACGTTGTCACCTTCCTTGACGAGGACGCTTCGCAAGGTCCCTTGCGCCTGCGATGTGATCCGGATCATGCCCTGGTCAGGCACCAGGAATCCGCTCACGGTCGTCTTCCGTGCGTATGTCGCGGTCGCGGCGAAGGTCGCGGCCGCGAAGACGATTCCCGACAGCAGCAGGCCGAGCGTCTTCAGCGACAACGGTGAGGCCAGGAAGACCTGGCCCTCCAGTCGTTGCGTGGCATGTTCAATGGCCTCGCGGCGGAACAGATCACTCATCGCAGTGCCTCGTTGGCTCCAGATTCATCGGGTCACCGGATTCAGTCGATGCGGAAGCCGCTTCTTCCCAGGCTTCTGCCAGATGCTCAAGCATCTCCACCGTGACTTGCGACACGGAGCAGCAGATGGTGCCGGCGTCCCGCCAGCTCAGCGCCGAATATCGATTACGCTGGCCGCGGATCGCTACCGGCGCGGAGTCCGTCTCTGGAAACATGAAGACGGAAATGAGCCGGGCGTCGCGTTCGTAGACGCATGTGCCGATGGCCCGTTCTCCGACGTAGTCCATCCTCGCGCCGCGCAAATGATAGCCCCGACGCTCCACGTCGCGGACCTTCGCGGCATGTTGCGACTGACGCAGAAGCCAGGCTTCCACCTCCGCCGGATCGGACGAGGCGAATTCGATCGCGGAGCCGCCGATATCGGCGCGGATGTGGGCTGCAACCACCTCCTTGATCTCGGAGAACTCGGTGTGGATCGGGCTGTGGACGCCGGGCCGGCTGACGATGGCGATCGTCAGAGGCGCGGTGGGGCGGATCTGGCAGGCCAGCCTCACATTCGATGGTGCGTCGATCGCGCTGAGGGTCGCCGCCTCGACGGCGTCAGGCGCTGGAAGCGACTCCAGTCCCTTTTCGATGCGGACCCGGCAGGTCGAGCAGCGGCCGCGGCCGCCGCAGAGCGACGCATGCGGGATGCCGGCCGAGCGGCTGATCTCCAGCAGCGTCATCCCGGGCGTCAGATCGACCGCCGGACCATCGAGGTAACTGATCCGGACCGGTCCGCGCTTTGCGCACTCGCGGCGGTAGCGCAGGAACGCAATGCCGATGGCGGTCGCGGCGAGCAGCCCGAATCCCCATCGGACAATGTCGCGCAGCGTCGCCATCGTCGCCGCGTCATGGGCGTTCGGCCAGTTCGTTCGCGCCTTCAGCGCGGCGAACGCGCCCGGGTCCGACATGATGTAGGTCGCGCGCATTCCCGCGACCGCGAATCCGGACAGCGCCAGCACAGGCAACAACAGGGCGATGACCAGCAGGAACGGAGCGAACCGGCTGTAGGAATCGGACAGCCGCAACCAGTAGTGGATGCCGATGCAGCCGTGGACCCAAACCAGCACCAGCAGGGTGCTTTGCAGGATCGCGCTGTCGGGCCAGAGCCGGACCAGCTCGTAGAGATAAATGTCGTTGGCGCCGAACACTGCATGCGCCACGCGGGTGTTGACGATATGCGGAAACAGCAGGAACGGAATCGAAAGTCCGATGCCGATCTGCAGAGCCTCCCAGACCGGCATCCGCCAGGTTTCCCGCCGGCTCAATTTATAAAGGCCGAGAGCGACGTGGGTGGTCAGCGCGAGCAACAGGATGATCGATACCGGCCATGACCGGGTAACCGCGGTCCGCAATTCCTGCACCCGATGCATAGCTTCGAGGCTGACAAGGCCGACCGCATGATTGGCGAAATGCGTGGCCGCGAACGCCATCAGCGCCAGCCCCGACGCCAACCGCAGACGCTGCAAACCGCTGCCCCGGAAGTAGATATGCATTCAGCCCTCGCGCGGCGGCAGATTGAATGCCAACCCCGAGGCCGTCAATCCCGGCGCGCCGTTGTACAGAGGCGGGCGTGATCTACAGCACACGGCGGGCACGCGGGATTCAAAATGACGAAGGCGCTCTTAAAGGAAACTCTGCGGATCGACGTCCACTTCCAGTTTGAGGTTGCCCCTGGTCTTCGGTCCCGCGGCGAGCCACTCGCGCAGATAGCCGGACAGGTCCACGCCGCGCGCCGATTTCGCCAGCAAGCGAAAGCGATAGCGGCCTTTGATGACGGCGAGCGGCGCTTCCGCCGGTCCGAGCACCTGAACGCGTTCGTCGATTGGTGCGGTCGCGGCGAGCTGGCGGGCGAAACCCTCTGCGGTCGGGCGGTCGCCTGCGGATATGATCAGGCTGGCGAGGCGGCCGAACGGTGGATAGCCCGCGCGCTCACGTGCCTCGATCTCGCTGGCGTAAAACGCCTCGCGGTCGCTTGCGACCAAGGCCTTCATCACGGGATGTTCGGGCTGGTGGGTTTGCAGATAACCGATTCCGCGGCCTTGCTCGCGGCCGGTGCGTCCGATCACCTGGTTGAGCAGTTGGAAAGTCCGCTCCGCGGCGCGCGGATCGCCGTTGCTCAGGCCGAGGTCGGCGTCGACGACGCCGACGAGGTTCAGGCGCGGAAAATGATGTCCCTTCGCCACCAGTTGCGTGCCGATGATGATGTCGACGCGGCCTTCCGCGATGTCGTTGAGTTCGGTGCGCATCGTCTCGATCGAGGTGATCAGATCGCTCGACAGCACCATGGTGCGGGCGTCGGGGAACAGCGCGGCGGCCTCTTCCTGCAACCGTTCGACGCCGGGGCCGACAGCGACAAGCGATTCCTCCGCCGCGCAATGCGGACATTGCCGTGGACGCGGCATCGAGAAGCCGCAGTGATGGCATACGAGACGCTGCCGGAAGCGATGATCCACCAGCCATGCGTCGCAGATCGTGCAGGCGAAGCGGTGACCGCAGGCGCGGCACAAGGTCAGCGGCGCGTAGCCGCGGCGGTTGAGAAACAGCAGCGCCTGCTCGCGCCGTTCGATGGCGTTTTGAATCTCTCCGGCGAGACGCGGAGAAACGAAGCGGCCGCGCGGCGGGGCCTCGCGGCGCAGATCGATCAGTTCGATCTGCGGCATGTGCTGGCCGCCGAACCGCGACGTCAGCGCGATGCGCTGGTAGCGCCCCTTGCGCGCATTGACTTCGCTCTCGACCGACGGCGTCGCCGACGCCAGCACGATCGGGATTTTCGCGATATGCGCGCGCACCACGGCCATGTCGCGGGCGTGATAATGCGTGCCTTCGTCCTGCTTGTAGGCCTGGTCGTGCTCCTCGTCGACGATGATCAGTCCGAGATCGGCATAGGGAAGAAACAGCGCCGAGCGTGCGCCGACCACGACCTGCGCCTCGCCCGCCGCGATCGCGGCCCAGTTGCGCGCGCGCGTGCGCGGCGTCAGTTCGGAATGCCACTCCAGCGGGCGCTCGCCGAAGCGCGCCGCGAAGCGGTCGCGAAACTGCCCGGTCAGCGCGATCTCCGGCATCAGGATCAGCGCCTGCCTGCCGCGGCGGATGGTTTCGGCGACCGCCTCGAAATAGACCTCGGTCTTGCCGGATCCGGTGACGCCGTCGAGCAGCGCGACGTGGAACGTGCCGTTCGCTGCAAGTGCGCGCATGGCGTCCACGGCCGCGCGCTGGATGCGGGAAAAGTCGGGAACGGCGAAATCTGGATCGGGCGGCGGTGGCGGCGGCGGAGGCGGCATCGGCTCGACCGTCAGCGTGCCCTCGTCGATGAGGCCGTCGACGACGCCGGCACTGACGCCTGCTTCCTTCGCCGCATCGGATTTTCCGTGCAGCAGGCGATCGGACAACACCGCGATCAGCCGCCGTCGCGCCGGCGTCATGCGCTGGGGCGGCTCGCCGCTCAGCCGCACGCCGGCGCGTGCCCGCTCCGGTCCGAGGTGCTCGCCCATCCGCAGGCTCATGCGCATCACCATGCCGCGCGACGACAGTGTGTAGTTCGCGACCCAGTCGATCAGCGTGCGCAGTTCAGCCTTGAGCGGCGGCACGCCGAGTTTTTCGCCGATGTCCTTCAACCGGTTGTGCAGGCGCGGATCGGGCGACGGGTTTTCGGCCCAGACCACGGCGATGACCTCGCGCGGTCCGAGCGGCACCGTGACCACGTCGCCGGGCGAGACCTCCATGCCGCGCGGAACGCGGTAGGAATAAGCCTGATCGATCGCAACGGGAACCAGGACATCGACGACGCGAGTCGTCGATGACGATGCCGGGCGGTTGCGCGAAAAATGATCCATCCGAAGAATCAGGCTCGAGTGGGATGCGGGGCTAAAGGTAGTTGGCGTTGCAGCCGGAGGCCAGCCGCCGGTTTAGGGTCCGTACTCAATAAGGATTCCCACGAGCGGGGCTATGTGATTCAAGCTTTCCATGATCTGGGGGCTTGGATGGCGAAGCAGGTTTATTG